>DAOLDD010000024.1:0-54306 GCA_035327585.1 Kiritimatiellia bacterium | reverse complement strand
GTGGACGCCGCGCTCCGCGCGGCGTTTTCCGTGCGCGGAGCGCCCGGACCACCCAAACAGGGTCTGGACGAAACGGTTAATAAGCACGGGATGATCGCCCGACGACTCTATTCGGCGGAATCCGCTGGAACGCACACGATTCCTTGTTACTGTTCATCCCATGCGTCGCGTCGTCGACATCCTTTTGTTGCTGGCGTTCCTGTGCGTGTCGAACGCGCATTTGCCCGTGTTGCAGGTGATGGCGTGGACCGGCATGTTGGTGAGCTACAGCCAGGACCGCTCCTTCGCGGAGGCGGCGGAGATGACGTTTGATGGCGAGCATCCGTGCCCAATGTGCACGGCGATCAAAAAGCAGCAGGTGGAAGAGAAAGCCGACTTCCAGGCGCCGGATAGCGCGCCCCGCCTGCATTGGATTGTCGACGCACCACCGGGCTGGCTCCACGCCCTGAATCCGCTGCACCGCTGTCCCCTCGTGTTTTCCGCGTGCGATCGCATGCCGGTCCAGCCGGAACGCCAGCCTCCTCGAACGAACGCCTGATCCCGGTTCGTTCTCACTGACCGTGCCCTGGGGGCCCGGTTTTATGCAACCCGCCCGTTTGGCGGCGTTGCGTTGTTCCAATTCTTGTCCAGGAGGAGTGTTTTTCGATGAAATTTCGTTTGCTGTGTGTATTGGGTCTGCCGCTCTCGGTTGGAGCGGCGACGTTGACGACGGTTTCGATGCAGGGGGACATGGCGATGCCGATGTTCTCCTATAATGACGATCAGGGGCGCATGCAGGTGATGATGCCGCCGGAGGTGCCGCAGTTGACGCCGTTGTTGGCGAGCAACCCGGCGGACAACTTCGACCCGGCGGACCCGTGGTTCGCGAACCTGGATCCCAGCGCGCAGGGTTATTCCTTCAGCCGCCGGTATGGGTGGGTGATGGCTGCTGTGACGGATCCGCTGCCGCCGAATACCGCCATGTGGATTCGTAAGTTGTCGGGCTCGCCCGAGCTGGGCTTCTATCGCTACAGCGCATCCGCGCCGAAAGCGTGGGAGCCGATCTATGGCACCGCGGGTTCTCCCGCCGCCCGGATGTGGAACGGCATGATGTTCCATCCCGGCGTTTCGGCTCCGCCGGGCACGAATCCGTTGACGGCGACGTTCGAGGCCTATCTGGTGGATACGGTGACTTCGAATGAAGTGCCGGATTCCAGCACGGGTCCCTTCGTCCTGAACTTCACGAATGTGGGGGATGGACGTCCGGTCCTCGGCGCCGCGATGAAGGTGGCGTTGCAGTGGGATCCCGCGGCGACGAACTGGGCGATGGAGTGGGCGACCTCCGTCACCTCCACAGTGTGGAACGT
The DNA here is from genome assembly GCA_035327585.1 of Kiritimatiellia bacterium. Classification (GTDB taxonomy): domain Bacteria; phylum Verrucomicrobiota; class Kiritimatiellia; order CAIVKH01; family CAIVKH01; genus JAMLJG01. The sequence continues at coordinate 52,960 of DAOLDD010000024.1, read as the reverse complement.
CGTCACCAATGTGCCGGTGGACATGGACGGTTCGTCCACCGTGCTCATGGATACGGATGGCGCGGGCAAGGTCTTCCGCATGCGCCGCATTCCGTGATCCCTGACGGTCATGCACACGCAAGGGGGCGCGGCCATCCGGCCGCGCCCCCGAAGCGACGCAGCGCGTTCACCCTCATTGAACTGCTGGTGGTGATCGCGATCATCGCCGTGCTGGCGGGGTTGCTGCTGCCCGTGCTGGGAAACGCCCGGGAAGCGGCGCGCACATCGCAATGCGCGGGCCAGATGCGACAATTGGGCATCGCCGCGATGTTGTACGCGGACGAACGCGACGGGCGTTATCCGCGCAGCCAGCACTCCGCGTTCGCCCACAATGAAATGACCTGGGCGCGCCTGCTTGCCCAGTATCTCGGATCGAACGACCAGCGGTGGACCAATCTGCTGCGCGGGGTCTATCACTGTCCAACGGATGCACGAAGCGGCTTTCTGAGTTATGGATTGAACGTATATTTTGAACTTGGTCCGGACGATGATTACGAGGGCAAGCCCGCGACATGGCGTTATCGCGACGACGTGCCGCGTCCGGCGGCGACCATACTTTTCGCGGAGAACGAAAGCGCCGCGGACCACCTCATGCCGAACTTCTGGGGGAGCGCGGCGGATGTGACCGACGTGGCGCACAAACGCCACCGCGGCGCGGCGAATTATATTTTCGCGGACGGCCACGTTGAGCGGCGGGAGCCCCTGCGTGTGTTTGATCCCTCGAACGGCGTGGATGCCTGGCATCCGCTGCGCGCGCAATAGTGACGGCCCGGGTTGCGTCGCTGGTCGGGTGGCGTATAGTCGCGGCGGAGATGCTTCATGAAACAAAAGAATGTGCTCGGCACTGAGCTGCAACCCTGTTGCTACAATCCGCGGACCGGATTTTATCGCGACGGATTTTGTCACACCGGCCCGGAGGATATTGGCCAGCACACCGTTTGCGTGCAGGTGACGGAGGCCTTCCTGGCCTTCTCGAAGAGCAGGGGAAACGACCTCAGCACGCCGCATCCGGAGGCCATGTTCCCGGGGTTGAAACCCGGAGATCGCTGGTGTCTTTGTGCGCTGCGCTGGAAGGAAGCGTGGGAAGCCGGCTTCGCCCCGCCCGTCATCCTCGAATCGACCAATGCCGCGACCGCGAGCGCGATCAGTCGCTCTGTGCTGGAAGAGCACGCATTAGCCTGAAATCGGCCGCTTCAAAGTCGTAATGTGAACAACGAAAGGAATTAGCAACTATTTAACATTATACAGTAAAAACGCTTTACTAAAACGTTACAACAGCCGATTATTGGGTTCAGGTTGATTGTTTTTTTAGGGAGTATGAGCATGAAAAAAGCTACGGTTGGTTGGGCGTTGGTGGGCATGCTGGCTTTCACGGCCGTGGCTTGGGGGCAGTTCCCCTACGGCGCCAGCGACACGGTTTACGGGTTGCGCTCCCGGATTGCCGAGAACCCGAACTTCCAATATTTCCCGAGCCCGCAGGATTGGCGCGACATCAACATCTACCAGTTGTTCACCGACCGCTTTGCGGACGGCGATCCGAACAACAACACGACGGGCGCCGCCGGCATCAACCGCAACGGCTGGTATGTCGAGGGCAAGAGTTTCCCGCAGAACCGCAACTACCACCACGGCGGCGACTGGAAGGGGCTGAAGGACAACCTCGACTACCTTTCCGGCATGGGCGTTCGCGCCGTCTGGATTTCCGGTGTGCAGATGAACGCGCAGGGGAAGGACACGAACTACACGCCGTACCACATGTATCACCCGACGGATTTCTTCCGGACCGATCCGACCTCCGGCACGTTCCAGGAACTCAAGGACCTCATCGACGCCTGCCACGCGCGCGGCATCTACGTCATTCTCGACGTGGTGATCAACCACACGGCGGACCTCAACGGGCTCTGGGGCAACAGCCAGAACGACGACAAGCAGTATTGGCCGAACGGCAACGGCACGCACGGTTGGTGGGACGGCCGCCGCCACGCAGCGCCGTTCACGGAGCTGAGCCACTTCCACAACAACGGCACGATTAACTGCTGGGACTGCTCGCCGGAAAATTTGTTGGGCCAGTTCAAGGGCACGGACGATTTGAAGACCGAGGATCCGCAGATCCAGCAATGGCTCGATCTGGCGTTTAAGAACCTGATCGACGCGACGGATTGCGACGGGTTCCGCGTGGATGCAATCAAGCATGTGGAATACAACTGGTGCAAGAAGTGGGCTGACGACATGCGCAAGCACGCGGCGAGCCGCGGCAAGAACGACTTCATCCTCTTTGGCGAGTTGTTCACCTACGACAACAACGCGCTGGCGAGCTACTGCAAAGATCCCGGCTATTCCTACAATTCCGCGCTGTTTTTCCCGCTGAGCCAGAACATCAAGAGCGTGTTCGTGGACGGCCAGCATCCCAGCCAGCTCACCCAGCAGCTCAACAACCGCAGCATGTATGGCGAAGGCGCGGACCGGCTGGTGGCGTTCATTGACAACCACGACGTGAACCGCATCGCGCTGATGAACGGCGGCGACACGGGTAATGACGTGTGGAAGCTGCGCCCGGCGCTTAGCTTCCTCTACCTCGGCACGCCGGTGCCCTGCCTCTACTACGGCACGGAGCATGCGTTTGACCAGGGCGGCCACTACAACGGCAGCAATCGCACGCCGGACAATCCCGATGACGGCGACTGGCAGCGCGAGACGATGTTTGACCGGGGCTTCCAACCCGGCCCGGCGCAGGGCAACAAACTGGCGGCCACGAGTGCGCCCCTGTACCAGCACATCAAGGCGCTCAACCAGGCCCGGGCCGCGCACAAGAGTCTCACGCGCGGCTCCTTCGCTGAGAAGTGGTCGGACGGGGCGTATGCGTTCAGTCGTATTTACGACAACGAGGAGGCGCTGGTCGCCCTCAACCTGCTGGACGGCAACAAGTCCATCAACCCGACGGTCAGCAAACCGGATGGCACGGAATTCGTCAACGCACTGAATCCGTCCGACAAGGTCACGGTTAGCGGCGGACGCATTTCCTTCTCGATGAGCGGCAAGGAGACCAAGGTGTATGTGGCCGGTATTCCGACGCCCGAAATGTTTGTGCGCGGTACGCACAATTCGCCGGCGGATGGCGCGGCCACGGCGACCGATGTCATTTTTGTGAACACGGAGGCCGGGCCGACCGGCGTGGTGGCCAGCGCGAAGGTGGGCTACAGCTCGGACGGCGGCACCACGTGGACCATCCTGAATATGAGCCCCACGAATTGGGCCAGTCAGGGCGGTACCTGGTTCAATGCCCGCCTCGGCACGTTTCCTGCGAACACGGTGATCAAATATTTCATCGAAATCGCGGACGCGGACGGCAACAAGAAGTGGGACAACAACAACAGCCAGAACTTCAGCATCACGGTCCTGCAGCCGGTGGGCGCCTGGGTGCGCAACGTGCAGAGTTTCCCGGTGGATGGCGATGTCACCGAACTCGATCCGCTCTATGTGAATGCCGAGGCCGGTCCGTCCAACACATTGACCGCCGTGCGAGTGGGCTACTCCACGAACGGCACGACGTGGACGATCACCAACATGACGTTGAACGCGGATTGGGGCTCGGATGGCGGCAACTGGTATAACCTCAACCTCGGCACGTTCCCGGCGGGCACCCTTGTGCGCTACTACGTCGAAGCCCTCGGCATCACGACGAACCGCAACGACAATGGCGGGTTGAACTATCAGGTTACAGTGCGCAGCGTGGCCGAGGATCTCTGGATCGGGAACACGCGGCACAGTCCGACCAACGGCGACATCACCGCCGCCAGCACGATCACGATCACGAGCGAAACGTGGCCGGCGGGCATCGCGACGAACGTGGCCATGGTGTACTCCATCGACGGCGGCGCGACGTGGAGCCAGCAGTCGCTCAGTTGGGTGATGACCAACAACAACAACGATATCTGGAGCGCGGCGCTCGGCCCGTATCCGGACGGCACGGTGGTGCAATATGCCCTCGTGGCCCAATCCACTGCGCCGGAGAAGTGGGACAACAACGGCGGCCAGAACTTCCGCGCGATCGTCGGCGAAGTCGGTGTCCGCATGATGGCCTACTCGCCGGTCATCGGCACACCGGGCAGTCCGGACAACCTGTCGGACAGTTTTGACTTCGACACGAGTGGTCAGGCGGCCACCACGAGCGGAACGAACGGGTTCGGCAGCTTCGGCAACATCTACGTGAATTACGACGATACCTACCTGTATGTCGGCGGTACCGGGGTGTCGCTGCCCACGGATAGCGACAACAATGCCTACATCGTCTTTCTCAGCGGCGGGGCCAATGCCGGCTCGGGCAACCTCTGGGGGTTCAGCGGCATGCCGGAGGGCCTGGATACGTTGCACAACACGGCCTACCAGCCCGCGATCAACGTGGCCATTTTGCTGGGCGATGTGTATGGCGATGGCTCCTACAGCAATTTCAACATGTACCGCGGCGACGGCTTCAGCTTTGGCCAGGGCATATTCGCCACGCCGTCCGACGGCACGGCGTTCGCTCCCGTGGCCGGGGCCCTGCTGTCCCAATTCGGCGGCTACGGGTACAGCAACCGCCTCGCGTCCAACTGGGAGTCCGCGATACCGCTCTCCGCTTTCGGGGTGAGCAACGCGGCCAGCCTGACGAATCTCTATATCTCCGGCTTGATGGTCACGGGCGGCACGTCGAATGACAACCGGTTCATTTCCGGTCGCTATTTGGGCGCCAGCGCGACCCTCGGCAACGAAGAGCAACCCGACGAGTGGGGCAACTTCGCCTACAGCTTCGTCAATCTGGCCGGGCTCAAGATCATCCCACCGAAGGCCGGCGACGACCTGGGTGTGCCGGAATCGTGGATCACGAACAATCTGCCGCCCTCGCACCTGCTGACCTCGACCAGCGATTACGATAACGACGGGCAGTCCGATCGCGACGAATACTTCGCGGGGTTGAATCCCACGAATGCGGACGCCCTGTTCATTGAGAGCATGGGCGGTGGCAAGGCGTATATGACCAAGCACGGCGGTCAGGCGGTGACCTACGTGATGGATGTCGCGGACCGGGTGGAAGGCGGCTTCTGGAACTGGACTCCTTATTCCACGCATCCCAGTGTGGATGGCGTCATCAACATCCCGGCGATGCCGCACACCGCCGCGGTTATGCGCATTCGCGTCGAGGTGCCGCCGTTGAACCAGCCCAGCGACCGTGTCACTGTCGGCGCGACTCCGGCCGGCGGCAACTTCAGCGCGGAAAGCATCAATATCGTCCTCTCCGTCAGCGGTGTGAACGTGACGTCCTCCACCTACACCGTGCAGGGTGGGGCGGCCACCGCCTACATCCATGGACAGGTACTTGCCTTTGGGGCCGGGATGACGAACGGTCAGACCCGTACGCTGACCCTGAATGGCGGCACGCTGAACGGTGTGACCGACGAGAAGATTTACACGTTCACCAGGACGGCGGCGCCGGCGCAGATCAATTGGACCGGAAACGTGAACACCGATCCGGCGGCTGGTTCCTGGGATACGGGCGAGGCGTTGACCATCCGCATACAGACTGCGCCGATCGGTGCGGCGGCGAGCGTGGGCGCCCTCTACCGGGCAAATGGCGGCACGTGGATCTACACGAACATGACCAAGACCGGCTCGAATGCGACCAATGACTTGTGGGCGGTCAACATTGGCAGCTTCGCCGAGGGCACGGTCATCCAATACGCGTTGGAGGCGAAGGACGCCCAGAACAACTCCACGTGGGACAGCCAGAACGGCAACAACTACAGCATCAGCGTGAACGGCGGATTCATTGCGGGGGGGAGCAAGCCGTATTCGACCAATCCGACGAAGGGGCAGTATCGCTCATCGGGCATCACCATCGACGGCGCGAACACCGGCGGCGAGTGGACCACCAACATGCTCATCGCCCTGGATATGGTCAACGATGACCCGCGTTCGCTCGGGAGCAACTGGACCATGCACGAGGCGCCCATCGATCTGACCCATGCGTGGGCGTGCTGGGATGACAATTATCTCTATCTCGCGTGGCAGTTCGTGGACGTGACGGACGTGCTGGACCCGGCCAACGCCGGCGGCGCGGCCAGCGGCAAGATATCGAACAACCAGGGACATCTCATCAGCATCGTGCTCAATACCAAGCCCGGCGGCAGCACGGGCGACATGTGGGCCAAGAGCAATTCCTGGACGGGTGTGGATACACCTGACTTCCAACTCTACATGCGCGGTGATTTGTGGGCAAATTCCTCCTACATGTCCACCGCGCTGCCCGACAACCTCTGGGCGGGCGATCCGCAATTGGGCACAACCTACAACACCTTCGCCGGTTGGGGTATCACCGTGGCCAACGGCAGCGTGTATGTCGGCGGTTCCGAATTGTGGGGCGTGGGCGATTGCGATGATCGCAACAACCAGAACGCGCCGAACCGCAACTTCCTCGCCGAGGGACACAACACCGCGCGCGACAGCTTCTACGAAATCAAGATCCCGCTCACCTCCATCGACATGACCCGGGCCACGCTGGAAAGCGGCGGATTGGGCGTGATGATCATCGGCGGGTCCACGTCCGCCCTCGACAGCATCCCGAACAGCACGGCCACGACCGACACCCAGGGCGCGGAAGTGTGGAACTCGCCGAAGGAGTGGGCGGACGCCGACGTCTTCACCGAGCCCTTCGCGCGCATCGGAAACTGAAACGCGGTCCCACGTTCCTCCCGTTCACGTTCGCGTTCACGTACAGGTTTCCGACGGATCGGAGGCTCGTGTAGGTGGACGTGAACGAGTACGGGAACGGACGATGACGCGGCGCGGGCTGGACGTGTGCTTTGCGACTGGGCAGGATGCGGGCATGCCTGAAGTTGCCCGCCGCCTGTCTGTATTCACCGAGTCGGTGATTCGCGAGATGACGCGAATTGCCCGCCGCCACGACGCCATCAATCTGGCCCAGGGGTTTCCCGACTTCGATCCGCCCGCTGAATTGACGGATGCCCTCGCGCGCGAGGCGAGGGGGTCGAACCACCAATACGCGATCACGTGGGGAGCGCCGCGCTTCCGCGAGGCGCTCGCGCGCAAAATTACGCGCTGGTCCGGCGTGCCCATCGATCCCGACCGCAATCTCGTCGTCACGTGCGGAAGCACGGAGGCGATGATGGTCGCGATGATGACGGCCTGCAACCCTGGCGACCGGGTCGTCGTCTTCTCGCCGTTCTATGAAAACTACGCGGCGGATGCGATCCTCTCGGGCGCGGAGCCGGTCTTTGTGCCGCTGCGCCCACCGTCCTTCGCATTTAACCGGGCCGAGTTGGAGGCCGCGTTCGCGACGAATCCAAAGGCGATCGTGGTGTGCAACCCGTCGAATCCGTGCGGCAAGGTGTTTACGCGCGAGGAACTCCTGTTCATCGGCGCGCTTTGCGAGCGGCACGATGCGTTCATGATCATGGATGATGTCTATGAGCACATCGTCTACCCGCCGCACCGGCATGTGTATGCCGCCGCGCTGCCGGGGCTGGCGGATCGGGTGATCACCTGCAACTCGCTTTCCAAGACCTACTCGATCACCGGCTGGCGCCTCGGCTATGTGCAGGCCGCTCCGCGTGTGATCGAGGCGGCACGGAAAGTGCACGACTTCCTGACCGTCGGCGCCGCCGCGCCGCTGCAGGAGGCGGCCGTGACGGCACTGAATTTCCCCGACAGCTACTACGAGGAATTGAGCGCCAGCTATGCGGCGAAGCGCGAGTGGTTCCTCGGGTTGCTGCGCGATGCGGGCCTCCGCTTTTCGGAGCCGCAGGGCGCCTATTATGTGCTGGTGGATTTATCCGAATGGGGTTTCCCGGATGACCGCACCGCCGCGGAGTGGTTCGCGGCCCACGGCGGCGTGGCGGGTGTGCCCGGATCCAGTTTCTTCCGTGAACCCGTGGCGCCGATGATCCGTTTCCATTTCGCGAAGAAGGAGGAAACGCTCCGTGCCGCGGGTGCGCGTCTGCGCGATGCCCGTGCGCGCTGGGATGCGTACCGCGCCGCAAGCCGCTAAAGCGCGGGGCTTATTCGAATTGGCCCGCCTCGATGATTTTCTGGAGGTAATGCGGTTCCGCGAGCGTCTTGAATTTCGCCTTGGCGGGAATTTTGGCGAAGGTGAGCGGCTTGGGCTGCGGTGTTTTCGCCGCTTTGACGGGCTTGCCGGCCCACTGGCCGTTGAGGCCGACGGTGGCGGTGCTGTCGTCCATGACGATCATCAGGGTGTCGCCATGTTTCACGGCCTGCCGGATGGTGAACCGTTGGGAGACGGTGGTGTGCACTAATTCCACATCCAGTGGCGTGGTGGGCCCCTCCAGCTGGATGAGGAATACTTCCTTGCCGTGCTGGCGCGTGAAATTCACGTGGAGCCGCCCGTCGCGCCCGAATGGATAGGTCGCGGTGAAATTGCTCCACGCCGCCGGAACATTCGGCGCGAGTCGCAGGAGTCCGTCGAGCAGGCGCGGTTGGAAGCCGCTGAAGTCCTGGTAGCCGTTGCGCACGAATTCCGACGTGCTCCACGCCTGTTGCCAGGTGCCGGAGAGGACCAGGCGGCCCTTGGCGTCGGGCAGTGCTTCCACCAGTTCGCTCATCCCGCCCCGGCACCCCAGTTTGAGGATCTGGTCCGTCAGGTTGGCCGCGAGACTCCACGCCAGTTCCGGCTGGCCGTGCCGACAGAGCGCGGTGATGGCGAAACCCGCGTTCCAGCCCCAGATGTTCCCGTTGTGATAGGGCGCGTCGAAGTGCCACTGCTCGTCACGGTGGTGGTGCGGATGAAAGTAGGGGTGGGCGGGGCTGAGCGAGCAGATGCCGTGCGGGAACAGCAGTTCGCCCACGGCGTTTTCCAGGACGCGCTCGCCGGTCTTTTCATCCAGCAAGCCCTCGTCGTCCAGCGGAATGGTGAGGACCATCAGTTGATTGGGCCGCGGTTTTAAATCGCGGGAGTTGTCGGCGCGCACGCGGTCCGCGAGTTGTTTCTTCTTCGCATCCCAAAACAGCGGCGCGAAATTCTTTTTGAGTTTGGCGGCGAGGTCGCGCCATTTCTTTGCGAGCGCCTTTTGTTTTTTCAGCTCCGCGAGCCGGGCGGCGACGAGCAGCGCGCAATGCCAAAGCGCCTGGATGTCATTTGCCCGGTTTCCGCGGGCCGACCAGGGGAGTTTGCCCTCGATCCGCGCGTCCATCCACGTGTCCGCGTCGTCGTGGGTGAGGAAGCCCTTCGCGTCGACGTGGTTCTTGAGCGCGCCCTCAATGGCCAGTTTAACCATCGGGAAGATTTCCTCCGCGAACGGGAGATCGCCCGTGTAGTGGAGATATTCCCCGATTTCGCGAATCAGCCACGGCGTGCCGTCCGTCGTGTTGTAGATGATGTCCGTGGGACTCGCGACGCGGTTGGGGACGCGGCCGAAGACCTCCGATTTGGGGTCCGTCATCTGCCACTTCGCGAAGTTGCGGATGACCTCCTTCGCGTCGTCATACAGCCCGGCGGCGAGCAGGGTGCCGGGCAGCGCGATAAACGTGTCGCGGCCCCAGTTGTCCTTGAACCAGGGCAGGCCGGCCCAGATGCCCTTGCCGAATTCCTCGGTGACCATGAAGAGGCTGCTCAACTTGGCCCACGCCAGCGCCCGGTTGTAGTCGGGGTTGCTGGTAAACAGCGTACTGCGCGTCAGGAGGTCGAAAATCGCCTGCTTGTGGTGGCGTACGCCGTCCTCCTCGCGCAAGCGCCGCGCCTGGCCGAGCGCGCGTTCCGCGTCGCGACCGAAAGCGAGGTAGAGGGTGAATTCCGTCTCGTCCTGCAGGGTGCGAAAAATCGGGGCGAACAGGCCGTCGCGATCCGTGCTGCCGTCGTGCTTGAAGGGCTGGCTGGAGCTAACCGCGATGTGCAGCGAGCGCTCCGGGTTGCTGATCAGCATCGCGCCGTCGCCCGGATAGACAACCACGTGCTCGCGGCGCAGCGCGAGCAGGGGCGCCAGCGCGAGGCTTTGCGGTCGGCGGCTGTAGACGCGCAGCGCGACGGCCTTTCGCTTGCGGAGCAGCATGAACTCGTCCCACCAGCTTGGCCCGTGCTGGTGCCGCACGCCATAGGGAAAGAGCGTCGCGCCCTCAGCCGCCTCGCGGTCGTTGAGGCGTTCTCCGCTCCAGCTCAGGAAATCGCGATACAGCGCGCGGCGTTTGAGAATGTAGCCCGCGCCCTGCGCGTAGCGATGCGTGTGGCCTTCGAAATAGCCTTCGAGGTTGTCCGCGAAGAAGTACTGCGCGACCTGCCCCCGCTTGATCGCGATGGCCATCTGCTCAAAGAACGGATCACGATCCAGTTTCATGCCCGGAAGCATAGCGAATGCCGGGCGATGGGCAAGCCGGGGGCGCGAGCGCGGAGAAATGGTTTTTGAGAGGACGCATACGTTGATTTTGAATCTTCAGCATTCGATGGTGTTTATTCACGCGTTATTGTGTGCTAGAGTTTCGCCATGCGTCTGACCGTGAACATTCCGGACTCGATGATCAAACAAGCAAGGCTACAATCCCTTCGCGAGGAGCTCTCTCTGAAGGACTGGGTTGTAGCCCGTCTACAGAATTATTCGGACGAAGGGTCCCGGTTTGCACTCGTGGATGCCCCTCAATTCCGGCGTCGCTTCCGCGGACAATTCTCCGTTGATGAAATTGACCGGAATAAACGCTGGTCACGCACCTGATTGCCGCGAATCCTATTTGGTGTATATTCGCCTCTCATGAGCCGCTCTAAAGTTGCAATCTTGAAGACCACGCCGGGCACGGTGCTGGAGGACTATCACCGCCTGATGAATCTGGCGGGGTACCAGGACGTGCTGCCGAAGGACAAGGATACAGCGCTTAAGATCAACATTTCGTGGCACTTCTTTTATCCCGGTAGTTCGACAACCCCATGGCAGCTCGAAGGTGTGATCCGGGCGATGCAGCGGGACGGCTACCGGAAGGACCTCATCCACGGTTGCCACAACCGGACGGTGGTGATCGACGCACGCCTCGGCGAGCGCGAGAACAAACAGGTCAACGTCACCGACGCCCACGGGCTCCGCAACATCCACCTCTACGAGCCGGAAAACGAGTGGATCCACATCCGCGACGCGGTGGGCGACCTGGCGGACAAGTTCCTTTGCCTGAATGATGTCTATCCCGACGGCTTCATGATCCCGAAGCGGTTCATCGGCGAGAACATCCTCCACCTGCCGACGGTGAAGACGCATATCTTCACCACCACCACGGGCGCGATGAAGAACGCATTCGGCGGCCTGCTGAACGAGCGCCGCCACTGGACGCATCCCGTCATTCACGAAACGCTGGTCGACCTGTTGATGATCCAGAAAAAGATCCACACGGGCGTGTTCGCCGTGATGGACGGCACGTTCGCCGGCGACGGCCCGGGCCCCCGCTGCATGGTGCCGCACGTGAAGAATGTCATCCTCGCGTCGTCCGACCAGGTCGCAATCGACGCGACCGCGGCGAAGCTGATGGGCATGGACCCGCTGCGCGATTTGAAGTTCGTGCGCCTGGCGCACGAACGGGGCCTCGGGTGCGGCGATCCTCGCGAGATCGAACTGGTGGGCGATGAGGAGGCGGCGAAGGAAAATTGGAACTTCGTCGGCCCGTTCAAGAAGATGACTTTCGCCAGCAAGATGCAGCATCTCATCTATTGGGGGCCGCTTAAGAAGCCGATTGAATGGACGCTGAAGACGGTGCTCGCGCCGTGGTCGTATCTCGCGAGCGTCGCCTACCACGATTCGTTCTGGTATCCGACCCACCAGCACTATGTGCGGGAAATCCTCCAAAGTGAATGGGGGCGTCTGTTCCATAACTGGGATCAGGTTGCGCTCGACCCGAATGATCTGTCGCTGCCGGGCTGGTCCGACATTGGTTCCGCGCCCGCGGAACTGAAAAACGAAAGCATGCGATATTTCCGCGAATCCCTGCGCATCCTCGGACTCTGCGTCAAGGAAGCCCCCGAATTCGCCGCCCGCAAGCGCCGCAAAGCCGCGCGCCGTTGACGCGGAAGGCCGGATCACGCAGGGTTGCATCTTGTCCCGGTAGCCGGAAAACTTTTGCTCCTGCGGGCAAGCCCGCAGGGGGCAAGCGAAAACAGGCGAAAGTCCCGGCGGAGCATTGGCTTGAAAGTAGAGGGCGGGGTCCCTAACCTCCCTCGCTTCGCCATGTTTGAACCGGTATCCAACAAAGTGAATTTCCCGTCGATGGAGGAGGGGATCCTCCGTTTCTGGGAAGAGGCGCAGGTGTTCCGTCGCTCGCTGGAGCAGCGAAAGGGCGCGAAGGAGTACGTCTTCTATGACGGCCCGCCGTTCGCGACGGGGTTGCCGCACTACGGGCACCTGCTGGCGGGCACGATCAAGGACATCGTGCCGCGCTACCACACGATGCGTGGACACTACGTGGAGCGTCGGTTCGGCTGGGACTGCCACGGACTGCCCATCGAGGCGCTGGCGCAGGAGCAGCTCGGTCTCGCGGGCACGGGCGCGATCCGCGAGAAGGGGATCGACGTCTTCAACGAAACGTGTCGCTCCCTCGTCCTGCGCTATGTGGCGGAGTGGCGGAAGACCGTCACGCGCATGGGGCGCTGGGTCGATTTCGACAACGACTACAAAACGATGGACCTCTCCTTCATGGAGACCATCTGGTGGGTGTTCAAGCAGCTCTGGGACCAGGGCCGCGTCTACAAATCGCACCGCATCATGCCCTATAGCTGGAAGCTTACGACGCCGCTGTCCAACTTCGAAGCGGGCAGCAATTACCAGGAGGTGCAGGACCCGTCTGTAACTATTAGACTGCGGCTCGGTGGGACACCTCGCCCTACCCAGGATGAAGGTAGGGCGAGCCGTCCCGGCGAGCCGGGGCGTGGTATAGCTATAAATCAGACCTTGCTCAGCGAGCGCGGTGGGGGCGATTGGTATCTTCTGATCTGGACGACGACGCCATGGACGTTGCCGGCGAATCTCGCGGTGTGCGTGGGGCCGGCCCTCGACTATGTTGCGGTTCGCGACGCGAAAGACGGCGCGGTGTACGTGCTGGCCGAGGCGCGTTTGCCGGCCTATTACAAGAAGCCGGAAGATTACACGGAAGTGGCGCGCTTCAAGGGCGCGGACCTGAAGGGGTGGGCCTACGAGCCGATATTTCCGTATCTGGCAGATCAAGCCAATGCATTCGTGGTGCTGGCCGATGACTTCGTAAGCACCGGCGACGGCACGGGCATCGTGCACATTGCGCCGGCGTACGGCGAAGACGATTTCCGCGTGGGGCAGGCGGCGGGCATTCCGCCGGTGGACCTGCTGGACGAGAATGCGGCGTTCACGACGCGCGTGCCGGAATACGCAGGTCAATTCTGCAAGGACGCGGACAAGGCGATCATCCGCCGCCTGAAGGACGAGGGCAAACTCGTGCACCAGTCGACGCTGGTCCACAGCTACCCGTTCTGCGAACGCACGGACACGCCGCTGATCTATCGCGCGATCGACGCCTGGTACGTGAAGGTGGAGGACATCCGCGAAAGGCTCGGCACGAACAACGCCGGTGTGCACTGGATGCCGGAGTCGATCGGCGAAAAACGATTCGGCAACTGGCTGCGCGAGGCGAAGGACTGGAACATCAGCCGCAACCGGTTCTGGGGGTCGTGTATCCCGGTCTGGGTGAACGTGACGGACCGCAACGACACCATTTGCGTAGGTTCAATCGCGGAACTGGAACGCCTGTCGGGCACGAAGGTCACGGACCTGCACAAGCATGTCGTCGACAAGATCGAAATCCATCGCGACGGCAACGTCTATCGCCGCACGCCGGAGGTGCTCGATTGCTGGTTTGAGAGCGGCTCGATGCCGTATGCGCAGATGCATTATCCGTTCGAGAACAAGGAACGGTTTGAGCAGAACTTTCCCGCCGACTTCATCGCCGAGGGCCTCGACCAGACGCGCGGGTGGTTCTACACGCTGATGGTCCTGTCGACGTCGCTCTTTGGCTGCACCGCATTCAAGAACGTCGTGGTCAACGGTCTCGTGCTCGCGGAGGACGGCCGCAAGATGAGCAAGCGGCTGAAGAACTATCCCGACCCGCAGCACATCCTCAATACCTACGGTGCGGACGCGCTGCGACTTTACATGATCAATTCGCCGATTGTGCGTGCGGACGACCTGCGCTTTTCGGAGGAGGGCGTGAAGCAGTCGCTGCGCCACCTGCTGATCCCGCTGTGGAACGCGTTCAGCTTTTTCGTCACGTATGCGCGGATTGACGGGTGGGAGCCGGGCCGGGTACCGGGTGCCGGGCGTCAGGGGTCGGACAGCCTCCTGGACCGCTGGATTGTGTCGGCATTGGAGCGCCTGAATGAAGACGTGGTGCAGGCGATGGATCGCTACGACTTGCAGCGCGCGGTGCGGCCCTTCGTCCACTTCATCGAGGACCTGACGAACTGGTACATCCGTCGCAGCCGCCGCCGCTTTTGGAAAAGCCAGAACGACGCGGACAAGGCATCCGCCTATGCCACGCTGCACGAGGTGCTGCTGCGCCTCAGCCAGATTGCCGCGCCGTTCGTGCCCTTTATCAGCGAGTCGATTTATCGTCACCTGCGCGTGGCGGGGCAGCCGGACTCCGTGCATCTCTGCGATTTTCCGCGGGCGCGCCCGGAACGACGCGACCATGCGCTGGAGGCGCAGATGGAAGAGGCGATCCGCGTGGTCGAACTGGGCCGCTCGGTGCGGACGCAATTCGATCTCAAGGTCCGCCAGCCCCTGCGCCGGATGCGGGTGGTCTGTCACGACGCCGTACGCCTGGAGCGGGTGCAGTATCTGGCCGACGTGCTGGCGGAGGAGTTGAATGTGCGGGAGGTCGTCTTCACCACACGTGAGACGGAGTTGGCGGATATCTCGGCGAAGGCGGACTTCAAGAAGCTGGGTCCGCGCCTTGGCCCCCGCATGAAGAAGGCGGCGGATGCGATCCGCGGCCTGGCCGCCGCGCAGATCGAGGCGTTGCTGGGCGGCGACTCGGTTGAGCTCCAACTCGACGGTGAGCCGTTTACCGTCACGAAGGATGACATCCTCATCACGCGCACGCCCCGTCCCGGACTGGCGGTGGCGGCGGCGGAAGGATTCGTGGTGGCGCTGGACACGGAACTCGACGCGGGGTTGATCCGGGAGGGCCTGGCGCGCGAGTTCGTAAACAAGGTGCAAAACCTGCGGAAAGCGGCTGATCTGGACATCGCGGATCGCATCTCACTGGCGGTTGAGGCCGGGGCGGAAGTGCGGTCGGCGGTCGAGGCGCATCTGGACTATGTGCAGGGCGAAGTGCTGGCCACGAATATCGATTGGCGCGAAAACGCGGGCATTGAGGCGGTTGAGCTGAACGGACATCCCTGCCGGATTGTCATAACGCGCCACGAATGAGATGGACGGCGCGGGCTTCGCGGTTGACAGTGGTGGTGGGGATGGTGTACGAAGCGCGCTCTTTAAATGACGGCCGTTGCGAAGTTGAGGAATGAGGAACTAATCATGGCGCAGAAAAAGAAAGCGGCAAAGCCAGCGAAGAAGGCGGTCAAACCGGCGAAGAAGCCGAGCCCGGCCCGAAAGCCCGCGCGTCCCGCGCCCAAGCCGGTGAAAAAGGCAGCCCGCCCGGCGGCGAAACCTGCCCCCAAAGCGTCTGCTAAGACCGCGGCCAAAGCGCCGGTGGCGGCCAAGCCGGCCTCGCGTCTCGCGCCGCCTCGCCCGCTGCTGCCCGTTCGGCCCCCACCGGTTTTGCGCGGCGCGATGGCCATGACCAAGCGCCTCACGGCCAAAGACCTCGCGATGTTCAAGGATCTGCTGTTGAAACTGCGGGACCGCGTCATCGACGAAATCAAGTTCCTGTCGCACGACAATCTTAATCGTTCCCAGCGCGATTCCGCGGGCGACCTGTCGAGCTACAGTTTTCACATGGCTGACCAGGGCACCGACAACTTCGACCGCGAATTCGCGGCGAATCTGTTGAGCAGCGAGCAGGACGTGTTGTACGAGATCGACGAGGCGCTTCGCCGCATTGACGGCGGAACGTTCGGCATTTGCGAGTCGACCGGCCAGCCGATCGAATACGAACGACTGAAAGTGCTGCCCTTCGCCCGCTATTGCGTCGCGGCGCAGACCGAGATGGAACGTGGCAAGCCCCGCTTCCGCCCGTTCAAGCGCACGAGCATCCAGACGATTGAGGCCCAGACCTGATCGGCCAGGGGCGCACCCGCATGCTTCCCCTCGTCGTGGCCGCGGTCATCGCCTTGTCCGACCAATGGACCAAGGCGGTGGTTCGCGCGGGATTTGCACTCGGGGAGTCGCGTCCGGTCATCGACGGCTTTTTTAATCTCACGTACGTCCGCAATACCGGGGCCGCGTGGGGCATCTTCGGCGGGCAGAATACGTATCTCACGATTCTGTCGATCGTGATGCTGGTGGTGATGGTCTGTTTCCGCCGCTCGTTTCTTGGCGATACCTGGGAGCACCGCCTTGCGCTGGGCCTGATGATCGGCGGCATCGTGGGCAACCTGCACGACCGCATCCGCCTGGGTTGGGTCACGGATTTCTTCGATTTCTACATCCGCGGCTGGCATTGGCCGGCGTTCAACATCGCGGATGCGGCGATTTGCACCGGCGTCGGCATCTACATCATCTCCGCCTTCTGGATCAGCAAGCACCCGCTCAATGACCGGCGCGACGAGGCGGATGCCAAGCCGCCCGCCGCCTGATTCATGAGTCCGAAGCGGCAGGCATGGGTACTGGCCGGGCCCACCGCGGCCGGCAAGACGGATGTCGCGCACGCGCTCGCGGAGGCGATGGGGGGCATGGTGCTCTGCGCCGACGCGATGACGGTCTATCGCGGGCTCGATGTCGGCACCGCGAAGCCGACGCCCGCGCAGCGCAGCCGCGTCACCTATCGCGGCTTGGACCTGGTTGAACCCGTTGCCGTATTCAGCGCGGGAGCTTTTGTCGACGAAGCGCGCCGCGCCTCGGACGAAGCCGATGCGGCGGGCAAGCCGCTGATTGTGGTCGGCGGATCCGGATTGTATCTCAGCGCGATCCTGCGTGGACTCGAACCGGAAAATACATCCGACCCGGTGCGCCGCGCGCATTGGGAAGGCGTGAGGGCTGAGGGCGGTGTCGCGGCGCTGCAGGAGGCCCTGCGCGCGCGTGATGCCGACGCATTTGCCGCGCTGGCGGACCCGATGAATCCGCGGCGCTTGATCCGCGCGCTGGAACGATTGGACGCGGGGCGACCGGCGGTGCGCACGTGGCGCGCGGATTCGATCCGACCGATCTGCGCTATCGCTGTGGAACCGGCTGTGCTTAAACCGCGAATCGCGGCACGCGCTCGCGCGATGTTCGACGCGGGATTGTTGGAGGAAGCAGCGCGGCTGCGCGCCTCATTCCCGGCGCTCTCCCGCACCGCCGCGCATGCGATCGGCTATGCGGAGGCGTTTGCCGTTTTGGACCAACGCATGACGCGTGAGGAGGCGATCGCGGAGACCACCGCGCGGACCTGGCAACTCGCGCGCCGTCAAATGACGTGGTTTCGGCGCCAACTTCCCGTATCATGGGTCAGCGCGTCGGAATCGATTGCGCCGGATGCGCTGGCGGACGCGGTACGCCGCCAATGGGAACATGATGGATCGTCAACTTTACAGCTCTGAAGAAAAACCGGAGACGGCCCTGCTCGTGGGCGTTCAACATGCCCGCCATCCCGCGTGGGAGGTGGAGGACCATTTGGACGAGTTGACCCTGCTGTGCCAGACGGCCGGCGCAGTCGTCGTCGATCGCCTCGTTTGCCGGCTCGGCCGGGTAAATCCCGGACTGTATGTCGGCAGCGGGAAGGCGGAGGAAATCGCCGACCGTGTGCGGGCGGATGGGATATCCACCGTTGTCTTTGACGACGATCTCTCGCCCGTGCAGGGCCGCAACCTGGAGGAAATCCTCGGCACCAAGGTAATCGATCGCACACAGGTCATCCTGCACATCTTCGCGCAGCACGCGCGCACGCGCGAGGGGCGCATGCAGGTGGAACTCGCGCAACTCGAATACCTGTTGCCGCGCCTGCGCCGCATGTGGACGCACCTCGAACGCCAGAAGGGCGGCATGGGCATGCACGGCCCCGGCGAAAAACAGTTGGAACTCGATCGCCGCCGCATTCTCGAACGTCTCGACCGGTTCCGCGTCGACTTGCAGGATGTGCGTCGCCATCGCGCCGAGCAGCGGCGGGGGCGGCGTCGCCACGGCTGGGGAATGGTTTCGCTCGTCGGCTACACGAACGCCGGCAAATCCACGCTGCTCAACAGCCTGACCGGCGCCGATGTGCTGGCCTACGACAAATTGTTCGCGACGCTGGACCCGACGACACGGCAACTGCGCCTGCCGAATCACCAGCAGGTGTTGCTGACCGACACGGTGGGGTTCATCCGCAAACTGCCGCACGGTCTGGTTGAATCCTTCAAGGCGACGCTGGAGGAAGTCATCCACGCGGACTTGCTGCTGCACGTCGTCGATGCCTCGCATCCACGGGTCGAAGACCAGATGGCGGCGGTGGATGGGGTGCTGGCGGAACTGGGAGTGCAGGACAAACCCATCCTCTACGCCTTCAACAAAATCGACCAGCCGGAGGCGCGGGCTCGCGCCGCGGCCCTCGCCGCGGGACATCATCCCTCGATCTGCGTCTCCGGTTTGCGCGGCGACGGGCTGGAGGAATTGCGCGCGGCGCTCGCCGATGCATTGCGGGACCATTTGGTGCGCGCGACGGTGTCGATCCCGCTGGCCGAGGCGAAGTTGCTCGCCGCCATCCGCAGCGGCGCGACGGTGTTTTCGACCGAATACGACGGGGACCGCGCGTTGATCCAGGGCGCGTTCCCGCCCCGGCTGTGGGGCGCGTGCGCGGCCTATGCGATTTCCGACACGGAGGAAAACCGGGAATGAGCGTCACCGATAAGACGGGCGGCCATCTGTTGCGCGAACAGCACTACAGCTTCTCCCGGGCGATGCGCGATGTCCCGGAGGCCGAGCGCCCCCGCGAAATTTTCGACCGCGTGGGCCCCGACGGCATGTCCGACAAGCACCTCATCGCGCTCATCCTGCGCAGCGGCGTCAAGGGTCGCAGCGTGACGGACCTGGCGGAGGGACTGTTGAACGAATACGGGTCACTCGGCGCATTGGCGGAAGTTTCGGCCGCTGATCTCGCGGCGGTCAAGGGCATGGGCCGCGTGCGGGCGCAGGTGCTGAAGGCGGCGCTTGAACTCGCGCGCCGGCTGGCGTCCCGCGGCGAGGCGGCGCCCATTTCGGTTCGCACCCCGGAGGAGGCGGCGCGCTTGATGCGGACCATGGCCGCCGCGAGCGACGTCGAGAATTTCTGGGTTCTCCTGCTGGACCGGAAATATCGGCTCCGCCGCCCGCCGCTGCACATCACGCGCGGCATTCTCGACGCGAGCCTGATCCATCCCCGCGAGGTGTTCAAGGAGGCGGTGCGGACCAGCAGCGCCGCGTTGGTGCTCGTGCACAATCATCCGTCGGGCGACCCGCAGCCCTCCCCCGAGGACATCCGGATCACGCGCCAGCTCGTGGAGGCCGGGAAAGTGATGGACATCGAAATTCTGGATCACATCATCATGGGCCGCGCGGAGCCCGGTCGCACGCAGGACTATTTTTCGCTGCGCGAAAGCGGGCTCGTGGCGTTTGGAGGCTGAACCATGGCGATTCATCCCACTGCGATTGTCGACCCGTCCGCGCGTATCGGCTCGGATGTGGACCTCGGTCCTCATGCCGTGATTGGCCCCGAGGTCGCGTTGGGGGATGGCTGTCGCATCGGCCCGCATGTGGTGATCGTATCGCACACGCGCCTCGGCGACCGCTGCATGGTGCATGCCCACGCGGTGCTGGGCGACACCCCGCAGGATCTCGCGTTCCGCGGCGCGGTCAGTTGGGTGGAAATCGGCGCGGACGTTACGATTCGCGAGGGCGTGACGATCAACCGGGGCACGAAGGAAGGCACGGTGACGCAGGTGGGCGACGGTTGTTTCCTGATGGCGAACAGCCACCTGGCGCACAATGTGGCGCTGGGCCGCCGCGTCATTCTCGCCAACGGCGCATTGCTCGCCGGCTATGTCGAGGTGGCCGATGCGGCGTTCATCAGCGGGAACGCGGTGGTGCATCAGTTCTGCCGGGTCGGGCGCCTGGCGATGATCGCGGGCGGCGCGGTGATTACCAAGGACGTGCCGCCCTTCTGCACGACGCATTCCGACCACCGGAACACGGTTGCAGGGTTGAACATTGTCGGCATGCGCCGCGCCGGCCTGGGATCGGAGGATCGCCTGCACGTGAAACGCGCGTTCGGGCTGCTCTACCGCGGCGGATTAACGCCCGCGCAGGCCGCCGACCGGATCGATGCGGAATTGCCGGAAGGCCCCGCCCGCGAACTTTCCGCCTTTCTGCGCGGTGGCACGCGCGGCGTCTGCAGTTTCGTGGGCGGCGGGTCGGACGACGCTGGATAATCCGCGCAGCTTGCGCTGCGGGGTGGGAACGGCTATCAATCGCCGTTCACCGATTGGAACCCGCATTATGATTTACCGCTGGACCGACTTGTTGATTCCCACGCTGCGCGAAGTGCCGGGCGAGGCCGAGATTCCGAGCCATCAATGGATGCTGCGTGCCGCCTTGATCCGTAAACTCGCGGGTGGCCTCTACACGTTTCTCCCATTGGGCCTACGCGCGCTGCGCAAGGTGGAGCGCATCGTGCGCGAGGAAATGGACCGGGCCGGCGCGCTGGAGGTGCTGATGCCGGCGTTGCAGCCGCCGGAAATCTGGCAGCAAAGCGGCCGCTACAAGGCGGCGGCTGATGTGTTGTTCAAGGTCAGCGACCGCGCGGGCCGCGAATGGGTGCTCGGCCCGACCCACGAGGAAGTCATCACCACACTCGTCGCGGGGGAAATCAACTCATACCGCCAGCTCCCGAAAAATTTCTACCAAATCCAGGTCAAATTCCGGGATGAGATCCGCCCGCGCTTCGGACTGATGCGCGCGAAGGAATTCATCATGAAGGATGCGTACAGCTTTGACGCGACGGATGACGGGGCGGGGGAGAGCTACCGCAAAATGTACGAGGCCTATACGCGGATATTCCGCCGCTGCGGCCTCAACACAATCATCGTCGAGGCGGACACCGGCGTCATGGGCGGCAAGTTCTCGCACGAGTTCATGGTGCCGGCGGAGACCGGCGAAAACGAAGTCGCCTACGAGGCGGGTGGGCGCTACGCGGCGAATATTGAAAAGGCCGCGAGCCGCGGGCCCCTGACGCCGACGCCCGGCGCCACCACGGGGCCGGCCCCGGAGAAATTCGCGACACCGGGTGTGGCCACCATTGATGATCTGGCCAAACCGCCGTTTGGCGTCCCGGCCCACCAGCAGATCAAGACGCTGGTGTATATGGTGGAGAGCAAGCCGGTGATTGCGCTGGTGCGCGGTGACGATTCATTGAATGAGGCCAAATTCGCCGCCGCCGCCGGCAGCACGATTTTCCGTCCCGCCACGGCGGAGGAGTGCCGCGCCATTCTCGGTGCGGCGCCGGGCAGCCTGGGCGCGGTGGGTGTAAGTGGACCGACGATTCTCGCGGATACGCTATTGCGCGAAGCGCGCGGCATGGTGACGGGCGCGAATGTGGATGGTTTCCATTTGCGCCATGTGGACGCGGATCGCGATCTCGTCGTGACCCGCTGGTGCGACCTGCGCACGGTGCGGGCCGGCGAGTTGTCCGTCGAGGCCGGGGCGCCGCTCCAGATCCGGCGCGCCATCGAAGTGGGCCATGTGTTCAAACTCGGCACGAAGTACAGCGAGGCGATGGGCGCGCGTTTTCTGGACGCGGACGGCCAGCAGAAGCCCTGCATCATGGGCTGCTACGGCATCGGCGTGACGCGCACGCTGCAAGCCGTGATCGAGCAGAGCTGGGACGCGAATGGCATCATCTGGCCGGTTTCGGTCGCCCCGATGGAGGTGGAGGCGCTGGCCATCAACGTCCAGCACGCACCGAGCGTGGAGTGCGTGGAACGGCTCGCGGCGGAATTGTCCGCCGCTGGCGTCGACATCCTGCTCGACAACCGGGACGAGCGGGCGGGCGTGAAATTCAAGGATGCCGATTTTGTGGGCGCACCGATCCGATTGAGTGTCGGCGAGCGATCACTGGCCAAGGGCCAGGTGGAAATTAAACTCCGGAAAACCGGCGCGGTTGAATTCGTCGCCGTCGATCAAGCGGTTGGGCGCATACGCGAATTGCTCGCGGCGGAATGGGAGCCGCTAGCCGCAAGGGAATAGAACTCGAATCGAGGGGGAACGCACATGGGGAAACGATTCAAGGTCAAAGGGACGGATACTTTTTTCTATTGGGCCGTGGGGTTGCTCGCGCTGGGGCTGTGGTGCGTGAAGGACGGCTGGTTTCCATCGCAGATGAAAATCGACAGCAAAACAGCGGATGAATTGAAGAACTTCGTCCTGTTCAACAAGAGTCTGGCCTACATCTGCCTGCCTGTTTCGGCGGTTTGCGCTTACATTCATCGAATCGTTCGCTAACAGAGAATATCCGCCTTTCCCCTTGACCATCCGGAGAGCAGGTCTAGTATGGGCGTGACGATGCTTGCTAAGTGACGCATTACCCAACACTTGCGGGGTCCAAGGTGGAAACGAACCAAAAGAATTTGACGAAGCGCGACCTGGTCGTGCGGATCTCGGAAGAGACCGGACTCATCCAGCAGGATGTGTACAAGGTGATTCAGAAGACGCTGGATTACATCGTGGAGTCGCTCGCCAAAGGGGAGTCGATTGAATTCCGCAATTTCGGCGTCTTTGAGGTGCGCAACCGGAAGCAGCGCATCGGACGCAATCCCAACAAACCCGAGCAGGTGGTGACGATCCCGGAACGGAAGGTCGTTAAATTCAAGCCGGGCAAGATCATGAAGCAGCTCATCACCGGCGAATAGCGCCGCGTCGACTGTTTCCACCCGCGCATGGCGTCCGAGGAACTTCAACCCCTGCAAGGCATGGCCGATCTCGGCCCGCCTGAAGTCGCGCGCTGGCAGAATTTGGAGGCGGAGGCGCGCCGCCTGCTTTCGCTTTACGGTTTTTCCGAAATACGCACGCCCGTTCTCGAGCGCTCCGAACTTTTCGTGCGCTCACTCGGCGGTGAAACGGACGTGGTGCAGAAGGAAATGTATCTCTTCGAGGATCGCGGCGGCCGATCGGTCGCCCTGCGCCCCGAAGGCACGGCGGGCGTGATGCGCCATGTGGCGTCGCGCGGCCAGGACGCACAGGATGCGCGGCTGTACTACATCGGCCCGATGTTCCGGTGCGAGCGCCCACAGGCGGGGCGTCGCCGTCAGTTTCACCAATTGGGGGTCGAGGCGATCGGCGTCCCGAATCCGGCGGCGGATGCCGAGGTGATCGCGTTGCACGCGCACCTGCTGAAGTCGTGGGGATTGGAGCAGTGCCGGATTCAGATCAACACACGTGGCCTGCCGGGCGATCGTGCGGTTGTGCAGCAGCGGATGCGGGAATTGCTGGAACCGCATCGTGCCGCGTTGTGCCCGGACTGCCAGCGCCGGCTCGATACGAACGTGTTGCGGACTCTGGATTGCAAAAATCCAGCCTGCCAGGCGATCGTAACGTCGCTTCCTCCCCTGACGTCGTTCATGTCGGACGAAGCCCGCGTTTATCTCGATGAAGTGTTGCGCCTGTTGCAGCTTCTGGAAATCCCGGTCGATGTGCGACCGGGGCTGGTGCGCGGGCTCGATTATTATTTGCACACCGTCTGGGAAATCACGCACCCGGCGCTGGGCGCGCAAGATGCGATCGCGGGCGGGGGGCGCTACCAACTGACGTTGGGCGGGCGATCGGTGGAGGGCGTCGGTTTCGCGATCGGCCTGGAGCGCGCCATCGCGGCGATTGCGCATGAGCGCCCGTTGGTTGAACCCGAGCGACTTCCCCTCGTCTGGGTTGTCGCGCAGGGCGACCCGGCGGTCGAGGATGGCATCCGCCTGGTCCAGAGCCTCCGCTGGCGCGGGGTGCCGTGCCAGATGGCGCTGGATCGCCGGAGTATGAAAGCGCAGTTCCGTGCCGCTGATCGGGCACGTGCGTCACACGTCGTGATCCGGGGCGAGGCGGAACGTGAAAAAGGGGTATTCCTGCTCAAGGACCTGGCGACGGGTGTGCAGGAGGAACTGGACATGCCCGCGCTAATGGTGCGCTTGAATCCGATCCAGCTGGCCGCCGGGCGGAGTTAGGGCCGTTCAACCCCGTTCAGCTCCGCGCGGCGGTCGCCGCCGGGCAGCGGCAATTCGGCCAGGCTCAAATCCCAACGCAGGCAAACGCCTTCCTCTACGTCGCCGTTTTCCCGGTCGTATTCGATACGCACCCAGCCGTCGGGAAATTCCTCCAGCACCCGCACCGGGGTATCGCGGGCGATTTCACCCAGCCGTCTCCGCGGCAGTTCTGTCGAGTAGTAGGCGACGGTGCGCGGCGCGATGACGATCTTGGGCGCAGTGCGCTTCGCGGCCAGTTTGAGTTCCGCCAGCGGACGCGCCTGGGCCCAGGCGCCACGGCGGATAAGTCGCGCCTCATCCTCCACATGGAGCAGGCGCGCGCGGTAGGCCGTGGCCGTTTCGCCTTCGGGTGAATTCACGCGCACGCCGAATACGCGCGCCAGGCCATCCTTCACCAACTCCTCCGCCAGATCCTTGCCGTTGACCCGGACGAATGCGTAGTGGCGGGGGATGCGGCTGCGTCCCTGCGCGCTGTGCCAACGGGTGAAGACGGTGAAGGGCTCCGACAGGAAGGATAGTGCGCGCTCCTTCGCGAGCCGTCCAATGTCCACGATCTGGTCATCATCAATTCCGAAATACGCAGCCTGCTCGCGGTTGCGCTGGGGGAAACTGCGGTCCTCCTCCGGCGCATCAACGAAGTAGAGGCGGAAAATGTACTCCTTGTCCCCGTGCCGGACATGGAAGCTGTCTCCGTCGTTATACGCGCTATGAATCAGCGTGCAGCCTGCGAGGGTTTCCCATGCGGCGGCCGCCCTCACGATCGGGACGATCAGAAAGCACAAAAGCAACGCGATGAAGAGTTTTCGCATCCGTGTCAGGTACTCCGACGGTAAATCTAACCCAGTCGGTCTCCTTTGTCGAGGCGCCGGGGACGGGACAACTTTTCCCAGCCCCCTTATTGATTTCTCATCCGCACGCGTTACGATACGCGCACTTTGTTCCCCGGAACGCATTCGGGGACGGGGGAGGAGCGAGCCCGAATAGCATGAAGACGGAAACGTTGACGCGGTGGACGGCCCAGGACGCGGCCGAGTTGTACGGCGTTCGGAATTGGGGCAACGGCTATTTCGACATTTCCGAAAAGGGCGAGTTGCAGATACGGCCCCGGGGAAAGAGCGGCACGGAGCAAATCAGCATGCTCCAGATCGTCGAGGGGTTGAAGGCACGCGGCATTGGCATGCCCGTGCTGCTCCGTTTCGGCGACATCCTCGCGTCCCGCATCGCGACCATCAATACCAGTTTTCACAAAGCCATCGCCGACGCCGGTTACAAGGGTTTGTTCCGCGGCGTCTATCCCATCAAGGTCAACCAGCAGCAACAGGTGATCGAGGACATCGTCGCCTATGGCCGTCCGTTCCACTACGGGTTGGAAGCGGGCAGCAAGCCGGAGTTGATCACCGCGCTGGCGTACAACCATGATCGCGAGTCGTTGATCGTGTGCAACGGCTATAAGGACGAGGAGTTCATTGATCTCTCCCTCTACGCGCTGAAGATGGGAATGCAGGCGGTGCTCGTCATTGAAATGCCGAGCGAGCTGCCGCTGATCATCGAGCGATCAAAACACATGAAGGTGCGCCCGCGCATCGGCGTGCGCGCGAAACTGGCGACGCGTGGCGGCGGGCACTGGAACGAATCCGGCGGCGACCGCAGCCAGTTCGGGTTGAACGCGGCGCAGATCATCGACCTCGTGGACCAATTGCGGGCCCACGACATGCTCGATTGCCTGGAGATGCTGCACTACCACCTCGGCTCCCAAATTCCGAACATCCGCAGCGTGCAGGCGGGAATCGTCGAGGCGGGCCGCATGTATGTCGACCTCGTGCGCGAGGGCGCGCGGATGGGTATGCTCAACGTCGGCGGCGGACTCGCCGTGGACTACGATGGTTCGCACTCCAACTTCGCCAGCAGCGCCAACTACACGGTGGACGAATACGCGGCGGACATCGTCGAGGGCATCATGCAGCGGGCGGACGAGGCGGGGATTCCGCACCCAACAATCGTCAGCGAGTCCGGTCGCGCCACGGTCGCGCACCACTCCGTGCTCCTGTTCGACATCTTCGACGTCAGCCGGTTTGAATCCGAACAGCCGCCGGAAGCGCTGCCCGCGAATGCGCACGAGCATCTGCACAAGCTGGTCGAAGTGGGCAAGGCGCTGACGCCCAAGAATGTCCAGGAATGCTACCACGACGCGGTGTTCCATCGCGACGAGGTGCGTTCGCTCTTCAACCAGGGCGCCGTTTCGCTGCGCGATCGCGCGCTGGCCGAGCGCTATTTCTGGAGCATCATCAAACGCATCGCCGAGGAAATCCGGGACCGCAAATACGTACCCGATGAACTCGAGGACTTGGAGACCGCCATCGCCGATGTCTATTTCGGCAACTTCAGCGTATTCCAGTCGCTGCCGGATTCCTGGGCGATTGAGCAATTGTTCCCGATCATGCCGATCAGTCGTCTGCAGGAGGCGCCGACCCGCAAGGCGGTGCTGGCGGACATCACCTGCGATTGCGACGGCAAAATTGATCGCTTCATCGATTTGCACGACGTGAAGCGCACGCTGCCGCTGCACGAGCTGAACGGCAAGGAATACTACCTCGGCGTCTTTCTCGTCGGCGCCTACCAGGAGACGCTGGGCGACCTGCACAACCTGCTGGGCGACACGAATGTGGTCAGCGTGAAGCTGGGCGAGGGCGGCTCCATTGAATTCGCCGAGGAGATCGCGGGCGATACCGTCGCCGATGTGCTGTCCTACGTGGAATACGACGTGCAGGACATGGTCGAACTCATGCGCCGCACGGCGGAACAGGCCGTCCGGGCCGGGAAGATCACCCCCGAGGAGCGCCGCGAAATCATGGCGGCCTACGAAAACGGGCTGCGCGGCTACACCTACTTTGAAAAATAGACCGACGGTGAATGCCACGACCGATCTGGCGGCGGAAATCGAGCGCCTGAAACGCGAACGCGGCGCCGTCATCCTCGCGCACAGCTACGAACGGCCCGAAGTGCAGGATGTCGCCGATTTCGTGGGCGATTCGCTGGGCCTGTCGCGCCAGGCCGCGGCGACCGGTGCGGAGCGCATCATCTTCTGCGGCGTTCACTTCATGGCGGAAACCGCCTCGATCCTGAGCCCGCAAAAGAAGGTGCTGCTGCCGGATCTTGACGCGGGTTGCTCCCTCGCCGCAACGATCACCGCGGAGGAGTTGCGCCACTGGAAAGCGCAGCATCCCGGCGCGGTCGTGGTCAGCTACGTGAACACTTCGGCTGACGTGAAGGCGGAGACGGACTATTGCTGCACCTCCTCGAACGCAGTTCAGGTGGTGAACGCGATACCGGCGGATCGCGAGATCCTCTTCTGTCCGGACATGTTCCTGGGCCAGCACGTGAAGCGGCAAACCGGCCGGACGAATATGCATATCTGGGCGGGCGAATGCCATGTGCACGCGGGGATTCGTCCGGAACATATCCAGCAACAGCGCGACGCGCATCCGCAGGCCGAATTTCTGATGCACCCCGAGTGCGGGTGCGTCTCCTCGCTGCTCTACCTCCAGGGCCTGGGACAGACCTGCGCGATGGACGGGGCGAAAATACTTTCGACCGAGGGCATGGTCCGCCATGCGCAGCAGTCCGCCGCCTCGGAATTCGTCGTCGCGACGGAAACCGGCATCCTGCACCGTCTCCACAAGCTGAATCCGGGGAAGGTTTTCCATCCGGTCAGTGAACGCGCCGTGTGCAAGTTCATGAAAATGATCACGCTCGAAAAAGTTTTGCGCTCCCTGCGGGAGGATGTTTTCGAGGTGCGGGTGCCGCCGGCGATCGCCGCGCGCGCGCGCATGGCCATCCAGCGCATGATTGAAATCGGTTAGGGAAGGGGGGGCGCATGGCGGACATCGTCCTCGCCACGATTAATGCGCGGTATAGCCACGCGTCCTTCGGTCTTCGCTACCTGCTGGCCAACCTCGGCGAGTTGAAGTCGCGCGCCGAGCTGCTCGAGTTCGACCTGAAGACCCCGGTTGCGGCGATGACCGACGCCATCGCCGCGCACGCGCCGCGGATCATCGGACTCGGCGTCTACATTTGGAACGCGGGTCCGTCCCATGCCTTGCTGGCGGCCCTGCGTGTGCGCTGTCCGGATGCGGTTCTCGTGCTCGGTGGTCCGGAGGTCAGCCACGAGGCGGAGCAGCAGGAAATTTGCGCGCGCGCGGATTACGTGGTGCAGGACGAAGGGGATCTCGCGTTTCCCGCGTTGTGCGAAAAACTGCTCGCGGGCGAACGTCCCCCCGAGCGCATCGTACGCGGCGGATTCGTCGATGTACGCCGGCTGGCGTTGCCCTACGCCTTCTACACGGAAGCGGACATCGCGCATCGCGTGATTTATGTGGAGGCATCCCGTGGATGTCCGTTCACCTGCGAGTTCTGCCTGTCCTCGCTGGACGTACCGGTGCGACGCTTCCCGCTGGAGACGCTGCTGCCCGCGTTTGAGGACCTGCTGGCTCGCGGGGTGCGTCATTTCAAGTTTGTCGATCGCACGTTCAACCTGAGCATCAAATACAGCCTGGAGTTGCTCGCGTTTTTCCTCCAGCGCCATGAACCCGGATTGTTCCTGCACTTCGAAATGATTCCCGATCGGCTTCCGCCGGAATTGCGCGAAATACTCGCCTGCTTTCCCCGCGGCGCCCTGCAATTCGAGGTCGGCATCCAGACCTTCAACGAAGAGGTGGCTGCCCGGATCAAGCGCAGGCAGGACTATGCGAAAACGGAGGAGAACATGCGCTGGCTGATCGCGCATACCGGCGCCTATCTGCACGCGGACCTGATCGCCGGCTTGCCCGGCGAGGATTACGCCAGTTTCGGGCGCGGATTCGACCGCCTGCTCGCGCTGGGTCCGCAGGAGATCCAGGTCAACGTGCTCAAGCGCTTGCGGGGTACGCCGATTGTCCGGCACGACGCGGAATTCCGGATGCGCTACAACGCGGAACCGCCCTACGACCTGATCGAGAATCGCGATCTGGATGCCGCGTCCGTCGCGGCGTTGCATCGTTTCGGGCGATTCTGGGATTTGTATGTCAACAGCGGGAATTACCAGGAAACGGCGCCGCGCGTCTGGGCGGACGCCGAATCGCCCTTCGCGGCATTTGATGCATTTTCCCGCTGGCTGCACGACCGCTGGGGTCGCGCGCACGGCATTTCCATCGATTCGGCGGCGGAGGCGCTGTTCGACTGGTTGGTCCGGGAACGCCGCGCGCCGCCCGTTGAAACGGCGGAGGCGTTATGGCGCGATTTGTGTCGCACGGTGCCGCGCAACCGGCCTGCGTTTCTCAAGGATTACGTTTCGACCGGGGAGACGCGCGCCCGTCGCGCGGTGCATTTGCGCGGGCTCGCGCGGCAGGCACGGCGCTTGTAGCGTCGTCGATGTAACAATACGTCGGTGTACCCCGCGTGCGGTTGAAGAGGTCGATCACATCGCGGTTCGCCATGCGGATGCAACCGTGCGACGCCGGTGTGCCCAGCCGATGCTCCTGGTTGGTGCCGTGGATGTAGATGTAGCGCGCATAACTGTCGCAGCCGTGGCCGGCATTGCGGCCCGGTTCCAGTCCGCGCAGGCGCAGGATGCGCGAGAGAATCAAGTCCGGTGCGCCCGCGCCACGCCAGGCCTTTCGAGGAATTACTTCGCCCGTGAAGCGCCGGGACACAAAAACCGTGCCCGGCGCGCGCCCCGTTCCGATCCAGCGCACCACGCGGTGCCATCCGCGCGGAGTCCGCCCCGAACCCGCGCGTTCCCCGGGGCCGCGAAGGCTGGTGGAGATGATGTATTCGCGCAGACAACGGTTCCCGCAGTTGAGCAGCATTCGCTGCGCGGCGACGCGGACGTGCAGAATATACGCACGCGAGCCGGGGTGCAGGAGGGGCGCGGGAGGCCTGAACTGTTCGGTATCGCGCACGTGTGACGTCGGGGTGGAGTGGGCGACCTTCGGGGAGCGAATGGCGGAGAGGGAGGGATTCGAACCCTCGGTACGGTGTTACCCGTACAACGGCTTAGCAAGCCGCCGCTATAGACCACTCAGCCACCTCTCCCGCAATTCCATGCCGGGCGCATCCCACCCAAGCCTTGGCAAAAGTACCCAAGCAACCGGGCCGCTGGCAAGGGTTTTGCGGCTCAGTTCGGCAATGGCCACTTGAACTGGCCTGTGTGAGCGAAGGAGATCGCCTGCTCGATGCTCAACGCTGATTTGCGATCGAGCGCTTCCGAGGTGTTGAATGCGTTGTGAGGCGTGAAGAGCACGTTGGGCCGGCGTGCGAGCGCGAGCAGGCGCGCGGCCTCCGGGTCGGCGGCGCCACTGCGCAGTGCGTCGGCGACGCGCGTCTCCCCGTCAAACACATCCATGGCGAGCCCGCCCAGCGTGCCCTCGTCGAGGAGTCGCGCCAAGTCCGATGCAACGGCCAGTTCGCCGCGCGCCACATTGATGAAGAGCAGCCCCGCCCGGGCACGGCGCAGGCAATCATAATTGAAAACGCCGCGATTCTCCGGGGTCAGATTCATGCTGGCAACGAGGATGTCGGCTTGCGCCACCGCGTCGGACAGCTCGACGTAGTTCACATCCGGATGCCGTCGTACGGGATCGACCCCCAGCACGTTCATGCCCAGGCCGCGACCGATCTGCGTGATTTCCCGCCCGATACGGCCGACGCCAATGACGCCCAGCGTGCGGCCCAAACATTCACCGCCCGTCAGGTCATCGCGATTAAAAACCGACCACTGGCCCAGTTGCCGCGGCAGCTTTCGGAGCAGGGCCATCCACAGCAGCGCCGCCTGTTCGGCGACCGCCCGGCTGCAATATTCGGGCAGGCAGGCCAGCGCTGGCGCCGAATTAAGCAGGCGCAGCGGCTCGAGGTGGTCGCTTCCAGTGGTGCGGGCCAGTAGTCCCCGTACCCCGGGAATCCAGGCTGCGGGCAGGGCCGACTGGGTGCGAATGCTGATCAATGCGGCCGGGGGCGCAGTGTGGCCGGAACGCTGAATCGTTTCATTGGAATAGCCGGCGTACAGGCGGCCATCCAGCAGCCGCGCGAGAGACTGGCGTTCCTCTTCAAACGCTTCGTAAAAAAATACGTCGAATTTCATGGCGTTCATTTTCCCGGCTTCCGGCGCGATGGAGTATTGACTTCACGCACGCTGGGCCGGATTATCTGCGGATTCTTAATTACGTTCAAGCGGGCAGACGCCCGGGGGACGATAAGCCAGCAGCGAGGAGTGTCATGGAACAAGAGAATGAAGAGATCCTTGTAGACGCCCAAGTTGAAGAATTCCAGTCCCTCCGCGGAGCGCGTCCCGGAACGGATGCGAACGTGGTCATCCAGATCGCGGTGGGTATTCTGGGAACGATTCTGGTCGCATTGGCCGTCATGCCCCTGAAAGGCACGAAGGCGAACTATCTTTGGGGCGTCATCAACGACCGCGGTCCGGTCCAATATTTGGAGCTGCTCATGTCCTTCATGGTTGGCGCCATGATCGCATTGAAGAGCAAGGTCGTGAATCGAAACCTGCGCGTCATCGCCTCGAACCCGCTGCCTCCGGAGTTGGATCTCAACGATGACCAGGCGCTGCAGGCCTTTCGCGACAGCCTGCCCCAGCGGCCGGAGTTTGAATGGAGTATTCTGCTCAACCGCCTGGACCGGGCCCTTGCGTTGTGGTTGGGCAGCAAGGATGTTTCGCGCGTAGCCACCTATCTTCAATCGGAGTCGACGCGCGATCAGAGCGCTTCGGATTCCTCCTACTCGCTGTCGCGCGCGTTGATGTGGGCCATCCCCATTCTCGGCTTCATCGGAACGGTCAACGGCTTGGGCGCCGCCGTGGCCGGTTTCGGCGTCATGGGCGAATCCGCGGACGTCGGCGCGATCAAGGAAGCCATCGGCCAGGTGACCGTCGGTCTCGGTATTGCCTTCGACACCACACTGCTGGCCCTCATTTTGACCACGCTGCTGATGTTCCCGCTCACCGCGTTCCAGCGGAAGGAAGACGGCCTGTTCGGAGAACTCGATAACTATCTCGATGACGTTCTCCTGGCGCGATTGCCGTCCCCCGAGCAGAAGCCCATCGTCATCGAAAATCTCGAGGATTCCATCGAGGCCGCATTCCGTCGCTACATCCCGGACCCCGATCGGTATGATGAGGTGTTTACCCGCTCGATTGAAAAAGCCGCGTCGACTGTTGAGGAGCGGTTCAGCGGCATGACCATCAAATACGAAACCACGCTGCGCGACTTGAGTCAGCGCCTCGCCGAGAATCTCCAGGGCGCCGGTGCATCCGTGGAAAACAGCCTGCGCGGGATCGCCGATGAATTGCGCAAACAGGACGACCTCACGCTGGAGGCGCGCCGGAAAGTCGGGCAGGAGGAGGTCAGCCGCTACAAGGAGGTCGTCACCGAGATCAACGCGACCGCCGAGCGGGTGGCCCAGTCCTACCGCCAGGGCGCCGAATCCATCCAGACGAATACCAAGGCGGTCACCGAACAAACGCTCAGCGCTGCCAAGGATCTGGCCGCTCGCATGCAGGAAGTCTCGCGGATGGCCGCGGGGATCGAGAATCTCCTGAAGGTCAGCCAGTCCATTGACCAGAGCATGACCACTGTGGCCAGTTCCGATCAATTCCGGGCAACGCTGGAGGATTTGCGCAAGCACCTCAATACCACCACGGAGTTCTGCTCCCGCTTGAGCAAACCCCGGGTGATTACGTTGCGCGAAGAATAAGCCGCGC
Source organism: Kiritimatiellia bacterium (assembly GCA_035327585.1). Classification (GTDB taxonomy): domain Bacteria; phylum Verrucomicrobiota; class Kiritimatiellia; order CAIVKH01; family CAIVKH01; genus JAMLJG01. The sequence goes on along the minus strand of DAOLDD010000024.1, from coordinate 19,823 downwards.
GGACGGACCGATAAATGGCCAAAAAGGAAGCCAAAACCGACTTTTCTTCCTTCATGTGCGTCATTTTGATGCTCACGGGTTGCCTCGTGACCATCATGATCAGCAACATCGTGGTCATTTCCGCCAATCCGGAGAACGTCCAGATTACCTCCATCATCCCCCAGGGGATGGACCCGGCGTCGAACAAGGAAATCACCGACAGCCAGGGCAATATCATCAAAAGCCCCTGGTATCTCGAAGTATGGCGTGATCGCATGGTGATTCATCCCGGTGGCGAAGTAATTCCGGTTCGGGAATTGGAGCGCAAAGGAAACAATTTCGAGCTCTTCCTGGGCCGGGTTGAAGCCCGAAATGATTCGCAATACATCGTGTTGCTGGTTCGCGAACATGGCGCGACCATCGCGCGCAAGCTGAAGAAAGTCATCCGCGACCGCAAAATCGATATCGGCATGGATTTGCTTTACGGCGATGAGGAAATCCGGCTGAGAAATGTGGGCGAAGAGGCTGAGATAAAGCCCTGATTTCAGGTTCAAATGGCCAAGAAAGACAACAGTTCGTCGGTGAATCTGGATTCGTTCCTGGACGTCCTTACGTGTCTCCAGGGCATCTTGATGCTCGTGATCATCGCGACCGGGATTGATGCCGCGCAGACCAAAGTGCTGATTCCGACCCCGATTGAGCGCATCAGCACCAAGGAGCCCGTCTATCTGGAGTGCCGGGGCAACCTGCTGTATCCGATGGATGTCGCGGAAATTTCGCGACAGGCCCGCATGACGATGATGGCGATCAGCCAGCAGGCGGAGGGCGACCAGACGCGCCTGATGCAGCAGTTGTCCGGCGTGCGCGTGACCAACGCGTATTACGAGGTTGACCTGACCTACTATCTGCTCGGTCAGCTCGTGATCAAGCCCCGTTCGGATACGACGGCCGACGGCTATGAGTTGGACGAGCGATCAACTTTTTCAACGGATAATTACATCGTCCGCCTGCTGAAGGACTTCAACAACAAGACGCATCGGATTGTCTTGATCGTGCGTGACGACAGCTTTCAGGTGTTCAAGGTCGTGCAGCGACTCTCGTTTCTCACCAAGGTCGAGTTGGGTGTGGAAATTTATGATGTACGCGAACTCCTGCGTTTCACGCAACAGGGCGCGTTGATCACGGGCACCTGAGCCCGCTTTTTGCGCTGACAGCCCCGCCATCTTGCGCCAATATGGGCCGCTCATCCCGGAGGCCTCTATTCATGTCGGAAATGCAGATCAAGGAAATCATGTCCATCCTTCCGCATCGTTACCCGATGCTTTTGGTGGACCGGGTGATCGAATGCGATTTCAAGCAGCGCATCGTCGCGATCAAGAACCTGAGCGCCACCGATCCCTGCTTCCAGGGTCATTTCCCCGGTGATCCCGTTTTTCCGGGTGTGCTGCAACTGGAGGCGATGGCCCAGGTCGGCGGGATCCTGATGAACAAGGCCTTTGGCTTCGAGGGCCGGGTCGCCTACTTCCTCGCCGTGGACAATGCCCGATTCCGGCGCGTGGTACGGCCGGGAGACCAGCTTCGGATTGAGGTGGAATTCCAGCGGGCGCGCCTCGGCATGTCGAAGATGAGCGGCAAAATATTCTGCGGCGAGGAACTGGTGAGCGAAGCCCAAATCATGTTCGGATACGGAGACGCCTGACCCATGGCCGATATTCATCCGTTGGCGGTCGTCTCGCCGGAGGCCCGCTTGGGCGACCGGGTGGTTATCGGTCCCTTTTGCTGCGTGGGTCCCGATGTCACGCTGGGTGCGGGCACCCGCCTGATCTCTCACGTCGTCGTGGATGGCTGCACGCAGGTGGGCTCCGGATGCACCTTCTTTCCCTTCGCGAGCGTGGGCATGCAGACGCAGGATTTGAAATTCAAGGGCGGCCGCCCTGGCACGATTATTGGCGATAACACGACGCTCCGTGAATCCGTTACCGTGCATGCCGCCACGGCGGATGGTGACTTTACGCGCGTGGGTTCGAATTGCCACATCATGGCTTATTCCCACATCGCCCACGATTGCGTCGTCGGGGACCAGGTGATCATCGCCAACGCGGGCACGCTCGCGGGTCATGTCATTGTGGAGGACCGGGTGTTGGTGGGCGGGCTCAGCGGAATTCACCAGTTCGTCCGCCTGGGCCGCCAATGCATCATCGGCGGCTGCTCCAAGATCACGCAGGATGTGCCGCCCTACATGATGGTGGATGGCAATCCGCCGCGTGTACCGGGTGTTAATTTGCTCGGGCTCAAGCGCGCGGGTCTTTCCGAGGAAACGCAACAGGCGCTGAAGCAGGCGCACCGACTGCTCTATCGCAGCGAACTGGGCACCCGCGCCGCATTGGACCGGATTGAGCAGGAGGTGAAAACCTCCCCTGAATTGCAGCACTTGCTCGCGTTTGTACGTGCCTCGGAACGCGGCATCGTCAAGTGAAGCGAACCGTTCATATCGTCCTCGCGATCCTGCTGGGCGTCGCTCCGCTGCCCGGCGCGCGTGCCCTCGCGCCGGGCGAGGGATATGTTAATTTCAATTTCGACCAGGTGGACATCCCGGTTCTGGTGAAGCTGGTCGGCGAGATGACCGGACGCCGCTTCGTCGTCGGCGACGAAATTTCGGGCCGCGTCACCGTGGTGACCCCACAGCGAATTCCGGTGAGGGATGCGTATCCGCTGCTGGTGTCGATTCTGGAGTCGCGCGGTCTTTCGGTCATTGAGCGGGATGGAATTCACCAGATCGTCGTGCTGCCGGAACGAACCGTGGCCGCGGCGACCATGCTTGATCCGGAGGCCGACACGGCGGATGCCGTCGGATTGGTGACCCGTCTGATTCGCGTCCAACATGTGAATGTGGCGGAACTGCGCCGCCTGCTTGAACCGCTGGTGCGCGGTGGCAAGGCGGGGGCGCTGGCCGCGTTTCCGCCGACCAATCATCTGATCGTAACGGACACAGCCGAAAGCGTCCGCAATATCGAACGCATCATCGGGGAGTTGGATCGCCCCGGCGCCGCCCGGGTGGTCGAGGTAATCCTGCTGCAGCATGCGGCCCCGGACGATCTCGCACGGCAGTTGGTGGCCGCGATGCGCGGCGGTACAACCGCGGGGGATAAAGTCGCCCGCCACCTGCAACAGGTCGGGGAGGGGATGGCCTCGCTGCCCAGCGAAGTGGTGGTGGTGTCCTCGCCGCGGGCGAACAGTTTGATTCTGGTCGGTACGCCGGTGCAACTGAACGAAATGCGCGAGATCGTCGCGCGGATGGATGTCGCGGCGCCGTCCGGATATGGCCGGCTCCATGCCATTTTCCTCCGTTACCTGTCCGCCGAGGATGCCGCCAAAAGCCTGAATGCGTTGCTCGCCAAGGGCGACAAGGAACAGCGGGCCCCGATCAGCATCGAGCACAATCTGGCCAATAATGCGCTGATCGTCGATGCCACCCCGCAGGATTTTGAGTTCCTGCGCAAGTTGGTTGAACAACTGGACCAGGTTCCCCAGCAGGTCATGGTGGAGGTCCTGCTCGCCGAAGTGGCCGTGGGGCGCAACCTCGATCTGGGCGTGCGTCTCGCCACGATCGACCAGCCGCGGGACGGCTCAACCACGGTGCTTGGCGTCAGCCGCCCATCCGAGGTTGATTCGGTGGGCGATTTCATCCAGAGCGGACTCTTTCCGCAGGGACTCGCCGTTGGGGTGGCGCGCGGCACCTATACGGATCCCAACACCGGCACCATCCTGCCCAACGTCCCCTTGCTCGTGCAGGCGCTGGCGCGCAATCGCGATGTCAAAATTCTCTCGAACGTTCCCTTGTGGGCGCAGAATAACGCCGAGGCTTCGGTGAGCGTGGTGGAAAATATCCCCATCCTCCGTTCCACGATTGAGGGCGGCGCTGGAACGTCGCGCGACGTGATCCAGAACATCGATCGCATGGATGTCGGCATCAAATTGAAAATGACGCCCCATGTGAATCCGGACGGGCAGATCACGTTGAAACTCAACCCGAGCATTGAGGCGATCGTCGACCAGGGACCCGTGAATACGCAGTTCGCGCCCACCATCGCCAAGCGTGAAGTATCGACCACGGTGACCATGCCCAACAAGGCGACGGTCGTGATCAGCGGGCTCATCCGCGAAGATCGGGTGAATGCCGTGAACAAGGTGCCCCTGCTCGGCGACCTGCCGCTGATTGGATTTCTATTCCGGAGCAAGAGCGAGCGGATGCAGCGCACGAACCTGCTGATCTTCGTCACGCCGCATATTGTCACTGACATGGCGATGGCGCGCGAAATGCAGGAGCGACTGCAGCAGCAGACCCAGCTCACGCCCGAGGTCATCGACCTGCAGGCGCCCGTTCCCCGGAGGTAGGCGCCGGTGAACGCGGACGAGCATCTTGAAGCGGCGCGCGCGTCGGGTTTTGAATTTGTCGCCGAGCCTGATCCCGCCTGGCTGAATCCGCGGCTCGTCGAGAAGTTGCCGGTGGACTGGGCGCGGACGCATCAGTTGATTCCAATCGAACGCGACGGCGTCTTGTTTGGCCTCGCCGCGAATCCGGTCGCGATAGGACGACTCGATGAACTTTCCCTGTTGTTGGGTCGTGATGTGTACCCGCTGTTGACATCGCCTGAAGCCGTTCGCCGAGCGATTGACCAGTGCTACGCCCAGCGGGAGACGCCGCAGTGGGGCGCCGCAACATCGGCCACCCCCGCCGCGGAGACGCGTGGACCCGGACGCGCGGAGGACCTCTTGCGCGATTCGGATGATGCGCCGGTCGCGCAATATGTGAATGGATTGCTGCTGGATGCCGTCCGCCGTCGCGCCTCCGATGTGCATGTGGAGCCCTTTGAGTCGCACCTGCAGGTTCGGTTCCGTGTGGATGGCTTCCTGTACGCCCAGCCGCAGCCACCGAAATCCATTGAGGCGGCACTGGTGTCCCGCCTGAAAGTCATGGCGCGGCTCGACATCGCCGAGCACCGGCTGCCGCAGGACGGCATGGCGAAGGTCCGCGTGGGCGCACGCGAATTCGACATCCGCGTTTCCACCGTGCCCGTGGCGGAAGGCGAGCGCGTGGTCCTGCGTTTGTTGAACCAGGAAAGCCTGCTCCGGCCCCTCGGCGGGCTGGGCATGCCCGCGTCCATCGAATCGGATTTCCGTCGCGTGCTCGCCGAGCCCAATGGCGTCGTGTTGGTTACCGGGCCCACGGGCAGCGGCAAAACGACCACCCTCTACGCCGCGCTGCAGGGCCTCGACACCGCGCGCCTCAACGTCATGACGATTGAAGACCCGATCGAATACCAATTGCCGGGCATCGCGCAGATCCAGGTGAAACCGAAAATCGGGCTGACGTTCGCGCAGGGGCTGCGCCACATCCTGCGCCAGGACCCGGACGTCGTCCTGCTCGGTGAAATTCGCGACGCGGAAACCGCGGAGATCGCCATACGCGCCTCCCTTACCGGCCACCTTGTCTTCAGTACGCTGCACACCAATGACGCCCTGTCCGCGGTGGTCCGCCTCGTCGACATGGGCGTGCCGTCGTACCTGCTGGCCTCCGCGTTGCGCGGCTGCCTCGCGCAGCGCCTTGTGAGGCAACTATGCCCGGCGTGCCGACGAATCTCCACGGCGACGGAAGACGAATTGCGCGCGCTCGGTCCCAAGGCGACCTCGCTGCGCGGCCAGCCGGTCTGGCGTCCCGTTGGTTGCCCGGACTGCCTGGGGGGGTATCGGGATCGCGCTGGTCTCTATGAATGGATCCGCTTCGACGCATCCTGGGAAACCATCCTTCGCCACGGCGTGGATGGTGATGCGCTGCGTCAGCATGCGCAGCGCAGCGGCTGTTCCTCGCTGCTGGATGATGGCATCGACCGAATTCGGAGCGGCGCCACGTCCGTGGAGGAAGTGTTTCGCGTAATCGGTTCCTCCGCGGGATCGTCTTGAGGCATGAAGACCTTTGCCTATCGCGGTTTCGACCGACAGGGCAGCCGCGTGCGCGGATTGATTGAGGCCCTCGATCCCAAGGACGCCCGCGAAAAACTGGCCGCGCGTGGCGCGCTGGTTGAATCCCTTGCCTCCGCCGCCGGCGAAACTTCTCGATCTTCCCGCACCGCCTTCCCGCCCACCGCCCGCGCCGCGTTCTACCGCGAACTGGGCGCCCTCCTTCGTGCAGGCGTTCCGGCCGTCGCGGCGCTCGATCTGCTGCTGGAATCGCATGCCACGCAACGATCCGCGACGCTGATGGCCGGGCTCCGCGACCGCTTGCGCGAGGGCTCGGCGTTCGCCGAGGCCTTCCACCAGGCGGGTGCGGCCCTGACGGAATTCGAAATCGCCCTCCTGCAGACGGGCCAGCGCACCGGCCAGCTCGGTCCGGTCATGGACCAGATGGCGGGCTACCTCGAGGAACAAAACCGACTGCGCGAAGGCATCCAGTCGGCACTGCTCTATCCGCTGTTGGTCGTGCTGCTCGCCGTGTTGATCGGCGCTTTCATGATGATCGCCATTCTCCCGCGGATGGCGGAACTCTTCGCGGACACAGGGGTGGAGTTGCCGCTGTTGACGCGCGGGCTGGTCTGGCTGGGGCAGGATGGCCGCATTCCGGTGCTGCTGGCCTCGCTTCTGGCCGTCTTGCTGGCTGGGGGCTTGATTCGTCGTCTGCGCCAGCCCGCGCGCCGCGTCCGCTTTGAGCGCGGCCTCGCGCGCTGGCCCCTCATCGGTTCCGGTTTTCGCCTCGTGGTGAGTGTGCGCTTCGCGCGGACGCTGGTGATGTTGATCCGGGGCGGCGTTTCGATGGTGGAAGGCCTTGCCCTTGCGGGCCGCGCCAGCGGGAGCCGGTGGCTGGATGAAACCCTGCGAAAGGGCGCGGAGGATGTGCGGCAGGGACGCCCCGTGACCAGTGTGCTGGCCGGTTGCCCGTGGATCGGGGAGTCCATTCCGCCGTGGTACCGGGCGGGCGAAGCCAGTGGTGATTTAACCGGACTGCTGGAGCAGGCCGCGCGCCGTTATCAGGAACAATGGGAAACGCTGCTCCAGCGCTTCATCCGCCTCGTCGAGCCCACCCTGATCATCGCCGTAGGCGGCTTCGTCCTGATCATCGCCTTCGCCATCCTGTTGCCGATCCTGTCATTGAATCAGGCCGCGTTTTAACGCATGGCCGGAAATCCTGTAGCCGCGCGCGGTGAGCGCGGACGTGTATACAGGTGCTAAAACCGGAACGAATGGGGGAGCAGTTCGCCCAGCGTCAGTTCCTTGTAGGTATTGAGCTTCGCCCGGGGTGCGACCAGGACCTTCATGCCGGGGGCGCCGAATTCGGCGAGGACCTGGCGGCAGGCGCCGCAAGGGAACGGCATTTGCGGGCCGCTGGCGACGATCGCGATGGCGGAGTACTTCCGTTGCCCGCGCGCGACCGCCTGGAAAATCGCGTTGCGTTCAGCGCAGATCGTGAGCCCGTAGGACGCATTTTCCACGTTGCAGCCGGTGATCACTTCGCCGGTGGTGGTGAGCAGCGCGGAGCCCACCTGAAACTCGGAGTAGGGTGCGTGGGCCTTGCGGGAAACCTGCGCGGCGGCGCGCAGCAGGCGCAGCGCGGCGGCTTTCGGCAGCGGGGCGTCAGATGCCTTCACGGGAAACTTCCTTCCAGAAATTCAGGACCACCTGCTTCATGCGCTGCATGGCCTGCTTCGTGGCCTCCGTCACTTCCTCGTGGCTCAACGGATTCGCGCTGATGCCCGCCGCGCTGTTCGTGATGCAGGAAAGCCCGACGACTCGCAGGCCGGCTGCCTTGGCCAGCAAGGCCTCGGGTACGGTGGACATGCCGACGGCATCCGCGCCCAGCGTGCGGAACGCACGGATTTCCGCCGGGGATTCGTAGGTCGGGCCGGAGTCGGCCAGATAGACGCCGTGCGGCAGTTGTTCACCCGCCGCCGTGCCCGCCTGCGCGAGCAGACGCCGCAGGCCTGCGTCATAGACCTCCGACTGGTCGGGAAAGCGAGGGCCCCAGAACGGATCGTGCGCGCCGACGAGCGGGTTCGCACCAAGGAAGTTGATGTGGTCGTCGATGATCATCAATTTGCCGGTCACGAGATCGGCCCGCACGCCGCCCGCCGCGTTGGTGACCATGACCGCCTTTACGCCAAAGGACTTCAGCAGGAAGACGGGCAGGGCAATCGGAGTCCAGCCGACACCCTCATAAAAATGGCGGCGGCCCTGGAAGATCAGCGTTTCGAGTCCGGATGACTCCGCGCGGACCAGACGACCGGCGTGCCCGACGACGCCCGTCTTGCCAAGCCCCGGAATCTCCTCGTAGGGAATAGCATCCACCACGCGAAACGATTCGACCACCTCGCTCCAGCCGGAACCGAGGATCAGGCCCATGCGCGGCTTCGCATCCGGCCACTTCGCCTTCACGAGGGCGAAGGCCTTATCAAGAATGTTCCGGTCGATCATGGGTCAGCCTCCAATCCGTTCGAGAATCAATTTTGGCGCGTGCGGTTTGGTCTTGCCGACCCGGTACGCCGATTTCAGCAGCTCAATCGCCTGCGCCATGCGCTTCTCGTCGTTCGCGTGCATCGTCAGCAGGGCGTCGCCTTTGCGGACGCGCTCGCCCACCTTGAGGATGCCCGACACGCCGACGGCGAAATCGACCGCCTCGTCCGTACGCGTCCGGCCCGCGCCGAGGACCACACAGGCTTTCCCGATTGATTCAGCGTCAGCCTGGACGATATAGCCGCTGGAGGGGGCGGGGAAGGGGGCCACGATGCGCGCCTTCGCGAGGCGGGAGGGATCGTCGATCACGCGTACGTCGCCGCCCTGCAATTCGACCATGCGGCGGAACGCGCGGAACGCGGAGCCGTCCGCCAGCGCGGCTTCGAGTTGTTTCCGCGCGGCCGCCCGTGATTTGGTCACTTTGCCGAGGATCATCATTTCCTCGGCGAACGCCAGCGTGATGTCCGTCAAGTCCTTGGGGCCGCGATTCCGGAGCGTCTCGATGGACTCGAGCACTTCCAGCGCGTTGCCCGCGGTGCGGCCGAGCGGCTGGTTCATGTCGGTGATCAGCGCGGCCATACCTTTGCCCATCGCCTTGCCGACGCGCACCATGCTCATCGCCAGCGCGCGCGCGTCCTTCGCGGTGCGCATGAACGCGCCTTTGCCGCATTTCACGTCCAACACGAGGGCATCGATCCCCTCCGCGAGTTTCTTGCACATGATGCTCGCGGTGATGAGTGGGATGGACGCCACGGTGCCGGTCACGTCGCGCAGCGCGTAGAGTTTCTTGTCCGCCGGCGCGAGTTGTTTCGTCTGGCCGATGATCGAACAGCCGACCTCCTTGATCACGCGAATGAATTCCGCATCGGAGAGGTTGGTGCGGTAGCCGGGGATTGACTCGAGTTTGTCGAGCGTACCGCCGGTGATGCCGAGGCCGCGCCCGGAGATCATCGGGACGGCGAGGCCGCAGCAGGCGACGAGGGGCGCGAGGATGAGGGAAACCTTGTCGCCGATGCCGCCGGTGGAGTGTTTGTCCACCTTCGGCTTTTTGATCGACGACGTGTCCACGAGGTCGCCCGAGCGCATCATCGCGTCGGTCAGCACGGCGATTTCCTTCGGGTTCATGCCGCGCAGGAAGATGGCCATGGCCATGGCGGACATCTGGTAGTCCGGCAGCTCGCCCTTTGCGTAGGCTCCGATGAAGGAGCGGATTTCGCTTTCATCCAGCGCATGGCCGTCGCGCTTCTTTTCGATGATCCATTGGGGAAGCATGGTCATAGGAAGTTCTCGCCTCGTGGGAGTGGATCGATGCCGAACAATGACGCGACGGATTGCGCGATGTCGTAGAACCCCTGTCGCACACCCAGCGAACGCGGCGTTTGGCCGGGCTGATAGACGAGCAACGGCACGAGCTCGCGGGTGTGGTCGCTGCCTTTAAAGGTCGGGTCGTTGCCGTGGTCCGCCGTGATGATGAGGATATCGTCGGTGCCCAGCGTGGGCAGGAACCCGGCGAGCCAGGCGTCCGTTTGCACGAGGCACTCCGCGTAGCCCTTGGGATCGCGCCGGTGCCCGTAGTGCATGTCGAAATCGATGAAGTTCGCGAAGAGGAACCCGCGCTTCATCTCGGCGGCGAATCGCTCGAGCGCTTTTTGCGAGGCGATGTTGTTGCCCGTATGGTCCGACTTGCTGATGCCGCGATGCGCGAAAATGTCTTCGATCTTTCCGACGGCGTACACCGGCACATTCGCGGCGTGCAGGCGTTCCAGCACGGTGGATTCGTCCGGTTTGAAGGCGTAGTCGCGGCGGTCTTCGGTGCGGGTGTAGTGGCCCGGCGTGCCGCGGAAGGGGCGGGCGATCACTCGCCCCACCCGGTAGGGGTCGCACAGGCGGCGCGCGATTTCGCAGGCCCGGTAGAGGTCGTCCAACGGGATGATGTCGATGTTCGCGGCGATCTGGAACACGGAGTCGGCGCTCGTATAGACGATCCATTTCTTTTCGCGGGAGGACTGTTCGCCGAGTTCCTCGATGATGCCTGTGCCGCTGGCTGATTTGTTGCCGAGCATCGTGCGCCCGGTTTCTTTTTCGAATGCCGCGACCAGCTCCGGCGGGAAGGACGGCGGCCCCGGTGGAAAGAGATGAAAGCCCGGTTTCAGCAGCAGCCCGGCGATCTCCCAGTGGCCTGTCACGGTGTCCTTGCCTTCGGAGACTTCGCGCATCGCGCCGTAGCTGGCCAGCGGCTTTTCGACGGGGTACACGCCGCGAATGGGCAGGGGCCTGGGCGTGAGCGGGGGAATGTTGCCCAGGCCGAGTTTCTGGAGTGTCGGCAGGTTCAGGCCGCCAACGGCGTCCGCGATGTGCGGCAGCGTCGCCGCGCCTTCATCACCATAGTCCGCCGCATCGGGCGCGTAGCCGAGACCCACGGAATCGAGAACGATGAGGAATACACGCATGAGCAATCAACCGTTTGGCGCGGGGCAGTGAACCTCGTCGATGATGCCCACGATCACGGAGCGCAAGGGCGCGGTGGTGGAATCAACAATCTGGCGCGCGCCGGTGCCCTCGTCCAGCAGGAGGACATCTTCCCCGACGCCGGCGCCGACCGTGTCCACCGCGATCAGGTAACCGCCCTCCGCCTTCCCGGCGTCGTCGGTGCGCTCGACCACGAGCAGTTTCTTCCCGTCATACCACGGGTGGTTGATCGTCGAGTTGATGGAGCCTATGACGCGTCCGGTAAACATGGGGGGATATCAGTTGGGGTGGTGGAGTGGTGGAGTGATGGGCGAATTGATTCTCCCAATACTCCAATACTCCATCACTCCATCACTCCTGAGGTTTTTCCACATTCAGATTATCCACAATACCAACGATCGCGTGGTCGACGGGCACAAACGCCGGATTGAGCGTCATGGCGGCCTCGCGGCCACCTTCGTAGTAGACGAGTTCACCGGGTCCGGCCATGCGTGTGCCGTCGGCCGCGACGAGCGCCTTGCCCTTGGGCGCGCCGGTCTTGTCGAGCGGCTGCACGAGCAGCATTGGCACGCCGGCGAGTCCGGCGTATACCTCGCTGGCAACCACGCGGCCCATGACGCGTCCGAGCAGCATCAGGTGGATTCTCCTTCGAGTTCCATCAGTCCACCGGAACCAAAATGACTGTGCAGGTTCACGCGCGTTTGCATGGCTTCGTGCGGTTGCGGGAGAATTTGATGGGAAACTTCCTTGCCCGCGGCGGTCAGGAATCCCTGCACAATGTCCATTGCCGCCTCGATGTCGTGCAGTTCGCCCTGGTAGATGCTGAGCCCTTTGCCGGATAGCCCATTGTCAGCGAGGCGAAGTTCCATCAGGTGGACGGGCGTTCCCTTGAGGGCGAGTTCCGCGGCGCGCACGTTGCAGGCGACGGTGGGCGTCTCAACGATGCTCATCGCGCCTTCGCCCTGCGGGCGGCGCTGGCCGAGGATGGCGTCATGCACTTCCGGGTGCACATCCGCGAGCAGTACGGAATCGATCACGCTGTCGCCGCCCCAGAAAACGCCCTCCTCAAACGATTCCTCGACCGACGCCGTGGTGCCGCCGATGACGGTGAGGTAGCGTCCCCGGCTGATCGTGCCGCAGCGGACGAAAGCGATGGGCGCTTTCTTCAGCATTTTGTCCGTGGCGAACATTCCCCTGGCGATCTCCCCAAATTCGACCACGGCCATGGCCGGGTACTTCTTCATCACGTAATCCTGAAGTGATCCACAAGCACGCAGCGGCGCCAGCGGGAGAACGTCCGCGGTCCGGTCAGGCCCTCGCCGGTCGGGCTGGCGATTGTAAACGACGTATAGCCCTCGCCGTCGAGGCCGAGTCCGGCCTGCGAGCGGCCGTTCTTGACGAAAATGCTGCAATTGCACTCTTTCGCCATGCGGTGCAGCTTGTCGATATTGCGCGAGTGCATGATCGCGGTGTGGCGGTTGCCGCTTTCGGTCTGGATCGCGAGGTCGATGGCGTAGTCCGCGCTGGGGACGCGGCACACGGGGAGGATCGGCATCATCTGTTCGGTCCAGAGGAGGGGATGGTTCTCGTCCACCTCGACGATGCCCAGCCGGCAGGAACTCGGGACGTTGATGCCGAGTTTCGCGAGAATCACGTCGGCGTTCTTCCCAATCAGGTCGCGGTTGATGTGGGCCTCTTTGCGGGGCCCGTGCATCTCCGTGAAAATCACCTTTTCGAGGGCGGCCAACTTGCTCTTGTCGATCAGGTAGGCACTGCTCTGCTGCATCGCCTTGATCAGGTCGTCCGCGACCTTGTCCACGACGAGCACCTGCTTTTCGTCCGCGCAGATGATGTTGTTGTCCGTGGAGGCGCCGAGCACGATGTCGCGGCCCGCCTTCGCGATGTCCGCGGTTTCGTCGACGACCACGGGCGGGTTGCCGGGGCCGGCGCAAATCGCGCGCTTGCCGGACGTCATCGCGGCCTTCACCACGCCGCCGCCGCCGGTCACGACGACGAGGCGGATATTCGGGTGCTTCATCGTCTGCCCGGCGCTTTCGATCGTCGGGTTCGTCACACAGGTGACGACGTTGCGCGGGCCGCCGCTGGCAAGAATGGTCTTGTTGATCAGCGCGACCGTCTGCATGGAGCAATTCTTCGCGGTCGGATGCACGTTGAACACCACGGAGTTCCCGGCGGCGATCATGCCGATGGTATTGCAGATGATCGTCGAGGTCGGGTTGGTGCAGGGCGTGATCGCACCGATGACGCCGAAGGGGGCGGGCTCCAGAAGGGTCAGGCCGTGGTCGCCCGTAATCGCCTCGGGGGCGAGGTGTTCGATGCCGGGCGTCTTTTCCGTGACGAGGAGGTTCTTGGTGATCTTGTCCTCGAAGCGGCCCAGGCCGGTTTCCTGATGCGCGGCCTTGGCCAGCACCGCGGCGTTTTCCAGCATTACGGCGCGGATCGCCGCGATGATCTGGGCGCGTTTCTTGAGGGGCAGCGCTACGAAAACGGGCTGCGCCTCGCGGGAGGCCTTGACGGCCTCATCCACGGTGGGAAAGAGACCGAGGTCCTTGTCCGCCGCCTGGACGGCGGGGTGGGCCGCGACACTTTCAGCCGGGCGCTGGTTCAGGTCGGAAACAATGCGCCGGGCAATGGCATCAATATCGGCATCGGTCAATCGGGCCATGGGTTCCTCTCGGAATCAGGGCGGCGGATCAGTTGTCCGCCACCTGCTTTTCCGGGTTCTTGCGATAGCGTTCCTCGCCGTTCACGTCCCACGAATCCACGATGGCCATGATGACGGCGTCCACCGGCCGCTTGTCGGTCTGCTGCGTCTGGCGCGCGGAGCTGCCGGAGGCGATGAGGACGATTTCGTCCACACCTGCCCCGACCGCATCCGCCGCGACCAATACGGAGCCCGAATCGCGGCCCGCGTCGTCCAACGGTCGTACCATCATCAACCGGAGCCCGTTGAGGGAGGGCTCCTTTCGCGTGGCGACGACCGATCCGATTATGCGGGCAAGCTGCATTGCATTTCAAATTGCCAACTGCCAATTGCCAATTGGCAATCGGAAATTGGCAATATGCCTACTTCTTGCCTTTGGCTTCCGCCTGGCGGCCGAGCGGCAGCACCGCGTCCACATTGCTGTGGGGGCGGGCAATGACGTGTACGGCCACGACTTCACCGACACGACCGCCGGCGACCTGGGCCGCATCGCACGCCGCCTTCACCGCCGCGACGTCGCCGCGCACGATGACGGACACGTATCCACCGCCGGTCTTCTCAAACGAAACCAGCTCGACCTTCGCGGCCTTCACCGCCGCGTCCGCCGCTTCCACCACGGCCGGGAACGACCGCGTCTCGATCATGCCTAATGCTTCTGCCATGTTCGTATCTCCCTTTGTTGCTCGATTGCGTTTTCCAATCCCATTTGCCGCGCCCATCGTGCGCGACTACAGTAGCTCGCGACGGCGTCAGCCGCCCTTGCCGCCTTTTTCCTCACGACCCGTGATCACTTCCAACGCCTGCTCCGCCGCGCGATAGCCGACATCGATGTCGCGCTCCTCGCCGCCGAGGTAGATGCGGCCGAAGCTGCCGACCGCGCGGACTTCGAGGATGTTGATGTTCGCGGCCTTCTCGGCTTCGTTCGCGGCGATGGCCGCGTAACCCGCGGGCGCGCATTCCATGACGTAGAGCGAGTGGCCCGGCAGAATCATGTTGCCGTGCCGCATGCGGTTGACGAGCTGCGTGTGGTAGTCGGAGATGTTGCGAATGACCTGGCTGGTCAGCAGCTTCGGTTTGATGCGATCCTCTTCCTTGAGCTCAAGGGCGTCGAGGATCGCCTGGCCGGCCTGGCGGACATCGGCCTGCGAGTGGGAATGCAGTTCCAGCATGCCGTAGAGGCGCTCGACGATCATCATGCCGGGCGTGACGTTCACCGCCTTGAGGGCGACGTCCGTGACGCGATTGATTTCCATGCCCGGCGCGATCTCGACGAAGAGCGACGCCTGGTGGGTGGTGGGCAGGAAGCCCTGCGCAACCGTGCCCAGGAAGGACGCAAATTGCGGCTGCAAGCTGTCGATGAACGCGTAGCAACGTAGTTCGGCCATGTTCGTCTCCTTCGTATTTCGCCTGCCTGTTCAGGCGCTGCGATCAATATCCCTTGCCCGTGGTCTGCTGGGCCACCCCCGTGATGGCCTCCTCCATAATCTTGACGCTGCTGGAACAGCCGACGCGGGTCGCCCCGGCGTTGACCATCTTCACGACGTCCGCGTAGGTGCGGATGCCGCCCGACGCCTTCACGCCCAGCTTGCGGGACGCCACCGTGCGGGCCATCAGCGCAATGTCCTCCGCCGTCGCGCCGCCGGTCGAAAACCCGGTTGAGGTCTTCACGAAATCGGCGCCCGCCTTCATGCTGAGCTGGCAGGCCCGGACTTTTTCTTCTTCGTTAAGGAGGGAGGTTTCCAAAATCACCTTGCAGAGCGCACGGCTGTCCTTGCAGCTCTCCACCACGCCGCGGATATCGCGCAGAACCGTGGCGTCGTCCTTCGATTTCAGTGCGCCGATATTGATGACCATGTCGATCTCGCCCGCGCCGTCGCGCAGCGCCTTGCGCGTCTCCAGCGCCTTGATCTGGGGCTCCATCGCGCCGAGCGGGAAGCCGACCACCGCGCACACCTTGACGCGCGAGTCGCGCAGGAGTGTTTTGGCCTGCTTAACATAGGAGGAGTTGACGCAAACCGACCAGAATCCGTGCTTTTTCGCCTCGGCGCAAAGCTTCTCCACGTCCGCGGGCGTTGCCTCGGCCTTCAGCAGGGTGTGGTCAATCAGCTTGGCCACCTGGTCGGCGGGGAGGGGGCGGGGCATGCTGCCGCCAGCCGGGGCGCCGCCACCCAGCAATTGTTTGACGCGATCCGCTATGCGCTGAATATCTTCCGGCGATAAATCCGCACCACTCGAAGACGACATGGAACGCCCCTCAATTTCTCGAATCAATTTCACGCGGGCCAGATGACGGTCCGCGGTGCACTCGTTTGTTAGGAAAGTGTTAGCGATCTGCTTCGCCGCTGCAAGATCAATTTGACCCGCCCCCAAGGTTAATACGTTGGCGTTGTTGTGTTCGCGGGCATTTTTGGCCAGCGCTTCGTTGTAACAGGCGGCTGCGAGCACACCCGGCACCTTGTTGGCCGTCATGGCCGAGCCGATGCCGGCCCCGTCGATCACAATTCCTAAATCGGCGCCGCCGCTTCCGACACGCGAGGCGACCGCGTGGGCGAAGCGGGGATAATCGACGGGCTCCTTGCCAGTGGTCCCCACGTCTTCGATCGTGTGACCCTGTGCCTGGAGGAAGGGGATGAGCTGTTGTTTGAGGTCGAACCCGCCGTGGTCCGAGCCGATTGCGATTTTCAACGGATGCTTCATGCACGTTTCAGCGAATTGAACGCTGATATTCTGCCGGGCTGGCGACCGGGATGCAACGAATTTTCACGTTGCGCCGTGAAACGGGCGGTTATCCCGCCTCTTCATCCTCGAAGTCCTCGTCATCCTCATCCGCCTCGCGGACCGGCTTCTGGCGGGGCTCGAAGCCGCCCTTTTTCAGCAGATGATTCTGCCATGAATCGAAGACGAGTCGTCCGGACTGGCGACGGATGCTGTCGACGAGTTGCGGACGGATGGCTTCGAGACTCATGGCCTCGCCCGGCCTGCGGTCGGCGACGTGGATGAGCAGGTAGCCTTCCGGGGTCGGGATCGGTTCGGAAATCTCGCCCCGGTTGAGGGAAAGCACGGATGCCAAAATGAGACGATTCCGGTCCTCATCCTCGCCATCGATCCCCGTCGAGGCGCTGAAGACGCCGGTGGTGGAGGGCTTCAGGCCGTGGAAGGCGAGGGCATCGGCGAACGTGATTTTCTCCTCGAGCGCTTTTTCCATTTCTGTGCGCAGGGTTTCCGCCTTCTGCTTCAGGGCATCCGCCATCGCGGCGCCGCGGGCGATCTCCAGGACGCGCGCCTTGACCTCCTCGAATGCGGGCACGCGCGGTTGGATGCGTTCGCGCAGGGCGATGACGTACACCGCGTTGGACCCGCGCACCGGGTTGCTGAAATAGGACTCCGGTCCCTCCAGCAGTTCAAACGCGGCCCGGTTGAATTCAGGCCCGACTTCAATGCCGGGAATTTCGTCCTGCAGTGCAAAAGGCTCCGCGCTCTGCACGGGCAGTTTGAGCTGTTCGGCGATTTCCGCGAACGTACGCGCGTTGCCCTCACGGTCGGGGGTTAGCGCGACCACGGCGTTCATCGCGGCCTCGAAGGCCTCCTCCATCGCCTTCTCTTCGAGGAGGCGGTTGGAAATGTCCTGGCGCATATCTTCCAGCGGGCGATAGCGCGTCAGCGCGCCAAAGAAGTTCGTTTCCGCGGCGGATTCGTCCTGGGCGCTTTCATCAATGAATTGGCGGAGGTTCTCATCGTAGTAGGCCTGGATTTCCTCCTCCGTTACGCGCGTGCGGGGAATAAACGGCGCCGCCGCGACGCGGATGTAGTCCACGCGGACCTGGGCGGGCAGGGTGAACCGGGCCGGATCCTTTTCGTAAAAGGCGAGCGCCTCGGCCTCGCCGATGTTGACGTCGCTCTCCACGCTGGACCCGGGCAGCAGCACATATTCAGCTTCAAAACGGTCGGTCACCGTGCGGAACGCGCGTTGCAGTTCGAGCGGCGTGATCAGCGTGGTCCGATCGAGCACCGAGCGCGTTTTCTGCAGGGTGATCTCTTCGCGGACGTGCTCCTCGAACTGGCGTTCGGAGAAGCCGTAGCGCGCGAGGAAGTTTTGAACGAACGCCTTGTAGGCCATGACATTGAACTGGCCCTGATGGTTGAAGCCCTCGTGCTGCTGGATAGCGCCGGCCACTTCGTCGTCGCTGGAGGTGATGCCCATGCGTTTCGCGGCGCGCAGGGCGGCAATTCGCTGCCAGGCCGCCTGGTTCAACTGCTCATCAATGGCGGGCGTGATGTTGATCGCCTGGCCGATCGCCATGACGACGGTCAGGTACGTGCTGAAGTAGGCCTGGCGGAATTCCGACGGGTCGATCGGCTTGCCCTCCAGCGAGCCGGGCGACGCGGCGTCGCGCCGATCCTTGGAGTCGGGGACCGCGGTGCCCCAGACGACGAACGAAAAAATGACGATTACCAGGAAGGTGATCCACAGCAGTTTCGATTGGATGAGCTTGTGGAATTTGCTGATCATCATGGCCATGGGATTCTGCCCTTTCTCGACAAAGGTGCGCAGAGTAGCCAGCCCGGCGCATGGGGTCAATCGCTACCGCGAAGCAGGATTGGTGGGCCGGGTTCAGTGCGGAGGAGGAACGTCACCGCGAATTGTCGCGAATTCGCGCGAAAGCGTGGAGTTTAAACCTCCTCGACCTCGTAGCGCCAGAAGCGGAGGTCGTCGCCCCAGTATTCGGGGGGCATGCCCGCCTTGGCTTTCAGGTGATGCAGGAAATCGCGGGGGCGGGGGAGGTCGGCCCAAACGGCGGGCAGGAACGTGGCGCGGTGGTGGCCGTTTTGCAGGATCAGCCCATCGATACCGGGGCGAAGCTGGCGCTGCAGGTCGGCCTCATCGGTGCAGGGAAGCGGCGTCGCCGGGTGCAAAAGGGCGATGTGGATGTTGAGCGCAGGCACTTCGGCTTCGGTTACGGGCGGGAATCGCGGATCCACGAAGGCCGCCGCGTAAGCATTCGCGTTGACGTCCTCGGCGAGTGCGCGGCGCGGCTCGAGCGAGCCGATGCAGCCGCGCAGCCGTCCGTTGATTTCCAGGGTGACGAAAACCGCGCCGGGTTCCCGGAGTTCGGCGGGCAGGCCCGCATCCGCGAGCGCCGGAGGTCCATGGTTGGACAACCCGTGGCGGATCGATTCACGCGCGATATCGCGCAAACGGCGCCGGTTGGCTTCATCCAAAGGCATAGGCTCCGTACCCCACGACACTTTTCCGGTCCCCGGCGGTGTCGCCTGAATTTCGGACATCCAGCGCCTGCGCGCGCAGTGCATGGCGGTCCGCAAGATGCATCAGGCCGAGTATGCCAAGGCGTCCACAAGCCTGCTCGGGTCCGATATCGTGCGGCAAATTTTCTTCGATCGCGCGCGTGGTGCGGGCATCCAGTTCGCGCGCCTCGTCATAGGAAAGATAGTGACTCAGGTCGGAGCTGATTGAAAATACGGTTTGCGGGTCGTCCCAGAATGCGTTGAGCACGTGCGCGGCATCCCGTGACGAGGCATCGCCGATGACGAGCGGAACGAGTTGGAACTCCCCGAGCACCTCCTGTAGGAAGGGCAGGTGGGTTTCAACGCTGTGTTCATGCCGGTGCGCCTGTTCGGATCGTCGGACGAAGGGGAATGACCCGAGCCGCGCGCAGCCCTCCTCATCCACCGGCACGAGGCCCAGGGGAGTTGCGAAATATTCGGCCTCCGGCAGCGCGATGCCCGGGAAGGAGACGCGGTGCGAAGGCCCCATGACCACCACGCGCTTCACCTGGTCCCGCGCATCGCGCCAGGCCGCGAAGGCGGAGCCCGCGATCGGTCCCGAAAAAAGATAGCCGGCGTGCGGCGCGATCACCGCGCGCGGAGGATGGTCCGCCGCAAGGCCCTCATTCAGGAAGCGCTGGATCAGGTGATGAAGATCCGCGCCATCCTCGGGATAAAACGACCCCGCGACCGCCGGTTTACGTATGTGAGATGTTTTCATCCCTGCCCACTGCCCACGCTGTTATGATGCGCGTTGCGCGGGCCCCCTGTCAACTGCGTCAGGCGACAGGACATTCCCCGGTTTTCGCTTGCCCCCACCGGCCTTGCGCCGGTGGAGCAAAAGTTCCCCGGCTACCGGGACACG
>DAOLDD010000023.1:0-59034 GCA_035327585.1 Kiritimatiellia bacterium | reverse complement strand
CTATCCCAAAACCGTTTTGGCCCCCGGCGGGCTTGCCCCGCCGGAGCCGAAGTTTACCTCGTTATTGTGTAGCCACGGAACTTTCGCTCCCGCGACGCCCGCCTTCGCCCAGCTACGGCGAGACAAGCGAGGTCGCGGGGGGCGAAAACAAGGTTTGGGGATAGCCTCTGGAATCCGGGGTGTTGCTTGTCTGACCGCGGCATTGCTTTGCGTCTGGCCGGTCCTTGTCGCGCAGGCGCAGATTTACACCACCGAGCCGTTTGCCGCCAATTTGAACGGCTGGTCCAACAATGCGCCCGGCTCCACGGCCAACTGGACCTGGAATGGCGGGACCGCGCGCGGTATTTTTAATACGGACCCGGTTCCAAATTCCGTCCTGATTCTGCGCGCTACGACAAACGCGTCGGGCGGTGCATTTGTCGGGAACTATCTCGACGGCGACGTCACCCTGCTGGGCTTTGATTTCCTCGCCGAGCAACTCAATCCCTCACTCGTAAAGGTGGAGATTTATCGGGGAGCGGAACAGGTGGACGCCTGGTTTACCGAGTTCGGTCCAACCAATGTCTGGAACCGCTTCGCCGTATCGCTCGCCGGGCGCGCGCTTGGGGGCTGGATGACCGCGAATGACCAGGAGTCGGAATTCCAGCAGGTGCTTGAATCCGTGAGTGAAGTCCGTATCTATCTGCAACGGGGCGGTGTGCTTCCCTACAACGTCACCTACCGTATCGACAATGTGTTTATCAACCGCTTGCACGCCGGCGCGGATGGCGGGTGGACGGGCGGTGAGGCCGAATGGCGTTGGAGTGAACTGCGGACAGGACGCCAGTATCGCGTCGAAGCCACCACGAACCTGATGGGAAACGCCTGGGCGACTGTCACGAATTTCGTTGCGACAAACACCGTGCAGGCCATCCCGCTGACGGGACTGACCAATCACCCCGCGCGGCTTTTCCGCCTTATATTGGAATAGCGTGCGGCCGGCCGGCACAATCATTGCATTGTTCAGCGGCGCGGCCGCACTGATGCACCAGGTGTTGTGGACGCGCCGCCTGGTCGACCTGTTGGGCGCGGGCCAAGAAGCCTCCGCGCGGGTGCTGGGATGTTTCTTCCTTGGGTTGGCCGCGGGTTCCGCCGCCGCCGTCTGGTTGCGCCCACGGGTGCGTCGTCCCTGGCGCTGGGTCGCGGGCGCGGAGGCCGCGGTGGCGCTGTTGAGCCTGCCCACCCTGTTCCTCCCCGCGTGGACCGGGTGGATCTGGCCCGCCCTCGGCGCGGATGCGTTGATGGGGGCGCCGGGCGCGTGGACCAAACTGGTGGTGTCAACGCTCGCGATATTGCCGCCGGCCACCGCGATGGGAATGTGCCTGCCGCTGCTGGGGCAGGCGCTGTTGCGCGGGCAGGCCTCGCTGGACCGGCACGGGATACGCCTCTATGCGATCAACACGCTGGGCGGCGTTCTCGGACTCGCCGCGGTGGCCCTGTTTCTGTTGGAACGTTTCGGAGCGGGCGGCGCGATGTTCGTGGCGCTGGCCACGAGCGGACCGATCATTGGACTGGCCCTTCTCGCGGATCGCGGGGAGGGCGGGGCGCGTTCGCCGGAAGTGCTGGCAGTCGCGCCAAGGCCGCCCGGCTGGGGCCGCGCGCTCGCGCTCGCCTTCTGTTCCGGCGCTGCCGTTCTGGCGTTCGAGGTTGCCGCGCTGCATCTGCTGATGTTGCACGCCAGCTTGTCCTTTCATTCCCCGGCGGCATTGCTGCTCGTGGTCATCGCACTGTTGGCGGCCGGCGCCGCGATGGTGCCCGTTCTGATCCGACGGCTTGGAAGCGCCGCCCGCTTGTTGCGCTGCGCCCTGGTGCTGGCCGGCGTCTGCACCATCGCCGCGCCGTTTGGTTTTGACTGCGCACGGCGCTGGATTGAGCAGGGGAATGCGCCCGTGAGCTTCGCCGGTTGGTTTGGCGAAATCAGCCTGCTTGCCCTGCTTTCATTCGGTCCGGCGGTTTGCGCCGCCGCGCTGGTGTTTCCGTCCATCTTTGCCTGGCTGGGCGGGCCGGGCCACGATCCCGCGGGGCGTCGCTGGGGCTGGCTGCTGGCGGCCAATGGCGTGGGCGGGTGGATCGGCGCCGAACTGGCGCACCGTCTGCTGCTGCCGGGTCTTGGTCCACAAGCGGCGATTGGAGCGATCGGCCTCGCGTATGCCGCGGGCGCGGTGATCTGCCCGGGCGCATGGCGCGGTCGGTTTGTCGCGCTGGGTCTGGGCCTTCTCGGCGCAATCGTCGTGGTGCATGCGGTGCCCGCCCTCCCGGTGATTGATACGCATGGCCGCCTGACGATCGTGGAACTGCGCACCGGACGCGAGGGTACGGTGGCGGTCGTGGATGTCCGGGACGGCGGCCGCTCGATGCTGTTGGGCAACCAGTACGTGCTGGGCAGCACCGCGAGCCGTCTTGAGCAGGAGCGCCAGGCGCATTGGCCCCTGCTGCTTCATCCCGCACCCGCGCGCGTCGCGTTGATCGGTCTTGCCACCGGCAGCACGGCCGCGGGGGCGTTGCAGCACGAGGCCGTACGCCGAGCTGATGTGATTGAACTGTCGCCGCTCGTGGTGGATCTGGCCCGGCGTCATTTCGCGGAGGTGCACCGGAATTTGTTCGATGATCCGCGCGCACATATCGTGATCGAAGACGGGCGTACTTTCATTGCGGCTTCGCCCGGCGTGTATGACGTGATCGCCGGGGACCTGTTCCTGCCGTGGGGGCCGGGCGAGGCGCGGCTGTACAGTGTGGAGCATTTCCGCGCCGTGCGCGCCGCATTGAAGGAGGGTGGCGTGTACTGCCAGTGGCTCGCGATGTATCAACTCACGCCGGCCCACTTTTTCAGCATCGCGGCGACATTCCAAAAGGTATTTCCCCGGACCTACCTGGTGCTCAATGACTTCGGGGCCTATCCCGCGATGGGGTTGGTCGGCTTCCGCGAGGGGGATTGGGACTGGGGTGTGGTCCATCGCCGGCTTGGTGAACTTCGTGACGCCGGGTGGGACGATCCGCTGATGCGGGATCTCCACGCAATGCGCGTGCTCGCGTTGGGTCGCCTGGCGCCGCTGGAGGGGCATCGTCTCAACACGCTCGGCAACATGCACATCGAACTGGCGGCGGGGCGCCTCCACGCGGTGGCCGATCCGGCGCGGACCTATCTGTTCGGGCGGCGCTGGGTTGAATGGCTCGATACGATCCCGCTCGATCCGACGCTGTAGCGGCGCGGGCTACTGTGCGATCAGGGCGTTGCGCTTCGGGTCGTAGCGCAGCGGATTCATTTTCTTCCGCGGATCGGGGTAGGGGATCGCGGAAAGCAGCGACTGGGTGTAGGGGTGCCGCGGGTTCGTGAAGAGCGTTTCGGCGTCGCCCATTTCGACGACCTTCCCAAAATACATCACCGCCACCCGGTTGCAGATGTGGCGGACCACACTGAGGTCGTGGGCGACGAAGATGTAGGTGAGCGCGAATTCCTTTTGCAGGTCCTCCAGCAGGTTGATCACCTGCGCCTGCACGGACACATCGAGCGCGGAAACCGCCTCGTCGCACACCACGAGCCGCGGGTTCAACATGAGTGCGCGCGCGATGCCGATGCGCTGGCGCTGGCCGCCGCTGAAGGCGTGGGGATAGCGCTGGCGGTGGCGCGGCTGCAGGCCGACGCGTTCCAGCATCGCCTCGACCCGCGCGATTCGTTCCTTCGCCGTGCCGATCCCGTGGATGACCATGGGCTCGGCGACGATGTCGGTCACCGTCATCCTCGGATTCAGCGAGGACATCGGGTCCTGGAAAATCATCTGCATTTCCCGGCGGAGCGGCGTGAGCCGGCGTGCGGGCAGCGTTGCCAGATTGACCCGTTCGCCAGCCCGGGTGCGATACCAGACCTCGCCGCCGGTCGGATCAATCGCGCGCAGAATCGCCCGCGCGCACGTGGTCTTGCCGCAGCCGCTTTCGCCGACGATGCCGAGCGTCTCGCCGGCATGAAGGTCGAAACTGACATCGTCCACCGCTTTCAGGGTGTCGATGACCTTGCGGCGGATACCCTTGGAGCGGATCGGGAAATACTTCTTCAGGTTGCGCACCTGCAGCAGCGGTTCCCGCGGATCGGGCGCGGTGTTCATGCGGGGGCGACCTCCGGCTTGCGCGGCCAGGCGAGCACGCGGTGCCCCGGTTTGAGTTCGACCAGATGGGGCTCGCCGCCGATCCCGGCCTGCTCCAGCGCCGTCAGGTGAGGGGGCAGCTCCGCGATATCCTCCGTGCCGGCGCGCACCGTGGCGAGGCGCGCCTGTTTCATATCCGCGCGGGGCATCGAAGCGAGCAGGCCCTTCGTATAGGGGTGTTTCGGTCCCTCGAAGAGCGTGAAGACATCGGCGCTTTCCACGATGCGTCCGTGATTCATCACGACCACGCGGTCGGAGATCTGCGCGACGACGCCGAGGTCGTGCGTGATGAAGAGCACCGAGGCGTCGATCTCGTCCTTCATTTGCTGGATCAGTTTCAGTATCTGCGCCTGGATCGTGACGTCCAGCGCGGTGGTCGGCTCATCGGCGATCAGCAATTCCGGGCGGCACACCAGGGCCATCGCGATGACCGCGCGCTGCCGCATGCCCCCGCTGAGCTCGTGCGGATAGTGCCGCATGCGCTCCTCGGGGCGCGCGATGCCGACGAGGGTGAGCATCTCCAGCGCGCGGGCCTCCGCCTCTTTCTTCGTGACCGGCTGGTGCAGCAGGATGGCCTCCATGATCTGGTTGCCGATGGTGTACACCGGGCTCAGGGCGGTCATCGGCTCCTGGAAAATCATGCTGACCCGACCGCCGCGCACGTCGAACAGGGCGTTCGCATTGTCCGACAACGCGGTGATTTCGATCGGGTCGCGACCGCGCGGGAAGAGCGTGATTCGTCCGCCCGTGATCCGGCCCGGCCGCTGGATCAGGCGCAGGATCGAATAGGCCGACACGCTTTTACCTGAACCGCTTTCGCCAACGATCGAAAGGGTTTCGCCGCGCTGTACATCGAAGCTGATGTTGCGCACCGCGTCCACGCGGCCCTCCTCGGTGAAGAACGCCACCGAGAGGTTTTCCACCGCGAGCAAGGGATCGGATGACCGCTCCGTATTCATTTGCTCCCGTAGGGGTCGGCGGCGTCGCGCAGGCCGTCGCCGAAGAAGTTGAAGGCCAGCACGGTCAGGATGATGAAGAAGACCGGCATCAGCAGCCAGGGATAGGTCGCGACCACCTGGATGTTCATCGAATCCTGCAGCATCACGCCCCAGCTGACGACGGGCGGCCGCAATCCGAGGCCGAGGAAGCTCAGCGCGGTCTCACCGAGGATCATGCCGGGTATCGCCATCGTCAGCGCGACGATGATGTGGCTGGTGAAGCCGGGCAGCAGATGCCGGAAAATCACACGGGCATGGCTGGCGCCGAGCAGGCGGGCGGCCATCGCGTAGTCCTCTTCGCGCAGCGCCAGCATCTTCCCTCGGACAACGCGCGCGAGTCCCGTCCAGTTGATCAGGCTGAGCATGATCGTGATCGCGAAATAGACCTTCAGCGGGGGCCAGTCGCTCGGCAATACCGCGGCGAGCGCCAGCCACAGCGGCAGCTCGGGGAACGCCTTGATGATTTCGATCAGGCGCTGGATGACGTTGTCCACGGCGCCGCCGAGGTAGCCGGAGATGCCGCCGATGGCGGAGCCCAGCAGAAAGACCACGACGATCGAGATCAGGCCGATCGACAGGCTGACCCGCGAGCCGAAAATCATTCTGCTGTAGATATCGCGTCCGTATTTGTCCGCGCCGAGGAAGAACCAGGAACGGACCAGCGCCGGATCGGCGTCGGGCGCGATGCGGTGCGTGGCCACGCCGAAGAGGCGGTGCCGGAGTGGAATCAGCCCCCACAGTCGCGTTTCTTCGCCGCGAACGAGGAAACCGAGCGGCGTCACGAGATCGCGCCGCTCAATGTAATAGCTGCGCAACGAGACCGGATCGATCTGGCGTTCCACCGGATGCACGTGCCAGCCGTGCGCGAGGCTGAATTTCGGGATTTGCGGCGGCGCGTAAATATACCGCAGATCCTTCCATTGGGCGTGATGCGGCGCGATCCACTCGGCGAAAATAGCCAGCGCGTAGAGCAGGATCAGGAAGTGCATGCAGAACACCGCCACCTTGTGGCGCTGGAAGCGCAGCCGGATCAACTGCCACTGCGACAGCGTCGCCTGGACCTCGCGGGGGTCGCTGCTCATCGCGAGCCTCCTTCCATGCGGATGCGCGGGTCCAGCGCGAGCAGCAGCAGGTCGCTCACCAGCACGCCGATCACCGTCAGCAGGCTCAACACCATCAGCATCGAGCCCGCGAGATACATGTCCTGGATCAATAGCGCGTTGAGCAGCAGCGGGCCGATGGTCGGCAGGCTCAACACGATGGAGACGATCGCGCCGCCGGACATCAGGGCCGGGAAAATGCCGCCGATGCCCGATACGAACGGGTTGAGGGCCATGCGCACCGGATATTTGACCAGCAGCTTGAACGGGCGCACGCCCTTTGCGCGGGCGGTGGTGACATAGGGTTTTTTCAATTCGTCGAGCAGGTTCGCGCGCATGATGCGGATCATGCCCGCCGTGCCGGAGGTGCCGAGCACGATGACGGGAATCCAGAGGTGCTTGAGCAGGTCGACGAATTTCGGCCAGCTCCACGCCGGGTCGGCCGCGAACTCCGGCGAGAACAGGCCGGTGACGGTAACGCCCAGCCAGCGGTGGCTGACGTACATCAGCAGCAGCGCGAGCAGGAAGTTTGGGATGCAAAGTCCGATAAAGCCCGCGAGCGTAAAAATGTAGTCCCCGATCGAGTATTGCCGGACCGCGGAATAGATGCCGATGGGCAGCGCGACCAGCCACGTGAAGAGGATCGTCGCGGCCGAAATCGCGATGGTGAGCACGATGCGGTCGCCGACGACCTGGTTCACCGAGCGCTGTGTTTCCATTGAGCGGCCCAGGTTGCCGTGCAACAAGCCAAGGTCCTCGGATTTGAACGTGACGAACCAGTCGATTCCCATCCAGCGCATGTAGCGCCGCCAGCCGGGCTCGTTGAGGTGAAACAGCTCGCGCAGGGTCTCCACTTCCTCAAGTGCCGCCGCGTCGCCCATGATCTGCTGCTGCATGATGTAGCTTTCGAGGTAGCTGCCGGGCGGCGCCTGGATGATCGTGAACACGATGATCGAGATGATCGCGAGGGTGGGCACCGCCCAGAGGATGCGGCGTCCGATGAACGGGTGGCGGAGCACCAGGAGGATCGTTCCGAGCAGGCCCAGCGCGGCGAAGAGCCAGCGGATCAGCCCGCTCGTCGTGCCGCCGGCCTGCGCGCGGGCGGTGGCTTCGGTCTCCGTGCCCGGCGCGCCGGGTGCGCCGGCGATATCCTGGCGGAGCCGCTCGTCCATTGCGGGGGTATTGTTCGATTCCGTGAAGAAGTACGTTTCCACGCCCGTGTTCCCGGGCGTGCTGTAGCTGTGTCCCGAAATCGCGATGCGGGGCACGTTCCGGAACGTGTTATGCACGATCACCAGCTGCGGCGGCGGAGTGGCGATGGAAATGGTCCAGAGGTTCGAAGCGTTCAGGTCAAATATTTCCCGCAGGCGGGCCTGTTGCACCGTCGGGTCAACCGCGGCCTGCGCTTCAAGGAGCAGTTCCATGACCCGTCGCACATCGCTGCCCTCCGGGGGCGCCACGCCGACGCGGTCGGCCTCCGGGTTGCCAAACGGACCGCCTTGGAAGAACCAGCGTCCGTAGGCGATCGCCTGGTGTGATTCCGTATTGATCGGGACGAACATGCGGGCCGAAAGCAGGGGGTCGTAGTCGCTCTCGCTGGTCCAGACGACGAAATCGCATTGCAGCGCGGCTTTTCGAATGAAGAACAGCGGACGCGCGCGCTCCTGCGCCAGCGCCCGGATGCCGACTTCGCGCCAGGCATCAATCACGAATTGGACGGGGCCCGCGCCGGTGAACGAGGTGTATTCGATGAACCACACCATTCGTGAACCGTCGGGGAAGGTGCGAAAACCCTCGCGATCGCGGCGATCCAACCCCAGGCGGTCGAGCAGGGCGTTGGCGCGCGCCGGGTCAAACTCGGTGCACGCCGTCATCAGGGCCTCGTGGTGGAACGGCGATTCGCGGCCCGGCGCCACCTGCGCGGGTTCTCCGATGCCGCTGTAGTCGGCGTTAATGATGTCCTCGCGGTTGATCGCGAGCGAAAGCGCCTTGCGAAAATCGGCCTGGTTCAGGAGCGCGTGCTTGAGCGCGTCGGCCTGCTGGCCGGGCTCGACGACCCGGTTGAGGTTCGGGAAAAGCGTCCAGATCGAGCGCGTCGCGGGAAACCAATGGAGCAGTCGGTAATTTCCGGCCTTTCGCATCTCCATCAGCAGCGTGTAATCGCGGAATTCCACGTAGCGCGCCTGCATGTGCACCGCGCCCGCCGCGGCGGCCAACGGCAGCGCGCGCAGGTCCTTCACTTCGAAAAGAATCTGGTCGATGTAGGGCAGTTGGTTGCCGGCGGTGTCCACGGCCCAGTAGTAGGGATTGCGCACGAACCGGATGGGTGGGATGTCCGACGCTGTTCGCCGCAGCCAGGGATTGAGGCTGGGCCGTTCGGGATTCATGGTCGGGTCGCGCAACGCCTGGTAGTTCGCGCGCGGCGTCGGCAGTCCGCGCGCCTTCATCGATGCCTGGATCAGCTCCGGGTCGCCCTTCGTCGGATGATAGCGCTCCAGGTAATGCCGGGGTCCGACATACCACGCGGGTCCGGCGAGTTTGGAGAGCAACAGCGGGTTGGGCGCCGGAAATCGCAGGCGGAGCGTATGATCGTCGACGGCCTCCATCGTGCCGAGCTGGCCCTGCACCTCCATCAAGGTGCGCATACCGAGCTTCATGCCGAGCACGTCGACTTCGTGGTGGTAAACAAAGTCGTGCGCCGTGAGCGGGTGTCCGTCCGACCAGCGCACACCCTTGCGGAGATGGAAGGTCCACTCGGTCTGCTGCTCATTGTGCGTCCAGCTCCTGGCGAGCGCGGGCACGATCGGGCCGCCGAGCGGCGACCAGCGCACCAGTTGGTGGCCCCCGCCGAGCCGGTTGTTGATGATGGATACGTCCTTGACGCTCGGGGTGATCCGGAACCAGGTGCCGCCGTACCGGCCCATGCCTTCCACGCCCTCCAGGACCATCGGTTCGGAACCCACCCGCTCCGCCACCGGCGGCAGACGGCCCTCCGCAACCAACTGCGCGAGCAGGGGGCTTTCACCCCGGGGCTGCCAGTCGGCGGCGGCCCCTTCCGCGTAGTCCACGTTCCGCCAGACCACGGGGGGATTGGCGGCTTCGAATGAGATGTCGCGCAGGGCGAGCGCCTCCGCCACCTCGGCGGGATCGTGCGCCACCGGCGCCCGCGGGAGGACGGGGCGGAACACGGAGCCGGAAAGAAAGAGAACGGCAAGGAATACTCCCGCCGCCGCCAACATCCCGCCCAAAAATCGTACAAATGGGGTGCGCATGAACAACTATAATGCTATGCGGTCCAGCCACGCGATCGAAGCAAAATCCGTCCGCCACGCCCGGCTGCGCGCCTGAACAAGCTTGGATATAACGATATATATTACGGGCGTGGTGTCAATCCAGAAGCGGAGGAAACGGGCGGATCGCGGTGGCGCGAAGCCGGACCGTGCGGTCGCCGGAAGCCTGGCAACGCGTGAGAACGGGGGGATTGGCAAGCCGGGGGCGTTTCACTACTATCTCCCAACTATGGCAGAACCCCGCTCCGCTCCGAAGGTCCGCTTAAAGGATGTCGCCGATGCCGTCGGCGTTTCCGTTGGCGCGGTTGGCCGCGTGCTGAACGGCACCGGCATCGGCTCCATCAGCGTCAGTCCCGACACGGAAAAGCGGATCAAGGAGGCGGCGGCCCGACTGGGCTACCGGGTCAACTATGCCGCCCGCCAGCTCCGCGGTGGCCGCAGCGGAATCATCGGTTTGATCACCCACAAGGGCACCTCCGAGGAGGGACTCCGTCGCATCATCGACCTTGAACTGGCCGCGTCGGACGCGGACCTCGACGTGATGGTGGCGGTGTTGGAGGCGGACAGCATGGTGTCCAAGCTGGAAAAGGCCCAGGTCGCCCGCGCGTTCGATCGCTTCTCGCTGCGCGGTGTGGACGGCGTCATTTCCATGTCCTGGCAATTGCGCAATGTGACGTCCGAAATGACGCGCGGCCTGCCGCTGGCCCATGTGGGTCCCGCGGAGTTGCTTAAAGACCTGCCCGGCGTACATCTCGATGCGACCGAGGGTGGACGCATCACAGCGCGCCACCTGCTGGAACGCGGGCGCAAGCGCGTTGGTTTCGCGCTGGCCCGGCACGCCTTCGCCCGCGCGCGCATACAGGGCGCCCGCGAAGTGCTGCGCGAAGTGGGCAAGAGCATCGACCCGAAGTGCGTGATCTTCGATCGCACCCATGCCTACGGCACGCATGAAATGGCGGAGGCGGTGGTCGACCACCTCGTGGATGACCAGCAGGTGGATGCGATTGTCGCGGAAAACGACCACTGGGCGATCCGCATCCTCAATGAACTGCGGCGCCGTGAGTTCAAAATTCCGGAGCAGGTGGCCGTGATTGGTTACAACAATCTGCCCTTCTGCGAATACTCCTCCCCGACCATCACGTCGATTGATGAACGCGAGGAGGAAATCGCCTTTGCCGCGGTCAACGTGATCCAAGGGCTCATCGAAGGACGCAAGGAGGCGCGCAAGGCGCGTCGCATGAGTCCGCTGCTGGTCGAGCGCGATTCGACCTGACCGTCGAAACCGGGTCAGGCCGTCACGGGACTGTTCACACTTTCCAGCACGAGCGCCGTGTAGGCCGGCAGGGTG
Source organism: Kiritimatiellia bacterium (assembly GCA_035327585.1). Lineage (GTDB taxonomy): Bacteria > Verrucomicrobiota > Kiritimatiellia > CAIVKH01 > CAIVKH01 > JAMLJG01. The sequence continues at coordinate 48,120 of DAOLDD010000023.1, read as the reverse complement.
GTGCGCCCCCGATACTCGACGCCCGTGCGCAGATCCCGATAGGCCGCCGCCCCGAGGTCGAGGTGGACCGGTTCGCGATTGAAACCCAGCACGAAGATGAATTCCCGTTCGCCATCGGTCCGGACCTGCGCCGTCACCCCGTCGGGCAGTTCGCAACCGAGCACACGCCGCAGCGCGAGGTCGTCGATGAGTTTCCGGTAGAAATCAGCGTGGAAACGCGGTTCGTTTCGGGAAGCCATGTAGTAGGCCCGGCCCTTCCCATGCGTGTGGACCGTGAGCGCGGGGCGGCCGCGATAGAACTGATTCGCGTAGGTGGCCAGCACCTTCGCGCCCTCGGTGTGGATCAAGTCGCAGAAGACATCCGCCTTGTAGGCGCCCTGCAATCCGCAATCGGTGCCGGGCGCCGCCTCAATCTGGACATCGTCCGATTCGTACAGGGTGTCCGTTTCCTCCGCCCAGACGCCAAGGATTTCCCGGAGCGGCCCCGGGAATCCGTTGAGGAAGCACAAGTCGCTCTCGTCCACCTGTCCGGTCAGGTACGTCGTGACCCAGGTGCCGCCGTCGCGTACGAACGCGTCAATGCGTTCGGCGAAGCCCGGCCGCACCATGTAGAGCATCGGCGTGATAAGCAGCTTGTATTTCGAGAGGTCGCAATCCTCGTTGATGACGTCGCAGGGCACGCCGGACGACCAGAAGGGCCGGTAGTGGGCGGTGCACGTTTCGGGATAGCGCCGCTCCTCGCGGGACAACCCGGAGATGCCGTCGATCGCCCAGCGATTTTCCCAGTCGAACAGGATCGCAACTTCGGCGGGCGTCGTCGTGCCCGTCACGTCGTCCATGCGCGCGAGCGCCGCGCCAACATCCGCGACTTCGCGGAAGACGCGGGTGTGTTCGTGGCCGCAATGGTCGACCACCGCGCCGTGGAATTTTTCGAATCCGCCGCGCGATTTGCGCCACTGGAAGTACTGGACGGTATCCGCGCCGTGCGCCACCGCCTGCATTGCTTCCAGCAGGTGGACGCCGGGCCGCTTGAGTTTGTTGACCGGCTGCCAGTTCTGCACGCTCGGCGTGCATTCCATCAGCATGAACGGCTTCTGTTTAAACGAGCGGTTCATGTTGTGCACGAACGAGACATCGACCGCGCGCAGCCAGTCCAGGGGGCGGTCGTGGTAGGCGGGATAGCTGTCCCAGCTCACAACGTCGACCTCCCGGGCGAAGGACCAGTAGTCGAGGGTGATGTGGAACCCCATGAAATTCGTGGTGATCGGAATGTCCGGCGTCCACTCGCGCAACGGCGCGCACTCATGGCGGAAGAAGTCGAGCGTTTGGTCGCTCAGGAAGCGTTTCCAGTCGAGCATCAAGCCGTGGATGCTCGAATCAAGCGGGCGGATTTGTTCCCAGGTCGTGAACGTATGGCTCCAGAAGCCCGTCCACCACGCGTGATTCAGCGCGTCGAGGTTGTTGTGGTAGCGCTTCTTCAGCCATTCGCGAAACGCCTCGTGGCACAGCGGGCAGTGGCATTCGCCGCCGTTGTACTCGTTGGACACATGCCAGACGAGCAGCGCCGGGTGTTTGCCGTAGCGGCGCGCCAGTTCCGTGTTCATGCGCGCGCAATACGCGCGATAGACCGGCGAGGTGCGGCAGTGGTTGTGACGTCGGCCGTGCGGCTCGCGGTGCCCGTCCTCGGTCATGCGGCAGACTTCGGGATGCGCCTCGCTCATCCACGCGGGTTTCGACCCGCTGGGGGTGGCCAGCACGGCGAACTGGCCGTTATCCGCCAGCCGGTCCATGACGCGATCCAGCCAGTCGAAGGCGAAGACCCCGTCGCTCGGTTCGAGGGAGGCCCAGGAAAAAATGCCCACGGACGCGGAATTCACGCGCGCCAGTTGCATCAGGCGCAAATCCTCCTCCAGCACGTCGGGATAGTTGAGCCACTGGTCCGGATTGTAATCCGCCCCGTGGATCATGTGCGGGCACTTGCCGTTGATCGGTGGGAACCGCAGGGGCGCTTTGTTGGCTGGCTTCATGGTTTCGTTCCTTTGTCCGGCATGTCTATTCGTAGGCGTTGCTGGGGGTCGCCGGCTGGAGGAGCATCCGCTCGTAATCGGGGTTGGGTTCGGGGATTCGCGCCTCCACCCCGGCCTGCCAGGCCTTGAGGCGCGCATGCAATTCCGCCGCGCGGTCGGGCTGCCCGGCCGCCAGGTTCCGCTGCTCGCCCGGATCGTCGGCGAGGTTGTACAATTCAAGGCGTCCATCCTCGAAAAACTCGATCAATTTCCAATCGCCCGCCACCAGTGAAGCCGCCGGTGTGCCGCCCTGGTTCGAGTAGTGGGGGTAGTGCCAGAAAATCGCGTCGCGCGCGATCCGGTCGCCGCCGCGGAGCAACGGCATCAGGCTGACCCCATCGCAATGCTGCGCCGGTCGCAAGGGCAGCCCCGCCGCCTCCAACAGCGTCGGGTAAAAATCCGTGCTCGTCACCGGGACCGCGCAGCGCGATTGCGCGGCGACGTGATCCGGCCAGACGATGAACTGGCAGACCCGCGTTCCGCCCTCGTAGTTCCAGCCCTTGCCTTCGATGTACGGCAGGTTGCAGGTGGGGGAGCCTTCCGAAGTCGACAAGCCTCCGTTGTCGGACGTGAACACGAGGAGCGTGTTCTCCATCAGGCCCTCCGCCTCCAGTGCGTCGATCAGCCGCCCGATATTCGTGTCGAGGTTCTCGATCATCGCCGCGTACGTGATGTCGGACTGGAGCGTGCGCCGTTTCACGTGGAGATGTTTTTTGTGCAGGCAGGGGTGCAGCTCGCCCTCCACGAAGGGATCAACGCGGTCGAGGCCCATCGCCCGGGCTTTCGCGCGGTATTTCTCCACCAGCGGCGCCGGCGCCTGGATCGGGGTGTGCACCGCGTAATGCGAAAGATTGAGGAAAAACGGCTTTTCCGCGCGGCCGCGGATGAGCCGTATCGCTTCGTCCGTCACCTGGTCCGTCAGGTAGGTGCCTGGCTCCGCGGGCGGCATCTGAATCAGTGGATAGGGCGCAAAGTAGCCGTTCGGGCCGGGCCCGCCGTAATGGCCGCCGCCAATGTTGATGTCGAAACCATGCTGCTCCGGCAGGCACGGATCGCCGCCCAGATGCCACTTGCCGACGTGCCAGGTCTGGTAGCCGCCCTCGCGCAGCGCCGTCGCGAGGCTCGTTTCCTCGCGCGGGAGATAGTGCAGATAGGGCACATCCTTCAACTTGCCCTCCGCTTTCCCGCCGATCCACTGCGTGATCCCGACACGCGCGGGATACTTCCCGCTCATGATGCTCGCGCGCGTGGGCGAACAAACGGGGCACGCGGCGTAGGCATGCTCAAAGCGCATGCCGCGCGCGGCCAGCGCGTCCAAACGCGGCGTTTCATAAAACGTGCTGCCGAACGACGCGAGGTCCCTGCACCCGAGGTCGTCGATCAGGATGAAAACAATATTCGGCTGGTGTGAGATATCCATAAAGATATATCGATTTATACTCGAAATATGCGCTGTCGGGGGGGGCGCCTGTCAATGCGCGGATTTGGGGAATTCACCATTCACGAGCGGGGGTCAAAGATGGCGGTCCGCGTAGTCCAGTTGCCAGGTCCAGTCCTGTTCTTCGTGTCCGTGCGCGCCTTCGCGAATATGGAAGGCGATGTGACCGCCGTGGAGCGGTTCACCCGGCGGCGGCATCGCTTCGGAAGGAAAGCCGGAAAGGCCGTACAGGCGCCACGCGGGGTCCGCCGCGCGACAGGCCCAAAAATCCCGCGCCGGGATCGCGTATTTATCGTTCGCCGCGCAGGCGACGTAGACGCGGCGCGGCGCGATCAGGGCGAGGAATTGATGCTGGTCCACCGGCATGGCGGCGTCCTGTCCGGCGTAGGGCATGAGGCGCGTGCTGAACCAGAAGGGCGAATAGTTCACCAGGTGAGCGATCGTGTCGTTGCCGCCGGGAACGCGGGAGAGCGCGGAGCCCAGCCCCACGGAATTGTTGCCGATGGCCAGGGCGATGCGCTCGTCCTCAATGGCGCACCAAAGCGCCGCCTTGCCGCGCCGGGATTGGCCAAAGACGGCGACGCGGCGGGCGTCGAGATCCGGGTCCGTTTCCAGGTAATCAATCACCCGGCTCATGCCCCACGCCCACACCGCGATCGTTCCCCATGCGTCATCGGGGCGGCCATCGGGCCATGCAACGGGATCGAACAGGCTCTGCACGCCATCCTTCCACCCGTCCGCCATATCCGGCGCCACATCGCTGACGTGGAACGTGGCCAGCGCATAGCCGCGCCTGATGACCCGCTCGATGGGCCACGGGGTACCGCCGCGCAACCGCGTGCGCGGCTGGCCGATCGAGCGTTTTGTGCTTTCCGGGACGGCGGGATCATCCGAGAGCGCGTGGTTGCCGCGTGCATTGGGGCCGAGAAAGACCGGGGCGGGTCCGGTCCGTTGATTCGGGATATACACCAGCACGTCCATGTACGGCGCTTCGGGGTCATCGGAAAAGAGGATGCGTACCTGTTTCCGCGTGGCGATGCCCTCAAAGGCCGGCCCCGACTCAAGCAGCGTAAATCGCATGCCGTCCGTCCGCCCAACGGGCGCGCGGCCATACACGTTGGCGCGGAACCATTCAAGCAACTCGGGCCGGCGTCGTTGTTCCCATTCCTCGCGCGTCGTGACGGGCTGTCCGCCCTCCAGTCGAAGCAGCTCGGGCAGCACGGGGGGTGTTGATTCGTCAGCCATTGCGTGCCCTCCCAAACAGAGGCCCAAGATCCATCCGTAAAGCCCTTTCATGGATTCAGCCTCCCGTGCGCAGGGCGGTTTGCCCGGCGGGAATGTCATGGGATACACCATTAATGATCAGCGTAAAGGGCGCCGTGCTGCCCACGCGGACGTTGCCGGCGCCATCCGTCAGGATGCTCGCCGTGGTTTGTCCGAAGCGCAGGTTTTCGATTCCATGGCGGCCGCTGCGATGCAACCGCCATTCGACTACATTCCGCTGCGCGTCGATCGTGTGGAAGCCCAGTACGTTTTCGATCAGGAGCGAAATCGGCGGCAGGGAGGACCACCCGACATAGAGGCGGACCCGCGCGTCGGGCAGCGGTTTTCCCGTCCGCTTGTTCGTTTTTGCCGGCTTGCTCGCCGGATAGTCCCGAGAGGGACTCAACGCCTCCCACAAGGTCGCGGGTTCCACCGCGCGGTATGTGCGCAGGGCGTGCTGCAGCGAACGATGGGCCAGTTCATTCGCTTCATCGTGGAAACCATACTTTTGCAGCGCCTTGGTCGCCATGTAGGTCGTAGGCGGCCAGACGCCGCCCCGCCAATAATGACCGTCCGGCAGCGCTTCGGCATAATCGGGGTCCGTGCGGGCTAGCGTGGGCCACGGACGGTCCCCGCCGAACACCTTCTCATCAAGCGCGTGCTTGAGCATTCGTCGCGCCTGCTCCGGCGAGCACATCTCCGCGAACATGGGCCAGTACGAAGCTGGTGTCATCACCTTCACCGGTTTCAGCGTGAAGCTGTCGATGTCGTAGTAGAAGCCGTCCTCCTCATCCCAATAGAGCGTGTTGACCGTTTTCTTGATCTGCTCGTAGCGATCGCGCCACGACGCGGCTTCCTCCTGCATGCCGACGGCTTCCGCGAGCCGGGCAATGTACAGTGCGGAAAGGCCCTGTTGCGCGATGGCGTCGATCCAGAGGATTTCGTTGTCCGCGCCGCGGCCACGCGTTGTGTTGTCCATGCCGCTCGGGTAGCGGTTCCAGAGGTAACCGTGCCTTGTTTTCTTCAGTCGCACGGGGGCGCTGACCTTCTTCTCCGTGTCGCTCTCGAAGCGCCAGCCCGGTTTCAGGTTTTCGATCCAGTCAAAGTGGCGCTGGAGATAGCGCGTGCGTCCGAGCAGATCGTTCACATGCGCCCGGTCGCCCGTCAGTTTGAAAAAATCATATTCGACCCACGCGAAAAGCGGGGGATTGTCCGGGTGTTGGATATTGAGCGGATAGAGGCCTTTCCATCCATCGTGCAGCGGCACATAGAAATTCTTCATGCTCTGGATCGCGGGCACGACATCCGGCGCGTAGCGCGCGAACATTGCCATGAAACAGGTGTCCCAGATCCAGATCGAGTGATCCCACGCGCCCGGCCACAAATAGGGCGTTTGCGGCAGCCCCGGCTTTTCGCGGATGCTCTCGTGCGCCATTTCCCACGCCTTCCAGTACAGCTCAACCAGCCCGGGATCGCTGTCCAGCACGGGTCGGGGCACCCGCGCCTTCCAGTCGCTGGCGAGCGAGGTTTGAACCATCAATCCGACCATGGCCATTCTCGCGATGTGCATGCGCATTTCATTTCTCCTCTTGTATCGCTGTGAAAATCCACTCAAGCGGGCGTTGGTGATCCACCGGGCCCAAGGGTGTAGACGCCGGCCTCGCGGTCGCCGGTGCGCGCCAGCCACTCGGCCATCAGCGCGCGATGTTCCGCGAGGACGTGCCGGTATTCGGGCGCGTCGGCGAGGTTTCTTGTTTCCCCGGGATCCTCATCCAGATCGAGGAGCATTTCCCGCCGTACGCCTCCCCGATACGCGCAATATTTGTGGCGCCGCGTGCGGATCATGCGGCAGTCTTCGCTTTCCGTGGCGACATGGGTGCGCCAGTCGGTCGCCCGCCCCTCCATCAGGGGGCGCAAACTGAGTCCCTGCAGGCCCTGCGGGGGCGCGATCCCGGCGTAGTCGCAAAGCGTCGGCAGCAGATCGAGGCCGTTCGAGACCAGGTGCCGTTCATCGAGCAGGCCCGGCGCGATTGCACCCGGTTTGGCGGCAATGAATGGCACGCGCACGGACGGTTCGTAGGTGTGGCGCTTCTCGGCGCGCCCGTGCGCGCCGTCCATCTCCCCGTGGTCGCTGGTAAAGATCACGAGCGTTTCGCGTTCGAGCCCGGCCTCGCGCAGGACCGACGTGATCACGCCCACCTCGGCGTCCATCCGTTCCGTCAGTCGAGCGTACAGCCACCGGCGCAACCGCCAGTCCCTCGTCGTCCAGTCAGCCTGCGGGGTATAGCGCTGTGCATGGCGGAGATTGAGTCGATATTCATATTCCGATTCGTTCACCGTAGGCGCGAAATTGTCGGGCAGCGGGGGGCAGTGCTCCTCAATGAAGCGATCCGGATCGGTTCCGGCCAGCGCTTCCGCGATCATGGAGTCGACGAGGCGCGTGGCGGCATCGTCGGCGGGCGGCTCGTTTGCAGCCCGTCGCTTTGCATTCACGCCGTAGCGATAGATGTCGTGCGGATTGATGAGTGAGGCAAAGAGCAGGAACGGGCGGGACTTGGGCGTGCGCAAATACCGCGCGCACCACTCCGCGGTTTCCTGTCGCCCGTCGCCCCGGTCGAACAGATCGTATCCCATGTCCGCCGGGCGCAGGCCGTCGACGAAGTGGACCTTGCCCGCATACGCGGTTTCATAGTCCGCCGTTTTCAGCAGGGAGGCGATCGTCCCCCGGCGGGTCCAGGCCTGCGCCGCCTCGGGCGTCATGTCCCACCCGGCGCGATTGGTGAAAACGCCGGCTTCGCCCGGCATGCGGCCGGTTTGCATGCTGAACCGCGAGGGCACGCAAACCGGGTTGGTGACATAGGTCTTCCCAAACCGGATGCCCGTCGCGGCCAGTCGGTCCAGATTCGGCGTGTGAACCCAGGGATTGCCGGCGCAACTCAACATGCCGAAATGCTGCTGGTCCACCAGGATGACCACGATGTTGGGTCTTGTCATCACGTTCTCCGGACTCGCATCTCCATGCGCATGAAACGGCGCCGTCGCGCCCGCCGCGCAGGCCGAACCCGCGAGCTTGAGGAAGTCGCGGCGCGATATGATTGAACGGCTCAATTCCGTCTCCCTGACAAAAGGTATTGCATAATATAGATGAACACCACAAGGATACAACGTTATATGTTGTGTCGTTCTGTTGGGGTGGCATGCAGGAAAACGGAGGAATACCATGAAGCGAATCGTACTGGCCCTGATCATCGCCCTGCATCTGGCGATCGCCGGCGCGTCGGACGCGGCGGAATATGTGCGGGTCACACTGGAGAAGGACGCCGTGGCGGCGAAGGATCCGGTGTCCGGGAAAATCCTGTTCCAGGATGCGGATGCCCTGCAGGTGTTCGAGTGGGCGATGATGAATCATCCCGTCACGGTGATTGGAACGGGGCTCTATCGAATCGCCGAGCCCGTTCGCATCCCACGCGCGGGCATCTCGCTGGTGATCGATCAGGACGCGGAGATCCGGCTGGATATCGACGCGCTGCCCCGTGTGCGGCCCTATGCGCCCTGGATTCCGGTCATTTACAACCAGCGGCACGATGACGTGACGGTGGTGAACCTGGGTACGCTGCGCGGCCAGCCGAAATCCGGCGGCACGGCGATCCTCTATGACGGGCGCGCCGACGGGGAGCACGGACTGCGCGGTGGACGCATCGTCTCCACCGGCATGCAGGGGCTCCATCCGCCGGTCAGCGCGATCGCGACGCTCGTGGATTGCGCGGAGGTCGAAATCCCGATGCTGATCAGCGACGGCTATCGCAACGTGCCGCTCGAGCTGGAAGGCTGCAAGGATGTCCGCGTGGGCCTCGTGACGGCGGTGCCGCGCGCCAGTGCGCGGCCGATCACGTTGCTGGGTCGAAATGAGGGAACGCAGGTCCGGAAGGTCGTCGCGACGCAGCCGCTCGACCAGGCCGTCCTGGTGCGGAATTCCACGGGTACGGTGGTCGAGGAGTCCATTCTCGTTGGCGACCCGATGGCTTATGTGAAGTTGTTCCATGTCCACGAATATGGTCCTGGCGGCGGTCGGTTCACCCGGCGCCCGTTCATCCCGGATTCCGAGGGCTCGAAGGCGCTCAAGGAAACGATCGTCAACCGCAAGGTGAAGGAGTGGCCGCAAAGCGTCACCGTGGTCGGATTCCCCGGGTCGCTGCCGCGATTTTCGGTGCATGTCGAGTTGGACGCGGTGTTTGAGGACGGCGAATCGGAACGGGTGATCGACCAGGTGTACGACCTGGAGTTGCTGGGCGGCGAAGATTTCGCCTCGGCGCCGGAATTCCTTTTCGTGTCCGCCGCATCCGGCGAGGTGACGGCGCGTGGCGGCCGGTCCGGAAAAGTTCGATTCGAGTCGGCCGACCCGCGCGAAACGATCGAATGGGCCATGGCCAACAGCCCGATCACGGTGCTTGAAGCGGGCACGTATGTGGTGCCCGGAACCGTGACGATTCCGCGCGACAACGTTTCGCTGATCATCAGCGAAGGCGCGGAACTGGTCCAGGACCCCGCGATTCTCATCGATGTCATGCCGGGCGGTCGCGGCGGGTATCGCCCCCTCATCCACAACCCCGGGCACGACCATGTGGAGATCATCAATTTCGGCACCTTGCGCGCCCACCAGGGCCTGCGCGGCGTCGGCATTCACGTGGATGGACGCAAGGAGGGCGAACTGGGCATCGACGGCGGGCTGATCTTCGCGACCGGCCGGATTTTTGCCGACGACGCCGTGTGGGTCGTTGACGCGAAAAACATCCGCATTCCACTGCTCTCGTTCAAGGGATACGGCAACGCGCCGCTCGCGATCGAAGGCTGCGAGGACATGGAAATCGGCATCCTTGCCGCACTGATGGGCTCCGACGCCTTTGAAAACGAAGCCCTCGATTTCAACAGCTTCGCCCAGCGGGTCCATATTGGCCTGGTGATCGGCACCACGCCCGCGGAGGAAATTGTAGATGTGAACAACAGTCGCGATTGCGTGATCGACGAAATCCGCGTGTACCGGAGCCCGCGCGACGTCATGCCCGTGCGCGTGTTTGACCACCCGCCGGAGGACACGCGCGGCGCGGTATCGCGCGCGAGCAAGCGCCCGTTTATGCGCTATTCCGGGGAGGCGGTGTCGCGACGTGAGGAAATTGTGGAGAAGGTGGTCAGCGCCTGGGACAAGTCCGTCGCGGTGAAACCGATTCACGCGACATTCCCGTCCGTGGAGATTCATGCGGGCCTTGCGGCGAAGTTCGAGGATGGCGGCGAAATGCGCCTCGTCGACGAATCACTCACGCTGAATCTGCTGGCGAAATAGAGGCCAAATGATGGCTGAGAAAGGTGGGCGCCATGCGAAATGCGAGTGCGACGTGGTACGTGATCGGCCTCCTGATCGCGACGACCGGCGGTGCGGGCGCAAACCAGATGCGCGTTAAGCTCGAGGCCTCCTCGGCGCTTCCCGGGGCGCCGGCATATCTCGTGGCGGACGGAAATGCGGCGACGAGTTGGATCGCCGCCGAGTTCTCGCGGGACAACTGGCTCCGGTTCGAGCTCGAAGAACCCGTGCAGATCAAGGAACTTGAGCTGATCTGGCAGAGCGGACTCGGCGGGTGCCGGCACGTGGTGGAGCTTTCCACCGACGGCGTGGCGTGGCGCGAAATCTGGCGCGAGTCGGAAAACGAGTCCATGACCGGCGTGGCCATCGCCGTGACGGACCCGCGGCCGGCGGCGTTCATTCGGATCCATTTTGGGGCCAAACGCTCGCAAGGGCTCTCGGGTCTTCGCATCAATGGCCGGGAAATCCACGATCCGTCTGCGCCGGCGCTGCCGCCGATTCCCGACGATGCGCCGTATCGCGATCCCACGCTCCCACCCGAGGTTCGCGCGGCGGATGTCGTGGCCCGCATGACGGATTTCGAGAAGATGCAGATGGCGGGCGGCTACAACAACCGGTACATCCGCCCGCTGCCGCGTTTTGGCCTGCGCGAAATGTTCATGGTGGACGCCTCGTCCGGCATTCGCGTGCAATCGCGTTTTATGAGCGCGCCGCCGCCGGGCACGATCTCCTATCCCTGTTCGGTGGCGCTTGCCGCGACCTGGAACCGGGAACTGGCCCGGCGCTATGGTCAATCGCTCGCGCGCGAGTGCCGTTCGCTGGGCATCGATATCCTGCTCGGTCCCGGCATCAATCTGTATCGCACCTCCACATGTGGCCGGAATTTCGAGTACATGGGCGAGGACCCGCTGCTCGCCGGCACGATGGCGTCCGCCTACATCCAGGGCATGCAGGACGAACACGTGCTGGCCGTGGCGAAGCACTTCCTGTGCAACAACCACGAGTGGCGTCGCCACGACACGGACGTCATTGTGGACGAGCGGACCCTGCACGAATTGTACATGGCGCCGTGGTATCACGTGGTGCGGAACGGCGGCGTCGGCGCCGTCATGAGCTCGTACAACTGGCTGAATGGCGAAAAGGTCGGGTGCAGCGCGGTCGCCTTGAACGGGTTGTTGCGCGACCGGATCGGTTTTGACGGATTGCTCATGTCCGATTGGGGCGCGGCGCCGTGCAGTGACCGGGTGCTGGCCGCGGGACTCGACATGTCCATGGCGGTGATGCGCGATTGGACGCAGTTTTCGCGTGCGCTCACGCCGGACATGAAGTCGCGGTTGGACGCCAGCGTGACGCGCATGCTGGCCACGTTGTTCCGGCACGGGTTGTATGATCGCGGGAAGTTCACCGCGGAATGGGCCGGGGCGCGCCCCATTTGGGAGGCCGTCGCGTTGGAAACCGCGCGGGAGTCCGTGACGTTGTTGAAGAACGACGGCGTCCTTCCGCTGGGCGAAGGTTCCGTGCTGGTGCTGGGTCCGTCCGCGAACGTGACGTTGCATGGCGGCGGCGGGTCGGGCCATGTGGCGGGCTATGACCACGCGCATATCGCGCCGGAGTTGCGTCGCCTGCTGGGCGCGGAGCGTGTGACCGTGGTCGACGACTGGGCGAACGCTGGTGACGAGGCGATTCGCTCGGCGGCGACCGTCGTGGTGTGCGTCGAACACAAGACCCGGGAGGGAGTCGACTTTCCTCCGAAGCTGGGCGGGGAGCAGGAATCGCTGGTCGAGCGCTGCGTCGCGCTTAATCCGCGCACGATCGTCGTGGTCTGTTCCGGGACGGGCCTTGAGATGGACTGGAACGATCGGGCTGCCGCTGTGTTATGGGGGTACTACCCGGGGCAGTACGGCGGACGGGCCATCGCGGAAATCCTGGCGGGCGAGGTGAATCCCTCGGGACGACTGCCGTTTTCCATTGAGAAGCGCTTCGCGGATTCCCCGGCCTTCGGCTATATCCCGGAAGGCGCGAGCTGGACGCAGCGGCGCGAGAATCCAATCGATCATGCGCTGCTGGAACAGCCTCCGGTGGAATACAAGGAGGGCGTTTTTATCGGCTACCGCTGGTATGACGACCGCAACCTCGACGTGCGCTATCCCTTCGGGCATGGAATGAGCTACACGACGTTCGTGTATGACGAGTTGAACGTGGCAGCCGGCGGGGAGGAAATCGTCGTCCGTGCCCGGGTGCGCAACGCGGGGGACCGCGCCGGGGCTGAAGTGGTGCAGCTGTACGTCGGGACGCCGAATGCCTCGGTAAAGCGACCTTTGCGCGAATTGAAGGGCGGCGAAAAGATCCTGCTGCAGCCTGGCGAAGCGAGGACGGTTGAGTTTCACCTCGCGCCATCGGCCCTCGCGTTCTACGACGTGATGGAACGGAATTGGCTGGTCGAGCCCGGTGTTGTTACGGTCGCCGTGGGCGCCTCAAGCCGCGATCTCCGACTCAACGGCACATTCGAGTGGAACCGCGCGCTGCGCTACCAGCGTCCCACGGATATCCGCCCGCTCTAGCGTACACGCCGGGCGCCGGCCCCAACCGGCGTGCGGTCCCGGGGGGCGCCGGATTGACCCCTGCGCAGGCGTGACGGTTGAAATCCCTTAACGCGTTTGAACTGGCGGCTGAAAAAGAAGACATCGGAGTAGCCGAGGCTCTCCGCGATATCCGCGAATTTGAGCGGGCTGTGCTCAACCAGGTGCGCCGCGCGCTCGACGCGATGGCGGACGATGAAGGAAATCGGCGATTCCCCCAGGACGCGCTTGAAGCGCCGCGTGAACTGGACGCGCGACAGCCCGGCCTCGCGGGCCAGTTCCGAGACACGGCCGGCGCCGCCGGGATTCACGCTGATGCGCTCGGCGAGGCGGAGAATCTTTGCGTCGATGGGATGCACGGGTGCGGTGCGCGCGTCCTGCAACATCTGCATGAGCAACGCATGTGCCCAACAGGCCTCGGTTTCATCCGCCTCCGTCGCGCCCGCCTGCCTCAACCGGGCGAGCCGTCGTGCCACGAGGTCTGTCAGCGCGAGGTCTCGCACCTGCACCGGCCCCGCGGGGAAATTCGGACGGTCGATGACCCGCCCGCGCGCGTCGAGCGGAAGCAAATGGACGGCGAGGTTGTGCGGAGGATCGCCGTTTTCGTGCCGCGCGGAAATCTGACAGCCCGGGGCGAGCAGGAAGGCGACGCCCGGCTCGATGACATGGGTCACGCCGTCAATCTGCATTACGCCCGAGCCGCGCAGCGCGATCCAAAGATTGAAGTAGCCCGGAATCCGCGTGTTCCACGTCCAGTTGGACGGACCGATGAAGATTTGCGGCGGATCGCACAGGCGCACCGCCGCCACGTTCGCCCGCCGTGCCATCTTGAGCTTCATGAATCATAAGTACAAATTGTCGATCCATCCGTCCATTGCCAAATTTGACGGTTCCAGCATGATAGGGCGCATGAGTACAAATCAATCCCGTCCGGTCCGCATCGGCATCGTTGGCCTTGGCAATATGGGGGCTGCGCATGCGCGGGTGCTCCGCGAGGGCGGGGTGCCGGGCGGCGAATTGGCGGCGGTTTGCGATGTCGATCCCGCGCGGCTGAAGGCCCACCAGGGGGTCGCGTGTTTTGAAAAGCACCAGGCCCTGATCGTCTCGGGCCGCATTGATGCGCTCCTGATCGCGACGCCGCACTATTCGCACACGACGATCGGCATCGAAGCCTTGAAGGCCGGGCTTCATGTGCTCGTGGAAAAACCGATTTCCGTCCATAAGGCCGACTGCCAGCGCCTGATCGCCGCGCATCGGCGCAAGCGCCAGGTCTTCGCGGCGATGTTCAACCAGCGGACTGATCCCTATTACCTGAAGGTGCGCGAATTGGTCCGCGGCGGCGAACTCGGCGCGATCCGCCGCATCAACTGGATCATCACCGACTGGTTTCGCCCACATGTCTATTACGCCTCCGGCGGCTGGCGCGCGACGTGGGCCGGCGAGGGCGGCGGCGTGCTGCTGAACCAGTGCCCGCACAATCTTGATCTCTTCCAGTGGATTTTCGGCATGCCGTCGCAGGTGCGGGGTTTCTGCCAGCTCGGTCGCTACCACGACATCGAGGTGGAGGATGATGTGACCGCCCATTTTACCTATCCGGACGGGACCACGGCGGTATTCATTACGTCCACCGGCGAAGCGCCCGGCACGAACCGGCTGGAGATCACCGGCGATCAGGGGCGGCTGGTCCTGGAGGACAACCAATTGCGGTACACCCGCAACGAAATCCCGATGAACGAATTCAGCCGGACCACGATGGCGCATTTCGGGCGCCCCGGCGTCTGGAATGTACAGATTCCGCTGCCGAACCACCGGGGCGAACAGCACACCGGCATCCTCAAGAACTTCGTCTCGGCGATTCGCGAGGGCGCGCCGCTGATCGCGCCGGCCGCGGAGGGCATTCATTCCGTCGAACTCGCCAATGCGATTCTCTTTTCATCGCTGCGCGGGAAAACCATCGATCTGCCGCTCCCGGCCGCGGCGTATGCGCGGACGTTGAAGGGCCTGATCACCGCTTCGAAACCCCGGCGGAAATCCGCCCCCCGCGGCGCGCAGGCGTCCGACTTCTCCCAGTCCTTCCGATGAAAACCACCACCACGTCTGATGCTCCTCCCGTGCGGCTCGGTCTCATCGGCGCGGGCAACATGGGCGCCCAACACGCCCGGTCCGTTCTCGCGGGCCGGATACCTGGCTGCACGCTGGGCGCGGTGTGCGATGTGGATCCGGCGCGCCTCGCGGGCTACGACGGGGTGCGGACGTTCACGGATGCCTCCGCGCTGATTGCTTCGCGCGAGGTGGACGCCGTGCTCGTGGCGACGCCGCACCCGAGCCATGTGCAGTTGGGCCTGGCGGCCCTTCGCGCCGGGTTGCACCTGTTGATGGAGAAGCCGGTCGCGGTGCACAAAGCCGAGGCGCTGGAATTGCTCGCGGAACCCCGCCGGGGCGTCTTCTCAATGATGTTCAACCAGCGGACGGATCCTTTGTTCAACAAGGTCCGCGAACTGGTGCACGGCGGCGCTCTCGGCACGGTGCGGCGCTTCACGTGGACGATCACCGATTGGTTCCGCACGAACGCATATTATCGCTCCAGCCCGTGGCGCGCCACGTGGACGGGGGAGGGCGGTGGCGTGCTGATCAACCAAGCCTGCCACAACCTCGACCTGCTGCAATGGATCTTTGGCATGCCTGCGCAGGTGCTGGCGCGCGCCGTGCCCGGCCGGTTCCATCCGATCGAAGTGGAAGACGACGTGACGGCGCTGCTGGAATACCCGGACGGAATGACCGGCGTGTTTATCACGACAAGCGGCGAGGCGCCCGGCGTTAACCGGCTCGAAATTGCCGGTGAGCGCGGATTGCTCGTGCTCGACGGCGAACAGCTCACCTTCCGCCGCCTGGAAGTCCCGCTGCCCGAGTACACACGTACAGCGCCCGACGGCTATCGCAAGCCGCAGGCGTGGGAGATACAGATCCCGGTCGCCGGGGGACGCGGCCCGCAGCACGAGGGCATCCTGCGCAATTTTACGAACGCCATCCGGCATGGCGAACCGCTGATCGCGCCGGGTCCGGAAGGTCTGCACGCGACGGAGCTGATCAACGCCATGCTCTTGTCCGCCTTCAGCGGCAAGCCGGTTTCGCTGCCGCTCAACGCGGAGGCGTATCGCGCCTGGTTGGATGAGCGCCGCGCAACTTCGCGTCGCAAGGAGGCTCCATGAGCAGTGCACGGGACGGCATGAATTACGCGCCGCCGATGAAGGCGCAAAAACCCGTCGTGGCGCCGGGCGATTTCGTTTTCGCCGCGGCGCAATTCGATCACGGACACATCTACGCGCAAATCGACGGGCTCGCGGGCGCGGGCGGCGTGCTGAAGTACGTCCTTGATCCGCGACCTGAACGCTACGCGAAGGTGCTGGAAAAGTATCCCGGTTGCCGCGTCGCGACGCGCCTGGAGGAAATTCTCGACGATCCCTCCGTGCACCTCGTCACCGCCGCGGCCGTGCCGTGCGACCGCTGCGCGCTGGGCCTGCGCGTGATGGCCGCGGGCAAGGATTACCTGACCGACAAATCGCCCTTCACGACGCTCGCGCAATTGGACGAAGCGCGCGCGGCAGCGCGGAGCACGGGGCGGAAATACATGGTCTGCTACAGCGAGCGACTCCTCAACGAGGCAACATGGTATGCAGGGGAGCTGATCCGGCAGGGCGCCATCGGCCGCGTGTTGCAGGTCCTCAACCTCGCCCCGCACAACCTTTCCGCGAAGACCCGGCCCGCATGGTTTTTTCGCAAAGCGGCGTATGGCGGCATCCTGACGGACATCGGTTCGCACCAGTTCGAACAGTTCCTGACCTTTGCCTCCGCGGCGGATGCGCGTATTGAACACGCGCGCGTGGACAATCTCGGCCATCCGGAATACCCGGAGCTGGAGGATTTTGGCGAGGGACTGCTCACGATGGACAACGGTGCCTCCTGCTATTGCCGGGTGGATTGGTTCAATCCCGCGGGTCTCCGGTCCTGGGGCGATGGACGTACCTTCGTGATGGGTACGACGGGTTCCATCGAAATCCGGAAGAACATTGATGTTGCGCGCGGGACCGGCGGGAATCTGCTCTTTCTGGTCGACGGCGGCGGCGAACACGAAATTCCCTGCCAGGGCCGCATTGGATTTCCCTATTTTGGCCGTTTGATCCTGGATGTCCTGAATCGAACGGAGAACGCGATGACGCAGGAACACGCGTTCAAGGCCGCGGAATTGTCGATGCAAGCCCAGAAAATCGCGGATTTGGCGCGGGGTTGAACGGACGCAGGCTGTAGTCGCGCGCGTTGGGCGCGAAAAAGGAGAAGCAGAGATGAAATTGGAACAGGTTGCCTTGCAGTTATACACCGTGCGGGATTTTCTCAAGACGCCCGCGGATATCGCCGCGACGCTGCGCAAAACCGCCGCCATCGGCTATCGCGCCGTCCAGGTGAGCGGTGTGCCCGACGGCGTGATTTCGCCCGCGGAAATTCGCGCATTGTGCGCGGAATCGAACCTGGTCCTCTGCGCGACGCATGAACCAGGCGCGCGCATCCTCGGCGATCCGGCCGCCGTCGTGGAACGGTTGCGCGCCCTGGATTGCGCGTACACGGCGTATCCCTATCCGGCGGGCATCGATTTCGACTCGGAGGAATCCGTTGCCGGATTAATTCGCGGATTGAACGAATCCGGGCGGGTGCTGGCGGAAGCCGGCATGACCCTGACCTATCACAACCACAACCATGAATTCCGCAAGCGCGATGGGCGCACGTTGCTCGATCGCATTTACGCCGAAACCGAACCGGGGTATGTGCAGGGCGAGATCGACACCTATTGGGTCCAATATGGCGGCGGCGATCCCGTCGCCTGGTGCCGCAAGCTGGCCGGACGGCTCCCGTTGCTGCACATGAAGGACTACATGACGACCGCCGACAACAAACCGGCCTTCGCGGAAATCGGCGAAGGCCTGCTCGACTTCCCGGCGATCATCGAGGCGGCGGAATCCTCCGGCTGCCAATGGTTCATCGTCGAGCAGGATGTCTGCCCCGGCGATCCCTTCGACAGCGCCGCCCGCAGCCTTGACTACATCGGCAAACACCTGCTGGCGTAGCGCACCAGGAATTGTGATTCGCTCTCCGTGGGTGGTCCGTGCGCTCCGCGCACGGAAACGCAGCGCGGAGCGCGGCGTTCATCCTTGTGCGCGTATGCTACACCCCGATCCGCTGCCGGCGCGCGTGTTCGTTCAGCGTCTGGTTCGTCTTGGTGACGTGGCCCTTCAGCGGGATGATGCGCTCGTGGATGGCGTCCAGGATCCAGTTCGCCTGCGGGAAGAACACGTCCTCCATCTCGGCGCACGGGGTGATCCAGTTGCGGGACCCGACGACAACCGGCGGAGCGTCGAGATCGTCGAAACAGAACTGACCCAGGTTCGAAGCAATCGTCTGCATCACGCTGCCACGCTCGCTCGCGTCGCCCGCGACCAGCACGCGTCCGGTCTTCTTGACGGACTCGATGATCGGGCCATAATCGAGCGGGTTCAGCGTTCGGCAATCCCACACGTCCGCGGTCATGCCGTATTTCTTCTCTAGCTGGTCCGCCGCCTCCAGCGCGCGGTACAGTGTCGCGCCGATGGTGACGAACGTGATGTCCTTGCCAACCCGGCGCTGCGCGGGCGGGCCGAACGGAACCTCGTAGTAGCCTTCCGGCACTTCCTTCTCGAACAGCTCGCCGATGTCGTACAGGCGCTGGCTTTCGAAGAAGACCACCGGATCGCTGCCCGCGAGCGCGGTGTTCAGCAACCCTTTCGCGTCGTAGGGCGTCGCCGGGAACACGACCTTCAGGCCGGGAATGTGGTTCACCAACGCCGTCCAGTCCTGCGAGTGCTGGGCGCCGTATTTGGAGCCCACCGACACGCGCAAGACAACGGGCATCTCCAGCACACCCGCGGACATGCTCTGCCACTTGGCGAGCTGGTTGAAAATTTCGTCGCCCGCGCGGCCCATGAAGTCGCAATACATCAGCTCAACCAGCGCGCGCCCGCCCTCGAGCGCGTAGCCGACCGCCGTGCCGACAATCGCGCCTTCCGAAATCGGGGAGTTGAACAAGCGGTGATAGGGCAGCAGCTCCGTCAATCCGCGGTAGCAGGCGAACGCACCACCCCAATCGCGGTTTTCTTCGCCGTACGCGACGAGCGTCGGATCAATTGAGAAACGGTGCGCCGCCGCCTCGAAGATGGCGTCGCGGTACTGGTACATCTTGTTCTTCGGCGTCGGCTTGCCGTCCACGAACCCGGAACGGACCTTCTTGGCCAGCGCCTGCACACGCGCATTGTCCGCCAGCGGCTGCGCTAGTTCCGCCGGACCCTCGCCATACGACTCGCGCTTCTTGTTCGAGAACATGAAATCGCTGATGCGTTCGCCTTCAAGGCGCGGCGACACCTTGATGTCCGATGCGAGGCCGAGTACGAGCGTGATCAGCTCCTTCACCGCCTGCTGGCGCGACTGGATGCCCGCATCGTCGATCGCGCCCGCACCCTTCAGTTCGTCCGCGTACCAGCGGAGCGGGTCCGCCTGCATCCACAGATCCATTTCGTCCTTCGTGCGGTACGATGAGGCGTCGGACGGCGAGTGGCCGGAGTAGCGGTAGGTGATCGTGTCGAGCAGCACGGGGCCGTGGCCCTTCTCGATCAGCGCGCGCTTGCGCTGGATCGCGTCGGCGACCGCGAGCGGGTTGTAGCCGTCCACGCGCTCGGCGTGCATACCCTCGGCGTTGACGCCCAGGCCGACGCGCGCGAGCACGTCGTAGCCCATCGTCTCGCCGGACGTCTGGCCGCCCATGCCGTAGAAGTTGTTCATGAAGTTGAAGATGATCGGCAGGCCGCCGCGGTGCCCCTTGTCCCACAGCTTGGCGAACTGGCCCATCGCCGCGAAGTTCAGCGCCTCCCAGACCGGGCCGCAGCCCATCGACGCGTCGCCGATGTTCGCGATCACGAGGCCCGGCTTGCTGTTCACCTTCTTGAAGAGCGCCGCGCCCGCCGCGATATCGGCCGAGCCGCCGACCAACGCGTTGTTCGGATATACGCCGAAGGGCGTGAAAAATGCGTGCATCGAGCCGCCGAGGCCGCGGTTGAAGCCCGGCTGGCGTCCGAAGATTTCCGCCAGAGAGCCGTAGGCGAGGAATTTAATCGCCAGATCGCGCACCGAGCCCTGGTGGCCCTTCTCAATAATTGAGAGGCATTCGCCGCCGAGGAATTCGCGCATGATCTTTTGAAGCGACGCGTCGTCCAGCTTGCGGATCGCCGACATGCCTTTCGCGAGGATTTCGCCATGCGAGCGGTGCGAGCCGAAAATGTGGTCGTCCACCGTCAGGTGGAACGCCTGGCCGACGGCCGCTGCTTCCTGGCCGATCGACAGGTGCGCCGGGCCCTTGTGGTCGTAGGCGATGCCGTTGTAAGAACCCTCGGTTTTAATGAGGTGCAGCATCGTCTCGAATTCGCGGATAAGCAGCATGTCCTCATAGATTCCGACCAGTGCGTCGCGTCCATGCTTCTTCAGTTCCTGCGCCACCGGCGTGCTGTACTGACACAGCGGAATCTCCGGCGCCTTGAGTTTCGACGGACTGCGTTCTTTTGCGGGATCAACGATGATGTGTTTGGGCATGGGTATGGGCTCCTATTTCTAAATCTTCACCGTGGAGGCGCAGAGATCGCAGAGGTTTTCTCTGCGTCCTCTGCGTCTCTGCGGTTTATTCTCAGTGCATTGCAAAAATCGCATCCCGCATCACTTCTGACGCAGTGGGGTGGGGAAACACGATTTCCTCCACTTCGGCGGCGCGGACTTCGGTTTCGATCATCGCCGCGAGGCCAAAAATCATTTCGGAGCAGGCCGCGCCGATCACGTGCGCGCCGAGCAGGACGCCCGTCTCCGCGTGCAGGATCACCTTGGCCTGGCCACGTTCGTCCGGCGTGTGCTCCGCGAGGTAACGGCCGCTCGCCGCCATCGGGCGCTTCGCGACCTTGACCGGGATGCCCTTGGCCTTCGCCTCGGCTTCCGTCAGGCCGACCACGGCCACTTCGGGGTTTGTGTAAACCACGCCAGGAATTGCGTTCCAGCGCATCACGTCTGGACGCCCGGTGATGTTGTGCACGACGACTTCACCCATGCGACTCGCCGTGTGCGCGAGCCAGGCGCGCCCCGTGCAATCGCCGATCGCGTAAATGCCCGGCTGGTTCGTCGCACAGCGGTCATCCACCTTGATGCCGCGCTTGTCGAAGTCTACACGCGCCGCTTCGAGGCCGAGCCCCATCACGTTGGGCGTGCGCCCCGTGGAGACAAGCACCACATCGCGCGCGACCGACTCTTCCTTGCCGTCCTTGCTGAAGCGCACGGTGTCTTTCGTGATTTCGAGCACTTTCGCGCCGAGGTGGAACGTGATGTTCTTCTTCGCCAGTTCGCTGCGCAGCACGCGCGCGAGCTCCGCGTCCACCTGTGGGCAGATTTCCGGGAGCATTTCGATAACGGTGACGGGAATACCGAGCGACCCGAAGCAGCACGCGAATTCGCAGCCGATCACGCCGCCGCCGATGACGACGAGGCTCTTCGGCAGTTTCTCCAGATTCAAGATGCCGGTGGAATCCACGACGCCCGGCAGGTCCGCGCCCGGAATCGGGGGCTTCGCAGGGGAGGAGCCCGTTGCGATCAGGATGTTTTTGCCTTCGTATGTTGTGTCGCCAACCTTCACCGCGCGCCCGCCTGCAAGTTGCGCCGTGCCGGTCACCACCTCGACCTTGAACTTCTTCATCAGGCCGGCGATGCCGTTGCGCAGCGTGTCCATAACGTTGCCCTTGCGCGCCTGTGCCGCGGACCAGTCGAACGACACGTCCTTCGCGTGCACGCCATACGCCGCGCCGTGCGTCGCGTAGTGGAAAATCTTCGCCGAGTTCAGCAGGGTCTTCGACGGGATACAGCCTTCGTTGAGGCACACGCCGCCGAGTTTGCGGTTCTCGATGAGCAGAACTTTCAGGCCCTTCGCGCCCGCGCGCTCCGCCGCCACATAGCCGCCCGGTCCCGCGCCGATGATGATGAGGTCGTGCATAGTGTTTCCAGTCGTCGTTGTGCGGTTTCGGGTGTCAGGTTTCGGGTGTCGGGACCGACACCTGACACCTGACACCCGACACCTGAAACCTAGTTGGTCAGCAGCAAATCCACATTCTCCAAGGCCTTTACGAGATCCTGCAGGAATCGCGCGGCGGGGGCGCCGTCCACCGCCTGGTGATCCACGGTAAGGCTCAAGCCGATGGCGTCCACGTGCTCGATCGAGCCGTCCGCGCGGCGCACGGGCATCAGCGTGAGGCCGCCGACGCCGAGGATCGCGACTTCCGGCGCGTTCAGCACCGGGGTGAACGTCTCGACGCCGAGAGAACCGAGGTTCGTGATCGTGAACGTGCCGCCCGCCAGCAGGTCGGGGTTGATGCTGCCCTTCTGGCAGTCGTCCGCCCGGCTGCGGATCGCGCTGGAGAGCTGGCCGACAGACATCGCGCTCGCGCCGAGCACCACCGGGACCATCAGGCCGCGCGGCGTATCGACCGCGACGCCGAGGTGGACAGCGCCGAACTCGACGATCTTGTCGCCAAGGAAATGCGCGTTCAGCGCCGGGTGCTTGTCGAGCGTACGGACCACCGCGTAGCAAATCAGGTCGTTGATCGTCAGTTTCGGCAGCCCGAACGCCTCGCCGTTCGCTTTCGCGCGGGCGCGGTAGCTCTGGAGAACCGACGCATTGAAGCGCGCGTTGAGCGTGAGCTGGGCGGTGGAAGAGAGCGACTGGCGCATCCGCTCCGCGACAATCTTGCGCACGCCTTTGACGGGGATCGTGCGGTCCGCGCGGACGGTTTCTGATTTCGGATTTCGGATTTCGGATTTCAAATCGGAGGCCAGGACGCGGCCGGCGGGTCCGCTGCCGCGCGCGGGTGGGAAGCCGGCGCCCGAAGCCATCGCCGCTTTCGCGGCAGGGGAAAGCGCGGGCGCGTTCGCGGCCGCGGCCTTTACGTCGCGCTCGATCACGCGCCCGCCGGGACCGGATCCAGGGAGTGACGCGGCGTCGATGCCCGTGTGTTCCGCCACCTTGCGCGCGCGTGGACTGACGCCGACGCCTGTCGGAGCGGCCGCGGGCGTTGCGGCGGTGGATGAAGAAGCAGCGACCGGGGGCACGCTGGAGGGGGGTGCCGAAGCGGGTGGGGTGGGGGGTGCTTCAGCAGGAGCGCTGCCGCCCGGTCGCAAACTGGAGATGTCCTCGCCCGGTTGCCCGACCGCGGCGATGTTGGTGAGCACCGGAATGTCGGCGCCTTCTTCAAAAAAGAGTTCGACGATGGTGCCGGCCGCCGGCGCGGGGACTTCGAACGTCGCCTTGTCGGTTTCGATGCTCGCCACCGTCTGGCCTTCGGCCACGGGGTCGCCCTTCTTCACGGTCCACTGCACGAGAATGCAGCTTTCCACCGACTGGCCCTGACGCGGCATGATGATGGGTGTTGCCATGATTATTGACTCCCTGCTGAATTCACATTGTCCGTACTCGTCGTCGTCGTCCTCCTCCTCGTCGTACCCTCGGTCTTCGACGACGAGGACGACGACGTGGACGAGTACGATTTGAAAAAGAAGTTCATCCTTCCGCCGTTACCACGCGAACGCCATGCGCCCGCGCTTCCTTGAGAAAAGCCTTGTCCGCCTTGCGGTCCGTCACCAGCACGTCGATGTCGTCCAGCCGACCCGCGTTGACAAAGGAGACCTTGCCGATCTTTGCGTGGTCCGCGAGGACGACCACCTCCGTCGCGCGGCGAATGACTTCGGTCTTGGTGAACGCCTCGTTCGTGTCGGTTGTGGTCAGGCCCTCCGTCGCCGTAAGGCCGATGGTGCCCATGAATGCACGGTCCACACGCAGGTCTCCGAGCAGGTGACGTGTAAGCGGGCCGACCAGCGTCTGGCTCAGGCGCCGCAGTTCGCCGCCGATGACGATGACGCGCGGGCCCTGGCCCGACAGCTCGCTCGCTGCGCGCAGCGAATTCGTCACCACCGTCAGGTTCGTACGGTCCCGCAGCAGGCGCGCGAGTTCGAGGACCGTACTGCCGCCGTCGAGAAAAATGGAATCACCCGGCTGGACCAGCGCCAGCGCCGCCTTGGCGATCGCGCGCTTCTCGCTGCTGAACAGCGCCGTCTTGTCGTCGAACAGAGGCTCCTCTGTCCGGCTTTCCACGCTAACCGCGCCGCCATGCACGCGCCGGAGGTGCCCCGCCTTCTCCAGATGCTCCAAATCCCGCCGCGTTGTCGCGGGCGAAACGCGCAGCGCTTCGCAGATTTCGTCCACCCGCGCCACGCCCCGGTCCCGGATGAACGCGCGCATGCGGTCCTGCCGTTCCGGCGCCAAATCTCGTTGTGGTTCGCTGATCACTTATGAGCGAATATAATCACAATCAATCATGCGTCAACACAAAATGATCAATATTGACCCGAATATTTCACCGCGGAGTCGCAGCTTGTCCCCCGAAGCCTTGGCGAAGGGGGAAGGCCGCGGAGAACGAGCAGAATCTGGCGAGTATAGCCGTATGAATGGCGTTCATTCACGGGAACAGATTGGGAGGCCGTCCAGTTGCCAGTTTTTCGCGAAGAGCCTTCTACTTCAGCTCTCTGCGGACTCCGCCCTTCCTCGGTGATGCAATGTGCGGATTAATTGCGCGCCGTCATCAACGCGGCATGAAAACCTGTCCGCCGGAGGCTCGGCGAATGTGAAAGCGAAGCGGGTGATTAGAGCAGTTCTCAAAAGTTATGTCCCGATCAGCCCCTCACCCCCGCCCTCTCCCAATGGGAGAGGGTGTTGGCTTCCCCCTCTCCCCGAGGGAGAGGGTTGGGGTGAGGGCTCCAGTCAGAACGTCGTCGATCCGGACAAATCTTTTGAGAATCACTCAAGAATTCCCCCTATTCAGCAGCCGTCTGCACCACGCGTGCGCAGAGTTCGCGGGCGGTGGCGGGGTCGAGCAGGGCGGGGATTTCCGTCAGTGCGTTGGCGGAGCCGCAGGCGAGGCCGAAGGCGGCGGCGTCGGGCAGGGGCGCGCCGCGTTCGAGTTCAACCAGCAACCCGGCGGATACGGCGTCGCCGCTGCCGATGGGATTGAGCACGTCCACGCGCGGCGGCGTCAGCCGCCAGCGGCCCGCGTCCGACCGCAAAAACGCGTCACGCGCGCCGTCGGTCACCAGGATTGCACCCGCGCCGAGTGAGCGCAATTCCTGCATCGCGATCCAGCGGTCCGCCTCTTCATCCGCCGGCCGCCCGGTCGTCGCGGTCAATTCCTCGACGTTCAACTTCACGATCGCGGGTTTCGCGTCCAGTGCGGCGCGCAGCGGTGCGCCCTGCGAGTCGATGAACAGTTTCGCGCCGGCGGCCCGCGCCTGTTCGCCCAGTTCGGCGAGGCGCGCGACCGGGACCCCGGGGGGCAGCGCGCCGCTAATGGCGAGCCAGCTGCAGCCGGTCAACGCGGCGGCCACGGCCTGGTCGAACGCGCGCCACTCGGATTCCGCCGGCGTCGCCGTTTCCTCGACCAGCTCGGTGATGCGCGTCCCTTCGCCTTCCACCACGGTGTGGCAGTGGCGCGTCGGCGCCCGCGTTTCGGTCCACCGCGCGTCGACGCCGAGCGCCGCCAGCTCGCGCGCGATCCATTCGCCGTCCGGTCCGCCGCGCATGCCGACGAGACGCGCCGGGGCGCCGAGCCGGGCCAGGACCGTCGCGACGTTCACGCCCTTGCCCGCGGCGGAGATTCGTGTGCGCTTCGCGCGGTTGACCTCGCCGGGCCGCAGGATGTCCATGAAGAGCGTCCGTTGGACCGCGGGCGAAATCGCGAGGCAGAGAATGGGCCGCGCGCTCATCTTGGGCGCGGGGTGGCAAGGACCAACGGATGCAACGCCTTCGCGAGGGATTTCTCGTTGAAATCCTTGAGCACCGTGCCGAAGACGCGCCAGGTCTCCACATGCGTCGCGCGCGCGCCGGGCTTCAGGTCCACCAGCGCGCCGAGGCTTTCCAGCTCCAGCATGTCCGCGTTGGTGAACGTTTCCGCGTTGCAGCCCATGTCCGCATATGTCGCGCGCGAATCGTAGGTGTGGCGCTTGATGAACGTCGCGTGCGGCGTCGCATACGCCATCCACGCGGGCGTCGAACATAGCCCGACTTTTTGCGGATTTTTCGCTTTTGGATCCTGCCGCAGTTGGATCAATTGCTCGCCCCACGTCCAGCGCGGGTCCGCCATGTTGGTGTATTTCCAGAGCACGACCGGGCGCGCGGGCAGCAGGTTGCGCGTGTGGCTGGCATAGCGTGCCTGCGGGAAGATCGCGCGGCCGCCGGGCGCCATCACGGTGAGCGACCACGGCGCGACGCGCTGCGTGCGCTTCGAGCGGTTTACGAGCGTATGCGTCACGCAAACCGCGCCGCCTGCGAGGCGAATCGCGAGATGCTTCTGTAGTCCGCTCGGCTGGTCCGGCTGCTGTGTGATGCGCAACTCGCTGCCGTTCCAGGTCCATGGCACCGGGATATTGTCGGGCACGTAGGTGAGCGGCCGGTGCTCTGGCGCGATCCAGAAGCGGTGTCCGCCGAAAATCCGCCAGCGCGAACCGCCGGTGCGGCCCATCTGGCGCGCGTATTCCTTGAACAGATTCGGGCCGCCGACCCGGCCGCAGCGGATGATCCGGGGGCCAACATCGGTGGTGACGATGAGTTCGGTCTCGCCGTCGGAGAGGCGCAGGCAATTCGGCCACTTGGCATAGGAGACGGGCGTCAGGCTGGATTTCATTCGTATAAACCTCAATGAATTGAGTCCCGAGCATGCGGATTCCGGCGCGCGGATTCCAGCGAAAATCCGCGCGCCGTTTCCATTGGCAATCGGGCCGCGGGCGGGTACGTTTTCCTCATGAACCGCATCGCACTTCGCGCGTTCGCTGTCGCTTTGTATAGCTTCGGCGCCCTGGCGCGCGCCGAGGACGCCGCCGTGTCGAAGAAAGCCCGCCCGCCGGCGGACTACAGCGGTCGGGTGCAGCTCCATGAATTGCCCGCGACCGTCGCGCCGCCGAAACTGCCGGATGCGAAGGACGACCCGATGAAAATCGACAGTCGGTCCCCTTCCGCTTTCGGCGAACGCGCTATTCCGCTTTCGATGATTCCTCCCGCGCCGGGCGCGCCGGCCGACGAGACGCCCTCCAGCTTGCGCGACCTGATGAACGAAAACTGGCGCAACGGCGATTCGCGCGGCGGACGCAGCGGCTGGGGCTGGCTCGCGGACGACATCGCGACAAACCGTGCGCGCCGCGCCGGGCGCGATGCGGAAAGCTCGCGCGAAGGCCGGGTCGATGAACTGGAGCAACGGTCGCTTCTGCAAACAAACATCGGGGCGCCGAATGCGTTCCTGTTTTCGGCGGGCGATACGGATCCAACCAACGGTGCGCCATCGCGTGCGGGCGGGGACATGCGGCCGGCGCTCGAACCCGTGCTCGGCTGGGTACGCGGTCTCCCGTCCGGTGAGTCGGAACGAAACACCGAACGGCCGCGGGCTCCCGGGGATGACACCCGCGCCACCGCGGACACGGATCGTGATCGCGACTGGACGCGGACCGACCCCATGCGGGGTTGGAGCGCCCCGCCGACAGTGGAGGATCGGGCCGGCGACGGGCTCTCCGCGCTTGGCGCTCCGAACCGGCTCGAGCCGTCTTTGATCCGGCCCGTGTACGGTGCGCGCGATGACGACGAGGAGGAGTCCGCCCGTGCCGCCGAGCGTTCCTCATCCGGTGCGGATCGACTGAATGTCGACCTGTTGGCGGGCAACCCGCTGGAAACCACCTCGTGGGCCTCGCCGACGTTTGCGCCGTTCTCGCTGGCCCCGACCGAACCGCTCAGCCTCGCGCCTACGCCGATTACGCCGTCCATCAGCCTGTCCACGACGGAATCCTCCACGCCATCGCTCGGCGGAATGGGCAGCGCGCGCGAACAAGCCGCGCCGAAAACGCTGCCGTGGTAAGCGCCGCGCGCGGGCGTCAGGCGTTGTTCAGGTAGTCCACCGCGTTTGTGAAAAACGCGAGTCCCGCGCCGTGTTCTGGCAATTCGCCGCGCACTTTTTGGAAGTCCCACCGCGGGTGGTTCTCCGGAAACAGATACGCCTCGGGATGCGGCATGAGGCCAAAGACGCGTCCGGTCTCGTCGCAGAGTCCCGCGATCGCCTTCTGCGAACCGTTCGGGTTGTGCGGAAATTTCTGCGTCGCCGCGCCCGTCGCGGGATCGGCGTACCGGCACGGCACCAACTTCTTGCGCGTGAGTTTGTTGAGCACCGCGCGCGACGCGGTGAAGACGCGGCCCTCGCCGTGCCGGATCGGCAAGTCCATCTGCGTCAACCCGCGCGTAAAAATGCACGGGCTGTCCGCCTCGAACCGCAGGCGCACCCAGAAATTCTGGAAGTGCCCGCAGTCGTTCTGCTGCAGGGAAACCGTCGGCGTAAAATAGTCGCCGCCGAGCCCCGGCAGCAGCCCCAGCTTCGTCAGGATTTGAAATCCGTTGCAGACGCCCAACACGATGCGGCCCCGGTCGAGGAACGCCTGCAGCTCGTCGCGCAGTTGCGTGCGCACGCGGTTCGCGAATACGAGGCCCGAGCCCAGGTGATCGCCGAACGAAAAGCCGCCGATCACCATCAGCCCCGCCGCCTCGCGCAGCGGTGCCGGGTCCTCAAGTACGTCGTTCAAGTGCACGAGCCGCGGCTCCGCGCCCGCGAGCCGCCACGCATGCGCCGACTCCGCCTCGCAGTTCAACCCGTAGCCGGTGAGGATGAGGATGGGGGGCTTCATGAAGGGGTGACCAGTGACCGGTGACCGGTAATCAGAGACATTGCGTGCGTGATTGAATGCAGCCGGTTACCGGTTACTGGACACCGGTCACTCATACATTCCTCCGAAATGCCTTCCGCAATTTCTCCAGCGGCAGTTCGATTACGGTGCGGCCAAAGAAGGTGACGGACACTTCCGGGGCGGCCATGACGGCGCCAACGTGCGCGCAGGGCAGGCCGCGGAATACGGCTTCCAGTTCGCCTCGGCGTTCCGGGGCGCAGGTGATTACAAAGCGGCTGTTGCATTCGGCGAACAGCAGCGCGTCGAGGTCCGCGCCTTTTTCCGGCACGCGCTCCAGTTCGATCCGCGCGCCGAGCCCGCCGCCGAGCGACGCGAGCGCGAACGCGGCTGCGAGGCCACCGAGCGTCGGGGTGTGGCACGAGCGCACGAGGCCGCGCACCTGCGCCTCGTTCAGCGCGTGGTACAGCGAGCGCGCGGCCTCCACGTCGAGCGAGGGCGGCGTGCCGCCGACCCGGTGCGGCTGTCCCGCGTCGAACGCGCGCGTGCGGTGGAATTCCGAACCGCCCAGTTCATCCTTCGTCAGGCCCAACACGTAAATCGCGTCGCTCGCGCACTTGAACGGCATGGTGACCGCCTGCCGCACGTCGTCGATTTTGCCGATGGTCGAAAAGAGCAGGGTGGGCGGGATCGAAATCTTGCGCCCGCCGCGCACGGAGTCGTTCTTCATGCTGTCCTTGCCGCTGATGAGCGGCACGCCGTACGCGGTGCATACGTCGTACAGCGCCTGGTTCGCGCGCACGAGTTGCGCCATCTTGTAGGGGCCGTCCGGCGTCTTCTCCGACAGCACGGGGTCGGGCCAGCAGAAGTTGTCGAGGCCGGCAATGCGGTCCCAGCGGCCGCCGACGCTGACGATGCGGCGCACTCCTTCGTCGACCACGGATGCGGCCATCGCGTAGGCGTCGAGATCGGACAAAAACGGGTTCACGCCCTCGGCGAGCACGACGCCTTCGCGACCGTCGTATTCCACACGCATCACGGTCGCGTCGCTCGGCATGTCGCTGCGCACGCCGACGAACGGTTTCACGACGCTGAGGCCCTTGACCTCGCCGTCGTAGATCCGGCTCTTGGCTTCCTTGGAGCAGACGTTGAGCGCGCCGAGGACCTTGAGCAGCCAGCGCGACCGGTCGCCCGCCCGCAGTGCGCGCGGCGCGGGTACGCGCGGCGGCGTCCACACGGCGGGAATCTCCAGTTTCGGGCAGCCGTCGTGCAGGAAGTCGAGGCCGAGCGCGCCGCAGAGGCGTCCGCGATGCCAGACGCGCAGCGCGCCCGTGTCGGTGAACGTGCCAAGCTTCGCAACTTCCACGTCGCGCCGCTTCGCGAGCGTGGCGAATGCGTCCCACCGTTCCGGCGGCACGGCGAGCGTCATTCGCTCCTGCGCCTCGGACAGGAAAATTTCCCACGGTTGCAGGCCCTCGTATTTCAGGGGCGCGTCGGTGAGGTCGATTTCCGCGCCGCCGCTCAACCGGCACATTTCGCCGATGGAGCTGCTGAGCCCGCCCGCGCCGTTGTCGGTCAGCGCGCGGAACAGGCCGAGGTCGCGCGCCTCAATGAGGAATTCGTACATCTTGCGCTGCGTGATCGGGTCGCCGATCTGCACCGCCTGCGCGGGGGATTCCTGGCGCAGTTCCTCCGAGGAGAACGTCGCGCCGTGGATGCCGTCCTTGCCGACGCGGCCGCCCGCCTGCACGATGAAATCGCCCGGCGCGACCTCCTTGCGTTCCGACGGTCCGCCGCCGACGGTGACGGGCAGTTTGCCGACGGTGCCGCAGAACACCAGCGGTTTGCCGAGAAACCGGTCGTCGAACCGTTCCCAGCCGCGCGCCCACGGGATGCCGCTTTGGTTGCCTCCATCGATCACGCCGTGGTGCACGCCGTCGCGAATTCGGCGCGGGTGCATCAACCCGGCGGGCAGTTCGCCCGCGTAGTCGGGCGGGCCGAAGCAGTAGCCCCAGACGTTGCACAGCATCTCGCCGCCGACGCCGGTGCCGATTGCGTCGCGATTCACGCCAACGATGCCGGTGATGGCGCCGCCGTAAGGGTCAAGGGCGGAGGGGCTGTTGTGCGTCTCCACCTTAAAGAGCACGTTCCAGCGCTCGTTGAATTTTACGACGCCCGCGTTGTCGCTGAAGACGGAAACGAGCCAGTCGATGCGCTTGCCGACCTCCTCGGTCGTCGCTTTGATGAACGTCTTGAACAGCGAGTCGATGGTGCGGGTCGCGCCGGTTTCATCCGTGTAAAGAACGCGCGCGGCGAAAATCTTGTGTTTGCAGTGTTCGCTCCACGTCTGCGCGATGCACTCGAGTTCGAGGTCGGTGGGGCAGGCGGGCAGCCCGGCTTTTGCCCGCGCCGCGCGTACGTCGTCGCTCCGGTAGTAGTCGCGGATCGCGTGCATTTCCTCGAGCGTGAGCGAGAGGATGCCGTCGCGGCTGATCTTCATCAGCGCATCGTCGTCCACCTCGAGATCGAACGTCCTCACCTGCGGCTCGCTCGCGTCGTGCATCGCGGGCGGCTCATTCTGGACGGGCGCGGCGGCCCACTCGGCGGGCGCAAAGACCTGCACGGTCTGGATGAGCGGGTTCGCGAGCAGTTCGCGCGCGATGCGGTCCGCCGCGGCGCGGTCGAGTGCGCCGCGAAGGAAATATTGCGTCGCGGTGTAGACTTCCTCATACGGTCCAAGCGTTTTGCCGAGGATATCCTGCACGACGGTGCGGGCGGTGCGGCCGACGTTGTCGGTGACGCCCGGCTTGAAGCCGATTTCGACGAGCCAGGTGAAGTCCGCCGGTGCGGGCAGGCGGCCCACCGCCACGTCCTGCGTGACCGGGTCGGCGAAGGCTGCCGCGACGCTGCGCGCCTCGTCGTCGGAGAGCGGGGCGTCTACGAAAAACACATCGCGCGTCGCGCAGCCATCCAGCGCCACGTGCAGGTGCGCGTGCGCCGTGCGCGCCACGCCCGCGCCGCGCGGATCCGGCACGCCCGTCTTCGGACCAATTTCAATCCGTGTCGCCATGACGCGCGCTGTTGTGGCGCAGCCGGGCGGGAAGGTCACGGAGAAAATGAGGGCGGGAGCGGGCAACGGGGGGAGGTGTCGGGTTCCGGGTGTCGGGGAGGAGCGGGGATGCAAAACAAATCTACCGATCCCCGCCAAAGTTTGTCATGCTGTGCTCCCCGAAACCTGAAACCCGACACCCTCTTCTCCCCCCTCCATGTCCCACCGCGCCTCCACGCCATCCCGCTCGCTCGTTTTCCTTGTCGTCCTCGTCCTCGTCCTCGGGCTTGGCCTCACCCTTTGGGCGGCGCACGCCGCGCGGGTGCGGGAAGCGCAACGGATCGAGGGGGAGTTCCGCGCCGAGGCGCAGGCCCTGGCGCGTGCCGTGGAACGCGAAATGGCGCTGTTCACGAGCGTTCTGGCTTCGCTGGGCGAGTTGCACACGTTATCCGAGGGCATCAGCGCGGCGGATTTCGCGGAATTTGCGCGAAAGGGTTTGCTGCATCAGAAAGCGATTCTGGGGCCGTTCGGCTTCGCGCAGCGTATTCCGCTGGAGGTTCGCGTGGCGTTGGAAACGCCGTCGGATGGCGATGCCGCCGCGCCGCCGCAGCTTTCCATCGTCGAATGGGGCGACCAGGGCCTGCAATCAGCTGAAATCCGGCCCGAGTACTATCCGCTGACCTATCAAAGTTCCGATCAGGGGCTGGGGTTCCCGGACGGCTTTGACCTGGCCACACTTAACGGACAACGGGAGGCGATTGCGCGCATGCAGGCGGGAGGCGGGCCGGCGATTGGCGCGGTGCTGCGAGCCGCGGACCCCGCGGCGCCCGCCGGATTCCTCGTGAGTGCGCCGATTGGTGAGGGGGGGCAGTTTACGGGGTTCACCGTTGCCCGCCTCTGGCCGCAGGAGTTGTTGGAACGCGCGTTGCGGCAGGTGCGCGTCCGGCAGGTGCAGGTCACGTTTTACGACCCGATGTACGGCCGCCCGCCCGCTGCTTCGACGGCCGTGCATGTGGGGGAATGGCCGGTGGCGCTGGCCGACCAGCGGTGGGTGTTGCGCTGCGAGGCGGGCGTTGATTATCAGCAGGGCCGTGCGAGTCCGGCGTCCGCCTTGATTCGCGGGGGTGGTTCCGCCGCGACGCTGCTGCTCGCGCTCGTGCTCGGCCTGCTCGCCACGCGCGCCCGCGCCATTGAGCGCACCGTGCGCGAGCGTACCGCCGAGCTGGAGCACGCCAACCGCCAGCTCGCCGCCGAAATGGACGAACGCGCGCGGCTGGAGGAGGCGATGCACACCGCCGCGCTGCGCGAGAAGCAGCGGATTGGGCACGACCTGCACGACTCGCTCGGGCAGAAGCTTACCGGCGCCGTCTACCTCGCCCGCTCGCTGTCGCATGCCCTGCCGCAGGCGGAACAGGGTGCGGTGGATAAACTGGTCGATTTGTTAAAGGACGCCGTGGCGCAGGTGCGTCGTACCGCGCGCGGTCTGGCGCCGCTGGAGGTGGGCGAGGACGGCCTCGCGCCGGGGTTGCGCCGGCTCGCCGAGGAGACGTGCGACGTGTTTAACATCGCCTGCTCCTTCCGCGAGGAGGGCAGTCCGGCATTCCTGTCATCGGAAGCCGCCGTTCACCTTTATCACATCGCGCAGGAGGCGGTGAACAATGCCATCCGCCACGGCGAGGCTCGCGAGATCCGAATTGAACTGACGCCGCGTGCGTTGCGCATCATCGATAACGGCCGCGGCTTCGACGCGTCCGCCACGGTGGCCGGCGCCGGCCTCCGCATCATGCGCCACCGCGCCACCCGCGCCGGCGCGCGCCTCGACATCCACTCCACCCCCGGCTCCGGCGCCACCATCGCCATCCTCTTCTAGCCCTTTTCTTTCGGACCCCATTCTTTTTTCTCGACGGCGATAACGAAACGAGGTGCTCTGTTTCGGTGGATGATGGATGGAGAGGGGCTGCGGCGTCCGTTGGCCAACGTGTACCAGGGAGGGCATGATGAAAAACGTATCGGGGAGAATGCTTGCTGTGCTCGCGGTCATGACCGCGGGGATTGCCGTCGCGGAGGATATCGACCTTCGTGTTGGCGGTGTTCTATATGCGCCCAATGGCGCGGCCGCCACCGGCCGTGACGAAGGGGGGCTGCGCACCGTCGATTGGGACGGCGGCGCCGGCCTCGAATTGCAGGCGGTCTTTTGGCTCGGCGCGTCGCCCTGGGGGATCGCCGCCTCCATCGGCAGCGCCACGTTTGACATCGAAAACTACTCGGTGGCGCAGAACTTTGGCGGCGCCACGCTCCACGAGTTCCTGGAGGGCGACGCGGATATGACCGTCATCGGCGCGTCCATCGTGAGAAAGCTCTTGGCCGGCGATGACGCGCGGACGAAGTTATCCGGAGCGCTTGAGGCGGGTATTCGCCACGTTTCGATCGATTCCAACATTGATGGATGGACCGGCATTGGCGACGACTCCGGGCCGGCCTTGACCCGGGATCAGTCCCTCGATATTGGCGACAGCGTTGTCGGCTTTATCGGTGTAAACCTTGACTATGCCATCGCGGAGACCGTGAGCATCTTTCTTCACGGCGGATTCCAATTTGATCTCGACAAGGGCGAGGTCAAGAAAAGGGTCGTGGGCGCGGGCGCCGACGAGGCCGGGGAAACCGAGCTGGAAGCCCTCTACGGCAAAATAGGCCTGTCATTCTCCTTGTAGGCGGTTACTCCGGAAAGGGGTCAGTTCCACTTATTTACTATTTGCCTGCCAGAGCAGGTAGCTGGCATAGGATGGCGTGCCCATGTGCAGCTGTTCCGCGATCCAGCGGACGGGAACATTGGTTTCGCGACGCAGGCGCCGTGCGATTTCAACCTTTTCGGGATCTCCCTTGGGTCGCATCGGAAGATCGTCGGCTTTCCATTCGCGGCGCAGCACTTCCTCGCGAATGATTTCCCCGGCCCGGGCCGTTTCGCTTTCACGGAGTTCAATGCCGCCGTGCGTCGGGCCACGTTGTTCAGAAATCCGGTCGAGCAGGGACTTGCGAAAGGCCTCGTCGCCCCAGTACCAACCCCGCCGCAGGGGTTGATAGGCCGTGGTTTGCTCCTTCGTTCGCCTGGCTTCCATCCATGCGGCGAGTTGCCGGCGTCCCGCCAGCGAGTCCGGCGCGTTTGCGATGGCGCCCGCGAACCGTTTGGTCTCCAACCACGCCGGGCGTTTCGCGCGCGCCGCCAGATACGCCGGCCAGCTGCTCCAGGGATAGTCGTGCAGCGGTTTCGAGGGGGGCAGCGCCTGCGCCCGCGCCGGGTTCAGATGAATGTAGGTGCACAACGTGGAGAAATACTCATCGTTCCCCGCTTCCACGGGAATGGCCTTGTACCGGCCCCCGAAGAGGTGGCCCGTCAGGCCGTGGCGCCGATTGAATCGCGTGGTGTAGGTTCCCAGCAACCATTTCATGCCGTCCACCAAATTGGCGCGCGGCGTCTCAAGGGCGAGGTGGAAGTGGTTGACCATCAGCACATAGGCATGGATCCGCCACCCGCATCGCTCACAGGCCTGTCCGAGCGCCTCGATGAAGTCGCGACGATCGGCGTCGTCCAGAAAGATGGATTCCCGGCGATCTCCACGACTCATCACGTGGTAGACCGCGCCCTCGTATTGGATTCTTAACTTTCTAGCCATGCGCAAATCGTAAGAAAACCCGTGTCATTGTAAATAAAAAGAACTGACCCCTTTCCTCGTTATTCGGTGATGGTGAGGGGGGGGAGGGGGAGGCGGCGGTCGCGCGTGTGGGGGGCGTCGGGGCGGATGCGGGTGTTGGTGCGCATGTGGTAGAGGCCGAAACGCACCGCGTAGTCGCCGGGCGGCAAGTCGAGCGGGCCGAGATCGTGGAGCGGCGCGGGGCCGCCGAGATGCGACGCGATGCTGGCAAGCCGGATGTCGCGCGCGAAGACCTGCTTCCCCTCCCGGTCGAGCAGATGGATGAACGCCGAATAGCCCGCGATCGTCTCGCGCGCCGGCGTCGCCGCGTCCATGCGCAGATTCACCCGGAGCGAGGCGCCGCTCACGCATTGCGCCGGAATCTCGAAATTGCCGAACGTCCATTGTCTGCGCCCGAAGGCGTGTTCGGGTTTCCACGCGACGGGTGCGTACGCGACGGGTTCGTCCGCCAGCGCAGCAAGGGGCCGGATGCGCCACGGCAGTTCGTACGGCGTCGCGTGTTCCGTCTCCAGTTGCAACCCGGCAAATAGATAATCCGACGTGTGCCGCCATTCGACGCGCCAGTGATTGTTCGTGCGCACGAGCGGCAGCCGCAGCTCCCTCGCGGGGTGGTTGGCCACCGCGTCGCTGATCAGCAGCGTCATCGGCGTCGTCACGCGGGGGGCGTCGACCTCCAGCGCATACATGCCCGGAGTGAGCGCCACGGTGCGGAGCAGGGGAACGCGACCAGAATCGCCGGTGCGTACACCGTCGATAAACCGGGTGCGGGCAAGCTTGCGGTCCAATCGTTCCTGATCGGGAATCGCCTTTGGTTCGCGCCCCACACGCAGCAGTACCGGCGCGCCGCGGGCCACGGCGCTGAAGGCGAATCGACGACCCTCGAACCCGTCGCGCGCATAGGCGTCGCCGGATTCACGCGGCGCCACGACGGTGCGCGACTCGCCGGGCGAAAGCGTGAAATGATGCGTCCGCCCTCCGATACGAGCACGAATCTCCGCCTCCCGCGTGGCGGCCTGGAAGGTGAAAGGCAGGTCGGCCGCCATGTTCGTGCGCACGGCAAAACGTTCAATCCGATGCCCGGGTTCCAGCACGAGCAATCGCGACTCGCGGGGGAATGCCGGCATGTCGACGAATACCCAGTCATCGTTGAACGACCAGGGCGTCGAAGGCAGCCGGTCGGCGGGGTGGTCCAGCCAGTCGGAGGGCTCGGGCGCCTCGAGGGCGGAAGGCCGGTTGCGAAACACGGACATATTCGGGCCTTCCACGAGCAACAGCGCGACCGGCCGCAGCCGTTCCTCCAGCGCAGGCGGAAGGAACAACGCTCTTGTCATGCGCGCCGCGAGGACGCGTGTGTCTTCCCGGCTCCAGAACCGCCATTCGTGCCGCTGGCTTATCCCGTATTCCAGCGCCGCACCCAGCAGCAACACGGGCAGCACGAGGCGCAGGCGCGGGCCCGCATATCGCCAGCCGAGCGCGGCGCCGAGCAGCAGCGGCATCGGCAGGAAGCTGAAGTGGAACGGCTGCAGCGCGGGCTTGCCGATCAGCGAGAGCAGCAACACGATGAACGGCATCGCAATCGCCGCGAAGTCCCACGCGCCCGCGGCGTCGCGCGCGCGCCACGCCCGCCGTGCAATCATCCCGAACGCCGCGATGGCGAGGATGAACGCGGCTACGCCGAGCGCGTGCAGCACGACCGGAAAATTCTGCACGAAGCTGATGCCACTGCGCTCAAGGAACGGCAACTCGCGGAAACTCGCCGGGACGTTGTAGTTCTTGATGTAATGAAAATTCAGCCAGATGTATTTCAGCGTCTTGCCCGTGTCGATGAGGACATGCGGCGTCAGCGCGACGAATCCCGCCAGCAGCCCGCCGCTGAACCAGAGTCCCTTCCGTATTCGATCGCTCCAGGAAATTGGCGCGAGCAGCAGGAACAGGCCCGGCACCAGCGCGCCAAGTACGCCGTGGTATTTGCAGGAAAACGCCATGCCCAACGCCACGCCGCCGAGCAGGAAATCGCGCGCGCGCACTTCACCCGTCCGCGCCCGGGCGACGCACGCGATGGCAAGCATCACGAAAAGATCCGTACCGACATCGCCGCTCGCGGCGTGCGTCACCGTGCTCAACACCGGCGACAATGCGGCCAGCAGCAGCCACGCCCAGCGCTCCCGCGCCGGCACCCCCACGCGGACAAGCGCCCACAGGAACGCCGCCAGCGCAAGCAGGCTGTACACCACGCGCAGCGCGGTGCAGATGTAGTGCAGCACCTTCATGTCCGGCTGCGCCGCCAGCGCCAGGCCGGGCTGGAAGAAATTCACCGCGCCACGCACCGCGGGCCACGCCGCGCGAATGACCCATTCGTCGACGTGGTTCAACCCGTAGGGATACCCGTCGTAGGCAAGGGAGCCCGTGTACCAGACGTACCGGCCTTCCAGATAGTTGCCGACCGCGCGCACCTGTTTGGCGACGTCCGGGTGGAAACTGCCGCCCGTTTCAAGGCCCCGGAAAAGGCCGACGCTCCGCACGGCGAACGCCGCGATGAAAATGAGGATGACGATGCGCAGGTTCATAGCTGGTCGAGATGGGTCAGCACGATGTCAGGCCGCACGTTTGTACACCGCGGATCGTCGCGCCGCCAGCGCAGCGATCGTGCATCCCCCGCGAAGAGCGCCGTGCGGCAGCCCGAATGCTGCGCCGGGTGCAGGTCCTTGAGCACATCATTGCCCACGAAGAGGACATCCCCGGGCTCGATTCCGTGCGCGGTCTTGAGCGCGGCAAGCGCGCGTTGCAGCGGTCGCGGCGACGGTTTGGCTTCGCCGAGTTGCCACGACCAGATACAAGCGTCGGATTGGAACCCGGCCTGTTCCACCCGCACGTTGAGCAGCGCATCGAACAGCAGCGGCGTAAAACATTGCGCGTTGGACACGATGCCGAGCACGTGCCCCTGCTCGCGCAACCGGCGCAATGCCGCCAACGCACCAGGCATCGGCCAGACGGGATTGATCCGGCATTCCACCTCGACGGCGAAGCGCAGGATTGCCTCGTCCGTCACTCCGGCAACATCCGGCTCCAGCACGGCGCGCCAGATGTGGCGGACATCCACTTCGGGACACGCGATGCCCTCCGCCCGTCGCCGTGCATGCTGGCGGCCAACTTCCTCGCGAAACCGCGCCCCCCAATCCGCCGTTTCACCACCCCGCAGGTGAACGCCCGCCTCCGCGGCGGCTTCCGTGTAGATCGCCGCGCCGCCCGTTTCTTCCGTGCCGATGTCGCCGGCCGCGGAGATGAAGAGCGTGCCGTACAAATCGAACAGCACCGCGCGCACGCGCGGAAACGCATCTAGCGAGGGCGACTCGCCCGTCGGCTTCGGGTCGACCGGTCGACTCAACCGGCGAATCCGGTCGACAAGGTCCGCGCGCTGGCTTTCCGAAAAATGCATCACGGTGAGCGCAGCAAAAACAACCGGGCCGGATCGAGAAAAAAGCGCCGCACCGCGTCCGCGTCATACGCGCGGACCGGGCCCGGTTCCGTGCGCCCCACCGTCGCGTACAGCGCCGCGAGCCGCCGGGCGTATCCCGACAGGTCGTAGGTGCGCGCCACCACGGCGCGGTTCGCCGCGATGCGTTCCCGCTTCGATCCGGAGTCCAGCCGCGCTGGATAAATTGCCCGACGCAAATCGGGCGCCGCGCGTATCCGTTCAATGACCGCCGCCTGCATCGGCTCGTCGAGGCGTCCGAAATCGACGCGATCCCCCGCGATAAAGGCGTGCCAGGCTCGATCCGCTGCATCTGCCGCCATCGGCACATCATAAGCCACCGCCATTCGCTGCAACGCCGCGTCGATTCGCGCGCGCAGCGTTTCCGCGCCGACCCATTCCAGCGGAAATTCGAGCCGTGTGTAGAGCGCGGTGAGGTCCAGGCCCGCCGCCTCCATGTCCGCCGTGATTTCCGGCAGCGCGCGGCCCGCCAATGCGCGGTTCGCCAGCCACGGCTCAGTGAAGGCGAGGCCAAACCCCTCCGCCACGCTGGTCGTTGCGACGCAATCCGCCCGCGCGCGCAGCGTTTCCAGCGTCTCGCCCGGCTGCAGGCCCGCCTCGAAATCGACCGGCAGGCGCAGCCGGTACGCGAACGCCTTCCATTCCTCGTACGGCGCGCGATCGGAGGGCGTGGTCGGCGCGAGCGTAAGCGCGTAGCGGCGGTCCCCGGTTTCCAGCGCCGCCCACAAAAGGAACTCGCCGATGTTTTTGCGCCGGATCGCGCGGGTGGGATAAAGCACCAGCGGCGGTTGGGCGCCGGTTTGCGTTGCAGACGTGTCGGTTCCGGCGAGCGGCAGAACCGGATTGGGCAGGTCGTGGAGCCGGTCGCGCGGGACGCCCGCCGCCGCCAGCGCCGCGCGGTCGCGCGGGTTCAGCACCGCGTAGTGCACGTGCGCCGCCTCGGGATACAGCGTCGCGGCGAGCGCGCCGCCGAGATGGTCGCGCAGCAACCGGTAATTCGCCGGTCGTCCGTCCTCCGCGAAATCGTGCACCTGCAGCAGCAGCCGGTGTCCGCGCCGCGCGAGTTCCGTGAAAGCCGCGGCAGCGGATGGATTCCGCCCGAGGCTGTGGTTGTGGATATGCCAGAGGTCGGGCGCCCCACCCAGCGCCGCGCGCGCCGCGGCCTCAAGCTGATCCGCCAGCAGGGCCGGATCCGTGCGCGCCGGCTCCGGCGCGTAGTCCAGCGCGGCAACGGTATCGCCCGCCAGCAGGGCCAGCTCGAACGGCGCATCGCGCAGCGCGGCCTTCGCGCTTTCCATCACGCGGCTCACGCCGCCCGGCCGCAGGTGATAATGAACTGTTGCGATGCGCATCATGTGATATTCCGGCACGCTGGCCGTTGCCCGCGATTTTCAACGTCTGTAAAAACTTTTTCGAGGACTTTCAACGTCTGTAAAAATATATTCCGCCCGCAGGAGGGGCGCCTGCCCACTACGTCGAACCATGAAAAATCGTTCGTCCAGACGAAGTTCCGCCCGCCCGCCGGCGCGATCCGCGAATGTGAAGATTTCCGATTCGGATATCGCGCGCCTGAGTCGCGAGGGTGTGCGCGCCGTCGCGTATTACCGTGACTTTGGACTCGCCGAGGTGCGCAGCCGTGCGTTGAGCATGGCGTCGTCGGGCCTCATTTCGCTGGTGGGCCTGCTGGCTTTGGGCTGGTCCGCGATGGCGATGCTCGTGTTCCTGGTGGTCGATGCGGTGATCACCGTCGTCGCCGATCTCTTGCGCTATCCGCTCGCCAGGCCATGGCTGGCCGCGAGCCACAAGCTCGATCACGAGTCGGGCCAGTTGCTCCTGATCGCGGACGGACTGGAAAATGGAACGGGTGAGCGGACGGATAACGGGTTGGCGCCGAGTCCCGGGGTGATTTTGTTTTTCGGCGTCGTTTCGACGCTGTTTCTCGTGCCGATCCTGGCGGCGGTGACGGAGAAGATCGGGATTGCCTCGCTGCGCGCGGTTCCGCAGGAGACGGGGTTCCTGTGGATTGTC
This sequence comes from Kiritimatiellia bacterium, assembly GCA_035327585.1. Taxonomy (GTDB): domain Bacteria; phylum Verrucomicrobiota; class Kiritimatiellia; order CAIVKH01; family CAIVKH01; genus JAMLJG01. The sequence goes on along the minus strand of DAOLDD010000023.1, from coordinate 7,274 downwards.
GGCGTGGATGCCGTGTGGCGGATCGGGTCCGGCCTCGTCGAGGCGCTGCGCGTGCGCCGTACGACACCGGGCGAGGGGATGATCTTTATGGAGGCGGGCGGCGTGGCGGTCATGTATGCCAGCCTGTTGATACTCGTCTGGCTGCCGCTGAAGTTGGGTTCACTCGGGCTGTTTCTGCTTTTCGCCATCGTTTACCTCGTTCGCATCGCGTTCGGCGTCTTCGCCCTGATCTGGACCCCGCGCGCACTGGCCGTGCTGGAGCGGCGGGTGGCGACACGGGATTTCGCGCTGCATGTCGATGCCGTGCCGGGTTCGCCGCGCTGAAACTTGCGCTGGCGTTGCGCGGGTGCTTTGCCTATGGTTTCGGGCTGTTTTTCCAAGGAAACGCCCATGATGACTTCCTCGCAGATCCGCCAGTCGTACCTCGATTTTTTCCGCTCGAAGCAGCACACCATCGTGCCGTCGTCGAGCCTGATGCCCGATTCGCCGAACCTGCTGTTCACGAACGCGGGCATGAACCAGTTCGTGCCGATCTTCCTCGGCCAGCAGCCGTGCCCGTACCAGCCGGGGCGCGCGGCGGACACGCAGAAGTGCATCCGCGCCGGCGGCAAGCACAACGACCTCGAGGACGTCGGCCTCGACACCTACCACCACACGTTCTTCGAAATGCTCGGCAACTGGTCGTTCGGCGACTATTTCAAGAAGGACGCGATTGACTGGGCGTGGGAGCTGCTGACGCAGGTGTGGAAGTTCCCGCCCGCGCGCCTGTTCGCGACGGTATACAGCCCGGACAAGGCGAAGGGCGACCCGGCGGAGTTTGACCAGGAGGCGTACGACCATTGGGCGCGCATCTTCACCGCGGCGGGGCTCGATCCCGCGGTCCACATCGTCAACGGCAACAAGAAGGACAACTTCTGGATGATGGGCGAGACAGGTCCGTGCGGGCCGTGCTCGGAGATCCACGTCGACCTCACGCCCGGCGGCGACACGCGCGGCTCGCTCGTGAACAAGGGCTCCGCCGAGTGCATCGAAATCTGGAACCTCGTCTTCATCCAGTTCAACGCGAACGCCGACGGCTCGTTCGTCCCGCTGCCCGCGCAGCATGTCGACACGGGCATGGGCTTCGAGCGCGTCACCGGCATCATGCAGTGTACGAAGGGGTTCATCGATTTCAGCCGCCCCGTCTCGAACTACGAGACCGATGTGTTCCGCCCGATTTTCGACGCGCTGGAGCGGCTGAGCGGCAAGCGATATGCCTCCACGCTGCCCGCGGCGGGCACGACCGGCGCGAACGAGCAGGAGAAAATCGACGTCGCGTTCCGTGTCATCGCCGACCACATCCGCACGCTGAGCTTCGCCATCGCCGACGGCATCCAGCCGGGCAACACCGACCGCCACTACGTGCTGCGCCGCATCCTGCGCCGCGCCGTCCGTTACGGCCGCGCGCTCGGGTTCCGCGAGCCCTTCTTCTACAAACTCGTCGATGTGCTCGCCGAAACCATGGGCGACGTCTTCCCCGAAATCCGCGCGAGGAAATCCGCCGTGCAGGACACGCTGCGCATCGAGGAGGAAGCCTTTGATCGGACTCTTGATTTCGGAATCGAAAGTCTGGGCCTTTATATCAAGGGTGCTAAAAGGGCATCGGAAGTATTACTGAAGCTTGAAACGACAAAAACCCCCAACCTTCTTGAGGAAATTGAGAAACTAAAAGTTCTGTTTTATCATGACTCGTGGACAAAGCTAATTTTTGCGAAGTCATTGTCAAAATCGCCATCTGAAGTTGATTTGTTAAATGACGACTCTGAGTTGCTGGCGAACCGAGTAGTCGCAGTTATCGCCAGCGGAAACAAAACGCAGCTTTCATCGGTTCGCTCTCTGCTGCTGAATATATCTGGCGATTTTGCCTTCAAACTCTACGACACCTATGGATTCCCGGTGGACCTGACGGACTTGATGGCGCGGGAGCAGGGGCTGTCGGTTGATCACGCTGGCTTTGAAGTGGAAATGGAGAAGCAGCGCGCGAGGGCGCGCGCTGCGCAGAAGAAGACGGTGATTGAGGTGTCGCAGCTCGCGAGCGACGTCGCGACGGCGTTTGTCGGGTTCGAGCAGTTGGAGACGGCGGCCAAGGTTGCGGAGGTGCTCGACATTAAAGGCCGGACCGCCGTCGTGCTGGATCGCTCGTCTTGCTATGCGGAGATGGGCGGACAGGTCGGCGACACGGGGCAGATTCGACTCGGCGGACAGTTGTGGCGCGTGGTGGACACGCAGAAAGCGGGTGCGGCGTGGCTGCATTTTGTGGACGGCGCGGATGCGCCGGAAAAGGGCGCTGAAGTGGTGCTCGCGGTGGACGCCGCGCGGCGCGCGGCGATCCAGCGGCACCACACGGTGACGCATCTGCTGCACTGGGCGCTGCACGAGGTCGTGAGACGCGAGGCAAGCCAGAAGGGGTCGTCGGTTGGCCCGGACAAACTGACCTTCGACTTCAACAGCGCGGCGGTGACGCCGGCGCAGCTCGCGGATATTGAGCGATTGGTCAACGAGCGCATTGTGGAGAACGCGTCGGTGAGTTGGCGCGAAGTGCCGTACGCCGACGTGAAGGCGCGCAAGGATGTGATGCAGTTCTTCGGCGACAAGTACGGCGACACCGTTCGCGTGGTGCAGATTGGCGGCGCGGCGGGCGCGCTGGACGGCTATTCGATGGAGCTGTGCGGCGGCACGCACACACGCGCGACGGGCGAGATCGGCCTGTTCCGTATTACGGGCGAGGGCGCGATCGCGGCGGGCATCCGGCGCATCGAGGCGGTCGCCGGGCTCGCGGGCTGGCAATCGGTCGTCGAAGACATTCAGCGCCTGAAGCAGGTCGCGGCCACGTTGAACTGCGCGCCGACGGAGTTGGACAAGCGCATCGAATCGCTGCTCGCGCACCAGAAGGAATTGGAGAAGCAGCTCAAGGCCGTGCAGTTGAAGCAGGCCGGCGAACGCGCGGCGGCGCTGCTATCGCAAGCGATCACGCGCGGTGGGCGTCAGACGATTGTCACGAACCTGGGCGATGCGGACGGCGACACGGTGGCCGCGGTGGCCGAGCATCTTAAAGCGCGATTCAACGGCGTGATCGTGCTGGGCGGCGCCGCGGGCGGCAGTGTCACGCTGCTGGCCTCCGTCGCGCCTGAATTCACGAAGCAGGTTCAAGCCGGCAAGCTCATCCAGGCCATCGCGCCGATCGTTGGCGGAAAGGGCGGCGGCAAACCCGAGTTCGCCCGTGGCGGCGGCAAGGACGCCTCCAAGGTGGACGAAGCCCTGGCGGCGGCAGTCAAGCTGTTGGAGGGGAATTAACCACGGAATGCACGGAAATCACGGAAACTTTCCGCGTGTTCCGTGACTTCCGTGATTAACTGTTGAAGGCGCGGCGGGGGCCGCGCCTTCGGTTTTTATTCGGTCTCTATCGCAATCGTTTTCTTGTTCGATTGCGCCTCCGGACGTTTCGGCAGGGTCACGGTCAGGACGCCTTTTTTGAAGGCGGCTTTCACGTGATCCGTGTCGAGCCCGCCGGGGAGCGGAATGGACCGGTGGAACTCGCCGTAGCTGCGTTCCACGAGGTGGTAGTTCCGCTTTTTCTCCTCCCGCTCATCCTGGCGTGAGCCGCGGATGGTCAGGACGTCGTTGTCCATTGTGACCTGGACGTCCTTCTCGTCCAGGCCGGGAAGATCGGCGCTGACCGTCAGCTCCTTGTCGGTCTCCGCGACATCCACGCGGGGCGTGGACACGTCGAAGCGGCCGAGCGAGGAGGGGAACATCAGGCTTGAGGACCGCCCCTCGAAATCAGAGAAGAAGTCCTCAAAGAGCCGGTTCATCTGGCGGTGGAAATCGACGAAAGGATTTTCCTCGCGCCGCGCCACCGCGGTCTCCGCCGAATCCCGACGCCACGGGATCAGGCTCTTCTTCATCTTCCGTCACCTCCTTTCAATCAAAGGCACACAGGGACAGAGGGACAATGGTTATCCCTCTGCCTGCACCGTGATGCGGCGGGGCTGGGCTTCGGCTGCCTTGGGCAGGGCGAGGCGCAGGACGCCGTTCTTGATGCGGGCTGATATGCCGTTGCGGTCCACTTCGTCCGCGAGGGTGAACGACCGGCGATATTCCGCGGGACCAAATTCGCGGTATATCAGTTCGTGGCCGGACGGTTCCTCGAGGGCGCTGCGCGCGCTGATGGTCAGCTCGCGGTTTTCGAGCGTAACCTCGACCTGGTCCTGGCGCACGCCGGGCAGATCCATGATGACGATGATTTCCTTCTCCGTCTCGTGGATGTCCGTGGCCGGCGTCAGGACCGGCAGGTCGCGGGTCTGCTCGCTGCGATGGGCCTGTACTTCCGTGGATTTTGCGGTCATGTGAGGTTCTCCTTATTCCGCCTGGATCGTGATGCGGCGGGGCTTCGTGCTTTCCTTGCGGGGCAGGGTGACGCGCAGGACGCCGTTTTCGTAGCGGGCCTGCACCTTGTCCGCCTCGACCTCGTAGGGCAGGCGGACCGAGCGCATGAATTTGCCGTTTTCACGCTCGCGGCGGTGGTAACTGTCCGCCGGGATGGAGGCGTCTTCTTTTCGTTCGCCCTCCAGCGTGACCACATTACCGACGACCGACACGTCCACGTCCTTCGGGTCCACGCCCGGCACTTCGGCGGTCAATACCACCTGCTCCGGCGAGGACCAAAGGTTCAGGGCGGGAAACTGCTCAGCCGGAGTGCGGAATCCCGCAAACAGCCGGTTCATATCCCGCTGAAGACGATGCAGGTCCCGAAACGGGTCCAGCGTCCAGTCGAATCGTGTCATTGGATATACCATGTTCGTGACTCCTTATGTTGTTCTCCTGAACTTGTAGATAGCAACGCGCATGCCAAATTTTGACTATATCATAACTTGTTGTATTGTAATTATTTATGAATAAGCATTCAAAATTAGTGGTGCAATATTGACTCACTCATGCTGTGGCTGTTTTGCGTGTGTGACAATGTGGCTCTTTTGACATCATGCTGGATTGTACACGCTTGTTGTGGTAGACCGGGCGGCAGACTATGAAACTTGGATCGGACATACGGCGGGTGCGGGTGCTGATGAATCCGCATAGTGGCCGGAGCCACGTGTTGGAGGACGTGGTCCGTGCGGTGAACGAGCATTGGGATCGCCCTTCGTGCGAGGTGGTGTTTCAGATTAGCAACAGTGTCGAGGATGGTAATCGCAAGGTACGGCGCACGGTGGAGGATGGGGTGGACACGATCCTCGTCATGGGCGGGGACGGCATCATCAACACGGTGGGCGCGGAACTGGTCGGCACGGGGGTGTCGCTGGGCGTGATCCCGACGGGCAGCGGGAACGGGTTTGCCCGGCATTTTGGCATCCCGTTGAATGTCGAGGCGGCGGCCGAGGCCCTCGCGGATGCGGAGGCAGTCCCGATCGATGTCGGGCTGGCGAACGGGCGCCCGTTCTTTGTCACGTGCAGCATGGCGGCGGACGCATCGCTGGTGCGTACGTTCGAAGCCTTTCCGTTCCGCGGCATCATTCCCTATGTCTTCGCGGCGGCGTACGAGTTGTTCGAGTATCAACCGCAGCGATTCCTCGTGGAATTGGATGGGGCGACGACGCTGGAGTTCCAGGCACCGCTGGTCTTCACGGTGGCGAACCTCACGCAGTTCGGCGGTGGCGCGCGCATCGCGCCCAAGGCGGAGCACAACGATGGGTTCCTCGAACTCGTGGTGATGGAGCGGCAGGAGGCGGGCCGCGCGCTGGCGAATGTCGGGCGTCTTTTTGATGGGACCATTGACGCGTTGCCGGGTATTGTGACGAAACGTTTTCAACGCATGGTCGTGCGCCGCGAAAAACCGGCGGTCATCCAGGTGGATGGCGAATTGCAGGATAGCGGCGCGGATGTCGAGGTTACGGTGCGGCGCAGTGGACTTTCCGTCCTCGTGCCCCGGAATCGACGCGCGGGGGAGGAGTCCGAATGAACGGAGGGGGTTGGATTGTGAAACGCATTCGATTTTTGCTGTTCGTGCTATTGGTCGCAGCGGGGACGTCACGCGCCCAGGAGGAATTCACGTTTGCCGGCGAAATTCTGCGCGAGACGCCGGTTGAGGCCTGGGCGTCGCCGGACGCGGGGTTGCGCGCGGAGGAACGTGTTCGCGTGGCGTTCTACAACATCGAGCATTTTACAGATGCGGAGGGCGATGGTCCCGATCGCACCCTGGAGCGCGCCACGACGCAGGCGCGCGGCGCCGCCGCGCTGGTGGATGAGATCCGCCCGGACATCCTGCTGATCGCCGAAATTGAAAACGCCGCTTCGCTGCGCATGCTCAATGATGTCCTGGCGGAGCCGTTCCCGTTCGGCTGGGTGACGAAATTTGGCGACGGCTCGCAGAACGAGGACAAGCTTAACAACGCCCTGCTTTCCCGCGTGCCGCCGCTGGAGGTGCTGGAATTGGATTATGGCCCGTTGCAGGGCCGCGGTCGCCCGCCGCGCGGCGCCCTGCGCGCCACGTTTGACCTGGGCGGGGATCACAGACTGGTCGTGTATGCGATCCACCTGAAATCCAACTTCGGCAATCGGAGCCGCAACATGCACCTGCGTAAAAACGCGCTTCAGTTCCTGGCGGACGACGCGCGCGAGTTGTCGAAAGACGAGTCCATTCGCTGGGAATTCCTGGTGCTCGGTGATGTGAACGTGGATCCCGAGCAGGGCGAATTCGCGGGCGACTGGTCGCTGAACCCGCTGCGCGGCTGGCGTGATTTGTGGCGGGGTCGCCCGTTGCATGAGCGCACGACCGTGCCGACGCGCTATGGCGATCCCGCGCTCGAGTTTCCACCCGCCGCTTTTGACCGGATCTATGCCGGCGGCGATGCAACCAACGCCCCGTGGCGCGCGGGCGAGGCGGAAGTGCTGCAGCGTGGAACGAACACCCGGAACGTGAAGGCGTTGCCCGGCGTGGACGGACACGTCTCCGACCATTATCCGGTGTGGGTGGATGTGGTCCGGTAGGGCGCGCCGCCAGCCCGAATATTCGACCGCAGAGGCGCTGAGAGCGCTGAGGAAAACCCGAACGGATGGGAACCTGTCGCAATAAACGACTCCAAGGAACCGAATGCGAGCGGTTCAGAGCGTATTGCAAGCATCAAAAGACTTGTCACCCTGTTTTTGCCCTTCTCTGCGCCTCTGCGGTGATGCAATATGCGGGCTATAGCGGTTCTCAAAAGTTTTGTCCCGAACCCCCGAGGGCGGCAAGGGCCTGC
>DAOLDD010000022.1:0-61325 GCA_035327585.1 Kiritimatiellia bacterium | reverse complement strand
CCCTCATGCCGATGAGCGGAAAAACCCGCGAAGGCAAACATTTCGGGCGCACCAATTTCTCCAATGTCTATCCCGCCGACAGCGCGGTGGTCGTCACCAACCGCGACGTGAAGACGTTTCCCAACGGCTTCATCCACGGCTTCATGATGAGCCTGAATCCCTGTCGCGGCGTGAACGGATACCGCGACCACTTCACCCGCGCCGACTACTCGCTTTCCGCGCCGCGCATTCTCTACGGATGGAACTGCGACAACCGCGCCGACGAAGGCCCGGATTGCGCGGGCATCATCCAGGTCGGCCTCGACCTCGCGCCCGGCGCCGCCGGACGCGCCGACTTCATCATCGGCCATTGCGATGGCATCGACGCGGTGCGCGCACTTCGGGCCCGCCTCACCCCCGCGCGGCTTGATGAGCTCTGCGAGGAGCAGGCCCAGGTCGAGCGCCGGAACGCGGCGATGTTCGCGATCGATACCGGCGCGGAAAACCGCGACCGCGACGCCCTGATCAATCTGTTCGTGAAGAAGCAGATGACGTCCTATCTGATCGACAAATCGGGCTTCCGAGACAACCTGCAAACCGATTGCGGCATCGCGATGTTTGACTATCCGATGGCGCGCGCCAACTTCCTGCGCGCGCTCTCGTCGCAAAAACCCAGCGGCGAGGTCCTCCACAGCTTCCGCCCCTACAACCGCCTGACCTACTCCGACAAACCCGCATGGATCCTGATGACCGTGCCCTGGCTGATCAAGGAATCCGGCGACTTCGATTTGCTCCAGGCGGTTGTGCCCTACTTCGAATCCCCGGAATCCGGCACGGTGTGGGATCACATCAAACGCACGGTGCGTTACCTCGCCAACGACACCGGCCAACGCGGGCTGTGCCGCCAGCATTTTGCCGACTGGAACGACGGCCTGGAACCGTCCGAAAAAACCGGCGAGCGAGAGAGCGTCATGGTCAGCCAGCAATTCTGCCACGGGTGCATCGAGATCGCCGAATTGGCCGATCGCATCGGCGACGCCGCGTTCGCCGCCGAATGCCTCGCCGCGCACCGCGTCATGGCCGACGCCATCAACCGCAATGCATGGGATGGCCGGTGGTATGTGCGCACGATCTGCGAGGACGGCTATCCGCTCGGATCGGACCGGCACGACGAGGCGAAGATTTTCCTCAACACGCAGGCGTGGGCGATCATCGGCAACGTGGCCGATCCGGAACGGGCGGCCTCCTGCATGGCGGCGGTGGATGCCTGCTGCACCAAACCGGAAGGCTACGTGATCTGTGATCCGCCGCTCACCTCCTACGACGAGCGGATCGGGCGCTTCTCCACCATCATGCCGCACACCAACACCAATGGCGGCTGCTACTGCCACGCGTCGGCCTTCAAGGCGCTCGCCGATTGCCTGATGGGCCGGGCTGAGGAGGCGTGGCAAACCTACATCCGGGTCGCGCCGGACAATCCGGAAAACCCCATTTCCCGCTCCGGGATGGAGCCGTTCTCCTTCGTGAACAAATTCGACCTGCTGCCGCAGGCGCCCGGCAAGTCGGGCTACGCCTGGCGCACCGGCACGGCGCCCTGGTTCACCATGGTGTTGATCGAATGGATTCTGGGCGTTCGGCGCGGATACGACGGCTTGATCATTGATCCCTGCCTGTCCAGGCGTGTGCCCAAGGCCTCGGTCAAACGCAGCTTCCGCGGCGCGACCTACAATGTCTTCATCGACAACACGTCCGGGCGCGGTCGCGGCGTTCGTTCCCTCTCCCTCAACGGCAAGCCGGTGGCCGGCGTCACCCTGCCCGACCTCCGCAGCGGCGAGCACCGCGTCGAGGTGGTCCTCTAGTCGCCACCCCACGCGGCGCCGGTTGGGCCACGCGGGTGAAAATCGCCTGCCGACCCTTGCATTCGGCGCGGCAAACCGATAGTTTCCCGTTTTCTTGATGGAGGGGTGGCTGAGTGGTTAAAGGCACTCGACTCGAAATCGAGAGGCCGCCCTTAAAGCGGCCCGAGGGTTCGAATCCCTCCCCCTCCGCCAAGCTTTCTTGAGGTTGCGCGGGAAACAAATCCGGCCGCTTGCTCCCACGTAGTGGCTTGCCACCCGAAGCCCCACGCGAAGCAAAGGGCGAAGGGTGGTGGAGGGTAAGGGAGTCGAACCCTCGACCTCGTGAATGCCATTCACGCGCTCTACCAACTGAGCTAACCCCCCACAAGTGAGGAATGGGCGAACGTAGCGGACTGCTTCACCCTCTGTCAAGCAACCCGCAATTTTCGTCTTTCGCCCGGTTGCACTTGCGGGGACACGGTGCGCTGGTAAAGTGACCCCGCGATTCTACAGCGTCCGTCCCGTCCGCGGGAAAAAGGAATTACAGACGTTGTAAGCCCGCAAAAAAGTTTTTACAGACGTTGTAAATCTCAACATCCAGGGAGACCGCATCATGAGCTACATCACGCAGGACAAACTCGTCATCCTCGGCGCGGCCGGCGCCATCGGTTCCAACCTCACGCAGGCGGCCCTGACGATGGGACTCACGCCGAATGTCTGCATGTACGACCCGTTCGAGAAGGGCCTTAAGGGCGCGGCGGAGGAGATCCATCACTGCGCGTTCCCCGGCGCGAACGTCACGTGGACGACTGACATCGCGACGGCGCTGAAGGGCGCGAAATACATCATCTCGTCCGGCGGCGCGCCGCGCAAGGAAGGCATGACGCGCGAGGACCTGCTGAAGGGCAACTGTGAGATCGCCAAGCAGCTCGGGCTCGACATCCGCGCGCATTGCCCGGACCTGAAGTTCGCGGCGGTCATCTTCAACCCAGCGGACATCACGGGGCTGACGGTGCTGGTGCACAGCGGCCTGCATCCGTCGAAGGTCGGTACGCTCGCGGCGCTGGACAGCACGCGGCTGCAGACGGCGCTGGCGCAGCACTTCAAGGTCGCGCAGGACAAGGTCACGGGTTGCCGCACGTACGGCGGGCACGGCGAGATGATGGCGCCGTTCGCGAGCACGGCGAAGGTGGACGGCAAGCCGCTCGCGTCGCTCATCGGCACGCCGGCGCTGACGGAGGAGCAGTGGAAGGCGATCCAGCAGCACGTACGGCAGGGCGGCAAGAAGATCATCGAACTGCGCGGCCGCAGCTCATTCCAGAGCCCGGCGCATCAGACGCTCCTTTCCGTTAAGGCCGTCATGGACGGCAAGGGCTACGAGTGGCCCGTCGGCTGCTACGTCAACGACCCGGCGAACGGCTTCACGCAAATCATGATGGCGATGGAGACGACGCTGTCGAACGGCGGCGTGACGTACACGATGCCGAAAGGCACGGACGCGGAACTCGCCGAACTAAAGGCGTCCTACGGCCACCTCGTGAAACTGCGCGATGAAGTCGTCGCGATGGGCGTCCTGCCGCCGCTCGCCGACTGGTCCAAGGTCAACCCGAACCTGTAACGGCGCGGGTTTCCCCCTCATCCGTTCACGTTCACGTACACGTTCCCGTTCACGGAATGTGGCTTCGTGAACGTGTACGTGCACGTGAAAAGGCGAGTCCCGACGGATTGGGCTATGGCCGACGAACGGTGAGCAGCGTGATGTCGTCGGGCAGGTGGATGCAGCCGCTGTGGGCGAGCAGTTCCTCCTCCATCGCACCGAGGTCCGGCAGGGCGTTCGGGGGTGTACGTTGCAACATTTCGCGCAAACCGGAGACACCCAACTCTTCGCCGTTCAGGTCGGCAACCTCAATGGCGCCATCCGTGTAGAGGAGCAGTACGTCACCGGGGTGCAGGATGGCCTCATGGTTGACGTAGGTGAGGTCGTCGATCATGCCGAGAGCGGGCTGGTTGTCGTTGAGCTCATCCAGCGTACCGTCCGCGCGATGGATCAGGGGCGGCGGATGTCCTGCGCGCACGTGGGACAAGCGACCGCTCTCCACATCGAGCAGGGCATAGACGGCCGTCGCGAAATATCCTTCCTCCGGGGCAATCGCGCGCACGCGACGATTGATCGCGGTGCATGTGCGGGCAGGGTCACGGAGCTCGGGGCGCAGATCCTCCCACAGCGCGCGAAGCTGCATCGCATAAAGTGCGGACGCCACGCCGTGTCCCGCGACGTCGGCCAGCAGGATCGCGTAGAAGGGCCCGCCGATGTGTTCCAGCCGGTGATAGTCGCCGCCCACCATGTCGCGCGCGATGCGATGCACGGCGACGGACAGGCGCGGGTCCTCGGGCAGCGGACAGCGCAGCGCGTTTTCCTGGATGAGCTTGGCCCGGCGCAGGTCGGAGACCGTGTCCGACGCGTCGCGAAACAATTCCACCCCGCCGACGACGCGCCCGGCCTCGTCGAATAGCGGTGCGACGGTCACCTCGACCGGAACCCGCCGGCCGCTGCGCGACTGGGCAAAAATCAGGAGCGGCTGTTCGCCGGAACGCTCGGTGACGATGCTGCGATGGAGGGGGCAATACTCCTTGCCGCACAGCGGATGCCCATCCTTGTCGATGTGACAGAGGATGTTTTCATAACACGATCGCCCCACCACCTCATGGGCGCTCCAGCCGGTGATCCGCTCCGCCGCCTTGTTCCAATAAAGGATGCGGCGGTCGCAATCCGTGATATACGCCCCCTCCGGAAGGGCATCCAACAACCGGCCGGCCGCCAACTGTGCGATGTTCATGTGCCACTCCCGCGCCACCGCCACCAGTCACTCCTGTGGTCTTTTTACCCGTATTTTTCGGAAAAAACCAGCTGGAAGGCGATAAATCTACCCGTCGGCCTCGCTTACCCAATTCGCACAACCTTTAATTTGACAATCGCGCTCGCATTTCGCCAAATTGGCCGAATAACCGCATAGCATGAATCGAGTAAAACAGTTTATCGCGGCATGCCTCGGCGTGTTGCTTCTCACGGCTGCAAACCTTCACGCGGCCGTAGTGACCGACTCCCTGAGTTTTGACGGCGTCGCCGGTATGTTCGTCCTCACGTTCGACCAGTGGAATCCAGACTGGGGAACGCTGGACTCGGCCTCGGTCAACATCGAATTTTATTCGGTGGGCGGCGTGCTGCGTTTCGACAACGACGGGGCATCCCCGGCATCCGGAAACGTCCGCTTCGGCGCCGATGCCAATATTTTTTCCGAGGACCTCACGGGAGACCCCGATGAGCCGCTCACCCTGACCGCGCGCGCACAGTCTCCGCTCACCCCGGTATCCGTGCAGCCGGACGATGGCGATCTGGAGGTGGGCGGCACGTCCAACTTCAGCACACAGGGAAGCGATTTTTCGCAGGTGATCGGCGGCAGCTATTTCGCCACACGCTCCGGCGACCTGTCGGACTACATCCTGACCCTGACGGGATTCGGAACCTATTCGTTCCTCGTGGAGGCATCGCAATATGTTTCCGCGAGCGCCTTCGGCGGCGCGCAGCAGCAAATCGATCCGTCCAGCGTATCGGGCACCGTCACGGTAACGTATAATTACAGCGGGTCGGGACCGCCGCCGCCGGAACCACCGCCGCCCGGGCCGGGGCCCGCGGTGCCCGAACCGTCCACCCTGTCGATCCTGCTCTTTTCGGCGGTGCTTTTCGGGTACGTGCGCAAAACCCGCCCGCAGCGGGAAGCCTGAGCGCGCGCTACCGCAAATCGCCGGAACCGTGCAGCGTGCCCGCCGTCTTGCGGGCGGCGAGCTTGGCGAGGTTCCCGGTGGCGATGTCGTCCATCGACAGGCCGAGTTCGCTCGCAAGCGTCGCGACATACCACAGCACGTCGCCCAGCTCCTTGGCCAGCAGGGTGCGGCGCTCGTCCGTCATCTTCCCGCCGTCGTCGCGGATGCACTTCTTGATCTTCTCGCAAATCTCGCCGGACTCGCCCGCGAGCCCGAGCGCGGGATACACCCAATTCCCCTCCCCGCGCCCCGGATACACCGCCGTCTTCGCCGCGCCCGCCTGATAGTCGCTGAACTTCATTTCACCCCTTCTGCAACCACGGATAAACACGGATTCACACGGATGCTTCAATCCGTGTCGATCGGTGTCCATCCGTGGTTGTCTACTTCATCCACGAGCCTTTGGGCGACAGTTCCTTGTCGTCCCAGCCGCGGGGTTTCGTCAGGCCCACGGCCTTCACTTCCTTCACGGTCATCTGCACGCCGCGCGCGGACACGCCTTTCACGGCGACGTCGCGCGGATGGAAAATCTGCTGGTTGATGCGCTGGCTCTTCGCGGGCGCGTAAATGACGTAAATCGTTTCCGGGTCGGCGTCGGTCAACAACCACACCTTCGCATCGGGCAGCGTGAACAGGTAGTCCTTGTTCATGATCGCGCCGCCAAACGTGAAGCGCTTGAGATACGTGATGCCGCCCGCGGTGTAGACCGCCGTCATCACCTGGTCGCGCTTGTAGAGGTCGCGGTACAACAGGTTCTGGTCCACGAACAGTTTGTCCGGCGGCGGCATCATCTTGTAGCGGCCGTCCGCCCAGGCGAGCATCACCTTGTCCAGCGAGGAGCAGGCGAAGCAGACGTCGCCCTCCACGGCGTGGCCGAAATAGCCGGTCGCCTTGTCGTGGCTCAGCGTCAGCTCGTTGGCCGTCAGTTCGCGCACCTCCACCGTCTCGAACCGCTGGACCTTCGTCCGGCGCGGATAGCGCTCGCCATGGACACGCAGCAGCCCGCGCAGGTAGCGGATGGCGTGGGGGACCAGTTCACCGAGGTTTTTCTCCGTCTCCTTGAGCTGGCGGACGATATCGTCCATCTCCTCGCGGTTCTTGTTGATGTCGAACAGCGAGATGCGCTTGATGCGGACCTCCAGCAGCATGTCGATGTCCGCCTGCGTCACGTCGCGGAGCAGCAGGTGACGGAATGCGTTTACGCCGTCGAACACGGCCTGCCGCACGGTTTCCTGCGTCTTGCATTCCTCGATCTTCTTGTAGATGCGGTTCTCGACAAAGATCTGCACGAGCGACTTCGCGTGCAGTTCATCCTGCAGCTTCTTCCGCTGGTGCTGCAGTTCCTTCTTGAGCAGGTCCAGCAGGCGCGCAGTGTTGCGGCGCAGGATTTCGTCCACGTCGAGGACGACCGGCTTGCGCTGGTCGATCACAACCGCGTAGGTGGACAGCGACGACTCGCATTGGGTGAACGCAAACAGCGCCTGCATCGCCTTGTTCGCGTCCTCGTCCGGCTGAAGGGACACCTCGATTTCAATGTGTTCGGCCGTAAAATCGTTGATCGACTTGACCTTCACCTTCTTCTTACGCGCCGCGTCCTCGATCGAGGCGATCAGCGATTCGGTGGTGGTCCCGAAAGGGAGTTCGCGGATGACCAGCTTGTCCGGCCCCTTCTTCTCCATCACCGCGCGCACGCGGACCTTGCCATTCCCCTTTTCGTATTCGCTCGCATCCAGCACACCGCCCTGCTGGAAATCGGGCAGCAATTTGAAGGGCTTCTTCTGGAGAATCGCGATCTGGGCCTCGATCAGCTCAACGAAATTGTGCGGCAGGATTCGGGTGGACAGCCCGACCGCGATGCCGTCCGCGCCCAGCATCAGCAGCAGCGGCAATTTGGCAGGCAGTGTGACCGGTTCCTGGTTTCGCCCGTCATAGCTCGGCACGAACTCCGTCAATTCGTCGTGGAAGAGGTGCTCACGCGCCAGGTCGGTCAACCGACACTCGATGTAGCGGGCCGCAGCGGCGGAGTCGCCGGTGAGCACGTTGCCGAAATTGCCCTGCCCCTCGATCAGGTAGTTCTTGTTCGCGAGCGCGACCAGCGCGTCGCCGATGGAGGCGTCGCCGTGCGGGTGGTACTGCATGCAGTAGCCGACGATGTTCGCGACCTTGATGAACTTGCCGTCGTCGCGCTCGTGCAGCGACCAGAGGATTCTGCGCTGCACCGGCTTCAGCCCGTCGTCCAGATCCGGGATCGCGCGGTCGCGGATCACGTACGACGCGTAGTTCAGAAAATTTTCGTTAATGAGGTCGCGCAGCGGACCCGGTACCTGCGGCGCGGGCATCGTCGGTTTCCCGCCATCCGGCGGCGGCGGCTTCGCGCCGGACGTCGCCGGAACCGGCGCCTTCACGTCGGCAAACATGTCGAGTTGTTCGATGGTGCTCACGCCTCCGCCTCCACCACCAGGTTGTTCATGATGTAGTCACGGCGCTCGGGGGTGTTGCGGCCCATGTAGAAACTCAAGAGGTGCGGGATGTGGTGCTGGTCGCGGACGTCGACCGCGGTAAGGCGCATTTCCTTGCCGATGAAGGCCTTGAACTCGCCGGGCGAGATTTCGCCCAAGCCCTTGAACCGCGTCACCTCGCAGGAGCGCCCGAGCTTCTTCATCGCCTCGTCACGCTCGGCCTCGCTGTAGCAGTAGATCGTTTCCTTTTTGTTCCGCACCCGAAAGAGCGGCGTCTCCAAGATATGCAGGTGCCCCTGCTCGACCAGCGGGCCAAAGAAACGCAGGAAGAACGTGATGAGCAGGTTGCGGATGTGCAGGCCGTCCACATCGGCGTCGGTCGCGAGCACGACCTTCTGGTAGCGCAGGCCGTCCACCGAGTCCTCGATGTTCAGCGCGCGCATGAGGTTGTAGAGCTCGTCGTTCTTGTAAATCGCGTCGCGCTTGAGCTCCGCCACGTTGAGCGGTTTGCCCTTCAGCACAAAAATCGCCTGCGTATGCACGTCGCGGCAGCTCACGATGGAGCCCGCGGCGGACTGGCCCTCGGTGATGAACACCATCGTTTCCCCGCCCTTGCCGCGCTTGCGGTCGAGGTGCTGCTTGCAGTCCTTGAGCTGCGGGATGCGGATCGAGATGGCGCGCGCGCGTTCGCGGGCCATCTTCTTCACGGCCTGCAATTCCTTCCTCAGCTTCTCGGTGTCCTCCACCTTCGCGACCAGCAGCGCGGCACGCTGCGGGTCTCGGTGCAGCAGGTCCTCGACGACGCGCTGCGTCTCCTTCACGAGGTCGGACCGGATCTCGGTGTTGCCGAGCTTGTTTTTCGTCTGCGACTCAAACACCGGGTCCTTGAGCCGGATCGCCACCGCGCCGATCAACCCCTCGCGGACGTCGTCGCCGTCGAAGTTGCGTTTGCTGAACGCGTTCACCGCCTTGAGGATGCCCTCGCGGAAGGCGCTCAGGTGCGTGCCGCCGTCGCTGGTGAACTGGCCGTTGACGAACGAATAGTGCGTTTCGTTGAACCGGTTGCTGTGCGTGAAGGCGATTTCGAGCGACTTGTCGCGGTAATGGAACGGCTCATAGATCGCCTCGCTGTTCGTCTCCTCGTTCACGAGGTCGAGCAGGCCGTTTTCCGACACGAACCGCTCGCCGTTATATTCGATCACCAGGTCGGCGTTCAGGTAGGTGTAGAGATTCACGCGCCGGCGGAGGTGTTCCTCGCGGAACGTGACATCCCCGAAAATCTCCGCGTCGGGCGTAAACTGCACGAGCGTGCCGTCCGGTTCGTCGGACTTGCCCTTGCGCTCCTTCACCAATTTGCCGCGCGAGAACTCCGCCTCGGCGAAGTGCCCCTCGCGGTGGCTGCGCACGAGGAAGCGCGACGACAGCGCGTTGACGGCCTTCGTGCCGACGCCGTTGAGGCCGACGCTGAACTGGAACACCTCGTCGTTGTACTTCGCGCCGGTGTTGATCGTGGACACGCAGTCGACCAGCTTGCCGAGCGGGATGCCGCGACCGCGGTCGCGGACCGTGACCTCCGCCCCGGCGACCGTCACCTCAACGCGCTTCCCGTAGCCCATGATGAATTCGTCGATCGCGTTGTCGACGACCTCCTTGAGCAGGATGTAGATGCCGTCGTCATAGTGCGTCCCGTCGCCGATCCGCCCGATGTACATGCCGGTGCGCAGCCGGATGTGTTCCAGCGAGGACAGGGTCTTGATCTTGCTCTCGTCGTACGCGTGTGCGGGTTTGCGGGACATGGGGCCGCCATAGAACGCGCGCGGCGCGGTCAAGTCAAGGCCGGGGATATGGAGTGTCCGCGAAACGCGTGAACCACACGAAAGGGACCCAATAAAGAAACCGCGAATTTCGCTGATATCCGCGGGATCCACCCGGGGATTGCGCAACCATCACGAATTGCATTCGCGACAATTCGCGTAAATTCGCGGTGTTACCTGTCCGCAGGCGCGCGCAGCAGACTGGCGGTGCCGTCGCGATTTGCGGCGAGTATGGCCCATCCGTCGGGGCGCTCAACCGCGAGCAGGTCGGCGGGTTCTTTCGCCGCCGCGGCGCGACCCAGCAACACGGGCGCCCGCGCGTCCGTGACGTCGAGCATGACGACGCGATCCGAGTACTCGCTGGCGACCCACGCGACGGAACGGGCATCCATCCGGCGGAGCACTATGGTTTCAGGATCGCGCTGGCGACCAGGCCGGCCGCCGTGCACCAACGGCCGCACATCCACGCGCGAGAGCAAGAGCGGGGCGGGCGCGGCGTCGTTGAGCGCAATCCGGTGAAAACTGACATGCTGGGCCGCCTTCTCGGCGAGCGCCATCAGCAGCGTTCCATCCGGCTGGGGCAAGAGGGCCACGCCCGCGGGTCGGCTGCCGCGCGACAGGCGGATCGCCCCGGCCAGCGCCGGGATGTCGCCGCGAAAATCGATGAATACGGCGGCATCGTTTTCCTTGAATGTCACCACCCCGATGCGGCCCTCCGGGTCCAGCGCCAGCGCGCCGGGTTCCAACCGGCCCAACGGAGTCCCCAGCAGCGTATCCAGTCCACCCAGTTCGCGGTACGGCGCCTCGGCGAGCCGGTCGTTCTCCCAGCCGGACAGATTCTGCAAATCCAGGATGCCGATGGATCCGGGGGTACGGCGATTGCCGTCGCCCTTGTTCAGCACAACCGCCCAACGGCCGTCCGCCGAAATCGCAACCGCGGCGGGTTGAAAGCCGATGAGTTGCGAGCGCAGCAGACGGCCCGCGGTGCGCTCCCGCAAATCGAGAAACAACACCTCGCCCCGCGTGCGGACATCGGGAGGTCTGGATAGCGCAAGCGCGAGCGGCGCCGTCGGATGCGCGGCAACGGCGACCGGCGCACCCGGCGTAGGGATGCCCGTCATCGCGTCCGTCGGCGGAAATGCGTCCACCACGCTGACGGCGGCTGTTTTCCAATCCACGCGATGCAGATGAATCTCGCGACGGGACCGGTCGGGGGACAGCAACAAGCCGGACGTTGGCGCATAGGCCAGCCGCTCCACGCCCGAGGCTGCCAGCGTCCAATTCGTCGCGAGCACGAAAACGTCCCCGTCCCCCCGGACGGACAGCGGACCCAGCGCCAGCGCGGCGGCCATCAATTTGGGCAGAAATTTCATCACGCGAGAAACCTACCCTGCGGGAAGGCCCCTGCCAAGCGGACAGCCCCACTTGCGTTCCGGCTTTTGCATCGCGCAAAAAAGGGTATAGTGAGGCGTTTGTCCCAATGACCACCCCGCGCACTTATCATATTTGGACGATCGGCTGCCAGATGAACGAGGCGGATTCGCGCCGCCTCGCGCAGCAGCTCGAATTCGCCGGCTACCGGCCGGTCGACGACTCGGACGCGGCGGACGTCGTCGTGCTGAACACCTGCGTCGTACGCCAGCAGGCGGAGGACAAGGCGGCGAGCCGGCTGGGCCGCCTCAAAGCGGTCAAGAAGGCGCGCCCCGACCTCACCATCGCGCTGATGGGCTGCATGGTCGGCCTCAAGGAGGCGCCGGCGCTCAAGGCGCGCTTCCCGTACGTGGACGTTTTTATGCCGCCGTCGGAAACCGCGCCGCTGCTCGATTTCCTCCAGGAGCGCGGGTTGTTCGAGGACATCCGCTCGGCCGAACAGCGCGAACGCGACCTGCGCGACGCCGTGCAGGACGAGGACCTGCCGCTGCCCGCGCTGGAACGCGGCGCCGTGACGGCGCATGTGCCGGTCGTGCTCGGCTGCTCGCACGCCTGCACCTTCTGCGTGATCCCCTACCGCCGCGGCGCGGAACGCAGCCGGCCCATGGCGGACATCCTCGCCGAAACGCGCTCCCTCGTCACACAGGGCGTGCGCGAAGTCATGCTGCTCGGCCAGATTGTCGATCGCTACGGCACGGACTTTTCCGACGGCACCGACTTAAGCCGCCTCCTGCGCGAAGTCGCCGCGATCGACGACCTGCGCCGCGTGCGCTTTCTCACCAGCCATCCGAACTACATGACCGACGCGATCCTCGAGACGGTCGCGACCGAGCCCAAGATATGCCCGCAGATCGAGGTGCCGATCCAAGCGGGCAACGACGAGGTGCTCGAAAACATGCGGCGCGGCTACACGGTGCAACACTACCGCGACCTCATCGCGCGGATCCGCGGCTTCATGCCCGACGCCGCAATCCACACGGACCTGATCGTCGGCTTCCCCGGCGAAACGCGCGCGCAATTCATGGACACGCATCACCTGGTCGAGGAGCTGCGGGTCGACAAGGTGCATTTGTCGAAATATTCGGAACGTCCCAAAACGATCGCGGCGCGCCAGATGCCCGACAATGTGTCGGAGGAGGAAAAGGAGGAACGCTGGCAGATGATTGAAGACCTGCAGGCGCGTATCCTCGAGGAAAAAAACCGCGCGCTGCGCGGCACAACGGTCTCGGTGCTCGCCGAGGACCTCTTCAAGGGCCGCTGGCGCGGGCGCACGCCGCACGGCAAACTCGTATTCTTTGAAGACGTGAACGACCTGCGCGGGCAGGAAGTCGATGTCGTGATCGATTGGACCGGCCCCTTCTCCATGATTGGCCGTCCCGCGAAGACGGCGGCGCGACGCGAGATTCCGGTGCTGGTGGAGTGATCCGATTGACCTGAAGCTTCCCGCCCCCCGCGGGCTTGTCCCGCGGGAGCGCAAGTTTTGCCGCTATACGGTAGCTCGGGGAACTTTGGCTCCGGCGGGACAAGCCCGCCGGGGGCCATGTGGGTTTTGTGATCGTCTATAGTCGCTAAAATGTTCTTCGCCGTACCACAAAAGATCGACGGGCCGCCGGACCGGAAGGCCATTTTTTATTCCGCGGCGGTGTTCCCCGGACTCGGCCAGTTCCGCCAGAAGCGCATCCCCGCGGCCACGCTCTATGCGGCGGCCGGCGCGCTGGCGTCCACCATCTTCATCGTGGTGCTCGTCCGGCACGGCATGGATGCGGCACGCATCACGTGGCAGGCGTGGACGTACGGCATCGACCCGGACGAGGCGCGCACCGCGTTTTTCCCGATCCTTAAGAGCGGCGCCTTCCTTATCGGCATCCACCTCGCCAATATCTACGACGTCGTCTACGCGTGGTACCGCCATCGGTTGGTGTGGGCGGACATGCAGGAGCGCGGGAAATCGTGAGTCCTGTAGCCGCGCCCGGCGGGCGCGGCTACAGCGCGCGGAATCCGCCCTACCAGCGATAGCGCAATTGCAGCGCGGGCAGCGCCTCGTAATCGGGTTGCAGCGAATAGCCCGCGGTCAGCGCCGCTTCCGCGCGCGCGAGGCGGCGCTGGTTGTGGCGATGACTCGCGTCGATGCCGCCATAGATGCTGCCGCTGTACCACGTGATTTCAAAGAATGTGATCACCGCGAAGGCGCCCCAGTTTTTGTCATCCGCCGTCTCCACCATGCCCCAGATGAATAAGCCGTTGAGTATAATCGAGCGCGCCGCGTTCGCGTATTCGCCCGCGTAGGCATAGCCGAGGCCCGGTACCGTACCGAGCCAGCCGCCGAGCGCCGGGTTCTTGTCGCGGCCCTTGACGTAATCCAGCACGGCCAGCTCCGCATCGGGACCGGCCAGCACCGCGGCCCGCCGAGCGGCGGAATGGTCCTTTGCGCGCAGAGCGGCGGCGGACTGCTTGCGCAGGGCGAAGAGACGCGCCGAGTCGTTCGTCACGCGCGCGGCGGCTTCAAAATGGAACACCGCCTCGGTCGGCTGGCGTCGGGTCAGCGCTAATTCCCCGCGCAACGCGGCCACCTGCTCGGAAGCCAGCGCGTGTTCGTCCTCCGCCCGGTCCAGCAGCGCATCCGCGCGGACGGAGTCCCCCGCGCGCCACTGTTCAAAGGCGGCGCTCCAATGATACGCCGCGCGCTCAGCCGGGACGCCCGTGCTCAACGCCAGCCGCCGGAATTCAACCGCCGCCCCCGCATGATCGCGCTCCGCGCTCAACTCGCGCGCGAGTTGGAGCGAGACCTCGCCGGCGGAGGCGGGATACGAAAGAAGAAGCGCAAATACGAATGAACACGAATAGACGCGAATGCGGCACCCAGCCATTCGTGCAAATGGGTGTTTATTCGTGGTTAAATTCGCCCGGTTGTTATTCATCGCGCATCCAATACGTGTGATTTTCGAGCGGGTCGCGGTGGTAGGTGCGGCCACCGGACTCGACGGGGTCTTCGGCGTACTTCACGACATCCGGCTCACGGACCAGGCGGTCGCCGAGCAGGGGGACGCCGAGCACGCCGTGCGCGCGGCTCGCCTGCAAAAAGTATTCCGAGCAACTGGGCTTCAGCGAACAGCGATGCCCGATCGCGGGGCGCACCTGGGTGCGATAGAACCCCACGACCCACGTGGCCGGATTGGCGGAAATCGTTTTCGCGCCCGGGGGCCGTACGCGCACCTCATCCCGCAATTCGAAATTCCAGAGATTTCGGCAACTGGCGAGTTGTTGGAGCAGCGCGGGGTCCTCCGCGCCGAGCGATTCATCCTCGCGCCGCAACAGGAACATCGCACAACCGCTCCGCAGGAACAGCGCGCGATCCTCCGCCTGCTGGAACGCACGCGCATAGGCGGTCCACGCGGCGCGCCGATCGCCCGCGGCCCAATGCGCCCGCCCCGCGCGATAGGCGGCCCGCGCGCGCAAGGCGTCGTTGGACGACTGCATGGAAAGATGTTCGACGACGCGGCGGGCCGATTCCGCGCGCGGGTCGAGCTGCAGCGCGCAGTCCGCCGCGAGCAGCAACGCGGCATCGTCTTCCGGCTGCTCCGCGAGCACGCGCAACGCCTCGCGCCGCGCCCCGGTCCAGTCGCCCTCCTCCGCGAGCTCCAGCGCCAGCGCCCAGGCGGCGGACGCGGCCCCGGAGTGGACCGCGCAAAAAAGAAAAATCACCCCGACGCAAAGCGCCGGGATGATTTTTCTGCACCGTGCGGTGAACACGGAATCAATAGAACGAGGAGCCGTACTTCTTGGCGTAGTCCTTCGTGGACATTCCGTTGGCGCCGTCAATGCCGTTCCAGATCGCGAACACGATGTTCACGTAGGGGATCAGCATGACCCACTCGCGCCAGTGGATTTCCTTGCCCTCGTTGTACTCGCCGCCCGCGCGGATGCCAAAGCAGCAACCGGCGATGAAGCCCATCACGCCGCCGCGGCTCTCGTTAATCGCGGACGCTGAACCCGCGCTCATGGCCAGCATCATTGCGGCCATCATGCATGCAATCGTTTTCTTCATGAGTCAGGTCGCTCCCGGTTAGTAGAAGATCGCGCCGTATTTCTTGGCGTAATCCGAGGTAGTCATGCCGTTCGCGCCATCAATGCCGTCCCAGATGGCGAACACGAGGCCCGCGATCGGCACCAGACGCACCCATTCGCGCCAGTGAATTTCCTTGCCCGAATTGTACGCGCCACCGGAGCGGATGCCGAAGCAGCAGCCCGCGATGAAACCCATCAACCCGCCGCGCCCTTCCGGGGCCGCGTGCGTAAGCGTCGCCGTTCCCAGCAACACGCCCGTCATCAACATTACCAGAGCACGTTTCATGTGGTGTTAACCCTCCAATGGTTGGGGAGTCTGCCAAGGGCGCGGGGAATTGGCAAGACCAGAGACAACACGTTTCCCGGCCGGGTGGATAATCCCCGTCATACATCTCGCCCCCACCGGCCTCGTGCCGGTGGAGCGAAGTTGCTTCGACTACCGGGCCACGGTTTCCACGCTCAGCGAACCAACTCCTTCACCACCGGCGTAAGGCCGGTGGGGTCGCCCCCCCTATCCCAGCAACTCCAGCGCCGCCGCGAGGACGGGGGCGGCGGGGAGCTGGGCGAGGTCGGGGCCCTGGCGGATGACGCGATGGGCGGGGCCGTAGGGGCCCGTGCGAACGGGGTCGGTCGGGCCGAAGACGGCGACGGTCGGCGTGCCGACGGCGGCGGCGACGTGCATGGGGCCGGAGTCCACGGTGATCAACAGGTCCAGTTCGCGGATCAAGCCACCGAGTTCGATCATGGACGTGCGGCCGCACCAGTTGTGCGCCCCCTCCCCGATCGCGGCGGTGAGCGCGGCGCAGGGACCGGCATCAGCCGGGCCGCCGAGGACCAGTAGCGAGGCGGACGCGCGCGCGCGGAGCGCACGCGCCACCTCGGCGAACCGAGCGACGGGCCAGTTCTTTTCGGCGCGGCGGGAACAGGGCAGCAGGCCGATCCGCGGCCGCGGCAGGTCGAGCGGGAATACCGGAAATTCGATGGGAAATTCGACGGGCTGGTCGCCGCATCCCAGCAACCGCGCGGTGTCCAGACATTCGTCCACCGCGTGCCGGTTCTTGTTCGTGGGGCCGGAAACCTCGTCGTAAAAAAATCGCGATCCCTCGCGGCTGAACGAAGGACCGACACGGCGGCCCGCCCGAGCGGCGCGCGTGACGAACGCGCTCTTCAACAGCCCCTGAAAATCGAGCGCGAGATCGTATTCCTCCTCGCGCAGCATCCGCAGAAAATCCCGCCCGCGCTTCGCGAAGGAACGGCGCGGAAACCCGATGACGCGGTGCACGGGGCCGAAATGGCGGACCAAGTCCACATAGATGTCGTGGCATACCCAGTCGATCACCGCCCCCGTGTGCCGGTGAATCCGGTGCACCGCCGGGAGCGCGTGGAACAAGTCCCCCAGCGAGCTCAACTTGATGACGAGGATTCGATTCATGGCCGCGAAGGAGAGGAGGATTTAACCGCGAATTGACGCGAGTTTGCGCGAATTATTCCGTGCCACGTGCTCGACCCACATCCCTATTTTGCGTCTTTCGCGTGTTTCGCGGGCTCCATCTTCACCCGGCGGCGGCGAGCAGGGTGAGCATGATGGCCTTCTGGATGTGCAGGCGGTTTTCGGCCTGGTCGAACACGACGGAGCGCGGGCCGTCGATCACCTCGGCGGTCTGCTCGTAGCCACGGACGGCGGGCAGGCAGTTCATGAAAATGGCGTCTTTCCTCGCCTGCTTCATCAGCTTCGCGTTCACCTGGTAGGGGGTGAAGACTTTCACGCGCGAATCCTGCTTGTGCTGCGGAATGTGGTAGCTCATCCACGAATCCGTATAGACGACGTCCGCGCCCTTCGCTGCCTCCAGCGCGTCCGCCGTCACAACTACTTTCGAGCCGGTTTTTTTTGCGATCTTCTGCGTTCCCGCGAGCACGGTGTCGAGTGGTTCGTATTCATCGCCCTTCGGGCAGCCAACGCTGATGTGCATGCCGAATTTTGCGCAGCCGAACAGCAGTGAGTGCGTGACGTTGTTGTTGCCGTCGCCGAGGTACGCGAGTTTCAGGCCCTTCAGCGTGCCCTTCTTCTCGCGAATCGTCTGCAGGTCGGCGAGGATCTGGCAGGGGTGCTCGTAGTTCGTCAGCGCATTAATCACCGGTACGCTGGCGAGCCGGGCCATCTCCTCGATGTGCGCCTGTTCAAACAGTCGGCCCATGATGATGTCCACGTAGCGGCTCACCACGCGGACGAGGTCGGCGACGTTCTCCTTGCCGGAACTCAATGGCGACGTCGCGAGGTCGTAGAAAATCGCGTGCCCGCCCATCTGCGTCGCGCCCGTCTCGAACGACACGCGCGTGCGCAGGCTCGGTTTTTCAAAAATCATGAGCAGCGTCCGCCGCCGCATCGCATCGCGATATTCCTCCGGCTTCGCCTTCACGCGATCGGCCAGATCCAGCAACGCTTGCAGCGACGGGGTTGTCCAGTTTTCTAATGTAATCAGATGCTTCATTTGCTCTCCTTTCAGGGGACGGGATACACCGGATCGACCGGATGGGCATCCCGCGCATCCCGTTATCCTGTCTCTCCCCTTCCGCTCAGCTCATCAAGTCCTCGTAGTACCGGTCGATTTCGCGGTCGCGGTCGAAGATCATGAGCAGGAGGACGGCGCGGACCCACATGCCGTTGCGGACCTGGCGCCAGTATTTCGCGCGCGGGTCGGCGTCCACCTCGGGGGCGATTTCGTGGCGGCGCGGGAGCGGGTGCATGATGATCGCGTCGGGCTTCAGCACGCGCAGGTGCTCGGCGCGCAGGTGGAAGCGCGTGATGTCGATCGCCTGGCTTTCCCCGGCCTGGTCCCACTCGTCCTGGATGCGCGTCATGTACACCGCGTCGACGTCGGGCAGGATGCTTTCAAAATCCGCCGTCACCTCGTATGCCATGCCCGCCGCGTCGAGCTTCTCAAGGATGTCGCGCCCGATCTGCAACGGCTCGGGTGCGACGAAGTATTGTTTCACGCCGGGATAGTGGCGCAGCAAAAGCGACAGCGACCGCACGGTGCGCCCGCGCAGCAGGTCGCCCACGAACGCGATGCGCGCGCCTTCGAGTCCGCCGCGCCGTTTCTCCAGGCTGCGCTGGAGCGTGTAGATATCGAGCAGCGCCTGCGTGGGGTGCTGGTCTTTGCCGGACCCCGCGTTCACCACCGGCACCGGGCGGTCCGTGCCCGACAGCATCCACGCGATCCGCTCGGCGAACCCGCCCTGCGGATGCCGCATGATGATCATGTCGAAATACGAGCTGAAGGTGCGGACGGAGTCTTCCTGCGATTCGCCCTTCACCTCGCTCGACGTGTGCGCGTCGCGCACCTCGGCGGGCTGGATGCCGAGCAACTGGCACGCGGCGTAGAACGACAGGAAGGTGCGGGTCGACGGCTGCGCGAAATAGAGCATCGCCCGTTTTTCCGAGAGCAGGTCCTGCAGGAACTTCATGCCGCCCCGCGTCTTCGCGATCTTCCGCATCTTCGTCGCGAGCTCGCCGATGCGGTCCAGCATCGCGCGGTCGAATTGCTGGGCGATCAACGCGTGGTACGGACGGCCGTTCTGGTTCAGCAGCGGCCCCTTCCGCGCGGGGTCCATGTCGCGGAACTCTTCCCACGCCAATCCCCGCAACGGGCTTTGTCGAAATGCCATGGATACGCGATACGGGAAGGCGGGCGGGGAGGCAATAGGAAAATGCGCGGGACGAGTAGCGGGGAGCGAGTAGCGGGTGACCATTAACTCGTCCTCGTCGTCGTCCTCCTCCTCGTCCGAATTTCGATGGGTAGGGCGAGCAGTCCCTTGCGAGCCGCATGTGCGGAGAACCGGCTCGCTCGGAGAGCTCGCCCTACCCTCGCGAAGACTCACTCTGGCAATTCGCCCCGCTCCCCGGCATACTGCGCGCATGAATATTGCGATTCTTGGCGATGGCGGCTGGGGGACGGCGCTGGGTGTGGTCCTGAACCGGAACGGGCACCGGGTCCGTGTCTGGGGGCCGTTCGCGGACTATATTCGCAGCATCACCGAAAAGCGGGAAAACACGAAATTCCTGCCCGGCGTCCCCCTGCCCACTGGCATTGAGTGGACCGCGGACAAGGCGCACGCGGTCGCGGAGGCGGAGGTCGTGGTGCTCGCCGTGCCGTCGCGGTTCTTCAAGCAGGTCGCGGCGGATTTCGCGCCCCTGCTGCCAAAGGGCGTGCTCGCGGTTAGCGTCGCCAAGGGACTCGACAAGCAGACGCACCGCCGGCTGACCGAAATTGCACAGGAGCAGCTCGGTGGCGCGCCGGTCGCCGCGCTTTCCGGGCCGAGCCACGCGGAGGAGGTCGCGCGCGGCGTGCCCTCCGCCGTCGTCATCGCCTGCACGGACCACGACCGCGCGGTCGCGTTGCAACAGGTGTTCAACAGCGCGGAATTCCGCGTGTATACGAGCGACGACGTGGTCGGGGTGGAGCTGGGCGGTGCGCTCAAGAACGTCATCGCCGTAGCCGCCGGCATCAGCGACGGCATCGGGTTTGGCGACAACACGAAGGCCGCACTAATCACGCGCGGACTGGCGGAGATCACGCGGCTCGGTGTCGCGCGCGGCGCGCGGGCGGAAACGTTTTCAGGGCTCAGCGGCATCGGCGACCTCATCGTCACCTGCGCGAGCAAATTGAGCCGGAACCGCGGGGTCGGCGAACGGCTCGGAAAAGGCGAGTCGCTCGACGCGATCATGGGCGGCATGGAACAGGTCGCCGAGGGCATCTGGACCTGCCAGGCCGCGCTGGATCTCGCCACCGAACTCGGCGTCGAGGTGCCCATCACCGAGCAAGTCGTCGCAATTGTCCACCACGGCCGCGACCCGCGCGAAGCGGTCCAAGCGCTCATGGGGCGGGAGCCCAAAAGAGAGAAGTAGGAAGCGTTCACCACGGAGACACGGAGGGCACGAAGGAGGCGTCCGGATTCTCCGGCGACGGAGCGCCGGAGCGACAACACCTGTAGTTCCGCCGCTCTGTCGGCGGAAGGGAGCATCATTTCGACCGCTCCGTGACCTCCGTGTCTCCGTGGTAAATCTTACTTCCGCTCGAACCGGTGTTCTGTTCCGTTGAGCAACCGCCGGATGTTGGCGCGGTGGCGCAGGATGATGAGGACGGCGAGGATGGTGAGGGCAATGGGGGTCGCGAGGCCCGCGTCGCGGTACTGCCACCAGGCGACGACCGGGACGGATAGCGCGGCGACGATCGATGCCAGCGAGACGTAGCGCAGGGTGAAGAAGAACAGCGCCCACACCGCCAGGCCAACGGCGACCGCCCACGGCGCGATGCCGAGCAATGCGCCCGCGCTGGTGGCCACGCCCTTTCCGCCCTTGAAGCCGAGGTAGACCGGGAAATTGTGGCCGAGAATCGCGGCGGCCCCGCCGACGAGGCGCGCGAGTTCCAACGTCTGGAATTCCGCCCCCAGCGCGTTTGCAGCGCCTGGAAAAACAAGGGCGGGAAGAAAACCCTTCAGCGCGTCGAGGACGAACGTCGCGATGCCCCACGGCTTGCCGACCGAGCGCAGGACATTCGTCGCGCCGATGTTTTTGCTGCCCACCGTGCGGACATCAATCCCCTTGAGTTTTCCGAGCAGCAGCCCGAACGGGATCGCGCCGAGGAGGTAGGAGGCGAAGGCGAGGAGGGCGTAGTTCATTGGTTAATTTGGGGATTGGATAAGTCCGAATGTCGAAACCTGAATGACGAATGCGGATTCGCAGAGCGAAATGAAAATCTATTTTTCAAACGAGTCGCGCGAGATGCCGGATTGGCGAATGATGGATAGCAGCGTGCCCGTGCGCAATTCACGGTGCAGCGGAACGGGAACTGTTCGTGTGGGTAATCCCGGTTTCTGCATCACGACATGGCTACCGCGCTGACGAACGTTGATAAAACCATTCCGTTCGAGTATTCGACACACATCCGAGCCGGAGAATACACCGAGTTTAGGCATAGGAAGCCTCGAAACGAGTTACAAAAACGTCCGTTCGAAGACGCTCTTGAACTTCGTCCGGGCTGGCGCACTCGAGAAAAAGCTCAACGGCTTCCCGCAGATTGGCCAGCGCTTCTTCCACGGAATCTCCCTGGCTGGCCACATCGAGTTCGGGACACAAGGCGGCGTAACCCGTTCCTTCTTTTTCGAGTACGGCGGTGAATGCAGCGTGTTTCATGGCTTCAGCCTAAGCGGATCATCCGGATATTTCAACTTTCATCCCCCCGCCTCCACCCAGCGGACGGCTTCGCGGAGGAGTTGGGCGGTGTCTTCGCAGGCGAGTTTGCGTTTGATGCTGGCGCGGTGGACTTCGACGGTGCGCGCGCTGAGGCCGAATTGGTCTGCGATTTTCTTCGTGGTGAGGCCCTGGCCGAGGCAGCGGAAGATTTCGCGCTCGCGGTCGGTCAGACTGTCGACGCCGACGGCGGCGCGGGTGGCGTCCCCGGTGACAGCCTGGCGCATCAGGCGGGCGGAGACTTCGGGGCTGGCGTAGAGCTCGCCGGCCAGCACTTTCTGTAGCGCGTCGACGATGACTTCGTCGGCGTTTTCCTTCATCACGTAGCCGCGCGCACCGGCGCGCAGGGCGCGTTCCGCGTATTCGAGTTCATCGTGCATGGAGAGCACGAGGCAGGGCAGCTCGGGCCGCTGCTTGAGCAGGTCGCGGATCAGGTCGAGTCCATTTCCGTCCTTCAAGGTCAGATCGATGATCGCGGCGTCCGGCTTCGCGGATGCGAACGCGTCCAGCGCCTCTGCGCGGCTGCCGGCCTCGGCGGCGACGACGAACTCCGGGTGGCGGGAGAGCAGCAACGCGAGGCCATGCCGCACAATGGCATGGTCGTCAACGACGAGAAGACGGACGGGTTTGGACATGGGGGGAATATGGAGGAACTGACGAATGGAGGAAATGACGGAATGATGGAGGGGGGCTGTAGCTGCAAAACTTCCGCCTCCCGCCGTCGCGCTTCGCGCTATGGCGGGCGGGCCGTCCGGACAAGCCGGACGGGGGGCGAGGCGAGCGACGGGGCTCCGGGCGGCCCCCGCCGGCTTGCCCGGCGGGGGAAGAAGGTTTGCGGCTACGGGCGCACGCCCCACCCCACCCCGGCCCCTGCCGGCTTGCCCGGCAGGGGAAGAAGTTCGTAGGCTACCGGCGTGAAATCCTCGCACCATGCCTTCCACCTGCGCTACGGCTGGACCGCGTGGCCGATGGAGGGAAGCACCTTCCCCGACGCGCCGCCGATGCCGGTGGACGCGTGGAAGCGCGACGGGATTCACCTGCTGGAGCACCAGGCGCGGGCCGATACCATCCAACTCGTGGTCAGCGCAGGGCCGCGCAATGCGCCGGTCGATATCGCGCGGCTGCTGAAGGGGCGGCTGCAACACGCCATGCGGACGGCGGGGCTCCGCGCGGAGTTCTCGCGCAAAGTGTCCCTGCGCGCCATCGGGGAGAATACGCGCTCGGTCGTCGAGGCGTACATCCGCGACCAGCTTGAACACACGGACCTCGCCGATCCGCGCTATCGGGCGTCGCTGCAAGAACACGCGTTCACCCAGGAAGAGGTCGATCTGGCGGCAGCGACGGAGAGCAACAGCGGTCGCTACTGGTACAACCTGCATGTCGTGCTGGTGACGGAGAACCGGTTCCGCATGAGCAGCGAAACGGCGGGGCGGATTTCCGCGGCGTGCCGGCTGCCGTCCGTCGCGAAGTGCTCGGTCATGCCGGACCACCTGCATGTGGCGGTGAAGGCGGACCCGATGAAATCCCCCGAGTCGGTGGCGTATGAACTCCAGGAGACAACGGCGCGCGCGGCGGGAACGCTCGGGTTCTGGAAGGATACGGTTTATGTGGGGACGTTCGGGGAATATGGGATGGGGGCGGTGCGTAGCTGACAGAACTTTCGCTCCGTCCGGGCAAGCCGGACAGGGGCGGCCTCTCGTGCCGCGGACGGCGTAGCGACAAAACTTCCGCTCCTGCCGCGCAAGGCGGCAGGGGGCGGTCTCTCGTGCCGCAGACGGCGTAGCTGCAAAACTTTCGCACCTGCCGCACGAGGCGGCAGGGGGCGGGGCGGCGGGCGGGGGCGGCGTTTAACGCACAAGGGCGGCCCCGCGAACGGGACCGCCCTTGGCAGATGAACTGTCGAACCGATTAGGAACGACGGAAGCGACGAATCGCAACCACCGCCGCACCCAGCGCCGCGAGCGCCAAGACGGACGGCTCGGGGACAATCTGCTGGTTCAGGGTGAAGAAAGAAGATCCAGCAATGTCCACCACGTTCGGTGTCGAAGGACTCGGATCTTGATCGG
Organism: Kiritimatiellia bacterium; assembly: GCA_035327585.1. GTDB lineage: Bacteria > Verrucomicrobiota > Kiritimatiellia > CAIVKH01 > CAIVKH01 > JAMLJG01. Next base: position 37,601 of record DAOLDD010000022.1, on the reverse strand, counting down.
TCAAGGGATTTCCGACAAGAGCACTCTCGCCGTACCAATCGCCAACAGTCGGAGCGGCAGTGTTGAACACCCTGATGTACACATAGCCACTCAACAATTGGGGCTCGGTTACTCCGATTAGGGGGCCCGCCCCATCAGGGTACGTCCCGGTTGTCGCAAATCCACCTACTCCCGCCGTGAACAGAGAATCGATCACGATGTCGTTCCCCTGCGCAGCTGTTGGATTTAGCGGATCAAGCGCGCCAATGGTTGCATCAGGAGTCCAAATAAGTTGAACCAGTGAACCAACCTGAAGATCGGGAGATGCAACACCAATGGTAGGATCATCTACTCCGAAGCTTGACTTCCACTCGATTGTTATGGTCGCGGAGGCAATACTGGCACTAGCCAGGCCTACGATCAATGCTGAGGCTATTTTTTTCATCTAGTTCTCCTAATTTCCAATCTCTACATCACGGCCAAGTATAAGGCTTAACTTCCACCCAATTCGTCGCAGATCCACCACGCCGATACCAAAATGCTTGTCCGGGGGCGACCCGATTTGTTCCTGGCGTCCAACCAGAAAAAATCAAGCTCTCACTATAATATGTCTTTGAAACAGGATTCCAAAAGAAAGCCGAATCTCCGATTGCACCCGATTTTGCAAGCGCCGTGCTTGTAAACGCAATTGACACAGGATAGGGCAAAGAAACCATATTGAAGCCACTTACGATTGGAATCGTTCCAGTGGGCTGCGTATTCTTATCGGGAACTTCGCCCATGAGGTATACCTGATACACATTTGAAGGACCAGCGTCTGCAATCTTTAGCCAGAAGCCGCGGCCGGTGTTCAAACGATTCGTTCCTGGAGTCCAACCCGAAAACAGCAAACTTTCGCTGCGATACGCCTGAGCGGCCGGATCCCATAAAAACAGCGACGAGCCAATCGGAACCTGGTTTCCGATGAGATTAGTCACAGTCACGGGACCGCCAAGAAGGTTGGAAAAATTGTTAGCGATAAAAACAAAATTACTACGCACCGCCTCAATCTTCACATACCCGACGGCGTTGCGGCTCAGGACCTGGTTGGTCTGGGCGAAGGCGCTGCCGGCCATGACGGCCAAACCGAGCGCTATGACGATTGTCTTTTTCATGGGCTTTCTCCGCGTTGGTTTAACTGATACTCGAAAGGGCTGCGTGTTGTCTACAGTGTTTTTGTGAAATTTGTACGAGCAACTGAATAAGAGGCTACACGTAGGCGGGGTACGTGTCAATACGTAGACGCGAATTTTTTTGAAGAATTTTCGGAGGGGGAAGAAAACCGCGAATTGACGCGAATTTGCGCTTTTTTTGGGGGGGGTCATGATTTCCGAGAATCGGTATCGGGGTCGGGATCGGGGTCGAAGTGTCGGACGATACCGATACCGATACCGATTCCGGGGCGGAGGCGGAGGCGGAGGCCGATTGGGGGGGGCGATTATTCGCGGGCGAAATTCACGGCGAATTCGGCGAGGACGGGGGTGTGGTCGGAGGGGCGGGGGGCGGCGCGGGGGGCGAGGTCGATGATGCTGGCGCGGGCGCGGGCGGCGAGTGGGCGGGTGGCGAGTTGGTAGTCGAGGCGCCAGCCTTCCTTGCGATCGGGCGTGAAGGGTTTGCGGTAGTCGAAGAAGCTGTAGTGGCCGGGCCCAGGGTTGAACCGGCGAAACACGTCCTCAAAGCCCCAGGCGCGGCAATCCGCGAACACGCGGCGCGCGGCGGCGTGGTAGCAGACGTGGTCAGCGCGCTCCTCGGGGTTGTTCACGTCGATGGGCTCGGCGGCGACGTTGAGATCGCCGAGCCACAGCACCAAATCGGCGGGCGTGAACCGCGCGTCGAACCAGCGGCGCAGGCGTGCGAACCAATCCACTTTGTACGCGAACATGGGGTGGTCGATGGCGCGGCCTTGCGGGACGTAGGTGTTGACGACGTGGAGCGCGCCGAAGCGGGCGTGCAGCAGGCGCGGGGCGTCGGCGGGGCCGGCGTCGTCGAAGCCGAACCGCACGTCGTCCGGCGGTCGCCGCGAGAGCAGCGCGACGCCGTTGTAGGCCTTCATGCCGCGGAAGGTGACGTGGTAGCTGAGTTCACGGAATGGCGCGGCGGGGAAGAGTTCGTCGACGACCTTCGTCTCCTGCAACGCGAGCAGGTCCGGCTGCTGCGCGCGCAGCCAGTCGAGCACGAGGTCGAGGCGGGTGCGGATGGAGTTGCAGTTGTAGGTGGCGGAAAGCATTTCGGAAGGCACAAAGGGACAGAGGCACAGAGGGACAAAGGGGGGGGCGGTTTAGAAGAGTTTATTGATAAAGATCGAGATCCCGTTCTCCCTCTGTGCCTTTGTGCCTATGTGCCTATGTGCCTTCTTCCTATGTGCCTTTGTCCCTTCTTCCCAGCAACGCCGGGAAGGGACAGGTGGCGCAGCGGGAGCGGTCGTTGAGGCAGTAGTCGTGGAAGATTTGGATGAGGCCCTGGCGGCGGGCGCCGGTGCGGGTCCAACTGGTGGGATGGTGCGGGCCGAAGAGGTTGAAGGCGGTTTGGCGGACGACCTGGTTTTCGCCTTCGGGCGGGAGATCGGCGAGCAGGTCGGCGGCGAATGGCTTCACGATGCCGCGGGCGGCAAGGAGCGGGAGCAGTACGTTGGTTTCAACCAACTGGATGCGCTCGTCGCCGATGAGGGCGACGGGTTTGGCGAGCGGTTTTCCGCCCCACGTGTAACGGTGGTCCCACCAGGCGTCCCCCACCCCGGCGAGTGATTCGCGCGCTTCCTTAAGGATCGTCGCGGCGCGCGTGGTGGCGCGGTCGGCGAGCCGGTGAAAATCGGCGTTGCGCGGGGCGAAGAGCGCGGCGGCGGCGGCGATGCGGCGTACGGGCTGGTTGGCGGGGCGCAGGCCGGCGAGCCGCCAGGCGGCGGGCTCCATGAGGCGATGGGCCCAGTGTTCGCGGAGTTTGAACCAGTGGTCCCAGAGCGCGCGCCAGTTGGCGCGGGTGGCGTCATCCCAACGGGCGGCGGGCTGCGCGGGCAGCAGGCCGGCGACGCCCAGCAAGATGGCGAGGGCGGCGCGGGGGTCACCGCCGCTGCGTTGGCGCAGTTCGGCGAGCGGGACGCGCGCGGCGAGGGAGCGGAAAGGCAGCTTGTTGTGTTTGTAGCCGAGGACGGCGAGGGTTTCCTCATAGAGGGTCTGCTCGGGGCCGGCTTCGTCGATGCGGATGGCGAGGCGTACGGCTTTGCGGCGCAGGCGCTCCTGGCCGGCGGCGTCGAGCAGGGCCTCCTTCGCGTCGGGCGTCCACCCGCGCAATTCGACCTGGCAGGGCGGCGTGGCGGCGCGCGCGGCGTAGGGATATGCGGCGACGTCGATGGTGTCGAATGCGAAGGCGGGTCGCGCGGCGAGCGGCGCGCGGAGGGCGATTTGCAGGGCGCCGGGCGGCAGTTCGCCGTCGGCGAGCGCGCCGTCGAAGAAGGTGACGTGCGCGCGCACGTTTGCGTAACGCGGGTCGGCGCGGTGCTGGTGGGCGCACCAGTCGTGGGGGTGAATGTGAAGTTCGACGTCGCCGCGGAGACGGCGGCGTTCGCGACCGACGCGCAGGGCGGCGCCGAGAAAGTCGGGGCCGGCTTCGAGGTTCCAGACACCGGGGTCCTCGACCTCGACGGGTTCGCCGTCGTGCGTGGCGAGCGCGGCGGGGCGCAGCGCGGGATCGAACCAGACGCATTGCAGGTGGCGTTCGGTGTAGGGGAAGACGCGGAACCGCGCGGAGTTTTCGCGCAGCCGGCCCGGCGACTCAGGCGCTGGCGGATAGCGCCAGGCGAGCGGGAAGTAGGGGTCAGGGAACATCGGGGGGAAATCCGAATGACGAAATCCGAATGACCAATGGGCGGGGCATCATTTTAGGGACATCTAAATGTTTTCGTGTATGTGAACGTGCACGTGAACGCAGGCGGGGAGGCGGTGCGTCACGGTGGGGGGGCGGCTTCGGAGAGGCGGTCTTTGGCGATGCGGACGACGGTATCGAACATGGGCGGTTTGCCGGGTTTGTCGAATTTCTCGATGATCTCGCGGTAGAACAGAATGGCCTGGTCCCGGATGCCGGCGATCCAGAGGATGTCACCCGCGGAGCGCATGGCCTGGATGGCTTCCCATTCGTCATCGGGGTACAGCAGGCCGACGCGCGCGTAGGCGGCGAGCGCCTCCTTGCGGTGGCCGAGTTCGGCGTGGATGTTGCCGGCGGAGCGCAGGGCGGCGGCGGCCCAGGGGCTGGCATCCGGATGTTTTTCGCGCAGGGCCTCGAAGGCATTGGCGGCCTGGTCGAGCAGGGCCGCGCGGTCGACGTCGTTGGTGGCCTCGGCGGCGGGGAGCTGATATTCGCGCACGATGCGTTTGAATTCGTATTGCGCTTCGGAGGTGGAGACGGCGGTCGGCGCGCGGGTCGCGCAGCCGGGCGCGGTCCACCACACGACGGCGCCGAGGAGAAGAACCAGGATCGCTTTCATACCCGCGAGCATAGCGGCCCCGCGGCGATTAGGAAAGGGGTGAGAACGGGGAGGGAACCACGGAAAACACGGAAGGCGCGGGATGCGAATACTCCCATTCCCTTCCGTGTGTTCCGTGAATTCCGTGGTTCTCCCCCCACGAGGGCGTGGGAAGCTCCATCGCAGGGCGGGCGCGCGCTTGATTCGCGGGGGCGGGTTGCGCGAGGATACGACGCCATGTGGAGGAACCGGGGTAAACGAATCGGATGCGCGGTGTGCGCGTTGGCGCTGGGCATCGCAACGGCGCGGGGCGAGGAGCCGGCAGAGACGCCGATTACGCCGTCGCGCCCCAAGCCTGATCGGTCAATCCTCGACACGCTGGATCGCTACCATGCCGCCGCGTGCAGTTATGTGATCGGATTCGGCCATGGGATGGATGGGTGGCTGTCGACGCGATTTCGCGACCCGGAAACGCGCCGCAGGACGCAGGCAACGACGTTGCTGTCCACCCCGGAGCAACTGGAAAACGTCGACGGCTCGCGCATCATTCTTTCGCCGATCCTCGAACATCGGGATGGGGATGGATTCCAGTTCGGCCTCAAGGCCAAGGGGCGCCTGCACCTGCCGCAACTCTCCGAACGCATCGAGCTGCTATTTGATTCGGATTTTGACGACTCGGACGTGACGCCCGCCGTTTCGCGCGCGAACGACACCGGGCTGCGCTCCGGCGACGCGGGCGCGGCGACGCTGCGGTTGCGACTTTCCGACGACGTCAAATTCAAGCCGAGCGTGGAGGCGGGATTAAAATTCAAACCTGAACCGGTGCCCCGTCTCGGGCTACGCGGGCGGTTGACGCATCGCGGCGATTACCTGACGACGCGGTTCACGCAGACCTTCTTCTGGGAGACCGAGGATGGCTTTGGCGAGCGGTCGTCGCTGGATTTTGAACAAAGCCGCCGCAATGAATTCCTGCGCCGCCTGAGCACGAGCGTGCTGTGGTCCGAGGGCAGCGACGGGGTGCGCGGCGGGCAGACGCTCCAGCTCTATCGCTTCCTGAGCAACCGGCGCGCGATCGGCCTGAAACTGGGCGTGGAGGGACCGCTCGAACCGAGCGCGCATGTGGAGACCTACAGCGCGCGCGTCTCCTATCGGCAGCGGGTGCACCGGGACTGGCTGTTCATTGAATTTGAGCCGGGCTTCGACTGGCCGCGCGACGAGGACTACGATGCCATCGCGGTATTCCGCGTGAAATTCGACATCGTAATCGGCGACTGGTTCGAGAACGGGAACGGGAAGTAGCGGGGCGGCGGAGAAGAGAAGACAAACCACGGAAGGCGCGGAAAGCACGGAAACGAGCGGGGACCACGGACCACGGACTACAGACCACGGACCACGGACTACAGACAACGGACCACGGACCACGGACTACGGACTACTGATTACTGGTCACTGGTCACTGGTCACTGATTACTGATTACCTCCCCCCCACCCCCCTCCTCTTCCATCTTGCCGTAAGGTCCACGCATGCCGCACGATGTAGCCGTGTATGAGTGTTGAAATTTTTGATGTGGTGGACCGGCTGGGGCGCGTGGTGGGTCAGGCGCCCCGCTCCGAGTGCCATGGCAATCCGGCGTTGATTCACCAGGCGGTGCATGTGGCGGTGTTCGACCGGGAGGGCCGGCTTTTCCTGCAATTGCGTTCCGCGCAGAAGGACATCCAGCCCGGCAAGTGGGACATTTCGGTGGGCGGCCACCTGCAGCCGGGGGAAACGCCGCTGCAAGGCGCGCACCGCGAACTGCTGGAGGAACTGGGCGTGCGCGCGTCGCGCCTGGAGAAGGCGTACGAATATTTCTGGGAGTCGTCGCTGGAAACGGAGCTGATCCGCACGTACTTCACGCTGCACGAGGGTCCGTTCACGCTGCAGGCGGAGGAGCTGGCCGACGGACGTTTCTGGCGGATGGACGAGATCGAGTCGGCGCTGCCGACCGGCTTCGCGACGCCGCAATTCGCATTTGAGTTCCCGCGCCTGCGCGCGTGGTGGGATCGCAAGCGGACGGACATGACGCAATTCACCCGCGCATGAAAACGGATTTCTCACAGACCGACGGGTTGCGCATCGCGGTGCTCGGCGGCGGCGTCGCGGGGCTGACGGCTGCGCTGTTGCTCCAGGAACGGCACCGCGTGACGCTCTACGAGCGGAACGACTATATCGGCGGACACACGAACACGATCGCGATTCCCGACGGGCCGGACGCGGGCACCCCGGTCGACACCGGGTTCATCGTCCTGAACAACAAGACATACCCGCTGTTCAACCGCCTGCTGCGACGGCTCGATTGCCCGGTCCGCGACAGCGACATGTCGTTCGGCTATCACGACGAGGAGAGTGGCCTGCAATATGCCGGCACCGGATTCGGGGGGCTGTTCGCGCAGCCGCTCAACGCGTTGAAGCCGTCGTATTGGCGCTTCCTCAAGGAGATCACGCGCTTTTGCACCACCGCGCGCGCGGACCTCGCGGCGGGCCGGCTGGCCGGGTTGACCGTGGGCGAATACCTCGCGCAGTGCGGCTTCTCGCCGTTCACGCGGCGCGCGTACATCCTGCCGATGGCGGGCGCGATCTGGTCGTCGTCGATGCGCGACATTGAGGCGTTCCCCGCGGAGATGATGATCCGCTTCTGGGAGAACCACGGGCTGCTCTCGCTGGAGGACCGTCCGCAATGGATGACGGTGGCCGGCGGCAGCCAGTCGTACGTCCGCCGCGCGATCGCCCGGATGGAAGGTTCGCTGCACGTGCGCGCGCCGGTACGGTCGGTGCGGCGCGAGGGCGGCGCGGTGCGCGTGGAGGCGGAGGGCCATCCCACGGCGGCGTTCGACGCGGTGGTCCTGGCGGCGCACGCCGATGAGAGCCTGCGCATGCTCGCGGACCCGTCGGCCGATGAACAGCGGCTGCTCGGCGCGTGGAACTACCAGCGCAATTTTACAGTGCTGCATACGGACGAGTCGCTCATGCCGCCCAACCGGCGCGCGTGGGCATCGTGGAACTACCGCCGGACGGCCGGCGCGGGGATGGATGGCCCGGTGCCGGTGACGTACCACATGAACCGGCTGCAGGGCCTGCACACGCAGCGCCAGTATTTCGTGACGCTGAACAGCCCGCGCGCGCCGCGGCCGGAAACCGTCATCCGCGAAATCGACTACACGCATCCGCTCTTCAGTTTCGCCTCGATGCGGACGCAGGCGGAGCTGCCGGCGCTGAATGGCGTGAACCGCACCTTTTTCTGCGGCAGCTATTTCGGCTACGGCTTCCACGAGGACGCGGTGCGGTCCGGCGTCGAGGTCGCGAAACAGTTTGGAATCGCGCTGTGAACTCCTGCCTCTACCGGGGCCGCGTGATGCACGCGCGGCTGGAGCCCGCGAAGCACGCCTTCGCGTATCCGGTGGTGTTCTTCGGCATCGACCTCGACGAGCTGCCGCACCTGCCGGAGCTTGTGCGCGGATTCGGCCACAACCGGCGCGGCGTGTTCGCGATCCACGACCGCGACTTCCTCGACGAGACGGCCGGCGGCATCCGCGAAAAACTCGACCGGTTCCTCCGCACGGTAAAGCGCGGGGACGAGGTGGCGCGGGTCTTCCTTGTGACCGCGGCACGCTATTTCAATTACGTCTTCAACCCGGTCAGCTTCTACTACTGCTACGGCGCGGACGGAACGCTGCGCTGCGCGGTGGCCGAGGTGAACAACACGTTCCGTGAGCGGCACCTCTACCTGCTGGACGACCCGGCGTTCGCGCAGGACACGGCGCAATTCCACGCGGCGAAGGCGTTCCACGTCTCGCCGTTCAACGACCGGCGGGGCGAATACGCCTTCTCATTTTCGCCCCCCACCCCGGACCTCGACGTGCGCGTGGACCTGGTGCGCGACGGGCGCGTCGTGTTTAAATCGCAACTGGCCGGTAAGGCTTTGCCGCTCGACACGAAACATCTGGCGGGCACGCTGGCGCACTACCCGCTGAACGTGGCCCTGACGATGCCAAGGATCATGATGCAAGCCGCACAACTGTATTTCCAACGCAAGCTCCCGGTCTTCACAAAGCCCGCGCCCGCCAGCGCGCTTACCATCCGCACCGCCCCCGCGACGCGCTGGGAACGGCTGTGCGGACGCCTGACGCTGGACCTGCTGGGGCGCATTGAACGCGGCACGCTGGAACTCACGCTGCCGGATGGTTCGACGCGGACCGCGGGCGGCGCAATGCCCGGGCCGCGCGCGGCGCTGCACGTCCGCGATCAAGCCTTCTTCGCCCGCGTCGTGCGCGACGGCGAGATCGGGCTCGGCGACGGCTACATGCTGGGCGAATGGGACTCGCCGGACATCACCGCGCTCGTCACGCTGCTCATCGAGAACCGGCATCGCCTCGACGACGGCGACGTGCGGATGGCGCGCCTGGGCCGCGCGTTCAATCGCCTGCTGCATGTTGCGCACCGCAACACCGTCGCGGGCAGCCGTCGCAACATCGCGGCGCACTACGACCTCAGCAACGATTTCTTCAAGCTGTGGCTCGACCCCACGATGCTCTATTCGGCGGCGGTCTTCGCGCACCCGGCGCAGTCGCTGCAGGACGCGCAGGTCGAAAAAATGCGCAAGCTCATCGAAGCCGCGCGGATCGGACCGGACCACCACGTACTCGAAATCGGATCCGGCTGGGGCGGCTTCGCCGTCGAGGCCGTGCGGCGCACCGGCTGCCGCGTCACGTCGATCACCGTCTCGCAGCGGCAGCTTGAGGAGGCGCAGGCGCGCGCGGCGGCGGCGGGTCTCGCGGATCGAATTGAGTTCAAGTTGTGCGACTATCGCAACATCGAGGGCGCGTTCGACCGCATCGTTTCCATCGAGATGCTGGAGGCCGTGGGCCGCGCGTATCTCGGGACGTATTTCGCGACGCTGGAGCGCGTGCTCAAGCCGGACGGCGTCGCCGCGATCCAGGTCATCACGATGCCGGACCAGCGTTACGCCGCCTACAGCCGCAGCACCGACTGGATCCAGAAACACATCTTCCCCGGCGGCCACCTGCCCTCGCTCGGCGCGCTTTGCGCGGCGATGACGGAGCACTCGAAGCTGCACGTGGAGTCCGTCGAGAACATCGGGCCGCACTACGCGCCGACGCTGCGCCGCTGGCTGGAGAATTTTGAAACCGCGCTGCCGGACATCCGCGCGCTCGGCTACGACGAGACCTTCATTCGCAAGTGGCGCTACTACCTCTGCTACTGCGAGGCCGCGTTCGCCACCCGCGCGCTCGACAACCTGCACCTCGTGCTCACGCGCACCGGCAACCCATCGCTGCGGCTGGCGTACGGGCGGGAGTAGAGGCGATCGTCTTGTTCCGCTTCTTCCGGTGGACGTCGCGCTCCGCGCGACGGCGGAGGGCGCGGAGAAGGCGGATATCGCGGGAGAGATAGTTATTTTGCCACGCGGTAGCGAAACGAATTCGGGCTCCGGCGGGATCCGGCTTCGCATGGCTTCGCCGAGACAAGCAAGCCCGCCGGGGGCCAAACGGGACGTCGCGTGGAGCGCACGGAACACCAGCGACTTCAGAGCGCGCACAGCCGCCGGATGAGCGCGGCGGCGGCGTGGAACCCGAAGGTGGCGGTGACGAATACCGCGGAACCGAGCCGCCCTTCGCACGCGGGGCCCGACGCGGCATCGCCGAGCGGGTCCGCTGAAGCCTCCGCGATCGGTTCGCATCCGGCGGGCGCGCGAACAGGCTCGGGCGAAAACACGCAGGGAATGCCCATCAATTTGTTGCCGCGGCCGGGCAGGCCGTAGTGTTTGCGCAGCTTCTTCCGCACAAACATCAGCAACCGGTCGTGGTGTACGCGCGCGAGGTCGGCGGTCTGGACCTGGCCGGGATCCAACTTGCCGGCGGCCGCGCCGCAACTGACGACGGGAATATCGCGACGAAGACAGTTGCCGATCAGCGTGGCCTTCGCCATCACGCCGTCGATGCAATCCACCACCCCGTCGAATGGCGCCTCGAACGGACGATCCTCCGCGGTGCGGTGGAAGAATTCGGCGCGCACCGTGACGCGGCAATCGGGATTGATCGCGCGTACGCGGTCGGCCAGCACCTCCGCCTTCGGCTTTCCGACCGCGTCGAGCACGGCGTGCAACTGGCGGTTCGTGTTCGACACGCACACGTCGTCGCCGTCCATCAGCGTCAGCGCGCCGACGCCGGAGCGGGCCAGCGCCTCGACGACCCACGACCCGACGCCGCCGAGGCCGACGACCAGCACATGCGCGCGGGCGAGCCGCCGCATCGCGTCGGGACCAGCCAGTCGCTCGAATCCGCTGAATCGTGCCTGCGTTTCCATCGCGCGCACCGTCGCGCAGGGTTCGTCGTTTGGCAATGTCCAAGTGCGCGCCGCCATTCAATTTGAACCCGGCGCCGCATTCCGCTAGACTGACGCACATGCGCACTCCCCTTTATCGACGTCACGTCGCGCTCGGCGCGCGCATGGCCCCGTTTGGTGGTTGGGACATGCCGATCCAATATGAAGGCATTCTCGCGGAACACGCGTGGACCCGCACCCGCACCTCCGTTTTCGACACCTGCCACATGGGCGAGTTTTCATTGCGCGGGCCGACCGCGCTGATGGATCTCGAAAACCTCCTCACCTGCAAGGTGTCCACCATTGCGACCGGCCAGGCACGCTACGGCTACCTGCTGCGCGAGGACGGCGGCTGTCTCGACGACCTCACCTGCTACCGGCTCGGCGCCGATCATTTCTGGCTGATCGTGAACGCCGGCACGCTCGCGGGCGACGCTGAATGGATTCGCGCGCATCTCTCGAAAAAGACGCAGTTCGACGACCTGTCGGAACGCACGGCGAAACTCGACGTGCAGGGCCCGAACGCGCGCGCCGATCTCGAGGCCGCGTTCGGCTTGAAGCTGCCCGATCTCCGTTACTTCCGCTTCGTCTCGCAGCGGCTCGCCGGCATCCCGACCGTGATCAGCCGCACCGGCTACACGGGCGAGTTCGGCTACGAGTTGTATCTGCCCGCCAATGCCGCGCTGGATTTCTGGGACATGATGCTCAAGCCGGGCGCGATCAAACCGGCCGGCCTCGGCGCGCGCGACACGCTGCGCCTGGAGGCGGGCTATCCGCTGTACGGCCACGAACTTGGGACCGACCGCACGCCCGTCGCGGCGGCGCGCGGCCAGTTCATCGATTTCGCAAAGACGTTCATCGGCCGCGACGCCTGCCTGCGTGACCGCGACCAGGGCTGCGGCCGTTATCTCTGCGGGTTGCGGCTCGCGTCGAAACGCGCGGCGCGCGCGCACGACAAGGTGATGCACGGCGACCGCGAAGTCGGTGAAGTCACCAGCGGTTCGCTCGCACCGAGCCTGGACGCCGCCGTCGCGCTGGCGTATGTCGACGACGCGCACACCGCGCTCGGCGCCAAACTGGAAATCGAGTCGCGCGGCGCACGCCTGCCCGCCGAGGTCGTCGCGCTCCCGTTCTACCAGGACGGCACCGCGCGCCGCGTGGGATAACCCGCATCACCCCGTTGATTGTAGCGACGGGATTTCATCCCGTCGGCCCGCCGGGGAATCCGACGGCATAAAATGCCGTCGCTACAGGGGCGCATGCGGATGTGGGCGCTACATCAGCAACCGAACCGCACCGATCGCGGCGAGCACGAGAACCAGGCGCTCGAACAGCGCGAGCGGGATGACGGGCAGCAGACGGCGGCCAAGGAACGTGCCCGCCAGCACCAGCGGCAGCAGCGCGAGGTCGAGGCGCAGCGTATCCGCGGTGATCATGCCGAGACTCGCGAAGAGCGGTACCTTCGCCACATTCACGACCAGGAAGAACCACGCGATGGTGCCCATGAACGCGCCCTTCTCCATGCCGCGGCTCAGGAGATAGAGATTCATCACCGGCCCGGCGACGTTGCCGACGGTCGTCGAGAAGCCCGTGGCCATGCCCGTCAACACGGTGAACCACCGCGCGTGCGGCAGGTGTTTCCAACCGGCGACGCGGCGCACCAGTTCCAGCGCGAGCAAGGCGAGGATCAACCCGCCGAGGAACGGCCGCAGCGCGGCATCGTCCGCCATGCGCAGCAGCGCGAGCCCCGCGCCGATGCCAAACACCGTGGGCACGAGCAACCGTAAGAGCAACGGCACGTCCGCGTGCCGGCGATAGAGCGAAAGCGCGACGATATCCGCCGCGATCAGCAGCGGCAGCAGCGCCCCGACCGACAACCGCGCCGGCAACACCATCGCCAGCATCGGCACGACAACGATCCCCATGCCCGGCAGCGCGGTCTTGGAGACGCCGACGATCAGCGCGACGAACGCGGCAACGACCCAGGCGCTGGATGAAAGTTCAGGCATCAAAAGAAGAAATTTCACCACGGAGCGCACGGAGACACGGAGGGTGAAGCGATGTATCGGCCAGTCCCCCCCAAAATGGCTTCTTCGTGATCTCCGTGTACTCCAGCGAAGCGGGTGGTTAAGAACATATAATTTGCGCAATCAGCCGCGGCACCTTGAGCCAAGGAGCCCTTCCGGCACTGAATAAAGCGGAAATTGATTTACGCGCTCTGCCGAAGCACGCGCGTGGGGTCGACGACGCGGACGGCGCCGGGCTCGGGGTGTTCGACGAGATCCATCACGGCCTTCACTTTTTCGCGCAGGCCCTGGTCGATGCTGCTGAGTTGCGGGCGCGTGTACTGGCAGATCGGCAGGTTGTCGTAGCCCATCACGGCGACATCGCCCGGCACGCTGCGGCCAAGTCGCGTGAGGCCGTCGAGCAGGCCCGCGGCAACGACATCCGCCGTGGCGAGCACGCCGTCCACCGCCATGTCGACGACCTTCTGCGCGGCGTAGAGGCCGGCGTCGTAGGTCACCGCCGTTTCGAGCACCTGCATGGAAACGCCCGCGAGTTCGCAGGCTTTCTGCGCGCCGCGATAGCGTTCGGAAGGCACGTTGCCGGACGTCGCGACGGGTTTGGCGCCGACGAACAGGAGGCGGCGGCGGCCGATGTCGATGAGCCGTTCAGCCGCGAGGTAACCGCCCTTCTGTTCATTGGTTCGCACGTGCCCGTGCGCCGGCGCGAGTTGATGCGAATCGAAGAGCACGCAGCGGATGCCCGGATTTTTCAGGAGCTCGGGCAGGTCCCATTCCGAGAACCCGACCAGCACCGCCGCATCCATGTTGCGTTGCAGGAGGAACTGGACGTTTTCCTCTTCGCGCCCGGTGTGGAAGCAGACGGCATAGCCGCGCGAACGCGCCTCGTGTTCGAGCCGGATCAGCAGTTCGCCATAGAAGGGATTTATAGGCGGTTCCGCCCCCGCCGCCTGCGGATCGTAGAGCGTCGGAATGATCACCGCGATCATGCGCGACTTCTGCCCGGTGAGCGCCGCCGCCGCGAGATTCTTCACGTAGCCGAGTTCGCGCACCTTTTCGAGCACGCGCTGCGCGGTCGCCGCGGACACTTCTTTCAGGCGTCCGTTAAGGACGTACGAAACCGCGGCCGCGGACACGCCCGCCGCCTTCGCGACATCCGTAATCGTTGGTTTTCGCGCGCCATCCGCACGACGACGCCGTCCGGTCAAAGATTCTTCCATGCGACGAATATAAAATCTCTTAATCGGTTCAGCAAGTGGTTTGTAAAATTCTTTACTGATTTTCAGTTCACAAATCGCCCGCGCGGAAATTCATCGCGGCACGCGGGGGCGGCGGCTAGTGTGTTGCGCGTGACGAAAGCTACGGAACAAACGCGGATCGACCTGGCGGCGCTTGGCGGCGGGCCGTGGGTCGCGGAGGCGGCGGCGCGCGAGCAGGCGCCGGGCGAACCGGCGCGCGTGGTGCGGGACGGCCGCGACTTGTGGCACATCGTCTGCGCGCGCGGCGAATTCGTCGCGGCGCTCTCGGGCCGGTTCCGGCGCCTCGCGAAGAACCGGATCGACCAGCCGACGGTCGGCGACTGGGTGCTCGCGGAAACAAAGGGCGCGGACGATCGCGCGCTGATCCACCGCGTACTGCCGCGCCGCTCGGCCATCGCGCGGAAGGAGCCGGGCGAGGTCGTCGAAACGCAGGTCGTCGCGGCAAACGTGGACGTCGTGTTCATCGTGCACGCGCTCGACGGCGGGCGGAACTACAACCTGCGGCGCATCGAACGCTATCTCGCCCTCGCGCGCGACAGCGGGGCGACGCCCGCGCTGGTGCTGAACAAATGCGACCTTTGCGACGACCCCGCCCCGTATGCCGCGGAGGTGCAGACGCTCGCCCCGGACATCGCGGTGCACGTGACGTGCGCGATTTCGGGGCGCGGCGTGGAAGGCTTGCGCGCGCAGATGAAGCCGGGCCAGACGTGCGCGCTGCTCGGACCGTCCGGCGTCGGGAAGTCCGCGCTGGTGAACCGCCTGCTCGGCGATGAGATCAAGGAAACGGGCGAAGTGCGCGCGCGCGACCGGCGTGGCCGCCATACGACGACGTACCGTGAACTGCTGCGCCTGCCGAACGGCGCGCTGGTGATCGACACGCCCGGCCTCCGCGAAATCCAATTGTGGGGCGACGGGGACAGCCTGGCCGACGTGTTTCCCGACATCGAGGCGCTCGTCCCCGCGTGCCGCTTCACCGACTGCCGCCACGAGAAGGAGCCCGGCTGCGCCGTGCTCGCCGCCGTGGCCGCGGGCACGCTGCCGGAACGGCGTCTCGCCAACTACATCCAACTGCGCGGCGAACTGGCGGAACTGGCCGAGCGCCAGCAGCGCCACCGCCAGCGCACCGAGCACCGGCACCGCCGCGTGCTGCAACACGGCGTCGAAAAAAAGGACGCCCCGAAACGAGGAACCTGGGAATGAGCCGCGCCGCTCGCTGGATGGCCGTCGTACTCCTGCTTCCCGCGCTCATCGTGCGCGGCGGGGAAGGTGAACCCGCCGACGCGGAGGAGACCGAAGCGGAAGCCGCGCCCGCCGAACAGCAACCCGCAAAACCCGCGTCCACCAACTCACCCGCCCCGGCGCTCGTCGGTCTCTTGCTCGGCGCGGGCACCGGCGCCCTCATCTTCTCCGGCGTGGACTGGCGGGACGACGACAACGGACCGCTGCAGGAGATTCCCGGCGCGGCCGCGTTGAACACACCGGCCGACGGCGCCGTGCTGTCCGGCCCGCTGCTCGCGTTCTCGTGGAAGGCGGTGAAGGGCGCGTCGTCCTATCTCATCGACATCGACACATGCGACGACACGGCCATCTGCGCGGATTTCCGGTTCGATCGCACAACGGATCTTTCCCTCACCGTTGAGTGGCCCGCCGGCGTCCCGGCCGGTCGCTGGCGTGTCCGCTCAATCGACGCCGACAATCTCGCCGGTCCCTGGAGCGACTTCCGCTCGTTCACCGTGACGCCCGCGGCGGAATAGAGCGGCTCTTAAGAGTTTTTCCCGAACGCCAGCGGGCGGCACGGGCCTCTGCCGCCCTCCACGAACCGGGCATTTGATTTGAATGGAGGGCGCCGCGCCGTCGGCGCCGAAAGTTGGCGACCGAGACAAAACTCCCGAGATCCAGTCTATTCGGGCGAGGCGACGGCGCCGAGGCCGACGGTCCAATCCAGCGTGATGGGATGGCCGGGGTGGTTGGCTTCAGTCCACTCCCGGAGCAACTCGCTGATCTGGCTGCGCAGGAGCAGGCTGGTTTGATGGCGAATTTCACGGCTGCGCACAACCATGAAGAAACGCAGCTCGGGGACGGCCCTCCGCTTGAAGCCGAGAAATCCGCGGCTGCCGCTCTTCCACGCCTCCTGCTTGCCGGCGACCAGACCTGCGAGGCCGGGGCGAATGCCGTCAAACAGCGCGCGCGCCGCCGCGTCGGCGTCATGGGGCGCGAAGCGTACGACGATGGGCGGGGCGTCGGGCCCGACGCGCATGACGGCCTCGCACAACTGCTCGCCGACATCGCGGATGATGAGACTCGCGTCGCAGGGGACCAGCAACACTTCCTCCAGCGTATGCTGCTCGACCTCCGCCGCCTCCTCCTTGTCGTCCGGTTCGTCGCGCTGGTTCTCGGAAGGACTCACCGCCGCGGGCCCGGGCGCGGGCGTGGCGGACGCGGATTGCTGTTCCTGCTTCACCGCGTCGTATAACTGGCGCACGGTTTTGTTGAGCAGCTCGCGGGTGACGGCGAGCGGCGCGTCGTAGCGCAGGTTCCGTTCGGCGGCGCGCGGCTTCCACTGGCGCGTGAACTCCGCGGTCCACTCCTTGAGGACGGCATCGACCGGGCGTGCGGCGGCGACATCGCGGGCGAGTTGCTCGCGGCGCGCGGTTTCCAATTCGCGCACCAGGCCTGCCTGCGCCTGCACGGCCTCGTTGCCGGCGGCGATGGCGGCGTTGACGATCGCCACGGCGCGGGCCCCGGTTTCCTCGAGCAGTGCGGACGTGTCGATCTTCGCCCGGACGCCAAGAAAGCCGAGCGCTTCGTCCATCGTTTTGACGGGTCGCGCCTCCCGCGCGAGCAGGGCATCGATCAGCGGATCGGGCAGCGGATCCGCGCCGGGCAGGACATCGAGCTGACCGATTTGTTTTTCCACCACGCGGGCGCGCGCCGTTTCGAGTGCGGCGGGCAGGACCTCGCGCAGGCGCGCCTGAAAAATTCGGGCGCCCTCCCCCGCCCCGGCAAGCTGCGTTTCAAACTCCGCGCGCGCGGCGTCCGGCGCGCCCTGCTTGCGGGCGTAGGCCGCGGCGGCCTCGCGCTGTTTGGCGGGACCGAGGGTTTCAAGAAACAGCGTTTCGCTGGTCGCGCGGATGCGGTGCGGCGCGGGGGCGCGCTCGATTTCCTTGCGCAGTGCCTCGGCGTCGATGCGGGGCTCGCCGCTTTCCGCGAGGAAGGCGGACCAGCGCGCGCCTTCGAGTTGCGCGGCGGTGGCCAAGGCGTTGGACTGCACGATCTGGAACACGGGATACAGCGGCGTCGCGGCGGTGCCCGCATCCTGCGCAGCCTGGCGCCGCGCGGCGAGGTCGCGATCGAGCGCGACCTGCAACTCGGCGGCAATGCCGGCGCGGGTAATGCGGCCCGCGGGCACGCGATCTGCGGCTTCACGGATGACGCCGAGCTGGTGTTCGTATTGGCGGATGATTTCGTCCTTGCGGCGGGCGGCGGCGTCCCCGATGTGCCGCTCCACCTCTTCGAGCAGGGTCTCCGCCTTCGGGGCGGCAAAGGATTTGAGCCAGCCGCCGAGCGGATCGAAGTCACGCGCGGCGAGCACGGCGGCGGGGTCCTTGCGCCCCTGCCAAAGCGACAACAGGTGGGCATCCAATTCTTCCGGCGCGGGAAAACGAATTTCATTGAGCGCGGTCTTTTGCTGCAGGGCGACGGCACGCAGGCGGGCCCCGGTGTAGATGGCGTCGAACTGGTTCGTGAGGAAGCGGGCGAGCGCGGCATCGACCTGCTGGGTCCACGACGCGCCGACCAGTTCGAGGACCTCCTCACCGCGAATGGGGAGCGGCGAGCGCGCCTGGGCTTCGGCGACGGCGTTGGTGAGGGCGGCTTCGAGCGCGACTTTTTGGAGCTCGGCGGCGAGCGTACGGCTGCGGGTGCGGCTATCCTGCGGGCGGCGGTGCGCGGCGGCATCAGCCAGCATGCGGGTGGTCAGTTGCTCGGTGAGCTGCGCCGTGTCCCAGCTTTGCGTGCTCGCGCGCTGTTCCAGCTCGGCCATGACCTGCCCGGCGGCCGAGCGCAGGGCGAGGATCGCGCGGGCCTGGTCGCGCGGCGTTCCCGATTCAGCCGGAGCGCGGAGCGCGAAGGCGAGGAAAAGCAGGAGGAAGAAGTGACCGGTAACTAGTAACCGGTAAGGAGTGTGATTCTTACTGGTCACTGAACACTGATCACTGATCACCTCCTTAATACGCATGGATCACCGAGGGCAGGAGGGGGTAGCCGCGTTCTTCGAGGGATTGGGCGAGTTGTTTCATCTGGTCCTGCAGGTTGCGCTCGGTGATGCCGTCCTGCAGGGGCAGCGCGCGGGCGATGCGGTTCACCGCGCTCCACTGGAGCGTTTCGATCTGGTCCTTCCAGGTGCGGCAACGCTCCTCGATGTAGGAGAGGGCGAACGCGCGGCGTTCAGGGGTGATGGTGAATTCCGGGGGGATGGCATCGGGGTTCTCCGGCTTCACGGCGGACAGCGGGTCATAGAGCTGGACCAGGTAGCTGGCGCCCGCGGTATCCGCGCCAGCGGGCTCGTGGCGGAGCGCCTGTTCGTAGAGTTCAACGGCGAGTTGCGGGGCGGCGGCGAGGGCCGTGCCGCGCGCGCAGAGTTGCTGGAAGCGCGGGTCATCAGGCCAGGCGCCGCTCCACAGGACCCGCTCGAAATCCGGGAGGGCCGCGAGCCCGGATTCCTTTTCCCAGCGGTCGAGCGCCGCGTCGATGCGCAGGATGAGCTGCTGCTTCCAGAGGTCGAGGATCACCGGGCCCTGATCCTGCGTGGCGGCGCTAAGGGCGACATGCATGAGGCGCACGGCGATGGCGAGGATCAGCACGAGCGGCAGCGCGACCTGCACGAGCACATCGTTCGGGCTGAAGGAGAAGAATTTGCGCGACGACTTGTTGGCCAGCGCGTCGAGTTGCTCGCCGAATGCGCGTTCCTCTTCCGGGGAATGGCTCATGGCGGCGTGGTTACTCCCGGGCGTCGGCGTAGTGGGCGAGCGCGCGGCGCAGCGCATCGCGGTCCTTGCGTCCATCGCGCAGCCCCTCCTGCGCGGCGGTGGCGGCGGCGGCGAGCGGCGCGAGGAGAGCCTGTTGCTGTTCGCGCGATTCGGCGAGCTGCCGTTCCAGCAGTTCATTGGTGCGCCCGGCGTGCGCGCCAAGCTGGTGAAGCGCCTCGTGCAGGCGGTCGAGTCGCGCGCCCTGTTCGCGCACCGCCTGGTCGACGGACTCGAGCCGCGCGGTGTGCGCGAGCATCTTCGCGGCGTTCTCCTGGAGGAGCTGCAGGTGGCCGGCCAGCGGCGCGAGGTGGCGGACGGCATCCGTCACGCCGGTTTCGAGGCGGTCGAGTTGGGCGCGGACCTGTTGCAGCGAGCCGGGCGGCAACTGGGCCGCGAGATCGCGGCTGGCCGCGCCGAGGTGTTGCAGATCGCGCGTAAGTTCAGCCAGCGTATCGGTCAGCGTGCGGCGACCTTCCTCCTGCTCCACCCCGGTGAGCTGGCGGAACAGCCACGGCACCGGGCGCGCGACGATGAACGCGCCCACGATGCCGACGAGGGAACTGAGGATGGCGGTCGCCGTGCCGCCGATGAGGCGGTCGAGCGTGACCTGTACGCTCTCGCGGTTAATGCCCGTGCCGCCGATCTCCGACACGCCGCTCGTTTGCAGGCCGATCAGCATGCCGTACAGCGTGCCGACGAGCCCCAGCATCACGAGGAAGAACGCGAAGTGCGGCGGATACGGGTCCGCCTTCAATTCCCGCATCACCGCGGTCGCCCGCTCGCCTGCCCGCAGGATGCGCAGGGCCTGGACCAGCGGGAACAGGAGAACCAGCACCGGCACGAACGTACTGATCGTGCTGAGATCCGCCGCGAGCGGAATGCCCGCGCGGAAAACGGCCGCGGGCAGCAGGCGCTCGAAGAACAGGAAACCGGGATGGAAGACGCGCGCCGCGAGTTCCAGGTTCACCAGGAAAAACGCCGCGACTGGAATCAACAGGGCGAGGCAGGCAAGCGCGAACAGGCGCAGCCCGCGAAAGGACGTATGGGAAGTGTGCATGTGGTTTAAGATGAACCAGTCGAAACACTGCCCCATCGACAGCCGGGACACAATGCCAAAGCAGGCGCTGCCGGCGGAGGGCCCGTTGCGGATTCGTTCCTGTTTGCCGGAAACGATGATTTTTGTTTTCTTTGTGCATTCGGACCCGTTCCGCACCCCGCCCCGGTAGCTCAGCTGGACAGAGCAGCGGTTTCCTAAACCGCAGGTCGGCAGTTCGAACCTGCCCCGGGGCACCAGCCTTCGCCGTAGCGGAGCGAGGCGAAGGCTGCCCTGCTATGCGGCGTCCCCGGCGCGTAGCAGGGCCGCCAGTCCAGGCTACGGCTGGCGAGCCAGCCTTTCTTTCGCCGGTGCGGAGCGAGGCGTACGTCTCCGTCCCGCTCAATCCGGGACTTCGCCGCGACAAGAAGGCTGCCGAATCAATGTTGACTTTGCGCGGCGATACCTTTTGCTATCGCCCAATTTATTCGAGGGTTCCGTTGCGCATGCGCATCCATGTCCTTTCGGCGTGTTTGGTGGCCGTCAGTCTTCTACCCCGCGTTGTCCATGCCGGGCAGGTGCTCGATTACGACCATGTGCGGGAAATGGCGCGATCGCGCGCGCAGGCGCCGTATCGCGATGACCGGCCGCCCCTGCCGCGCAAGCTGCGCGACCTCGATTACGACGACCTGCGCGCGATCCGCTTCGACCCGCGCGAGGCGCTGTGGCGGATGGAGCGGCTGCCGTTCCAGGCGCAGTTTTTCCACCCCGGCGGCATCCAATCGAACCGGGTGACGGTGAATTGGTTCGAGGGCGAGGTGATCGAAACAGTGCCGTTCACGAAGTCGCTGTTCGACTATTCCAAAGTGGACATCGGCCGCTCGGTCCCGGACGACATCGGCTTCGCGGGGTTCCGCCTCCATTACCCGCTGAACCGCCCGGACTACCTCGACGAGGTCGTCGCCTTCCAGGGCGCGAGCTATTTCCGCGCGCTCGGCGCGGGACAGCGCTATGGCCTTTCCGCCCGCGGCGTGGCGGTCAACGTCGCGACCGAGGCGCCGGAGGAGTTCCCGCGCTTCACGGAATTCTGGCTCGAGAAGCCGGACCGCGACGCAACGCGCATCCGCCTGTTCGCCCTGCTCGACAGCCCCAGCATGGTCGGCGCCTTCTCCTTCCTGATCATCCCGGACCGCACCACGGTGATGGAAATCGAGGCGACGCTCTTCATGCGGACCAACGTCTCCATGCTGGGCCTGGCTCCGCTGACGAGCATGTTCTGGTTCGGCGAGAACTCCTGGCTGCAGCGCCAGGATTTCCGCCCCGAGGTGCACGACTCCGACGGGCTGCTCGTCCACACGGGCGCGGACGAATGGCTGTGGCGCCCGCTGGAGAACGAGGCGCGGCTGCGCTTCGCTTCATTCGTCGACAACAACCCGCGCGGGTTCGGCCTCTTCCAGCGGGACCGCCGCTTCTCCTCCTACGAGGACCTTGAGGCGGACTACCACCTCCGACCCAGCCTCTGGGTCGAACCGGTCGCGCCGTTCGGCGAGGGCGAAATCCGCCTCATCGAGATTCCCTCCGAAACAGAATACAATGACAACGTGGTCGCCTGCTGGGTCCCGCGCCGCAGCCCCGCCGCCGGCGATGAAATCAATCTGCACTACCGACTGCACTGGCTGATGGACAGCGGCGCGCACCCGCCGCTCGCGCGCGCGATCGCCACGCGGCAGGCCGCCATTCCCTACCTGCCGGGCGCCCGCAAATTCGTCGTCGACTTCGCCGGCACGCACGATCTGGAAAACGCCAGTGAAGACGCGCTGGCCGCCGATATCTCCGCCGCCAATGCCGAAGTGCTCGGACAAACCCTGCAGCGCAATCCCCACGCCCGCTCGTGGCGCGCCGTGTTCGACGTGAAACCCGTAAACCCGGAACTGCCGATCGAACTCCGCTGCTTTCTCAAGACGGACCAGAAACCCCTGACGGAAACCTGGACCTACCTGTGGCTGCCCTGAACACCTTTTCGCCGGCCTGGGGCGAACCCTCCGACTGGGAGGCCGCCTTCGAGCAGGTGGACGGCTATCTGCGCGCGCATCGCCTGGGCGGCCGCTGGCGTCGCGCGCAACTCGCCGCCGACATCGTGGAGACCGTCGCGGCCGCGCCGCCGGCCGATCCCGGCGCCTCGCCCGTCACCCTCGCCATCGAGGCAACCGACAGGGCGATGGCCGGCTGGTTCCGCGGGCTGCTGCCGGAGTTCGCCGCGCTCGATGACCGCCGCTCGCTCTCCGCGGGCCGCCTCGCCTACTGGCTGTGCGACGGGTACGCGCGCTGGCCGGACGCCTTTCTCCAGCCCAATCCGCCCGATGAATTCGTGCGCGCGCTCCACGGCGCGGTCCTCAAGGCCGGCCCGGAACTGCGCAAAGGCCGCATGATTCCGCGCCGCCTCGCGTGGGGCGCCGTCGCGACCTGGGCCGGCACCACGCTGGACGTATTGGACCGCCGTCCGCTGCTAAAAGCCGCGATCACCTGGCTGCTGGTCATCGCACTGGCGGCGTACCTGTTCTGGTACACGCGATGAGCGACGCCACTCCGCCGCACGCGCTCCGCACGCCGCGCGCCTCCGCGCGAGGCCGGGTGCACCGTCTGCTGTTCTTCAATAGCGTCATCGCACTTACCCTCGCGGCCACCTGGGTGCTGGCCGACATTTTCTGGCGCGGCGGCATGACGCGGATCGAGGGCGCGATGCTGGCGCTGTTCGTTCCCCTCTTCGCCATGGTCGCGCTGGGTTTTGTGCAGGCGCTCACCGGCTTCGTGTTGCTCCTGCGCAACGGCGGTGGCCCGTTTTCGCTCCGCCTCCAGAAAGCGGCCGACCCCGCGGAGTTGCCGGTGACGGCGATCGTGATGCCCATCCACAACGAGGACGTCGCGCGCGTATACGAAGCCGTGCGCGCCATGTACCTCTCGCTGCTGCGCGCGCGATACGGCGGGAAATTCCACTTCTTCATTCTCAGCGACACGCGCATTCCGAACATCGCGGCGGAGGAGCAGTCGGCCTGGCTCGACCTCTGCAAACAGGTGCGCGGGTTCGGCCAGATTTTCTACCGCCGGCGCCGCATTCCGCTGAACCGCAAGAGCGGGAACGTCAGCGACTTCTGCCGCCGCTGGGGCCGGAGCTACAAATACATGATCGTCCTGGATGCCGACAGCATCATGGATGGACAAACCCTCGGGAAACTGGTCGCGTTGATGGAGGCCCACCCGCGTGTCGGCATCCTCCAGACCGCGCCCCGCCTCGCCCTGGCCGCGACGCCCTTCGCGCGCCTGATGCAATTTTCCTCCGCGCTCTACGGCCCCCTCTTCGCCGCCGGCCTCAACGGCTGGCAGCAGGGCGAGGGCAACTATTGGGGCCACAACGCGATCCTGCGCGTCGAACCGTTCATGGAGCATTGCGCGCTCCCCGAACTGCCGCTCACCGGCGGGCGCGAGGCGCGGTTTCTCAGCCACGACTACGTCGAGGCCGCGCTGATGCGGAAGGCCGGCTACGAGGTGCGCCTCGCCATCGACCTCGAGGGCAGTTTCGAGGGCGGCCCGCCGACGCTGCTCGCCCACGCGCAACGCGACCGCCGGTGGTGCCGGGGCAACCTGCAGCACGCCTGGCTGCTCACGGCGCCGGGGCTCCACCCGGTCAACCGCCTCCACCTGCTGCTCGGCGTACTCTCCTATCTGGCCTCGCCGCTGTGGCTCGTCATGCTGATTTTCGGGCTCGCCCAGAGCCTCGTCGACGTCACGCTGTCCGCCAGCCGGTCCTTCGACTACGACATCGGCCTCTCCTCCTTTCTCGACGTCGGCGGCTTCCGGCTCGCCCTCGGCCTGTTCGTGGCGACGATGGGCATGATCGTGGCGCCCAAGTTCCTGGCCGGCCTGCTCGCCCTGGTCCGCAAGCAGACCCGCATCACCTTCGGCGGCGGCGTTCCGCTGCTGGGCAGCCTGCTGGTCGAGCAGGTTTTCTCCACCCTCCTTGCGCCCGTCCTCATGCTGTTTAACACGCGCTCCGTCCTCAGCATTCTCATGGGCCGCAAGGTGGGCTGGGCCGCGCAGCGGCGCGACGAGACCTCCGGCACCTCGTGGGGCTGGGCCGCACGCACACACGGGTTCCACACGCTCGCGGGCTTCGCGTTCGCCGCGGCCGGGTTCTTCATACACCCCGCGGTCGGCTGGTGGCTCACGCCGGTCTGGCTCGGCCTCGTCCTCTCCATTCCCCTCTCCGTGCTGCTCGACAGCCCGTTCGTTGGCGGGCTGTTCACGCAGCTCCACCTGTTCACCACGCCCGTGGAAAACGCACCGCCGCCGGTCATCAAGCACCTGCAGCGCAACCTTGAAATGAGCCGCCGCCACGTCGTCCCGGCGCCGGCGTCCGATCCCGACCAGTGGCTGGCCCAACTGGTGCTCGACCCCTACATCAACGCCGCGCACCGCATCCTCCACCCACGCCGGGCGACCGAGGATCGCGCCCGGCGCGATTACTTCCTGCGCCTCGAACAGCGCCTCATCCAGTCGGGTCCGTCCGCCCTGTCCGAACGCGAAAAACGCGCCCTGCTGCTGAGTTCCGAAACCATCACGCGCCTGCACGCCGCCATCTGGCGCACCCCGCCCGGCGCCCTCGCCCCCTGGTGGCGCGCCGCATTACAGCGCTACAACCTGCTGACCGACCGCCCCGCCCCCACCCTCGCCCGCTGACCGCTTCGCCTGGATGATTGCGACCCCACCGGCCTTGCGCCGGTGGGGGGCAAACGAAAACCGGGGAATCTCCCGCCGCTTCGCCGCTTGCTCCACGCGCCTCGATTCCGATAGGATGTCGCTTTCTCCGAAAGGAAGTGCCATGAATTTTTTCCGCGCGGGCGCGCTCGTCATCGCCCACCTCGCCGTGATCCTCCTGCCCTGCGGCTGCGAAATTGATTCCGCGGATTCGTTCGCCCGCGACGTGTCGATAAACTTCAGCGGCTTCTACACCGCCTGCGACGGCAACGACTCGATCGTCCAGCAGGCCACCGGCGCCCGCATCCGCACGCTCGACCTCCGCCAGACCGGCGACAAGCTCGAGGCGATCGACAACAACAGCCTCGTCTGGCGCGGCTCGCTCGGCGAACCGCAAAACGGCCGCTCCTCCTTCGAACTGCGCGGCCGCACCACGGAAGGCGTCGAAGGCACCTTCTCCGGCACCCTCACCAGCAGCGACGGCGGGACCACCAACAGCACCGGCAGCGCAGACGGCTCCATGACCGGCACCTACATTGAGCCAAATCGCTTCAGCACCTTCTGCGCAACCGCCACGATTCCCGGCAGCTCCGGCGGCGGCGGTGACGACGGCGGCAGCGGCGGCTCCCTCGCGGTCTCACCGTCCGGCAGCCAGACCATTTCGGCGGCCAGCGGACAAATCAACTTCACCGCCAGCGGCGGCACGGGCAGCTACACCTGGAACGTGTCCTCCGCCTCGCTCGGCAGCCTCAGCACCTTCTCCGGCCCCAGCGTCACCTACACCCGCAGCGGCACGTCGGTCGGCACCCAAACGCTGACCCTGAACGACGGCAGCTCGACCCGCAACGTGACGATCACGCAGACGAATTAGAATTACAGACGTTGTAAGCCCCCAAAAAAGGTTTTACAGACGTTGTAAATTTTTCGCGCGCCGCGTTTCCCGCATCGGCAGGATGTGCTACGCTCGCGGGCTTATTAGCTGTTTCGTTTTAGTCCAGACCCTGTCGGGGTGGTCCGGGCGCTCCGCGCACGGAAAACACCGCGCGGAGCGCGGTGTCCACCCGTGATGATTTTTACACTATTTTGAGACCGTTCATATGAAAGACGTGGATTCCATTCGGGGCCGACTGGTAGGCGCGCGGCGCGTGGTCGTAAAAATCGGCAGCCGCGTGCTGGTCCAGAAAACCGGGCGGCCCGACCGGCGCCGTATGCGGGAACTCGTACGCCAGCTCGCGGCGCTGCACGACGGCGGGCGCGAAATCATCGTCGTCTCCTCCGGCGCGATCGGCAGCGGCATCGAGGCGATGGGCTGGCGCAAACGACCCGCGACGCTGAAGCTGCTGCAAATGGCCGCGGCGGTCGGGCAGTCGCGCCTGATGGCCACCTACGATGAATTCTTCGCCGCGCACGACATCCGCATCGGCCAGATCCTGCTCACGCACGAGGACCTGCGCCACCGCACGCGGCACCTGAACGCGCAGGAGACGATGCTCACGCTGCTGGAACACCGCGTAATTCCCATCGTGAACGAGAACGACGTGGTGGCGATCGACGAGATCAAGTTCGGCGACAACGACCTGCTGGCCGCGCTGACCGCGCTGCTCGTGCAGGCGGACGCGCTGGTGCTGCTGACGACCGTCGACGGGTTCCGCGCGCCCGCGGGCGGCGGCCGCACCCGCCGCGTACCCACGCTGCACGGCGTCAGCGAGAAGGAACTTTCGATGGCGCTCGGCAAGGGCAGCGAACTGTCCACCGGCGGGATGGCGAGCAAACTGCAATCGGCGGGCATGGTCGCCGAGAACGGCGTCCCCGTCGTCATCGCCAACGGCCGCCGCGACGGCATCCTGGAGGACGTGCTCGCGGGCGGCGACACGGGCACCCTGATCGAACCCGCGGCCGGCGCCGAACAACTCTCGCGCCGCGAGCGCTGGATCACGATCTTCCACCGGCCCGAAGGCGCGCTGGTGATCGACGATGGCGCGCGCGCCGCGCTCGTGGACCAGGGTCGCAGCCTGCTGCCCGTCGGCATCCGCGCGGTCGAAGGCGACTTCGACGCCGGGGCCGTGGTCAGCCTGAAAACGCTCGACGGCGCACAACTCGGCCGCGGGCTCAGCGATTTCTCCAGCACCGAAATCAACCTCATGAAAGGAAAACACTCCACCGACCTCGCCGCCCTCCTCGGCCACTCCGATTCCCCCGTCGTGGTCCACCGCGATAATTTGGTGTTTCGGAGGAAGTGAAACCACGGAATGCGCGGAATTCACGGAAGGGAAACGATGAGTAAATTATTGTTTGAGAGCGAGACCTTCAGAATTCTTGGCGCCGGGTTCACCGTGTATAAAGAAATGGGGCCTGGGTTTCTCGAATCCGTTTATCAGGAATGCATGGAGATTGAACTGGGATCCCTCGGGATTCCTTTCTCATCCCAGCCTTTGGCACCGATTCAATTCAAAGGCGCTGCATTAAAGACACAATATCGGCCTAATATAATCTGTTTTGATTCGGTATTGGTTGAATTAAAGGCATGTTCCAAACTTCTTGATGAGCATCGTGCCCAACTGTTGAACTATCTGCGAGCAACAGGAATACAGGTGGGACTTCTGCTTAACTTTGGACATCATCCACTGCTTGAACATGAACGCTTTGTTAAGACCTAATTTCCGCGCATTCCGCGCGTTCCGTGGTTACTTTAGGGGCAACTATGAACCTGCATGATGAGATGGTGGGGATGGGGGATCGGGCGGTGGCGGCGGCGCGGGCGCTGGCGCAATTGTCGGCCCGGCGCAAGAACGGCATCCTGGAGGCGATGGCCGCGGAACTCGACGCGCGGCGCGAGGCGCTCAAGGAAGCCAACGCACGCGACATGGCCGCGGCGGAGGCCGCCGGCCTCTCCGGCGCGATGCTGGACCGCCTGAAACTGACCGACAGCCGCATCGACGCGATGATCAAGGGCATCCGCGACGTCGCCGGCCTCAAGGACCCGGTCGGCCAGAAGATCAGCAAATGGATGCGCCCCAACGGGCTCGAAATCCTCAAGATCCGCGTACCCATCGGCGTCATCGCGATCATCTACGAATCGCGGCCCAATGTGACGGCGGACTCCTCCGTCCTGTGCATCAAGACCGGCAACGCGGTCATCCTGCGCGGCGGCAAGGAGGCCCTGCACTCGAACCAGGCCATCGCCGAGGCGCTGCAGGCGGGCGGTAAAAAGAAGGGCCTGCCCGACCACGCGCTCCAGGTGGTCGGCACGACGGACCGCGACGCGATCCGCGAACTCGTGCAACTCGAAGGCCGCGTCGACCTCGCGATCCCGCGCGGGGGCGAAGGCCTGATCCGCGCCGTCACCGAACACGCGCGCGTGCCCGTCATCAAACACTACAAGGGCGTCTGCTACATCTACGTCCACGCCAGCGCCGATCCCGCGATGGCGCTGAACATCATCGAGAACGCGAAGTGCCAGCGGCCCGGCGTCTGCAACGCGGCGGAGCATGTGCTGGTGGACGAAGCCATCGCGGCGACATTCCTGCCCGAACTCGCAAAAACCCTCCGCGCGCGCGGCGTCGAACTGCGCGGGGACGACCAGGCCCGCGCCGTCGTGCCGGACTTCAAGACGGCCACCGACGCGGACTGGGACACGGAATATCTCGACCTCATCATGGGCGTAAAAGTGGCGCCCGGCGTGCAGGCGGCGATCGATCATATCAATCGCCACGGTTCGCATCATTCCGACGCGATCATTGCGACGGACCCCGCCGCCCAGCGCGAGTTCACCGAACAGGTCGACTCCGCCACCGTCTATGTGAACGCCTCCACGCGCTTCACCGACGGCGCGGAATTCGGGCTCGGCGCGGAGATCGGCATCAGCACCGACAAACTGCACGCACGCGGCCCCATGGGCCTGGAGGAGTTGACGACGTACAAGTACGTCATCCAGGGCACCGGGCAGGTGCGGTGATCGGTGACCGGTGACCGGTAATCAGTAACCAGTGACCTGTAGCCGGTAACCGGTAACCGGTTACTGGTCACCGGTTACTCGTCGCCCTCTCCCGAAACCCCGCCGGCGGCTCGGCGAGGCGCTTCGCGGCGTAGTCGAAGAAGACGAAGCCCGTCGTCGCGCGGGCGACCTCCGTGGCGCCATTGTCTTTCGTCACC
The DNA here is from genome assembly GCA_035327585.1 of Kiritimatiellia bacterium. Classification (GTDB taxonomy): domain Bacteria; phylum Verrucomicrobiota; class Kiritimatiellia; order CAIVKH01; family CAIVKH01; genus JAMLJG01. The sequence continues at coordinate 8,501 of DAOLDD010000022.1, read as the reverse complement.
AGATAGACCAGTTCAAATCCGCGCCGGGTCCACTCCACGGCGGCGAGTTGCACGCGCGCCGCATCGCCGCAGCCCAGTTCCGCCTTAAACCGCACCGCGAGGTCGATGAGGATCAGGCCCACCGGTTCGGCGAGCAACTCGGAGGGATAGCCGAGGCTGCGCAACCACTGCACACGCGCCTCCTGGATCAACGCCAGCATCGTGTCGTTGCCGACGTGGCGGCCATAGTTCAGGTCCGTGATGCGAACCGGAATCTCCGTCGAAAAACTCCATGCGGCGGGCAGCTCAATCTTTTGTCGGGGCATCGCGCATCTCCTCCGGTTTCACCTGCCGGGCCAGTTGCGAAAACATCTGGTAAATAATGGACCGTTCCCCGGCATATTCACAACGCAGAACACGACGGCCTCGCGCCTGGACGTAGTGGAACACCACGCGATAGCGCCCGAGCCTCAGGCGATAGAACCCCATCAACGCGCCTTCCAGCGGCTGGACGTCGCCCTCCTCGCGCTCCAATCGGCGCAGGCCATCCCGGAGAAGTCGCCGGGGCTCCGGGGCCAGCGTTCGGCAAAACGCCAGCACCTGGTCTGACACCTCAACCTTCATCCAGCGCGGACAAGGCATGATACCTGCCCCGGCCCCTCCGGGCGCGTTTCAGTTCTTTCATCGCCCGGGGGTCGGCCAGCAACTCCAGCGTCTCCATCATGCCCTCCATCCGCTGGGGTGAGACCAGGAAACCCGCGACTTCGTCCCGCCGCATAATCGTAATCGGCTGGACGGCCGCCTCGCGAACCATGCGAGGAAGCTGCGTCTGCGCCTCCTTGATGGAGTAGGTAGTTTTCACATCAAAGTATGTATCACGCGGCGGCGGGAGCGTCAAGGCCGCCTCCGCATCATCCGCCGTTGCACGACGCCGCGATTGGCGTATGGTGGCATCCAGAGGTCAGGATGAAACAGATCTTCAATCGAATGGACCCGTTGATCGCGGGGTGGATGGAGCGGAACGGGGTTCGCCTGTTGCGCATTTCGGTGGGCCTCGTGTTTGTATGGTTCGGCGCGCTGAAAACCATCGGCATGAGTCCGGCGCAGGAACTCGTGGCGCGCACGGTCTATTGGTTTCCGCCGGAGGTGTTCATCCCAATTCTTGGCTGGTGGGAGGTGCTGATCGGCGTGGGCCTGCTGGTGCGTCCCCTCGCCCGGCTCGCGATCGCGCTGCTCTTCCTCCAAATGCCGGGCACGTTCCTGCCGCTGATCATCCTGCCGGATGTCTGCTTCACGGCGATCCCCTACGGGCTGACCATCGAGGGCCAGTACATCGTAAAGAACCTGGTCCTGATCAGCGCCGCCATCGTCGTCGGCGGCACCGTCCGCACGGAAAGCGGCGCGACCCGCCGGCTGTAGCGTGGAAAACGAGAACCGCGAATCCGGCGGAGCTTGGGTCATGGCCCGCGCTTCCACCAGATCCGCGGTTCATTCCGCGAACCGTGGCCGACCCCGGGGGCCGGCCGCACGCTGCGCGCCGCTTACATCGCGGGCGCGAGCCGCCACTCGGGCAGGCGCTCGCGCTTTGCGATCTTCGCGGTCTTCCGCTTGCGCAGCCGCTGCTCCACCTTCTCCACCAGCAAATCGAGCGCTTCCAGCGGCTGCGACGCCTTCTGCACGGCATTGACGTCGTTCCCGGGCACCTCCATCAGCACATGCGCCTCAAACTGGCGCGGGGACGGATGGGCGCTGGCGCGGCGCAGCGTGACGCGGGCGCGCAGCACGCGGCCACCGAATTGTTCGAGCCGCGCCACCTTGTCGATGGTCTTTTCCCTGAGATCGTCCGTCAACCGGAACCCTTCAGCGTGTACCAGGATGTCCATGCTCATTCCTTTGTTCCTTTCGCTTTTCGTTCTCGTTGCACTCCTATCGACCTCGATAATTAAAGCAGTCCTCCCGGCGCAACGGCGGCTCCTGGCCCGGCAGGCGGTTCAAGGCGGCGAGAATTTTGTCCTGCAAATTCATGGTCAACCGGCGACCGCGACGCGCCTTGGCGACCTGCTTGTGGGTGAGCCCGGTGCCGGCCGCGGCGGCGACAAGGTCCGTGTTGGACAGGCCGCGCCGAAGCATGAAGGCGTCGATGGGCTGGGAACCGGCTTCCATGCCAGATTCCGACAGCGGGGAATCCCCCGCGTTCACCGGAACCGACGGATCGGGTTCGATTTCCGGCCTGGCCGCTGCGACGAGACGCGTGCGCGATGACATTACGCGTTGATCTCCCGTTTCCTTATTTTTAGTGTACCCCCGAAGGCATGGTTTGGCAAACGGGGAGTTTCTATGAAGACGATTAAATCGACGGTTGTGTTGGCGCTTGCCCTCGCGGCGGGCACGGTGGTCGCACAGCAGCCCGACCTATCCGCCCTGATGGGCGCGCTGAATACGATGATGAGCGGCGCGACGAACCAGGCGGCGGCCGTTGAGGTGGTTGATTTCCGCGAGCTGCGCGCGATGCTGCCGGAAAAGATCGGCGACTACGCGCGCACGAAATCAGAGGGCGAAAAAAACAGTGCGATGGGCATGACCCTCTCGCAGGCCATGGGACAATACGCCGCGGACAAGGCAAACATGACCGTTAAGCTGATGGATTACGGCGGGACCGGCGTCGCCGCCATGATGGCCACCGCGTGGACGATGAATCAGGTGGATCGCGAATCCGACAGCGGCTACGAGCGCACCACGGAAATCAAGGGCCACAAGGCGCTCGAGCGCCACGACACCGACGCGCGCTACGGTGAACTGCAAGTCCTGGTGGCCGGGCGCTTCATGGTGGAAATCGAAGTTCGCGACGGCAAACCCGCGGATCTCCGCGCCGCCGCCGAAGCCCTCGACCTGGATAAACTCTCCGCGCTGAAGAAGTGAGGAGGGGCAAGGGAACGAGTAGCGGCTAGCCCGCATATTTCACCGCAGAAGACGCGGAGAGCGCAGAGGAAGACATGTCGCATCGGGCGCACATCGTCCAGCGGGACGTGGTAATCATGCGTGCAATCTGTTCCGAATGAATTGCGCTCCTCACTGGGCAGGTCGCCTTGCCCTGCTTCTTCTCCGCAGCCTTCCCCCTTCGCCAAGGCTTCGGGGGACAAGCGGCGCCTCTGCGGTGATGCAACAATCGGGCTAGCGTACAGCGAGGGAGGAAAGGCTGCACGATCAAGTCTTGGTCCACGTCGTTGGAGACCGCAAATACAATTCGAGGACGGGGACGCGGACGATTAGGCGGGTGGAGCCGCTACTCGCCACCCGCCCTACCCCTTGACCGCGCCTTCGGTCATGCCCTTGATGAAGAGGCGCTGGGCGAAGATGAAGAGGATGATGATGGGGATGGAGGCGATGGCATAGCCGGCCATCAGGGGGCCCCACAGCTTGATGTATTCGCCGGCCATGCGCAGCAACTGCACCATGACGGGCAGGCGCGCGTGGTCGCGCATGACGATCAGCGGCAGAACGAAGTCGTTCCACGCGCCGATGAAGTGCATCACGCCGATGGTGCCGAGGATGGGACCGGACAACGGCAGCACGACATGACGCACCTGCTGGAAGTGCGTCGCGCCGTCGATCTCCGCCGCCTCAAACAAGTCCTGCGGGATGTCGGAAATGAAATTCCGCAGCATGAAGATGCCGAAGATCTGGCCGCCGGACGCGCCGACGATGATGAGCGCGGAAAGCGTGTTCAGCAGGTTCATGTCGCGCAGCAGGATGAACAGCGGGACAAGGTTCGCGATGGCGGGCATCATCATCAACAAGAGGATCGCGTTCCACAGCGGGCCGGACATCGGCATCCGCAGTCGCGCGAAGAAGTACGCGCCGCACAGGGCGAAGAACAGGGTGAGCAGCGTGGAACTGGTCGAAATGAAGAGCGAATTGGCGACGGTCGGCGTGACGGCCTCCCAGGCGGTGCGCCAGTTTTCCCAGTGCATGGGCTGCGTGAGCGCGGCGGGCGCGAGGTAGAACTGCTGGTTGTCCTTCACGCTGACGATGATCATCAGGTAGAGCGGCAGAAAGGCGAAGACGAGGACGAACCAGATGAACAGGTGCTTGGACGCGCGCAAACCCAGGCTGCCGACGACGCGCCCGGCGCGATAGAGCGGATTCGCCTCCAGCGCGAAGGCGCGGTCCTCGGGGCGCACCCAGTTCTCGTCGCGTGCGCGCTCGGGCAGCAGCCGGCCGAGCGAGGCGAAAATTTGCGGGAACGGGATCGACGCGAGCGCAAACAGCCAACCCAGCACGACGACGCGGTCCAGGCCCTTGAAATACGCCCCGTAGAGAATCGCCAAGCCTACGAAGCCCGTCGCCAGGCGCACGAGGGTCTTCTGTTTGGGCGTAAGCGAGGTCCAGCCGACGAGCAGGCTGCTCAACTTCTGCAGGCTTAACACGACGAGCGTGAGCACGATGCCGATGGCGCAGGCGGCGCCCATTTCCTGCGTGAGGAACGCTTTGCGCAACATGAAAAGCGCGGGCACGGTGGCGCGGCCGCCGGGGCCGCCTTCGAGGCCGGCGAGCGCGAGGATCATGCCGGCGTCCTTGATCGTGTCGATGATCACGAACACGAGCAGCAGATAGATGGACCCCATGATCAGCGGCAGCTCGATCTTGGTAAACTTGCTGAACCAGGTCACGCCGTCGATCTCGGCCGCTTCATATACATCCTTGCTGATGCCCTGCAACTTGGCGAGGTGGGTGAGCACGGCGAACGAGCCGACCCAGGGGAACCCCCAGACGATGCAGGCGGTGATGATCAGGCGCGGGTCGCCGAGCCACGCGGGCATCTGGCCCTCGACGAACACGCCGCCCCAGTTGAATGCCTGGTCCAGCCGGATGAGAAAATCAAACAGGCCGCTGCCGAGCAGAAACTTGTTGAGGTAGCCGGACGTCGCCTCAAAGAAGAACGAGCGCCAGATCAGCACGACGATCAGGCCGGGAATCACCATCGGCACGACGAACAGTGTGCGATAGAGGAAATTCATCCGCTCGCTCTTGCAGCGGTGGATGCAGACCGCAACGAACAGCGCGGGGATCATCTTCACGACATTCCATGCGCCGAGGATGAAGGCGAGGCGGAACGAGTTCCAAAACTCGGGATTCTTGACGAGGTCGATGTAGTTGAGAAAACCGACCGGCTCCGAGATGTCGGACCCGTTCCACCGATAGAAGCTGTGAAAAATGCCGCTGGCCGCCGGGTAATACTGGAACAGGGCGATCAGGAGCAGCGTCGGGACGATAAAGAGATAGATCTCCCAGTGATGCCGGACCTGGTCCCAACGTATTTTTTTTGGAGTCATGCCGCGATTTCAGATTTCGGATTTCGGATTTCGGAATTTTTCACAGCGTGGCCACCGCCTCGATTTCGACTTTCGCGTCCTTCGGCAGGCGCGCGACCTGGATGGTGCTGCGGGCCGGCGCGGTGGCCTTGTCGGCGAACACCTTCCCGTACACTTCATTCATGGCGGCGAAATCGTTCATGTCCTGCAGGAACACGGTGGTCTTTACGACGCGGTCCAACCCGGAACCGGCGGCTTCGAGAATGGCCTTGAGGTTGCGCAACACGACCTCGGTCTGCGCCTTTACGTCGCCGGTCTCCATCTGGCCCGTCGCCGGGTCGATCGGAATTTGGCCGGAGGTGTAGACGAGCGAGCCCGCGACGACGGCCTGGTTGTAGGGCCCGATGGGCTGCGCGGCGAGCGGGGTGAGGATGATCTTTTTCATTCTTTTTCTTCCAAAACCCGTTTCCGCACGGCGGCGAGCACCTCGGGCTTGTATTCGTAGGGCCCGACGGCGTCCTTCGCGAGGCCCTTCTCCATAAGGTCAATCTGGCGCGCGCGGTCGATCTCGGCCCAGACCTGCCGGTTCGCGGTGAGGGCGCGATAGCGAATCCAATCGGTGGTCGACTCGGGGCCTTCCGAATAGAGCGCGCGGGCGCGGATACCGGCGAGGAACAACTCGTTGCGCTGCATGCCGCGCCGCCAGTCGCGGCTCTGCTCCTTGTAGTCGATCAAGCCGCGCTCAAGATAAAAGGGGCCGAACTGGGCGGCGAACTGATCGAAGCTGAGCTGGCCAACCTGGAAGAGGGCGTGCAACTGGTTCCACTTCACCACGGTTTCGCCGCCGAGCGTGAAATTCATCGCGGCGTAGGTGCCGACGATGTTCGGCTCAAACGCGCCCAGGAGCGGGTCTGTTTCGGTGCCCTGAATGGCCGGGATCCAGCCGATGATCGCGTTGAGCCGCTGGTTCCCCATCTTCGACGCCATGTAGAGGAGGAAATCCAGCGCGACATCGGGGTGCTTGCTTGTCCGGGTGACGCCAAACTGGAAACCGGTGCCGACCTGTTCGCGCGGACGGGCGGGCGCGACCGGCCCGTAGTAGGGATCCGTGGGTTCCGGATAGGGATAGCGCATCACGCCGACATCGAACTGGCCCCTCGCCTGTTCCTGCAGCGATCGGGCGTCCCAGGTGCCGGTGGACATAAAAACGGCCTTCTGCTGCGCGAACAGGAAAACCGCCTCGTCGCGCGTCAGCCCCGTGTAGCCCGACTGGAAGTGCCTCGTCAGTTCCTCGATCATCTTGAAGCGCGCGCGGTACGGAAGGAAATCGAAGTCGAGCCGCCCGGTGCGGAACGCGACGAACTGCTCGTTGTTGCCGACGCTGCCGTCGCGGTTGAAATCCGCCTTTTCCACCGCCCGGTACGTGAGCGATTCCCACATCAGGCCGCCCATCATGCCGAAGTGGTACATCGAGCCGGCGATCGGGATGTAGAACTTGCCCTGCGGGTCGCGCTGGACGCGGATTTTCTCACAGACCTCCAGGAAGGCGCGGTATTCGGTCGGCGGCTCCTCCAGCCCGGTCAACTGGCGCAGCAGGTCGCGGTTGTAGAAGATGCGCGTGCCGAACTGGGAGAGCGGGATGCTCACGTATTCCTGCATCTCGTCGATGTAGGAGGTCTTCATCCCGTCCTTGTAGGTCTTGCGGAGCGGCACGCCCTCAAAGTCCGTCCCGGCGTTGTGCGGGTTTTCGCGCTCGACGTATTTGCCGAGCGGGATGAAGTAGCGCTGGAAGTAGGAGAACCAGATGTTGAAGGGCAGCATGCCGCCGACCTGCAGGAGGTCCGGCGCGGTCCCGCCCATCAACTGCGTGCTGACCCACTGGCCGTAGGTGCCCTCGGGAATCGCGTCCTGCATGATGTAGACGTTCGGGTTGACCTCGCGGCGGTATTCCTCGGCCATCTTGTAAATGGCGTCCCGCACGCTGGCTTCCAACTGCCAGTGGCCCAATCGAATCACGATGGCGCCCGGCGGCGCGCCGCGCGAGCGATAGGCGGCGATGGCAAAGGCGGACCAGGCGAACGTGGCGCCCACGACGATCAGCGGGAAATAGGCGCGGATAAATTTCAGCGCGCGCGCAATCATGGCGCCGGCTCCCGGCCCTCACGCAGCGCGGCCTCGATGCGATCCATGCGGGCCAGCGCCTCCTGCGACGGATATACGCGGATGTCCGCCGGATACTCCTCAATGAGGCGGCGGTAGTACCCGCGCGCCAGATCGAAATCGCCGACCTCGAATTCCGCGATGGTGGCGATGTTCCAGTACGCCCACGCGAATTCGTTGAACGGGTTGGCGGGATCGATTTCGGTATTCTCGAAGGCCCTGATTTCCGCCTCCAGGCGTTTGTGCGGCTGGTCCAACGTCGTATAGCTGACCGCCAGCAGCGACCAGGCGGGCTGCAAAAACTCCTTCGTGCCCGACGCGATGAAAGCCGTCAGGTTCGACACCGCGGCGCGCGTGTGGACGGGGTCCAGCGTGGCGACCAGCGTCGCATTCAGATAGATCGTCGCCTCCTTGGCCGCGAGGTGGCCGGGAAATTTTTCAATGAGGGCGCGATAGCCCGCCCGCACCGCTTCGTAATCCGGCTCCTGCCCCACCGGCACCACGTGCTGCAAGCGGACGAGCGCCAGCGTGCTCCACGCGGCGAGGTCATGGTCCGGCGCCTCCTCGATGATCCGTCGATAAAGCGCGCGCGCCTTCGTCAAATCCTCGTTGGGGCGACGCAGGTTCCAGACATTCGCGAGGCCGAAGAGGGCCTGGAAATAGTCGTCCGAGCCCTTTTCGGCGGACGCCAGGGCAGCGGTAAAATCGCGCAAGGCCAGGTCATATTCCGCGAGGCGGAAATTCACCCAGCCCTCGGCCGCCGTGGAGCCGGCTCCATCCGCCGCACCGCCCGGCCGCACGCAGCCCGCTGCGCACACACAAAGCCCCAGCAGCGCCACGAACGTCAAACGTTTTACGCCATCCCCATTCATGCAGAATCGGGAGTCTGCCAAACAGCACGCGGGCGTGCCAGCGGAAAGAATGCGCCCGGCGCGGATTTGCGCCCAAGGCCTGTCCGCACGCGGAGGACATTCCCCGGTTTCGGTTTGAAAAAAGCATAAGTCGTTCGCAGATCGAGAAGGACGGGCTTCAACAAGTGAAACGACCCCA
>DAOLDD010000021.1:6529-67555 GCA_035327585.1 Kiritimatiellia bacterium | reverse complement strand
ATCGGCCAGGCTAGGTCGATCCAATTCACGCGCGCAGGCTAGCCGCAAGTGCCCCAACGGATCAACGCTTCATCAGAATGAAGTGCCGAGCGAAAAATACCAACTGGTGTAGCCGCCCTCGGCGCGACCGTACGTCATGGCGATCGGACCGAGGATCGTGTCGGCGCCCCATCCAGCGCTGCCGCCCACGAGGGTATCACCGACGTCCACGTCGCCGGACTCCTGCCACACATTCCCTATATCGCCGCGGAACAGCAGGTAGACGGCCTGGCCGAGGCCGGGCGGCAGGCGGGTCAGGCGATAACGATATCCCAGGGAAGCCACGCCGAGATATTCACCGCGCAGCTGTCCTTCAGTGAGACCGGAAAACAGGAAGGGGCCGCCCAACTTGAAGCTGTCGTATTCCGGAAGATCACTGCCCAGACTGCTGCCTCCGGTTGCGCCCCAATGGAACGTCTGCGCCCCGACGGTCCAGAAGTGCTGGTAATACGCCTGGAGCTTGTCGTAGCCCCTGTCGCTCCCGAGATCCTTTTCCGCGCCGGTATATTCGACATGGGCGCGATATCCGCCGCGCGGAAAGGCGGAGCGGTCCAACCGGTCCGCGGTCAGGCGTACGCTGACCCCGCCCAGGTCCTCGTCCAGCTCGGGCAGGTCGGATGCCCCGGTGCTGACGTCCGCCCGGCCCCGCCCCCACACCGGACCAACCCGGAGTTCCGCGTAGTGGCGAAGCTGGACACCCAGATCAAAACGCGCTTTGAAGACGCGGATGTCGTATTCCGCCACTTTGTCCTCTTTCTCGTAGATGTTCTCCACACTTTCCTCGTATTCAAAGGACGGCGCCAGGAATACGAATCCGCGCGAATCGACCGGCTGATAGAACTCGGTCAGCAGGCGCTGGCGGTTGCCCACCTGGAGTTCGTTCCGCCACTCGGCGCCGAGGCGATTGAGACTGCGCCGCGTGATATTCGCGAGGATGCCCCAGTCGGCGTTGTTTTCAAAATCCGACTTCAGGTTCAGCCCCAGCTTCAAATACGTGGGCCCCCACGGCTTTTCCCGCGCATCGAAATTTAGCGCCACGCGACCATCCGGCTCCGGATCGGCGCGAAACTGGATTTGTTCAAACTCGCCCAGCCCGTACATACGACGGAGATCCCGCATCACGGTCTCCGTTTCCAGAGGCCGGCCCGCCTCGCTGAAAACCCGTTTCTCCAACAGGCGTCCATCCACACGCTCGTTTCCCGTGACGCGAACAGTCGAGACGGTCGGAGCCGGAGGTGGCACAAGACGCTGGCGCTTCAAATATTCATCATAGGCCGCGTCCGAAACGGCATATGCCGACAGGTCCGCGGCGCGCAACTCGGCCGCCTGGCGACCGACGGGCATGATCTCGGCGACGCGGTGAAACTCGGAGGCGGTGTAGCGCCAGGTTTCCGGCTGGATCAACACATCCGCATTGGCCATCTGGAGCAGTTGTTTCGGTCGCTGCATGATGGCGTAGGTGTTGCCCAGCACATCCCCGAGCGTGTCGGCCCGATCCGCTTTTTTGGCCTCACTCTTGTTGCCCACATCCACGGCAATGATCACGTCCGCGCCCATCGTCTTGACGACATCCACCGGGATGTTGTTGACGATGCCTCCATCCACCAGCACCCGCCCGTCAAGCAGCACCGGCGTGAACGCGCCCGGCACGGCCATGCTCGCCCGCATCGCCGTCGCGATGCCCCCGCCGGACAAGACCACCATCTCGCCCTTCTCCACATCCGTCGCCACCGCGCGAAAAGGAACGGGCAGTTCGCTGAAATTCGTTACGCCGGCGACGCGTAGCGTCAGCAGTTCGAGCAGGTTGTTGAATTTCTGGCCGGACGCCATCCCCGCGCTCATCGCCAGGCCGCTGCGCTTCACGCCCATGTCGAGGCCGAAGTAGCGCCCATCGTCCGCCTTCTGCCGGAACTCCAACTGGTTGCGCGGTGTCTTGTCGTTCAGCACATCCCACCAGTCCAGCCCCAACAGGAACTGCTCAATCTCATCCGGCGATAACCCGGACGCATAGAGTCCCGCGATGATGGACCCCATGCTGGTGCCGGCAATGTAGTCAATCGGCACGCGCGACTCCTCCAGCACCCTCAACACCCCAACGTGCGCAAAGCCCAGCGCGCCGCCGCCGCCCAGGACGAGTCCGATTTTGGGACGGCTAGTTCCCGATTCCGCCACCGGTGCGGTCTCGCCAAAACCCGGGAGTCCAACCAGCCATACCAGCACCGCAAGAACGGAAAACATAAAGTTGTAGCGACGGGATTTCATCCCGTCGGCCCGAAACCGACGGCATGAAATGCCGTCGCTACAGCGGTTCAGGAGAAAGCGTGCGAGAATTACCCTGGTCGTGAACATGTCTGATCCCTTCAATTGTGGACGGTACCGCAAAAGATTCGCCAACCAGTCATCAGAATGGAAAATCGACCACGATGCTGCCGTACGAAGTCGATGCTTCCGTTTTCGCCCGCCCCTTGCCTGGGTCGGGGATCGACTCCTCCACGAGCAGGTCCGAGGTGGCCAGAAAGATCATCCGGATGGCAAACCGGTCATAGTGGTAGTAATTCAGGCCGATGCCTGCGGCGATCAGAACGTCTTCGCGCTCGACCTCGCGTTTATCGTCCGTGATGACGCTTCCATCGTAAAACACGGAATAAAACAGCCAGCCGGCGCGAGCCCCCAGCACGACTTCATAGGCGTGCGGCGAAGCGCTGGCGGCCTTGGGTTTGGGCATGTTAAGGGCATTAAAGACGCCGCGGCCTGGCGGGGCGGGCGAGTGGGCGAACCCCTCGGTGATATTCCACCCAAATCGGAAATCCATGCCGAGCTCAGCGCCAGTGGTCAGGTTTCCCAGAAGCAGACTGGGGCCCACCTCCAGTTGCCCAGCCCAACCGCCGTCAAATGTTCCGAAACGGGCCAGACTGCGAATGTACTGGTAGGAAAAATTCAGTACGGGTTCCGTCTCGCGCTGGGTATCCCAGCCCTGAGGGTCATCGCCGTTGACGAGTTCGTTGTGAACGAACTTCTGGACCTCTTCCGCAAACGCCTCTGCCCCAAGCACACCGACGGTGAGCTGAAAGGTTGCAGCCTCTTCCACGTTGTAGCTTTGCCAACTCAGGGAATAAGTCAGGGTGCCCGCATACGGGATATCGCCCTCCATCGGCTCTTTCGCCGTGATATCGCCCGGCGTCACAATGTTCTGACCGATGCCCATTCCGTAGCGAACAATCCGGCCGTCCTCACCCAGGGAAGGGAAATGCTGGCCGACCCATTTTGCGAAATCAGGCGCGCGGGTTTGCGCCCACGTTTCATACCCACGCGTATGGTATTGCAGGCTGAACCCGTTGGAGAACTGGCTGTCGTCGGCGAAGAACATGTCGTTGTTCAGCTCCAAACGCAGCAACCCCGTATTGCGCGGCGAGTCGAGATTGAGTTCGCCGGCGCCCACCGCATGGCACACCGCAAGGCAAAGGGCGTGCAAAGGGACGCTCAACCATGAGCACCCGATCCCGCGGGCACGCGCCCCGACGCAACCGCCCTCTACTTCATTTTTTGGCATGCACGTTCGGCAGATTGAATGACCGCATCGCCGAGAAAGGCAAACGGAATTTTAGCGGCGCCCGAGACCTGATTCGTCGGCCCCTGCCGCCGGAGAACCCCCTGATCGCCGGATGGCTCGTGATAGATCAAGCGCGAATATGCCACGCGTGCGCCGCGGCAATTTTATCGGTCATAAAGAACTCGAGCTCGGTCACACGCGCGCCTTTTCCGGTCATCATGAGCACATGCGTCTCCCACTTCGAATCGCCGACGATCGCCATGCGTTCAATCTTGTCGCCGTGGCTGGCATAGAAGACGAGATCCGGCGCCCGCGCGTTCGTTTACGCATCCGCGGGGCTGCGCCGAGACAAGCAAGCCCGCAGGGGGGCAAACGAAAACCGGGAAAACCACGTCCGCGTCGGCTTGACGCTTCGCACACGGCGCGCCCATGATGGCGTTATGTCACATTCACGAGGCCGCCGATACGATGCCGGCCGCTGGCAGGTTGAGCGCGAGCGCTTCCAATTGCCCGGTGAATGCCGGCCGGCGGCGGCGAAGGCGGACATCGTCCAGGCAGGGGCGCTTGCAGCGGACCTGTTGACGAAAGTCGGGCTCGAAGCCAAATTGTGGGAGCAGACACTGATCGAAGAATGGCACGCGCTGGTTGGAGATGCCGTTGCGCGCCGGGCGCGCCCGGGCCACATGCAGCGCAACATCCTCACGATTTTCGTCACCAACGCGGCATGGCTCGACGAACTTTCGCGCTACGGGAAGCCGGACCTATTGCGAAACCTCCAGGCCCGCTTCGGCGCCGATCGCATCGCCGACCTTCGTTTCGCGCCTGACCCCGACCTGCCCGAGGCGGCGCCGAAACGGCGCTGGTCCGGACAATCCTAGGCGGGAGCCGTGAGTTTTTTCTGTCCCCATTTTGACGCCGCGACGGATCAGTGCGCAAAGCTCCGATGCGAATGCGTTCCGGGTCGTCCAGGTTGCGTGCTGCGCGGGAAGGTGACGTTCCTCGTCCCGCCGGAAGAGCGGATCCGCGCAGGAAAACCGCGGAAGCCCATATTGAACCAAGCGCCGGGCACCCGCCACCCGCAACCCCGCGCGCAGGACGAATCAAAAAGTGGTGGGCGTAACAGGACTTGAACCTGTGACCCCTTCCATGTCAAGGAAGTGCTCTAGCCAACTGAGCTATACGCCCGAAGAAGCGGCCAGAGTAGCGCATACCGGCGGTGTGTCAAGGGCTCGCAATCAGGACATTCCCCGGATTTTGGTGGCCCCAACTGGCCTTGCGCCGGCGGAGCAAAAGTTCCCCGGCTACCGGGATACAAGGCCAATCTTGCGCGATCCGACGCCTACGCGCTTGGAGTGCATTTCGTATTGGTTCGCATTTTATATATTTTCCAAGTCCTAGAATGGCTCGGTGGCGACCGAACCGCGTAAGTAGCCGAATAAAACGCTTAACTTCCGGGGTGGAGCCGGACTACTCTTTACTTCGTGAAATGGGGTGTCTGGCTGTGGGTGGCCGCGTGGACGGCTGGCATTGGGGGGTTCATATCGAACACTGCCGCGCAACCGCCCTATCCCGAAATGGGTGGCCTGATTCTGATCGAAGCGGAGCTCCACTCCTCCAACCTCACGCGCAACGGCCAGGCGTGGGTGGTCACCAACGATGTCGCTGGATTCAACGGGACGGGATTCGTCCGCGCGCTGCCCGACACGGGCACGGTGGCGTCCGCGGGGTGGAACGCGAACAGCCCGCAACTCGACTTCGCGGCCACGTTCGCCACGAACGCGACCTATTACGTCTGGATCCGCGGCTACCCCACCAGTGGCGACGACGATTCGGTCCACATCGGGCTGAACGGCCAGACGAATGCGGGCGGGCCGGTCGTGTGGACGGCGTACAACGCGTGGGGCTGGACGAATCGAAACCAAGCGGGCGGTGTGGCCACGCTCATCGTCCCATCCTCGGGCACGCACACGGTCAACCTGTGGATGCGCGAGGACGGCGCGCGGATCGACCGGATCGCGCTGACCCGCGACGCCTCGTTCAAACCGCGCAAGGGCAACGCGTGGCACATCCCGCACAACCACGAGCCCGGCGTCGGTTTCATGCGCGCGCCGATCTTCGAGATCTATTCCAACACCGCGGTGACAATCTTTAACGGAAACCAGTTCCAGGGCGGCGGCGAGGCGGGCAACCAACTCCAGTCAAGCAGCGCGATCTTTTACAAGCACGCCACGAACAGCACATGGAACAGCGCGCCGATGCTCCACCACAGCACGGGCACGAACAACCTCTTCTACAGCGGCACGATCCCGTCGAACACCTTCGCGGCGGGCGATACGGTGGAATACTACGTGCGCGTGCCCTACAGCGACTACCTGACGACGTATCTCTGCCTCACGGGCGCCAGTTCCACGGCGGTCGAGGACGAAACCTACGCGCGCGCGAATCCGTTCCGCTACACGGTTCGCGCGCCGACGCGAATCGGGCATCCATCGCCGGACGACTGGCGCGACCAGAATTTTTATTTCATCTTCAACGACCGCTTCAACGACGGCGACCCGTCGAACAACAACGCGAACCCGCAGTCCGGCTATTCGCCCGCGAACAGCCGCCGCATCCACGGCGGCGATTTCAAGGGCATCCGCGAGAAGCTCGACTACATCAAGGCGCTCGGCGCGACGGCGCTGTGGATCACGCCCATCCCGCAAAACGTCGGGAACTCCGGCTACCACGGATACGGCGCGGATAATTTCTACACGCTGCAGCCGAACTGGGGCTCCACGAACGACCTCGTGGAATTGGTCGACGCGGCGCACGCGATGGGGCTCTACGTCTGCCTCGACATCGTGCTGAATCACCAGGGCAATCGCATCGACAGCGCGAACGCGGGGTGGAGCACCACGTTCAACGTGAACGGCTACGCGCCGCGCTGGACGACGGGGGTCGCGTATCCGCCGCCGTTCAACCAGCTCACGAATTTCCACAACAACGGCCACATCCAGAATTACGTCGACCCCGACCAGGTGCTGGGCGAACTGAGCGGCCTTGACGACCTGCGCACGGAGACGCTCCACGTGCGCACGAACCTCGTCAACATCTACAAACACTGGGTCACCGCCGCGGATTTCGACGGGTTCCGCCTCGACACGGTCAAACACGCGGACGCCGGCGTCTGGCAGTTTTTCAACTCGGAATTCCGCTCGTTCGCCCGCGCGATCGGCAAGACGAACTTCTTCCAGTTCGGCGAGGTGTACGACGGCAGCGACGCGAAGTGCGGCTACTATACCGGCACGAAGGCGGGCGGCGCCTTCGCGAACGACAGCGTGGTCGACTTCCCGCTCTATTTCCGCGTGGACAGCGTATTCGCGACCGCCGCGGGCAACACGAAGCAAATTGAGGACCGCTACAACGCGATCGCCGCGAACTACGATCCATACGCCCAGTATCGCCTCGTCACGTTCATCGACAACCACGACCGGCCGCGCTTCATGAGCGCCGCGGGCAACAATACGAACCGCCTCGCGGTCGCGCTGTCCTGGCTGTACACCGCGCGCGGCATCCCGTGCCTCTATTATGGTACCGAACAGAACTTCAACGGCGGGAACGATCCGGCCAATCGCGAGGACATGTTCGACGGCGAATACGAACAGGGCCCCTCGCTCGGCGACAACTTCAACATGACGCAGGGCTCCTTCCTGCGGGTGGCCTTCCTGAACAACCTGCGCCGGCTCTATCCGAGCCTGCGGCGGGGCACGCACGTGAACCTGTGGAACAATCCGTCCGGCCCCGGCCTGTTCGCGTATGCGCGCCGGCTCGACGGCGAGGAAGCCTTTGTCGTCTTCAACACCGCTGGCGGCACCCAGACGCTGGCGGCGCGGCCGACGAGCTATCCGGCGGGCACGGTGCTCGTCAACCTGTTCAATACGAACGAAACCGTGACCGTCACGGGCGGCGCGGACGGCATACCGGCCATGAGCGTGCCGGGCGGCGGGTTCAAGCTGTTCATGGCGGCGAATCGCGTCCTGCCGCTCGACCCGGTCGTGATGGCGCAAACGCCCGCGCACTATGCGACGAACGTCGCCGCCACGGCGCCGGTCACGCTCACGTTCAGCAAACCGATGAACACGAACGCCGCGCAGGCCGCGTTTTCCGTGAAGCCCCCCGTGGGCGGGACGTTCGCCTGGAACACGGCGCGCACGGTCATGACATTCACGCCCATCCCTGGATTCGCCGGCGCCACCTCCATCGTGATCCGCGTCGACACCAACGCGATCGACGCGGAATCCGGAACCCGCTTTTACGCCGCCTTTGAAACGCGGTTCCACACCGCGCCGGCCTCCTACACGGACGCCGTGCCCCCCGCGATCTTCGTCCAATCGCCCGCACCGGGCGTCGCCACCAACGGGATCGTGGTGGTGAGCGGAACAGCCACGGACAACTTCGCCGTCGCGCAGGTCGAGGTCCAAATCGACGGCGGCGACTGGGTTTCCGCATCCGGCACGAATGCATGGACGTATGCCATCGACTCGCGAAACTTCCTCAACGGAACGCGCCAGCTCGCCGCGCGCGCCCGCGACACCTCGGGCAACCTGTCCGCGCCCGCCAGCCTGCCGCTCCGGTTCGTCAATGCCCCGGACGGCTACGATGTCCGCCTCGCGGCGGGCAACTTCACCGCCACGACCAATTGCGACGACTCGGTCTGGCTCGCGGACCAGCCGTGGACGCCCGGCTCGTTCGGCTGGTTGAGCGGCACGAACGGCTTCATCGGCGCCGCACTCTCCAACCTCTGCCCCGCGGCGCAGCCGCTCTTCCAGCGCGAGCGCTACAGCACCACCGCCGGAACGCTCGACTATCGCTTCGACGTGCCGGAAGGCCGCTACGCGATCACGCTGCTGCAAACGGAAACCTGGGTGACGGGCGTGAACCAGCGCGTGTTCGACCTCTACATCGAGGGCATCCGCACACTGACGAATTTCGACATTTTTGCGGAAAGCGGCGGCATGAACATCCCGCTTGTGCAGACGTTTGAATACGACGTCGATGACGCGCGCCTGGACCTCCACTTCATCCCCTGGGTCGACAACGCGCGCGTGTCCGGCATCGGCGTGCGCCGCATCGGCGACGTGGACCTCGACCACGACGGCATTCCCGACTGGTGGATGCGCGCCTGGTTTGACCATCCGACCGGCCAGGATTTCGACCAGTCGCAGGCGCACGACGACGCCGACGGCGACGGCTATACGAATCTTGAGGAGTACATCGCGGGCACCTCGCCGCTCGACGCGGTCGACCATCCGCTCATACGGGACCTCCTGCTTGATCCCCTGCCCCGGGCCTTCGTGCCCTCCGTCACGGGCCGCCGTTACGACCTGCAATGGAAGGCGGATTTGTCGGGCACCGGCGAGTGGACCACCGTGGCCGCGGACAATCCCGGCACGGGTGACTGGATGCCGATCATCGACACGAACGCCCCGGCCCACGGGGTCTACCGGGTGCTCATCCGCATCCCCTGACGGCCCGCGGCCCTTCGTGGGCGGACGGGTTAAACAAATTCCGCCATGCACCGGAACCGGGGCATGGCGGAAAAGTGGCGGGAGCGGCGGGACTCGAACCCGTAACCTCTGCCGTGACAGGGCAGCGCTCTAACCAGTTGAGCTACGCCCCCGCACAAAGAAACCAGCACTCTAGGCAGGTTTGTCTCCTGTTCAAGTGAAAAGTGCCGCCAAAATGTGCCCCGGGGCGGCGGGCATTCAACCCACCAGCCAGCGGCACTGGTACGGCGCGAGGTGCGCGCGGGGCGGCGTGGGGGTGAGCAGATCGGCGCGGGCGGCGGCGGCTTCCGGCAGCGCGACGTCCAGCGGCTTCGCGGTAAGGTTGTGCAACGCGAGCACGGTGGTCCCGTCGGCGGCGGTGCGCCGGAGCGCGAGGCAGCCGGTTCCCGCGTCGAGCATCTCCTGCGCCGCGGCCGGGTGAAACGCGGCGCACGTCGCGCGGACGCGCAGGCGGCGGCGCAGCTCATCGAAAATCCGGCGCTCGCGGCTGCCGGCCAGGTGCAGCAGCGAATCCAATTCCGCCAGCACCCATTTCTTGCGATTGAGCGAACGCGCGCGACCGGTGTGCTTGAACCCCGCTTCATCGTTGTGCGCGCCGATGAGGCTTTGGAAATAAACCGCGGGCACGCCCTGCAACGACAGCGCCACCGTCTGCGAGCACAGGAACCGCGCCACGTCGAGCGCCTCGTCGCGGCCCTCCGCGAGCGCATCGTAATACGTGATGTTCAACTCGTAGGGCAAATCGCGCCCCTCGCCCACGCGCCGGGTGGAGACCTGGCCACCACGCGCGCGGACCCGTTCGACCATCGCGTCCAACTCGGCGTCCGGGAGCAAACCGTGCAACGGCCGCACGCCGATGCCGTCATGCGACGCGGTGAAATTGAACCACGTGCAGCCCGCGGGCGGTGCGGCCAGCCCGCGCAACCAGTCCACGAGGTATCGCCCGTCCCCTGTTTGCAGCGCATGCAGCAACAGCGGCGGCAGGCTGAACTGATAGACCATGTGCGCCTCGTCGCCCGCGCCGAAATAGCTGATGTTTTCCTCGTGCGGGACGTTGGTCTCCGTCAACAGCACCACTTCCGGCGCGACGAGGTCCGTCACGTCGCGGAACAACTTCACCACTTCGTGCGTTTCGGGCAGGTGAACGCACGGCGTGCCGATGCGCTTCCACAGGAAGGCGATCGCGTCGAGACGCACGATGCGCGCGCCGTGGCTGATGTAGCCAAAGAGAATGTCCAGCATGTCGAAGATCACATCGGGGTTCGCGAAATTCAGGTCGATCTGGTCGTCGCTGAACGTCGTCCACAGGTGCGCCGTGCCGTCCGCGCGTCGCATTTCCGTCAGCAGCGGCAGGCTGCGCGGGCGCACGACGGCGGAAAGGTCCGCCGCCGGGTCCACCTCGTGGAAATAGTCGCGGTACGGCGCGTCGCCCTCGCGATAGGACCGGAACCAGGCGCTCTTGCGCGAGACGTGGTTGAGCACGAGGTCGAACATCAGCGTGAACCGCGCGCCCAGGTTCCGCACGTCCTCCCAGTCGCCGAGCTCGGGGTTCACCGCGCGGTAGTCGATCACCGAAAAGCCGTCGTCCGACGAATAGGGATAAAACGGCAGCACATGGATCGTGCTGAACGCGTCGCGCAGGTGTTCCTCCGCGAAGCGTCCGAGCGTTTCAAGCGGCGGCGTCTCCGCCTGGTGCAGCGAGTCCCCGTAGACGATCAGCACGCCGTCCCGCTCGCTCCACGGCGGACCGGCCGGCTCCATCGGCGCCGCGCCGACGCCGTAACGCCCGAACATCGCGAGCAGCCGCTCCATACACGCCGCCACCGCATCCTCACCGTACAGGCGCGCGAACCGGCTCCGCAACCGGCGCCGCGCCTCCGCTGGAATCCACGCGCTCATTGCTCGGGCATCCCGGTGATGTTGGTGACGAGCGTGTGCAGGCTGCGGCGCAGCACGGAATAGCCGTAGTAGCGCGCGCCGACGGTGTAGTTGTGGGCGACCAGTTCCTCGCGATAGACGCGGTCCTCCAGCAGCCGCCGCACCTCCTCCGCGACCTGGCGCGTCACATAGCCGTCCATCAGCGGGCAGCGAAAGCCTTTCGGTTCGATGTCGCGCCCGAACACGCCGTAGCGGTTCACCACGACGGGCACCTTGAAGTAGATCGCCTCCAGAAACGCGTTGCCGAAGCCCTCGTACAAACTCGGGTAGGTCACCAAATCCGCGTGCGGATAAATATCCCAGAGCGTGAAGACCTTGCGCCCCTCCTCATCCACCGCGCGCGCGTCGGCCACGCGGGTCGACACGAACCGCAGGTCCACCCGGGCGTCGCGCGCCATCTCCGCGAGCATGTTGCGGTATTCGAAGCCCTCGTCGCCCGCCTCGTGCGAAATTACCAGCTTGTACTTCGGGTCGTTCAGCATCTGCACCAGCTTGATCGCGTGTTCGATGCCCTTGCGCGGCACGATGCGGGTCGGCTGCAGAATGAACACGTCCGCCGGCGAGAGCCCGAGCTGCGCGCGCACATCGGAGGCGTAGGCGTCCACCACGGGCGGCGGCTTCTCGAACTCAATCACGTTCGGGACCAGGACCGACGGCAGCCCCTTGCGGCGCGCGAGGTCCTCCATCGCCTCCTGGTTGATGACGACATGCTGGAGGCGCGGGTCGCGCGGCGGGAACGCCATGTCGAGGAAATCCGGCACCGCGTTGATCGAGAACCGCGTGCGCTCCCAATAAAAATCGTGGTGGTGCGCGATCGCGGGCAGCGAAGTCTCCGCGAGGAACTGCGTGATCGCGATGCCGAGCGGCACATGCATCGGGATCGTCACCGCGTTCTGGATCACAAGCGTGTTGATCTCGTAGCGTTGTGTGAACGCGTAGAGCGTCGACTTCAGGTATTCCGCGAGATCGAGGATGCGGCGCGTCAGCAGCGGATAGCGCGTCGTCCGGCCCCAGATGCGCTGGTTGATCCACTGGTTCTCGGAGAAACCGAAAAAAGCCTCCGGCACGCAATGGCTGGTCTCGCGCGGACGGTCCAGCAACCCGGCATACCAGAAGCTCTGGCAGTTCATCTCCGCCAGCACGTCGGCCCATTTCTGGCTTTCCAGCGAGACGCCGTCCGTGCCGGCGAAGCGCGTGGAGATAAATCCGATGCGATCAGCCATGAAATTATTTCCCCCGCCGGGGTTGTTGTCGTGGACATCTCGTTGCCATCGTCCGTAGAATACGAATCATCGTGCTGAACCCTCAAACATTTTATTCCGCATGACGGACGCCCGACCAGACCCCGCGGCGGCGGAAGCGCTGTTGCGCGGGCTGCCGGACTGCGTCCGCGCCGCGGAGGCGCTGCGCGAACAGTTGCTGGCGAACCTCGTGCTCGTCGGCGAAATCCCCGCGCCCACGTTCAGCGAGGCCGCGCGCGTGGATACGCTGCTCATGCGCTGGAGCGAAAGCGGCCTGCTCAACTGCTCGCGTGACGCGATGGGCAACGGCGCCGGCGTGCTGCCCGGCGCCGACGGCGCGCGCAACATCCTGCTCGTCACGCACGCGGACTCCGTGTTCGACGAATCCATCGACCACGCGATCACCGTCCAACCCGACAGCATCTCCGGCGTGGGCATCGCGGAAAATGCCCTGGCGCTCGCGGCCCTCGCAACGCTGCCAGCGCTGCTCGACCACCTGAAGATCAAACTGCGCGCGAACCTGATTTTCCTCGCCGCCGGCCGCAGCCTCGGGCGCGGCAACCTTGAGGGCCTCCGCCACTTTCTCGCAAACACGTCGATGCCCATTGATTTCGGGCTCTGCCTTGAGGGCACGCCCATTGGCCGGCTCAGTTACCAGTCCATCGGCATGCGCCGCGGCGAGATCCACTGCCGCGTGCCGCCGGAATACAATTGGACCCGATTCGGCGCGTCGGGCGCGGTCCTCACGATCAACCAGGTCATCATGCGCATCGCCGCGATCCCGCTGCCGCGCCGGCCGGTGGTCTCCATCGTGCTCGGTTCGCTTGAGGCGGGGCACACCTACGACCACGTCGCGACGCAGGCGGTGATGCGCTTCGAGGTGCTCGGCGAGTCCTCCGCGATGGTGCAGCAGGTCAGCGGGCACTTCGCGGACATCGTCGCCGAGGTCGGCGCGCAATCCGGCGCGCACCTCGACCTCGACATCTTCGCGCAGCGCGAGCCGGGCGGCATCCCGATCGGGCACCCGCTCGTCCGCATGGGCCGCCATGTCGTGGAGGCGCTCGGCGCCCCGCTCCAGATCACGCCGGACACCGCGGAACTCTCCGCGCTGATCGACCGGAAAATACCCGCGCTCACCATCGGCCTCACCACCGGCGGCACGGTCGACGACGAACACGAGCAGGCGAACATCCGCCCGCTCTACCAGGGCATGGCGCAGCTCGTCACGCTGCTGCAGGCGATGGACGGAGGGCTTTGCGATGAAGTTTAGCCCACCTTCCCCGCGCGACGAAAAGAGCATCGCCGCGCACATCGGCAGTTGGCTCGGATCGAACACGTTCCACCACTCGCAATTCGCCGACGTGCGGAAACTCGTCGAGGCGAAACAGCGCCAGCAGCTCTCCATCTCGCTCTGCATCCCCACGCTCAATGAGGAAAAGACGATCGGCAAGGAAATCGTCGTCTTCAAGGGCGAGCTGATGAAGCGCCACCCGCTGCTCGATGAGATCGCCGTCATCGACTCCGGCTCCACCGACAAGACCCGCGAAGTCGCGCAGGAGTTCGGCGCCGATGTGTATCTGTCGTCGCAGATTCTTCCCGAAATGGGCGAGAAACGCGGCAAGGGCGAAAACCTGTGGAAGGCGATCCACCAGCTTAAGGGCGACGTCATCGTCTACATCGACGCCGACATTACGAACATCCACCCGCGTTTTGTTTACGGCCTGCTCGGCCCGCTGCTCATCCGCCCCGAAGTACAGTACGTCAAGGCGTTCTACGACCGGCCCCTCGCCCTCTCGCCCGGTGTGCGCACCGCCGGCGGAGGTCGCGTCACGGAAATCCTCGTGCGCCCGCTCTTCTCGCTGTTCTTCCCCGAACTCACCGCGCTCATCCAGCCACTCTCCGGCGAATATGCCGTGCGCCGCACGCTGCTGGAGACGTTGCCCTTCCCCATCGGCTACGGCGTCGAAACCTCGCACCTCATCGACGTCTATCACCGCTGGGGCCTCGACGCGATCGCGCAGACGGACCTCGACCAGCGCATCCATCGCAACCAGCCCACCACGGATCTCGGCAAGATGGCCTTTGGCATCCAACGCGCCTTCCTCGCCCGCCTCAAGTCGCTCGGCATGGTGAAGAACCTCGCCGAGTTGAGCACGATCCTGCGCCAGTTTCAGTCGCGGGACGGCCGCTACGAAGAGGTCGAGTTCACGATCCGCGAAGAAGAGCGCCCGCCAATGATCGAGGTGCCCGCGTATCGCAAGAAATGCGGACTTCCGCTGAAATAATCAGCGGGGCGGCAGGATGCCTTCGGCGACGAGCTTGGCGTCCATTTCGGGCGTCAGCGGGAGCGGGAGCGGCGGCAGGCCCTGGCGGATGACTTCAAGCTGGTAATCCTGCAGGTGCTTCGTCAGTTCTTCCCCGGTAAACTTCGGCTGCGGCGGCGGCTCGGGCGGAGGAGGTGCGATGCGCGCACGGCGACGATCCTCCCACGACGGACGCGCGGCGGCCTGCGGAGCGCCGCCCTGGATGGTGCGTCCCGGTGTGATGTCCTGAACGGCGCCCGAGGCGATCTTGATGAGCGCCATTTCACTGCCCTGGCGCAGGATCGCCTCCTCGTCCTTCCAACTGGCGGATACAAGTTCGATGCCGTCCTCCGATTCGCCGGGCATGAGCATGTAGCTGCGGTTGCTGCGCGTATCGACGAAGCCGACCTTCATGCTCTCCCCGTCGTTGACGTCGATGATCATCGAAAGGCGCAGGCTTTTGGCGAAGGAATCGGCGGGTGGTGCGACCTGGACATTGACCTCCGGCGCCGGCAGTGCGCCGAATGGTCGCCGGTCGAGGATGACCTGGTAACGCTCAAACGGGAACGGCGCCGGCGCGGCGTCGACCATTGTCACGCACAGCCACGCTGCCAAACCCGCGGCGAGCATCCGGGCACAGGATTGGATTCCATTTTCCATCGGTTCTTCCATTGACCACTACCACGAATTCCCCCAATTATCCACTCCACATTTACGCACTTCTCCATTCCCACCACTCCATCACTCCACCCTCCCCCGCTTTCTCCCATGCGCATCACCCCCATCACCAGCTTGCAGAACCCGCGACTCAAGGATCTGGTCCGTCTCCAGAAGCGACCCTACCGCGATGAACGCGGCGTGATCGTCGTGGAGGGCTATCGCGAGGTGAAGCGCATGCTCGACAACGGGCGGCGCCCGCTCGCGTTGTTTTTCGCGCCCTCGTTTTACCAGGGTGAGAACGAACCCGACCTGGTGCGCCGCTGCGGCGAGGCGGGGGCCGAGTTGTTCGAGTGCTCCGCGGAGGCGTTCCAGAAGGTGGCATATCGCGACCGGCCCGAGGGACTCATCGCGCTTACGCCGCAGACGCCGCGCGCGCTGGCCAGCCTCGATGTGCCCGAGCGCCCGCTGCTGCTTGTCGCGGAGGCCATCGAGAAACCGGGCAACCTCGGCTCGCTGCTGCGGTCGGCGGACGCGGCGGGCGTGCATGCGGTCATCGTCTGCGACCGCTGCACGGATGTGCACAACCCGAATGTGGTCCGGTCCAGCATCGGCACCCTCTTCAGCCTGCCGGTCGTCGAGGCCTCCTCGGAGGAGACGCTGGCCTGGCTGCGCGCGCGCGGCGTGCGCGTGCTCGCGGCGACGCCGCATGCGGAACAGGAATACACCGATTGCGACATGACGCAGGGCATCGCGATCGTCGTCGGCACGGAGAAATTCGGGTTGAGTTCGAAGTGGATGGACCAGGCCGATGAGCGTGTGCGCATTCCGATGCTCGGCCAGATTGATTCGCTCAACGTCGCCGCCGCGACCACGCTGCTACTCTACGAGGCCGTCCGGCAGCGACGCACGCGCTAAGGCGCGGTGTAGGTCGCTTCGTATTCCACGACGCCAAGCAGCGCGCCGAGATTGATCCGCGCCCGGATGATGTACGACTGGCCGGACACGAGCCCCTCGGCCGGAATCGCAAACGACTCGCGGGTTAATGGCGAATCTTCGATGATCTGCGCCTTGTGGTCCACCACCGTCTTGTTGCTCGCATCGACAACCGTGACGTGCACCGCCTTGTCCATGCCGGCCCGCGGCAGCAACAGCAGGCGACCCATCCTCAAATAGCCAACCAGCGTCGGCTTTTCCTCGACCGGCATGATGCGAACGAACAGGTCCGGCGGCATCAGCAGATCCTGCGCGGACACCTCGCCGTCGCCCACCAGCAGGCCCGGCGGCGTACCCAGCAGCGTGAACGAAGCGGCGTCCTTGTCCTTCTTGAGATCCACGTCAAGCGCGAGAAACAGCGTGTCGGGATGTCGCGTGGCCGCGGTCAGCGAAACCCCGTATTGCGCCTCCGCGCTGTCCACGGTGCCTTTGAAGGCCTGGCGGCGATAGTTCATCACCGCGTCCGCGCCGTCGGCCCGGCGGCTGCCGCGCACGCGCTCCACGCGTTTGTCCGGGCTCGTCCACAGGCTTCCGCCCTCGGGCAGGCCGCGGGCGCCCGTTGGCTCGAAAATGAAATAGGCGGCGTCCAATTCCTCGGGGCCGAAGCGAAATCCCCACGAAAGCGACCGATCCCCGGCGGCGGCTTCGAGTTCCACCATGCTGGCGCGAGGACGGGCGGGATGCGCCGGGAAAGCACCCAGGGCAAGGCGAGCATCTGCAGCGGGAGTTGACGCGGCGGCCGCCTTCGGCAGCAGGTCCGCCGGCTTGACCGAGTATTCCCCGTCCGGTGCGTTGGTCCATTGATCCGCCGGCCGCCCCTGCTGGGCGAACGCGAAATTCGAGCGATACAGCGGGTCGAACCGGTACCGCGTCCCGTGCGAAAGCGCGCTCCACGGGTATAACCTGGTGGTCCCGCCGGCCTTGAGTTCCATCCCCTCGGCCTTCACGGAGACCACTTCGCCTTTCGCGACCGTGCCATTGAGCAGGCGCACCTCCTGAGCCCGCGCGTCCAAAGCGAGGCAAAGCAACACCGCAACGATTGCCGGAAAAATGCGCATCCCGCCTTTATACCGAACCGGCCCGCCCGCTGCATAGCGCGGAAAGGAGGACATTCCCCGGTTTTCTCTTGCCCCCTGCGGGCTTGTCCCGCAGGAGCAAAAGTTCCCCGGCTACTGGGACACGAGACCAACCCTGCGCGATCTGGCGCATCCGCGTCGCGGATGCGAAAACGCACGCGTTTTCGCCCGCGCGAGCGCGCGGGCGCCGAATCGCGCCTGACGGCTAGTTTACGCCCGGTAGCCGGACACTACTTCTTCACCACCGGCGCAAGGCCGGTGGGGTCGTTTCACTTGTCGTATCCCGTCCGTCTCGCTCTGTGAACGACTTGCTATTCTTCAGACCGAAAATCGGGGAATGTCGTGCGCGGAAAGCGGCGCCGTCACGAATGGGCGCACCTGCGATTCATTGACCGCCAAGGCCAGGGCCTCCGCCGACAGAGCGGCGGAGCTACAACAGTCCGACGGATGGAGACGCTGTAGTTCCGGCGCTCTGTCGCCGGAAGGAATACGGGGATCATTCCATGAATCGCAGATGCGCTGTCACGAATCGAACAGGCTCAACTGGTTCGGATTCGCCGCGGCCCTTTTGCCGTACCGCTTCGCCAGTTTCGGCTGGCCGGATTCCTCGAACTCGCCCTCCTCCAGGTTGCGGAGGATTTCGCGGGCGCGACCGATGACCTCGGTGGGCAGACCGGCGAGACGCGCGACCTGGATGCCGTAACTCTTGTCCGCCGCGCCAGGCATGATGCGGCGGATGAACGCGATGCGGTCGCCGCTCTCGCGCACGAGCACATTGTAATTCTTCACGCCGGGCAGCGTCAGCGCGAGGTCGGTCAGCTCGTGGTAGTGCGTCGCGAACAGCGTCTTCGCCTTCACGCGCGGATCGTTGTGCAGGAACTCGGCTACGGCCCACGCGATGCTGATGCCGTCGAACGTGCTCGTGCCGCGTCCGATTTCATCCAGCACGATCAGGCTGCGCGGCGTCGCGTTGTTCAGGATGTTCGCGGTCTCCTGCATCTCGACCATGAAGGTGCTGCGCCCGCGCGCGAGGTCGTCGCTCGCGCCGACGCGCGTGAACACGCGGTCCACCAGCCCGATTTCCGCCTCGTCCGCGGGTACGAACGAACCCGCCTGCGCCAGCACCACCAGCAGCGCGACCTGCCGGATATACGTCGATTTGCCGGCCATGTTCGGGCCGGTGATCAGGATGAGCTGGTTCGTGTTCCCGTCGAGCAGCGCGTCGTTCGGCACAAACCGCTCCGCGCCGGGCAACGCCTCGACCACCGGGTGCCGGCTCTCCTTCAACCGCAGCGTGGACCCGTCGCTCATCGCGGGCCGCACGTAGCGCAACGCCAGCGCGCGGTCCGCGAGCGAGGCCAGCGCGTCGAGCTGCGCGATCGCCTCCGCCGTCCGCTGGATCGCCGCCGTCTCCGCCACGATCTGGCCGCGCAACGCGAGGAAGAGCTCCAGCTCAAGCGCAATCGACTTCTCCTGCGCACCCATGATCTTGTGCTCGTATTCCTTCAACTCCGGCGTGATGAACCGCTCGCCGTTCGCGATCGTCTGCTTGCGGATGTAGTCGGCGGGCACCTTGTCGAGATTCGCCTTCGTCACCTCGATGTAGTAGCCGAACACGCTGTTGTGCCGGACCTTCAGCGACGTGATCCCGGTGCGTTCCTGCTCGCGCTGCTGGTACTCCAGCAGCCACTGCCTGCCCGTGCTCGCCGCGGCGCGCAACTCGTCGAGTTCCGCGTGATACCCCGGCTTGAACAGGCCGCCCTCCTTGATCGGCGCGGGCGGTTCGTCCACCAGCGCGCGCTCCAGCAGCTCCACCAGCGCGGGCAGCGGCTGCAGCGCGGCGTCGAGTTCCGCAAGCAACGGCGCCGCCAGCGGCGCGAGCAGCGACTTCACACCGGGCACGCCGGCGAGCGAACGACCGAGCGCCCGCGCGTCGCGCGCATTTCCGGTCCCCGCGTTCAGGCGCGCGATGAGCCGCTCCAAATCCTTGATCTCCGCGAGGGCCTCGCGCAGTTCCGCCAGCGTGTTGCGCTCCTTCGTGAGGCGTTCGACGGCGTCGTGCCGGGCGTGGATCGCGGCCAGGTCCAGCAACGGGCGCGTCAGCCAGTCGCGCAGCAGCCGCGCGCCCATCGGCGTACGCGTCACATCCAGCACGCCCAGCACCGTCGCGCTCCGCGCCGCGCCGGGACCGTCGACGAGATCGAGGTTCCGCAGCGTGGTCTCGTCGAGCAGCATGTAATCGCGCTCGTACTTCACGCGCACCGCGCGAACGTGATCCACCGAGCGCCGCAGCGCCGTGCTCACGTAATGCAGCACCGCCCCCGCCGCGCGCAGGCCGAGCGGGCAGTCGCGCACGCCGAAGCCGTCCAGCGAATGCACCTTGAAATGGCGCGTCAACAAATCGGCCGCCGACTCCGTCTCGAATGTCCACTCGTCGTGCGGCGTCAACAGCGGCCCGCCGCCGGAGGGAAAAAAGCCGCGCACCGCCGGGTCGTCGCGCGCGGGCTCCGGCACCACGCATTCCGCCGGCGCGTAGCGCGCGAGGTGCTGCTGCACCGCCGCGGGCGTGCCCGCCTCTTCGATCCAAAACGCGCCGGTGGACAGGTCGAGGAACGCGAGCCCGAAGCGTCCGCCGTCCGGGCAGAGGCCCGCGAGATAGTTGTTCCGGCGGGATTCGAGGACGTGGTCCTCCAGCACCGTGCCCGGTGTCACCACGCGCGTCACCTCGCGCCGCACGATGCCCTTCGCCGCCGACGGGTCCTCCATCTGGTCGCAGATCGCGACCTTGAGCCCCGCGCGGATCAGCTTCGCGAGGTACATCTCCGAGCTGTGGAACGGCACCCCGCACATCGGCGTGCTCTGCCGCTTCGTCAGCGCGATGTCGAGGATCTGCGACGCCGTCTTCGCGTCGTCAAAAAACATCTCATAGAAATCGCCCAGCCGGAAAAACAGGATTGTATCCGGCGGCAACTCCGCGCGAATCCGCCGGTACTGGGCCATCATGGGCGTGGTTTCGGACATGCGGGGAAGTGTTCGGGTGTCAGGTGTCGGGTGTCAGCAAAATTTTACAGGGTCTGTAAATTACAGACGTTGGAAACGCCCCAATAAGCTTTTACAGACGTTGTAAAAATGACCAATGCCCAAGTCCCAATGACCATTGGTCATTCCCTCATTGGTCATTCGCCATTCCGTCATTGGTCATTCGTCATTCGTCATTTGGTCATTCACCCGCACCCCCTCCATCATCTCCGCCAACACGGGGCGCAGGTCGTCGAATGAGCTGCGCGGGGCGCTGGCGGCGAGGTGGACGTGGAGCGGGCCGGCGGCGAAGTCGATGGCCTCGACGGTGATGGTGCCGAGCGGGAGGAGGCGGCGGTACGCGGGATAGCCGTGGAACTCCGTCTCCTCGATATTCGTCACGATGCGCAGGCGCGACTCGGTCGCCTTGAGTTCGGCGTGCACCGCGGCGAGCCCGCCGGCGCCGATGGGGCGCGTCATGATCGCCACTTCCATCCGGTGCGGACCGCGCAGGGTCACGTCGTAGTCGCCGGGATTTTTGTAGGGATACACCGCCCACGACGGGGGATGCGGCGCGGTGAAACGGCCCGCGAAGTCGGCGTAACGGTTCGTGGCGGTGGACACTGCGATCAACGCGTCGGCCACGAGACTGGATTCCCCGTCGGGCGCGACCGCCTTGTCCGCCTGAAGCCGCATGGAGGAAAGGTCGGCGGTCACGGCGAGCAGGGTAAGGCCACCCAGCGCCATCAGCGCGAGGCGGACCCACGGCCACTGAATCCGGCGGCGGCGCGGCGGGACGGAGCGGGGCATGTGCTTCGGCACATGAACCACCTTATGTTTCGGTTTGGCAGTTGACAGCATGGCGTGGGTGCTTTAGCTTCCACCCCTTTGTTCGGGGAAATTCCATGGATGCTTATGCAGTAATTGAGACCGGCGGCAAGCAGTATCGCGTAAAACAGGGCGATGTGCTCGACGTCGAGAAGTTGGATGTCGCAGCTGGTGAAAAGGTTACGCTGGATCGCGTCCTCGCGTTCAACGCGGGCGCCGCGCTGACCGTAGGGGCTCCGCTCGTCGCGGGCGCCACGGTAACGGCCACGGTCGTCGACCAGCACCGGGGCGAAAAAGTCATTAATTTCAAAAAGAAACGCCGCAAGGGCTACCACCGCAAGGTCGGGCATCGTCAGAGCCTGACCCGCCTGAAGGTGGAAGCGATTTCGGCCTGATCGGAGGTGCGTCATGGCACATAAAAAAGGACAAGGATCCACTCGTAACGGCCGCGACAGCCAGAGCCAGCGTCGCGGGGTCAAGGCGTTCGGCGGCGAACAGGTCACGGCCGGCAGCATTTTGGTGCGCCAGCTCGGCACGAAGTTCGTCGCGGGCGTCAACGTCCGCCAGGCACGCGACTTCTCGTTGTTCGCGCTGAAAAACGGAACGGTCGCGTTTGACCGCGGCGGCAAACGGATCAACATCCGCGAAACTGCAACGGCCTGATGCGAAGGCAATCTTAAGGAAAGCGCGTCCGGCCCCGGCCGGGCGCGCTTCTTTTTTCTCCCCCCTACTCCATGCCTTCTCCTTTTCTTCCTCCCTCCCGCCTCCCTTCCCCATGAAAGGCATTGCATTCAAGGACCGCGTCGCGGTGCAGGTCTTCGCCGGAAACGGCGGGGATGGCTGCGCGTCGTTCCGCCGCGAAAAATATGTGCCCGAGGGCGGGCCGGACGGCGGGGATGGCGGCCAGGGCGGTAGCGTATTCCTCAAGGCGAGCAAGGACGTCGATTCGCTGGTGAGCCTGTATTTCCAGCCGATCCAGCGCGCGCGGCACGGCGGACGCGGACGCGGCGCGCAGCAGACCGGCGAATGCGGGGACGATCTTTTCCTGCTCGTGCCGTGCGGCACGCAGGCGTGGCACATCCCCTCGGTCGAACCGGGCGCGCCGGTGCCGGATGATGACGATGACCGCCATCCGCGCGAGGTGATCTACAACGCGGAACGCGAATTTCTCGGCGAGGTCGTCGCCGATGGCGATACGCTGCTTATCGCGCAGGGCGGGCGCGGCGGGCGCGGCAACATCCATTTCAAGTCATCGACCAACCGGGCCCCGACGGAATTTTCGCCGGGCACCGCGGGCGAGGCGCGTACGATTGTCATGGAACTGAAGACGGTGGCCGACATCGGGCTCGTCGGCTATCCGAACGCCGGCAAGTCGACGCTGCTGAGCGCCCTCACCGCGGCGCATCCGAAAATCGCGCCCTACCCGTTCACGACGCTGAACCCGCTGATCGGCACGCTCCAGTTCGAGGACTACACCTCGCTGCGCATCGCCGACATCCCCGGATTGATCGACGGCGCGCACGAAGGCATCGGCCTCGGCCACGATTTCCTGCGCCACATTGAGCGCTCGCGCTTCCTGCTCTATGTCATCGACATGGCCGGCGCAGACGGACGGAATCCGGCCGAGGATTTTGCGCACCTCAAGGAGGAGCTGCGCCTCTACGCGGAAGCCCTCGCCACGCGCCCCTTCCTCGTCGTCGCGAACAAAATGGATGTGCCGGAGGCCGCCGAAAATTTGAAGGCTTTCCGCGCCGCCACCGGCATCGACCCCCTCCCCCTCTCCGCCTCCACCAAAGACGGCGTCGAATCCCTGCGCACCCTGCTCCACGACTGGCGCCGCGGCCGGCGGACGTTTTTGGCGGAATGACCCCCCGCGATGGCGCGGGGGGCTCCATCGCGAGATGGCTTCAACACGCCATTGGAGCCCCCGGCGCCCCCGCCGGGGGAGGGCTCTTCCAAACTCCGCTTCACGCGAAGCAATCGACTTGACCCCATCCGACATCCGCTCTTTGCTTTCACCATGCCGCATCGACGTCTGGCGCATGTTGCCCCGTTCGCCTCCGAGCCGCTGGTCTTTTTCACGGTGGTCACTCTTCATCGGCGACCCTTCCTTGCAAATCCGTTTGTCCATGAAACGCTGCGCGAAATTTGGGAACGCTCCGCGTCCTTGAACGGGTGGTGGGTGGGCGACTATTTGCTCATGCCCGACCATGTGCATTTCTTCGCCCGCGCATCGCGGACAGCCGACGGCATGAAGAACTGGGTCGGCATGTGGAAGTCCGTCAGTGCACGCTTGATCGCTCGAAAGCAGGGCATCGAAGGATCGGTCTGGCAGGAAAACTATTTTGATCGCTATCTTAGGAGCGGGGAGAATTATTCCGAGAAGTGGGCTTATGTGGAAGCCAACCCGGTAAGGGCCGGGCTTGCCGCTGACCCGGAATCGTGGCCTTATCGGGGGAGAATTCATGTGCTGAGGTTTTGACCCCCCCCGCGAGGGCGCGGGGGGCTCCATCGCGAGATGGCTTCATCACGTCCGTGGAGCCCCCGGCGCCCCCGCCGGGGGGATCACGGCGTAAGGTGGAGCACGGCCCGCGCGACGTAGGGGTATGAACTCAAAACTGCTCATCGTTCCGGCATTCATCGTTGCCGCCGCGGTCGGCTGGCTGCAGGCGGGCGGGGCCAAAACGCAGGGTAAAGGAGATCAACCCATGCCGGAGAAAACGGAAATCGCGACGTTCGCGGGCGGGTGCTTCTGGTGCATTGAAGCCGTGTTCGACCAGATTCCGGGCGTGCTGCGCGCGGACTCGGGCTACCTCGGCGGCGAAGTGGAAAATCCGACGTATGAGCAGGTTTGCGGGGGCGACACCGGCCACGCGGAGGCGGTGGAAATCGAATTCGACCCGGCACGCGTGACGTTCGCCGAATTGCTCACCCTGTTCTGGCAGGCGCACGATCCGACGCAACTCAACCGGCAGGGCAACGATGTCGGCACGCAATACCGATCCGCGATCTTCTATCACAGCGACGACCAACGCGTCGCAGTTGAGGCGTCAATCGCCGCGCTGCAAGCCTCCGGAAAATACGCCAAGCCCATTGTGACGCAGGTCGCGCCCGCGACGAAATTTTTCAGGGCCGAGGCGTACCACCAGGAATACTACGTCAACAACCGCCGCGCCGGTTATTGCCAGTTCGTGATCCGCCCGAAGTTGGAAAAGATGGGGCTGAAACCCTGACGGGCTGATGCCCAAATCAAGAAGCGTGCGCGGAGCGCCCGCTCCACCAGCCGCTCCTCAACGTTCATCTGGTGGAACGCGACCTCCGGGCGCGTTATTCGCTCATTCGCAATTTCGGCATCAGCCGTTGAGGGTTTTCATACCTTCGTGAGCCAGCGCCGCAACTGGTCGGCGCGGTACATCGCCATGTGGCGGATCGCGGCACCGAGCCGGTCGAACACCACGGGCAGCACCGCCCGCTTGACGGGCCACGGAACGCGCGCGCGCAGCACCTCGCGAAAACAGGACAGAATTACGGCGATGGCCTGCGGGCTGCTGAATTTCCAGGTGCGCGACAGGCTGAATTTCATGTAGCGCTTGTGGACCCACACCTCGGGCACGCGCACGAATTCGCCGCGCAGCGCCAGGTGCAGCATCCAGGGCCAGTCCGCGCTGAACTCGCCCGCGAGGTGCTTCTTCAAGCCGCCGATCTCGCGGCCCACCGATACGCGAAACAAGCCGCGGTGCGGCACCCACCAAAAGCCCTGCTTCAGCAGCAGGCGGCGCGCGCGTTCAACGGGGTCGATCACGCCTTCCAACACCTCGTACACCTGCGTTTTTCGCACGCCCGCGCGGTCCAGCGTATCCATGTCCGAGAACGCGACAACGGCGCCCGGATTCGCGTCAAGCCGCGCCGCCAGCTCGCGCACGTACGGCGGGTCGAGCAGGTCGTCGTGGAACGCGAAGAAACAATACCCATCGTTCACCTCGCGCAGCAGCGCGTTGACGTTGCCCACCCAGCCCCGGCGGGTCGCCTGGCGGATCACGCTGAAGCGCGAATCGCGCGCGGCGAACGCCGCGCACACCTCCGCGGTTCTGTCGGTGGAGACATCGACCGAAATCACGACGCGAAGATTCGCGTGGTCCTGGCGCGCCAGCGAGTCGAGCGTCGCCTCGATGAACGGCTCGGCATTCCACGCCGGCACGAGCGCGGTCACACGCGTCGCGGACATCACACCCGCGCCCCGAGTTGGACGGCGACGCGCTCCGCGGCTTCCCGGGCGAACAGCGGGGCGGTCGTGAGTTTTCCGGGCTCCACGCTGTGATAGCCGCCGCGCGTCGTCACGCCGATGCGGCTGCGGTCGTGCAGCCCGCTCGCGCGGTCGTCCACATCCGTATGCCCGACCGCCACGATCGCGCCGGCATCAACGGTTAGCGGCGAACAGCCGCGCACCGACGGACACCAATCCGCGAGTCCGGCCAGGCTTTGCTCGACGATCTCGGTGCGGAGCGCTTCGTCCACCTCGCCCCGGCACGGCGCGTCCCATGCCTCCGGCGGCGTCGTCGCATTGGTCCAGCCGCGCAACCCGGCAGGATACCAGGACAGGTAGGCCGTGCCGCCGGGGCGGATGACGACGTCGCCGTAGCGGCCCAGCACGACGGTCGCGGATGGCGCGGCGCGCAACGCGTCGGGCGTTTTCACGATGACGCGGTACTTCAGCCGGTGCAGCCAGTCGCCGCCCGGCGGCAACCCCATTTGCGCGTCGAACCGGAGCCGCTGCTCCCACAGGGCGTTAACCACGCTGCGCGCGCGGATGCGCCAGCGGGTGTCGCCGTAACGCCCTTCGACCACCAGCGCATCGCCGTCGAGCTGGATGGCGTCCGCCTCGTGACCCGTCCGCAACGCGATGCGCGGTTCCGCGGCGAGGGCGCTCCGGATTTCGCGTGCGAGGTCGGCGGGGTCGATCGCGCGCTCCGCGGTCTCGAATACGGCGGCGGCGGATTCCGCCCGGTAGGCCGGGTGCCACGCCGCGCGTGGGAGGCGATGCGCGAGCCGTTCGGGGCGCGCGCCGAGGTAGTCGCAGGACGCATCATCGGCGCACAGGCCTTCATACGCCGCCTGCAAGCGGTCGTAGTGCGCCTCGAGTTCGTCCGGGGAAAGGACCGAGTCCCGCGCGACGATGTAGTGGAACGGCGTGGAAACACTGATCCGGTCCGCGCCCGCGCCGAGCCGGCTCGCGAGCAGGCGCCGGAATTGCAGCGCGCCCTGCAACTGGGTCGACGCCGTCTGCATGGAAGCGTCATTCGCGTAGATCAGGCCGAGATGGATTTTGCCCTCGTTGCGCAGGCTCGCGCGATTCATCGGAAGCGCGTCGCGCTCCACGAGCACCACGTCGATCCCGCGTTGCGCCAGTTCCAGCGCGATGCACGACCCCGTCAAGCCGGCGCCCATCACCACCACGTTTGCATTCTGAATTGCCCGCGACATGAACCCGGCAGATTGGCCCGATGCTTGAAGTCTGTCACGCTGGAAACGCCGCGCGAATCCGGATAGACTGTACCCATGATCAAGACGGGCGCATTGGGTTTGGGATTAATTGGCTCCATTTGGGCCCGGCATTTGCAGGAGGACGGCTGGCTCGCGGCGGCGTGGAACCGGACGGCGAAGCCGGACGTTCCTCGGTGGACGCCCGAACTTGGGACGGTGGCCGATCAGGCGGATGCGCTGATCGTGTGCCTCGCGGACCCGCCGGCGGTTGCTTCGGTACTCGACCGCATCGCGCCGGGCCTTGAGTCGCGCCATACGATCATCCAGACCAGCACCATTGATCCCGCGAGCAGCAGGCGCTTTGAAGAGATCGTACGCGCCCGCGGGGCGGCGTACATTGAGGCTCCGTTCACCGGCAGCACGCCCGGCGCAGAGACGCGGCGCACCGTGTTTTATACCGGCGGTGCCCCGGCGGAAATCGCGCGCGTCCAGCCGCTGTTCGACCGGCTCTCGCACCAGCAGCATTTCGTGGGAACCGGCGCGCAGGCCGCGACGTTCAAACTCGCCTCCAATCTCGCCATCGCCGCCCAGGTCGCGGCCCTGTGCGAGAGCCTCGCGCTGGCGCGTGCGAACGGCGTGGAGGACGAACACTTTTTCGCCCTGTTGAAAACCAACATGGCCTGGTCCGGCGCGGCGCAGCTCAAGGAACCGAAATTGCGTTCGGGGGACTTCTCGCCGCAATTCGCCGTACGCCACATGCTCAAGGATTTGCGCCTCGCGCGCGACAGTGGAGCCGTTTCCCTGCCCGTTTGTGGACAAGTCATCGCCCAGCTCGAAGCGGCGTCCGCGCGCGGCTGGTTCGACGAGGATTTCAGCGTAATTTTGCGCCTGCTGGCCTGACCCAGCCCGCGCCGCTTGTTAACAGCCCCGCTGTCAAAAACTGCCCCGCACCCCGCCGGCGGACTCGCTCAACAGGGCCGCATGATCAAGCAGCGCAACGGGTTGCGATGCGTGCATTCCCTGTAAATCATTGTTGAAAAAGTTCTCCACAGGGGATGTCGAAGGTTGTGGAAAACTTCGCGGGGCGGCGGAGATGCCAACTTCGTGGCCTACAACGGGATAACAGAATTCCGCCCGGGTCAGGCATCAGCGCTGGTGTCGCCACCCTGCGCTTCATCGACCAAACCGACCAGTCGGTCGAGCGCGGATTGGATCAGGACGAGCTCGCGGCTGATGCCGCGGAAGCGTTCGACATCGGAAGCGCGCAGGCGTTCCAAGCGGGCCAGTTTCTCCTCGAGCGAGAGACTCGCGGACGACTCAACTGCGGGGGATTCATCACCCTCCGCCGGGGCCGGTTCCATGCCGGGCACCTGGATATCCGTCTGGCAGTCGGGGCACCGTACGACGTAGCCCGCGCCACGCATATCGATGGCCAAGCTTTTCCCGCATTGCGGGCAATCGAAAATGATATCGGTGGGCTGCAGGTTGCCTTCGCTCGTTGGTTTGACTTCGCTCTGCACTGGCCGGTCTCCCACATTGAGTGTCTATCAATGTAAGGAAAGAGTACGACTTCCGGACCGGGATGGATAGCAGAAATTGAAATCCACGGTCGAATAGGTCAGGCCGAGAGGCCGGCACGCAGGCGGGCCAGCTCATCGGGCGGGAACGGATTGTAGTCGGCCGGCTTCGCATGCGCCGCGGCGTCGAGGTCCCGCAACAGGTTCGGCTCATTCCAGCCCGCTGCGAAGGCGCGCAACTCGAGGATCAGCCCGTCGAGGCCCACGGATTTGCGCCGGTCGTGAAGGATGTGCAACACGAGTCCGTGCGCGTGCGCCTTCCGCACGGCGCGTGCCGTGAAGGGCAGCGCACGGGCGAAATCGATCCGCGCGAGGGCGCGCAGGGCCTCGTTTTCCTGGTCGGAATCCACGAAGCGGGCCACCGCACGGAACACGTCGCTGCCCCGGTACTGCTGGAGCGCCGTGAGGAGGGCCCGCGTAAGTTGCGAGGGAACGGATTCGCGGTCCAGTTTCGCGGCGAGTACGGAGGCGACGTCGGGCACGGTGACGACCGAGCACAACAGGATGTCAGTCATCGACCCTTCCTCCATCATCCGCTTGAACAGGACGCGCTGGAAGAGCGCGCGCTCCTCGTCTGATAGCGCGTCGAAATAGGCGCGCACGGCGGAGAGCCAATGGAAGTCCTCGCTGTAGTAGTGGGCGGACTCCAACTCGCGCAGGTCGTCGCTGATTTGATCGATGGTTTTCACGGTAACGCGATTACTTCGCGGCAGCGGCTGAAACCTTTCCGAATTCACTCCTGACAGGTCCGCCGCCTCCACTTTATAGTCGCGCCATGAACGATGCACTGGAAACCGTGTTGGAGAAATTGCGCCGGGACCACGCGTCCCCCGCGCTGCAGGCCGCCTTCCGCCGCGCGTTCCTGCGCGTGCAGGCCGGTGAAACGGGACTCATCCCGGAAGCGACGCTCGCGCCCGTGGCCGCGTTGCCGACCCTGGCGGACGCCGCCGCGCACCGGGCGGCCGGACAGCAGGCGCTGGCGCGGACCGTGGTGCTGAAACTCAACGGCGGACTCGGCACCGGCATGGGCCTGGAAAAAGCCAAGTCCCTGCTGCCGGTGAAGGATGGCCTGACGTTTCTCGACCTGATCGCGCGGCAGGTGCTCCATCTGCGCCAGACCCACGGCATCGCACTGCCGCTTCTGTTGATGAACAGTTTCAGCACCGAGGCCGACACCCTCGCGGCGCTCGCGCGGCACCCGGCGCTGGCGGACCAGGCGCTGCCGCTTTCGTTCCGGCAAAACCGGATTCCCAAGCTGCGTGCGGATACGCGGCAACCGGTGGACTGGCCCGCGGATCGCGAGAAGGAGTGGTGTCCGCCGGGCCACGGCGACCTCTACGCGGCGCTGGCCGGCTCGGGCATGCTGGAACGCCTCCTGTCCGGCGGCATCCGGTATGCGTTCGTCTCCAACGCGGACAACCTCGGCGCCGGGCTTGACGCCGACATCCTCGGCTATCTCGTGTCCAGCGGCGCGCCGTTCCTCATGGAAGTCACCGCGCGCACCGAGGCCGACCGCAAGGGCGGGCACCTCGCCCGGTTGAAGGACGGCGGGCTGCTGTTGCGCGAATCGGCGCAATGCCCCCCCGCGGAAACCGACCTGTTCCAGGACATCGCCCGGCACCGCTACTTCAACACAAACAACCTCTGGATCGATTTGGAGGCGCTCGCGCGCTACATGGACGAAACCGGCGGCCCGCCCGACCTGCCCGTGATGGTAAACAGGAAGACGGTCGATCCCCGCGATGCCTCCTCGACGCCGGTGCTGCAACTCGAAACGGCGATGGGCGCCGCGCTCGCCGTGCTGCCCGGCGCGAAGGCGCTCGATGTACCGCGCACCCGGTTCGCCCCCGTGAAGACCACCGACGACCTGCTCGCGCTGTGGTCCGACGCCTACGTGTTGGGCGCGGACGCCCGGCTTGCGCTGGACCCACGCCGCAACGGCATCCCGCCCGCCGTGAAGCTCGATCCGAAATTCTTCAAGCTCTGGCCCGATTTCGCCGCGCGGTTCCCCGAGGGTGCGCCGTCGCTCATCGCCTGCGACTCCTTCACCGTCGAAGGCGACATCCGCTTCGGCCCCGGCGTCACCGCCCGCGGTCATGCCGCCGTACGCAACGCCCAACCCGCCCAGGTCATCATCGCGCAGCAATCCCTGTCCAACCCGTCGTAAGCCGGGCTACACAAGCGACGAACCGCGTCCAAACCGGAAAATTCGCGCGGCGGCGGAGTTGACGCAATGCCCGGGCTTCGCTAGAAGGTACGTCTTCCTGTGCCGGAGTGGCGGAATGGCAGACGCGCTGGACTCAAAAGCCTTCCGCGATTTTCAATTTTACTCAGCAAATCGTGATGTTTTAAGATTTGTGCCGCTTTTGTGCCGTCCTAAAATCGGAATTAGGAGGGTATTTTATGGCTCGCACAGCATCGCGAAGGAAGCCGGGACGCAAGCCCTCGTGGCCACGCATCCGCGCCCGAGGTTCAGCATTTCTGGTCGACTGCGGGAAGATTTTTGGCAAACGCGAACGCCGCCAGTTCGACACGATCGAAGAGGCGGAGATCTACGCCGAAGCGCAACGGACTCGACGCGCCTCCCTCCGGGAAGTTGAACGGTTCGAGGACACCAACCGCAGCGTCCGCCTCACCACCCTGACCGACAGCCAGCGCATCGACGCGCTGCAGGCGTTCGAGGTCCTCGGTGGCAAGGGGTCGCTGCTCGCCGCCGCTCGTTTCTGGCTCAAGCACTCGGCTCCCACCACAGGCCCGCGCCCCCTTCGCGAGGTGTACGAGGAGTACCTCGCGAGCAAGACAAAGTCCGGCTGTCGTCCGGCGACACTGGCCGATGTGAAGGCCCGACTGGGGAGCTTTGTCCTCGAACACGCACGCGAACACGTCCATGCCATCACGACACAGGACATCGAAAAATGGATCGATGCCCGGAAGGGACAATCGATTGAGAATCGCGATGGCTACCGGCGCGCCTTCGTGAGCTTCTTCAATTACGCCGTGAAACGCGCGTACCGGGAGGGCAATCCTGCATCCGTCATCGAATTGCCGAAGCGGAACGGGGGCTACAAGCGGATCGCGATCCTGACGCCCGACGAGGCCACGCGTCTCCTTCGGGCCACGCTGGAGCACGCCCCCGATATGATTCCCTACTTCGCCATCGGCATTTTCGCGGGCCTTCGCCCCGAAAATGAGCTGGCGCATCTCGATTGGCGGAACATCGATTTCACCCACCGCACCATCCACGTCGAAGCCGCCAGCGCCAAGACTCGCCGCGAACGCTATGTCGATATGAGCCCCAACCTGATCGAGTGGCTCACGCCCTACCGGCAGCATGTGGGCCCCATCGTCTTCCTCCGCCAGAAGTTCGACCTGATCCGCGAAAAGGCGGAGTTGATCCCGCCGCGGGAAGTGAAGGGCTACTACGAACTCACGCGGGCCAACGGCAAGAAGTTCCGACAGAAGCGACTCGGGGCGCGCAAGGGGACCAAGGTGTGGAAGGCCGATATCATGCGGCACACGTTCGCGAGCTATCACCTGGCCGAACATAACGATGCCGGCAAGACGGCGTCGCAACTCGGGCATGGCTCGCAACTGGAAATGCTGT
Organism: Kiritimatiellia bacterium; assembly: GCA_035327585.1. Classification (GTDB taxonomy): domain Bacteria; phylum Verrucomicrobiota; class Kiritimatiellia; order CAIVKH01; family CAIVKH01; genus JAMLJG01. Next base: position 35,698 of record DAOLDD010000021.1, on the reverse strand, counting down.
TCCAGCACTACCGCCGCGCCATTCGCGCCGAGCAGGCCCACCAGTTCTGGGCCATCCGCCCTTCGTCCGTGAGCCTGCCCGCATCAGCCGCAACGTAACGCGAGTCAGCGTCTGCTCGCCCGGCGGCGAGTCCCCTTCCCCGCGGCGAGCCGCCAATCCACGGCCATCTCTTCGCGCAGGAAACGCGCGAAGGGCTCGATTTCACCGTGAACCGATGCCCGCTCCAGCGCAGCCAGATAAGCGTCGCGGCGCTCGTTCCGCACGATCGTCCACGTGTATCCGGCCGAGGACAGGAAGAAATTCATAAGGAAGCGGGCGGAGCGTCCGTTGCCATCGAAATACGGGTGGATAAAGCCCATGAAGAAATGCCCCAACACGCCCCGCACAACGGGGTTCTTCTCGGCCTGCAAGCAGTCAAACAGGGCTTCCATGCAATCGGCGACGACCGTTGCGCGCGGGGGGACGTGCTTGGAGTTGCGGATATACACCGGACCATTCCGATGTCCGGCCAGCCGGTGCGCGTCCAGCAACCCGGCCTTCACGCTTTCACTGAAGAGGGCGCGATACCAATTCTGGTATTCAACGCGTGCGACGGCGGAGGCGTCCGCCCCCTTCATGACATCGCGGATGCAGCTGCGCACGCGGCGAAACGCGTCGAGATACCCCTTGGCCGCCATCGCATCGCGGGCACCTCGATCCGACGGATCCATATCAGGCGCCCACTGGCCTTCGCGAATGCGTTGAATGAGTTCAGGGCTGACCTGATACCCCTCAATGGAGAGCGAATTGTAGGCGTCGTTCACATACACGTTGTCAATTCGCCGCAGGCAGAGATCGACATCCCGCACCGGCCGGGGTTTCACGCCCTTGAACACGGCAGCAACGGGTTTGCTCATGGCCCGGAACAGGGCCTGAATGCGGCCAGCGGATGCCGACAGAATCCGGGGTCCCGCTGCGAGCGCGGGCTGGGGACGATTGAAGGGGTTCTCCGGTCGATACGCCAAGCCGAGTGAGCGGGTTGCCGCGACGATTTCCTGCGCGGTGGAGTCATCCCCGATAAACGTGTACGCACCCACAAATCGGCCCGCCAAGGTCGGGGATCGCTCTTCCAGAATGATGCGAACCAGCGCGGACGGATCGCCCATCGCCCGCAGCGCCAACTCGGCATTAATGGGCTGCGCATGAAAATAGGCCGGCGGCAGGCGGCATAGCGCCCGAGCCAGGGGCATCACACGCACGCCATCCAGCGTCTCCACATCGGACGGCAACCCCCTGGCATCCTGATAGACCAACACGGACGTGGCATGCGGTAGATTCAGCAAGGTCTTCCCGCCGTGTGCGGTCATGGCGACAACCTGGCTCGGGACCGTGACGGCTCCCACGTGCAACTCAAGAGAGGCCACCGCCGACAGACAGTAGTCATCTGCGAATCGCTCCCCGAGGTAAGTCGCGACGAAGCTCCAGAACGAGGCATACCACGCCGTGCTCTCGCCGCCCGCCGTTCCCGGCCGGACCAGGAAATACCAACCCTTGACGATGTCCTGCAGATAGCCCGCCCGCAGCAGAAGTTCCCGGTCAGCGCGCCGCACCTTGGCAGACTTCACCACTCCGCGCGGCGCCACTTTCGTGGCCCGCTCGAGCGCATCCGCCAGATCCTTGTGATGTACATCACCCATAACGGCCCCAAAATCTACAGTGTTATCCTGCTATCATTTACTGTGTTATTTAGCAATCACCTACTGTGTTTTTGTGTTCTTCGCGCCTCCGAAGCCCGCAAACAAATCGTTTATTCGGATAGATGAGATTTGCGCGGATATGGCGCGTAAATCCGGCTCAACAACACGCACAAATGCATCACCACAAAGAGTTTATAAATAGTTCAGAAGAAGAGTTGCGACGCACGGCGCGTGGCGATATTTGTCATGAAGTTAGGGACCGAAACGAGTCCAAAACGGCAGAAGACGCCGACTGCGGACACAACCCCACCCCGTAGGAGTTTTCCATCATGGCGAAACGTGACAGCCGTCGTATTTTCTCAACGGTCGAGAACCTGAGCCGGTTTTCCAAGCCGTTGCTGGTGAGGTTGGCCCTCGCATTCCCGCAGGATTTTGCGCCTCTCTTCTCGCAGGGGGCCATCCCGCCCGAGTCCGAGGCCGAACGTCTGGACCTGAGCCTCCTCGTCCCGCTCCTGACCAGCCGCGGTATTTCACCCGAACTCGGCGAGGTGCTGTTCCTGCTCAACTTGTACTCGAACGCGAAGAATCGCCGATTGCTGGCCGAGGAGGTCCACTACACACGCCCCCGCAAAGGTCTGGATATCCCGGCCGGGCTCTCCGATGCCGACTATGCGCTCACCGTTTGGTTAGCGCGTCCGTCAATTCTTGAGGCCGCGCTCTCGCGCGTGACCCTGAAATCCCGCCGGACGTTCCACTATTTCCTGCCGAGCGACGCATCCGCCGCCGCCGAGGCCCCGGTGGCCAACGAGGAGAGTCTGGCCCGGCTTCTGCAGCAAATCAAACGGGGCCTTGCCAAGGGCGGACTGACGCGGGGGGTTGCGATCATTCCTTTTCTGGAGGACCCCAACGAAGACTGGTTCTTGATCCGGCGCTCACGCCTGCCCGAGCGCGTCACGTATTTCGACGCTGATGAGAGGGAGGAGACGCGCACGCTGATGCTCCGCGTCTACGATGTGGTCGTATTCGATCGCACGACCGGTGTGCTCAAGGTCAATGCGCGCGACGGGTTGGTCGAACTGTACCGCCAGGCATTTTCCGACTTCTATTTCAACGACATCCACTTTTTCCTGAAGCGGGAAATCTTCACGCTCGACCCGCTTCGCAGTCCTGATATCGCAGTGGTTTCCTGCGAAGACGTTGAAGGGTTGTCCGCAGTGGACCTCTACGCCGTCAGTTACTCAGTGCTCGAGAACGGTGCGCCCACCGAATACCGGGCAGCCCGCAAACAGTGGTACGCCACCACCATGGGAGCGAAAGCGCCTGTTCCGCCGGAAGCGGACTCCATCGCGTATGCAATTTTCGACGTGCACCTCCCGCACATGCGCGCGCCGCTTCGCTGCCGCGTCAATCGGGGGAACACCTTGTCATACAGCCGCGATGACAAGGCCAAAGCCTTCGAAACCTTCCTGCATTTGCGCCATTTCGCCAGAGGCTTGGATGTCCTTGCACGCGCCTGCGCCGCCTGAGTACTGGACGGCCCTTCAGCGATACGGCGGCTGCGGCACACCGATGTTCGGCTGGCGCAACGCAGCTGGCGCGGCGTTCCCGCTGATCCAGCCCCTGCTCACTCCGTTCTCCGGACCGCCCGCCGGTACAGTCCCCTGTGCCCAGTGCGGCTGGCCACGACGCGTGAGCAACCCGAAAAAGAATCTGTACATCTTGGAAGTGCCCGACGATTGCGGGCTATGCGAGTCCGATAGAACGCTCGGCAAAAATGACATCACCCGTGCAGGAATCAATCCCGCGCGGCTGATTGACGGTCTATCCAGTGCCCTCCGATTCCGGCCCCTCCGTGCCAAGGAAGAAGCGCAGGCCGCTCCTTTCCTCGAACTCGGTGCTGTTCTTAACGATACGGTCACATGGCAGATCGTTCTTCTTTTCCCATTCAAGTGCAGCCCGCTGCTTCTGGATGCAGCCATTCTCGCTACCGGCCCCAAGATTGTGCTGCACATGGACTGCGATGCAGAGGTCGCCAGCTACCTCCACACACGGCATTGCATCCTTGTCCACCTTCCTACGGCTGTGGCGCCGCGAAATGACGGCACTTTCGAGGCGCCGCGCACATTGCTTGAAATCCTCGCCGCACACAGCCCCGCGCGGGCGCAAGCGCGCCCCAAATCACGCGTGACGTTCAGCAACCAATTCAAAACGGTCTATTGCGAACAATGGAAGGCGGCGGAAACGCGCACGCGAGCGCGCCAGGCGACCAACATTATCCGGGCGCTCTACGAGAACTGGACGAAGGGCAACAGCCCGGCGTCACTCGACGCGCTGCTTCCAGGCGTGCGCATAGAGCGTCTGGATAAATCGCTTGATTCCGAATCGTACCCCGAAATGTGGGGCCTCATTCGTCAGCGCGTGGATGAGCGCACCGGAGAACGCATGGCCTGGCTTTCCGACGACTATTTCTACGAAGCACGCTGACCGCTTAACCGGCGCTATCCGGCGGCCTGCATAAAACCCCCGTTTTTACGGGGGTTTTTCGCATTCAACGCACCGGGCTTATCCGGCGGTCACTCCTTTTGAGGCACGGCGGCTTTATGCCTATCTCTCTTCACATGCGCACGCAAACCGATCCATGCGCCGCTGTGGAGGTCCAAATGGAAATTGCTGAACGACTGAACGCCGAAGAAGCCCAGATGACTCTGGGCTGCACACGGCGAAAACTGAAGGAGCTTCGCAGCCGCAGGCTCATCAAATTCTACCGCTTGGGCCACAAGACGGTCTCCTATGACCGCCACTCGATTCTTCGCTATCTGAAGTCTCGCGAGGTTCCGGCCATCGGGGAGTGCTCCTGATGACCCCGCGTACAGACGTAGCGTGGTTCCACCAGTTCCCCGTCGGCGCCTGTTCCCCTGACGAGTTCAAGCTTCGCGCCGATGCACTTCGTTGTTCCCGTCGCCCGCCTCCGCCGGACGCCCCGGCGGAGCGGGACCGGGGCGTCGCACCCAACGGTCACCATCCTGACCTCTTGGGGAACGGCCCATGAAGAACCTTCACAAAACGGATGTTGCCCTCCTGCGCGCCGCCATTGATGGCGACCGAGCCCGGATCGCCAGCGCCCTGCCCTTGCAGAAGCAGGGCATTCGCTACTTCTGCCCATTCTGCCAAAACGACGGACGCCCTCATCGGACGGCCGACTTGTCTGTTGAGGCCGGCTTCAAATGCCACAAGTGCGGCTGGCATGGCGATGCCTTCGACCTCGTTCGACAGATTCGCAATTGCAGCTTCGGCGAAGCCGTTGCCTTCATCGCCCCGCTGTATGGGCAAACAGTCGTGCCTGTCGCTGCTCCGGCGAAGCGCACGCGCGGCAGACTGCACCCAGATGCAACTACCGCGGCGCGCGCCGCCCTCTGGTCCGTCAACAGCCGCACCAATCGTGACCATCGAGAAACGGGCCGATGGTCCTACCATTTGCCGACAGGCCCCTTGATTGCCCAGGTGCTGCGCTTCGACACCATTGAAGACCACGAGCAAGCGCCTGCCAAAACCTATGTGCCCATCCATGTCGACGGCGATGGTTGGCGCGTTGGCGATCCGCCGGGGCTCTGGCCGCTGTACAATCTGCCCGCCATCATGGCCTCGCCGGACACGGTCTTCGTCTGCGAAGGCGAGAAGGCGGCCGACGCCGGAATACAGATCGGGCTGCTCTGCACGACCAGTGCGCATGGCGCCAAGTCACCCTCGAAATCCGATTGGACGCCCCTCGCCGGCCGCGATGTCGTCATTCTGCCCGACAACGACCCCGCCGGGGCCACGTACGCCGAGCAGGTCGCCACGACCCTGCTGGCGCTCGATCCGCCCGCCCGCGTCAGGATGCTCAATCTCCCCGACCTTCCGGAGAAGGGAGATCTCGCCGACTATTGCGAGGCGCGCGATGCCCTGGAGCCTGCGGCATTACGCACGGATATGCTGGCCCGGGCCGCTTCGGCGCCCGTGTTCGTTCGCGCTACCGCGACTCACCCATCGGGCCCGGCTTCTGCCAGTGTCGTCGGGGAAGCCGACTACTATGACGGCGGACGGAAGGAATACCTGATCAAGAATTCCGAGGGGACGTGGCTCTCCTACAACGAATCCCAATACAAACGCTTCCTGCGCAGCCGCGGGCTCTCCGCCAAGCCTGCCGAGGGAGAAACGCTCTCCCGACAGGACGCAGCCATTCTGGATACGCAAGACAAACGGTCGTTGGTCTATGCCGGCCTGCTCGCGGGCTGGCGCGCCGGTGTTCATCAGGTACCCGCTGGTCGCATCCTCATAACCAAGGGGCCCCGGTTTGTGGTCCCATCAGCGGGCGAATGGCCCACTCTGGGCACCTTTCTTCGAACGCTTCTTGAGGATGACCCGGCCCAATTCCCTACCCTGATGAGCTGGCTCAAGCTCGGCGTCGAATCCCTCGCCAGCGGCAGTTTTCGACCGGGTCAGGTGTTGGCCATCGCCGGACCCCGCAATTGCGGCAAAAGCCTGTTACAGAAACTTCTGACCGAGTTGTTTGGCGCCCGCTTCGCGCGCCCGTATGCCTTCATGGCGGGTAGGACGGAATTCAACAAGGACCTGTTCGAGGCCGAGCACTTGGTGGTGGAAGACGACGTGCCCAGCACGCGCCTGGAGGACCGACGTAATTTCGGTGCGCGGATCAAGGAAATCACGGCCAACGAAGGCCAGCGTCTGCACGCCAAACACCGCGACGCCCTCATCCTGTCAGTCTTCTGGCGCTTGTCCATCACGGTCAACGACGAACCCGAGAATTTGATGATCTTGCCGCCGATCGACGAGAGCCTTGCGGACAAGATTATGCTCTTTCGCGCACGCCAGGCCACACTTCCGTGTGAGACGGATACCGGCGAGGGACGGGCCCGCTGCTGGCAGTTGCTCACACAGGAACTTCCCGCCTTCGCGGCCGCGCTTCAGGCATGGCGGATTCCCGACGAACTGATTTCCCATCGGTATGGCGTGAGGCATTTTCACCATCCCCACATCCTTCAGGTGCTCGCCGACCTCGCACCCGAGAGCAAACTGGCGGCCATTCTCGATGCCGTACTCTTTCCCAGCCCTACCGACACGGCTTGGTCAGGCACTGCGGCGGAGCTCGAACGTCAACTGCGTGCATCAGTCGACTTCGGAAATGAAGTCAGTCGGTTGCTATCCTTCAACACGGCCTGTGCGGTCTATCTTGGTCGCCTATCCAAGCGCTTGCCGGAGCGGTATTTATGGCAGCACACCCGCGACAAAAACGTCTGGCTTATATGCCCTCCCAGGCCAGTTCCCTCAACCCACGTGTGAACCCTGTGAAGGGGTCTATGGCATTACTTTCAAATCGAGGTCTCATCAGGTGTAGGTCGCCACCATCGAGACATACCCTGCTAAACCCCTTCACAGCCTTCACATCCGGCTGTTTCCCGAATCCCGCCGTGACGCTCGGGACGGCGGATGCGTTTGGGGTGCTTTGTTTCCGTTGGCCATGATGATGTCGCCTGCTACAGTCCCTCCCTAGCGTGACCTTCGACCCGAATAAGCCCCATAACGATCTTCCCGCGCTGCCACCCAAGGCAGAGGTGGAAACTCGGGCCGTTCTTAAACGTGTGATTTCCGCCACTCGTGCAGTGGCCGAACTCAAAGGCGTGGGCGGAGTGATTCCGAACCAATCCATGCTGGTGAACACCCTCGCCTTGCAGGAAGCGCGGGCGAGTTCGGAAATCGAAAACATCATCACCACCAACGACGCCATGTTCCAAGCCATGGCGAGCAGCGCGGGTGCGACCGATCCCGCAACCAAGGAGGTCATGCGCTACCGGGAAGCGCTATGGGAGGGCTTCAACCGGGTTCAGGCGAAGGGCCGTCTGAACGCCGGGTTGTTCGTGGATCTGGTGCAGATGATCAAGCAGGACGCCCAAGGCATTCGAAACCGGCCCGGGACGGTCATCGGAAATACGCGGACGCGGGAAATCATCTACACCCCGCCCGAGGGTGAAAAGGTCATCCGCCGGATGCTTGCTGACTTGGAACGGTTTATTCACGCCGACGACAATCTCGAACCGCTCGTCAAGCTGGCGCTCATCCACTACCAGTTTGAGGCCATCCACCCCTTCTTCGACGGCAACGGACGGACAGGACGTCTCATCAACATCCTTTTCCTCGTCCACAAGGGCTTGCTCGACCTGCCGGTGCTCTACCTCAGCAAGTACATCATTGACCGCAAACCCGAATACTATCGCCTCTTGCGCCAGGTCACGGAACGCGGCTCGTGGGAACCCTGGGTGCTCTACATGCTGGAGGCCGTGGAAGCCACATCAATCCTGACCCGCAAGCGCATCCTCGCTATCCGGGCTCTGCTGGACGAGACCCTTGCCCTCGCGAAGCAGAAGCTACCCCCCCGCGTGTACTCCAAGGATCTGATCGAGCTGATCTTCCGCCAGCCCTACACCAAGGGCCAGTTCATCGTAGAGGCCGGATTGGCCGAGCGCCAGACGGCCGCGGAGTATCTGAAGGAACTGGAGAACATCGGCATTCTCTCCACCCGCAAGGTCGGGCGCGAAAATCTTTATCTCAACCTCAAACTGTATGACCTGCTTTCCAAATAACGTGTCGCCGGTTTCGACACGTTGGCCGGATATGTCGAAATTATCGACACGTCGCAAAAATGAGACGATCTTGAGTAGTGCCCATGATCGACACCAAAACCAAGAAACCTTCGCCCCCGCTCACCGCCGCTGGCCGCGCGCTCATCCGGGCGGCCAAGGCCGCACGCAAGACCGCGCGCATGCATGGTACGCCCAACTATGTCTCCAAGGGCGGAAAGATTGTGGCGATCAAGCCGTGACGATAGGCGGCAGCAACCTGCACGTGGCATGCACAGCGGACGCGAGTGTCCAAAATTCCTGCAACATTGGTGGATTAACGAGTGCTGTGCCGAATAAAACGACGAGTACGGCCAGAACAAGAAATACCCCTACCATCCAAGACACTTGATCGTCGAACACATGGCGCAAACAACCAAAGCTCCTTATGAAGACATCCAGTACAGGGTCAAAGATAATTGGCTCCCCATTCCCGATTGGGCCAAGAGACTTTCCCTGCTGGGCAGCTCATTACACACAATCGCACTGAACTCCGACGAGAAAGCAGTCATCGCACTCGCCCTACCGCTACGCGATTGGGCCGCAACGTTTCTAGCCTTGGGCTACCTTCTCGGCGAACGACGCATCTCGTACGCCGATCAATCTGCGGAACGTCATTTCCGCCAACTCTTGGAACTTCCGTTCGGCAAGCCCGTCAGACTCCTGCATCGCGACTGTTATTACGATGCGGAGATACGAAGCAAAATCGGCGACTCCATCGAGGTTCTGTTCAAGAAGAGTGACAGATCTACCCGACGGATCAGGTCGAGCGCAACCCTGCTGACAGTGACCAAAGCAAATTGTCAGAAGGTTATTTTGATCGAGCCGGAGCAGTTCCAAGGCGTCGCCGCCCGCGGCCGCACTGTCAGCGAGCGACCCGATTTCCTAGCCGCACTCCTGCCCGACGGCGACGTGCACGGCCATTCTCTTGGATCCAAGGTGACCTACATGATCGTCGGCGATGTAGGGCGAATTCGGGAAGAGGTTCTCTCCCCGGTCATGTGCCGCGAGAAAGAGGGCTGCCTTCAGGATGTCCTCCGAATTAGGAACTTCTCGAAACCGACTCAGGTCCACTGCGGTCTCGTCAAGGCATCCATGTCACGGCCCACCGGCGAAACGACTGACGAACCGGTCGGCATCGTCATCCACGATTCGGCAGCCGCCTACATCCGTCACCACAGCACACTGAAATCCCCGATTGAGGTCATCCTTCTGGACCGCTCGGAGCGCGCGTTTGCCCAGGCGGCACAAGACATCTCCACACGGTTCACAAGCCGCTTGGAGAGGAAACTTGAAAACCTACCTCTACACATCTCCGATGGCGTCGAATCGATTGCTTTTCTGGAGGCCCGCAGGAAATGACAATCGCAGTCGCTGATGCCATATTCCAAGCCGCCGCGACCGGCAAGATCGACATGCATGCTGTTCCGGACGCGCAGGTCAAGGAACTCTCTATTATTGTCCGTTCCGTTCAGAGACTCGCCAAGGCAACGGACACCGAACAGACGGTCGCGCCGACTTTGATGCTAATGCGGAGGGCGAACTTCGCCTTGGCCTCCACGCCACTGCCCGGATCGTGGCCTGAACTGAGGCTATTGAATGTGGCGCGAGATATCCGAGACCGTGTGAGTTCATGGCGCGTTCACGATGAGGCACTACCTCAGACCGCCGCACGATCGGTCAGCGTTCTTGAGGCGCTCGCAGAACAAGTGGAAAACCCGCTCGGGGCCAAGTTCAAACAGATTGTCGCGCGGGCGAGCTCCGAAGGCAAACAGGTCGCGGTCATCCTCAAGGACCCCCGCTATGAGCCCATGGTCGCGCAGTGGCTCCAGAACAACTGTCCCGCCCCGGTCCCTGTTGTCCTTGTACCGTCAGCGCTGCGTGGCTGCGAGTACTACGATCTGCTTTACATCTTCGGATGTCCGCGCTGGTTCAGGAATGACGGAGCCGGCTTCCTTTTCGATGCACCCCGGGCAATGCAAATCAACGTGCTTGCATTTGCGTGGGGCGGGCTGGAAATCTCGCCCGAGCCCATCTTTCCAACCGCAGCCCGTCATATGCACGGCTTCGGTCATCAGCAGACGAACATCGTAGTCCATGGTCGGCAGGAACCCATGGAACCCGATCAAGCAGATAACCTCGCGGGAACCGCCCAGTTCGACATCCAAGCGTACCTTGCCCGGCGTAGAGCACCAGACGCATCCATCGACCAAGATGACGAATACGAGGCCCGGCTCGTTCAACTCGCCGGCAACATGGCCGTGCTTCTCGACTGGGATGAACGATCAAAAACCTTCTGCATCGACATGAATAGCGGCGGCCACGAAGACGAGGATGAGGACACGGGCCTCGTTTGCCGCCGACTGAACCGAGACATCGAGGAGGGAATGTTCATTGTTTTGCGCACTGCGGGAGGCGGCGACATGATTCCCGCGGCTGCCGAATCCATACTCAAGGCCGAGGGTAAGGCATCAGCCCTCTCCCTTGAGGCTCAATGGAAACAAAGTCTAGCCCTATTGCGACAGAGCGATGGGCCGGACCTTGTATGCAATAAGTTAAGATCTCTCGGATCCATCCGCGCTACGAGGTGGAACTTGGCGAACTGGATCAAACCCCGGTCTATCCGCCCAGATGCTGATGCTGATTTTCTGGCAATCCTCTCGTTATGCAGATTGCCCGAACCACACGATGTCTTTCTCGAAGCTGCAAGGACAATTGACAGCGCTCACCGTAGAGCAGGTGCCAGTATCCGCAAAACGCTCATCTCTCAAGTAAAGAAAGCCGATCCCCGCCCACTCAAGCAGAAAGGTCTTGTAGTCTTCCAACTCGAAGAACTTTCTCAAGGGGCAAGCATGACGGCTTACAAGGTCGAACGTGTTCAATCTCAAACAGTCATGACCCAGATCCACGAACTCGGTCGTCCCTTCCAAATGGAGGATGAACTGTGGCAGTGATGATCCCTCCGGTCCTGCCGTGCACGGCTCCTCCGGGAGAGCAGGAGGTGTTCCGCCGCCTTGAAGGCGACCCTGACACCCGCGATTGGATCGTGCTGCACTCGCTCGACATTCCTCGACATTTGACGCAGGTCTCAGGCGAAGCCGACTTCGTCATCATTGTTCCCGGTCATGGTGTTGCCGTGCTGGAGGTCAAGTCCCACGCCCTAGTCCGCCGCAACAGCGAGGGCCTGTGGTTTTACGGGAAGGACCCCAACGGAGAACCTCGCGGCCCGTTCCGTCAGGCGGCGGACGCCATGCATTCCATCCGCAGGCAGCTCACGGAGAAGCGTCCAGAACTCAGTCGCATAGTCTTCTGGTCGGGCGTCGTGCTTCCCAGGGCTTCAACAAACCTGAACGCAAGCGACGAATGGTTCCCTTGGCAACTCATGGACGCCAGCCGCTTCCGCGGTTCTCCCTTCAGTCGCTTGGTGCTCGGACTTCTGTGCAACGCGCGGAACCACCTTGCCCAATCTGGTGCGGCATGGTTCACGCGGGAGGCGAACGAGCCCACTCCCGAACAATGCCGCCGCATGGCCGAGTTTCTCAGGCCCGCATTCGAGGCGCACCAGAGTCCGGCCGCCCGCAGTCGCGAGATCCACGAGGAGCTGCGCTTCTACACCGCTGAGCAGCAGGCCTTTCTGGATCAGCTTACCGGCAATCCCCGCCTACTGGTCCGCGGCCCCGCAGGCACAGGTAAGACGGTCCTTGCCGTCGAATCCGCCAGAAGAGCGTCTGAGAGCGGCGGGCGGGCCGCGCTTCTGTGCTTCAACCGCCTGCTCGGAACCGCTCTGGCAGACACCGTCTCGGGCTGTTCACGTCTTCATGCTTCTACAGTCCATAGACTCATGCTTGATGTAGCGGGCATCTCTCCGCCACCAGATGCGGCGGTCGATGCGGACTTCTGGTCACGCCAATTACCGGAAGCGGCTTCCGCCGCCTTGCTTGGCCGCGAAGATGACCGCTGGCTCTTCGACGAAATTGTACTCGACGAGTTTCAGGACCTTCAGCAACAGCCTGTCCTCGACTTCCTTGATCTGCTTGTGAAAGGCGGCCTCGCGGCAGGCCGCTGGCGCGCATTCGGCGACTTCGCCCGACAGTCCATTTTTGCTCCGCACAGCAGCCCGGACGCACTCCTTGCCCAGCTCGGCTCTCCTGCGGTCTGCAGTCTCACAACGAATTGCCGCAACACACCACGAATTGCAGAATACGTAAGGCAACTGGGCAGGCTTGAGCCCTTCTACCGGCGTGTTCTACGCCCCGACGATGGCGTCGATCCGGAGCTCCGTTCCTACAGGGATGCCGAGGAGCAACTTGCAATCCTCAGAACAACGATTGAGTGCCTCATCCTCAACGGCTACAAGGGCAGCGACATTGTCGTGCTGTCCACCATGAAGCAGGGAACTCCTTCCGCCCTCTCATTGACGCCCGGATGGAACCAGCGCTTCTCTGCATACCCGGCGAAGGACGCCGATGCTGTCAGTTGGACTACCATTCACGCGTTCAAAGGGCTCGAAGCGCCCGTCATCATCATTGCAGACATGGATCGCGTTGCCTCGACGGAGCGCGCGGATCTCTTCTACGTCGCCATCACACGCGCACTGCACCGATTGGTCATCTTGCTCGGCCCCGCTGCCAGGGCCGAAGTCGCTGCACTACTCACATGACAAGAGGACACCCCGGATGACAGACGAAATCCCAGCCCGCAGAGACATGGTCCGCGTCCTACGAGAGGAAGTAATGGGTCCCTCAACCCTCGGCCGCGTGCTCCCTGCCGATCACTCGCTTTTGTTTGAAACGACCGACGAGTTCTACGGCCCCCACATCCAAGCTGGCTCACTGAACGAGATCATCAAGAACGAGTCCCCCCGCAGACGGTACGGGGTCGGAGTTCTGTTTCCGGCAGGTAGCATACGAGTGCAGGAGGAAGCAGACGCGGACGAACCCGCCGACCTTGAAATCGGGAAGGCGGCCGACCCGGACAATGCGCCACCGCCCATCAGCGAAGATGCCCTCAAGGCAATTGACACACTCCAGGAGAGGAAGTCCGGCGGCGGCCTCTCCGAGCGGGACGGCGCAGAAACGGAAATCTCACTCGCCAACCAGCAGCGCCCGTCCAGCATGGGCGTCAGCTTCTTGGCCGACCTCTCTCCGGAAAGCCAGCTTGTTGTCTCCGTTAAAGCCGGCCGCTACCGCCCGATCGAGACCTGCCTCAAGCGGCCCGACAAGAAAGATGTCGCAGGGAAGTGGTGGTTTCGATCCCGCATCTGCGGCAAGGCGTTTTTTTCGGGTGGTGAACTGCTGAAGAAGAGGGGGCGCGTGGAGCCGACGAATGTCGCTCTGCGGAATGCGCAGGGCCTCTCCATCGAGATCGCCGTTCTGACCCGTCCGGTCCCCGATGCCGACTCCGCTGACGATTCCCGCCGCCTCCTGACCGTATATGTCGTGAACCGGACCAAATCATCCGACGGTGAAGGTTCAAATGCCGAGACTGCATCTCTGTCGCTGCTTGATCAGCAATGTCTCTTCCAGGTGGAGTTCTCGGCCGCTGTCCGCAACAGAGACGATGCAATCCTGCCGTACCCCGAGAAGTCCACCGGCCAACCCGACGATGAAGAGCAATCCTTGGCTCTTCTTTATCGACGCATGCAGACATTCGCCACGGGCCACGGCTGCGCAGCAGATTGGAGGGGGCGCCCGGGAATCACGACCCGTATGCGCAAGGTGCGGGCCGCGCCGTTTCCCGCAGTCGAACTGCCCAGTACCACGCCCGATGTTTTTGGCAAGGAGTCTCCGCGCTCAGCGATCATGATTCCCATGACTCCGCTTGCGGGGCTCGTCGAAAACAACGATGGCCTTGCCGCGGCGCGCGAAATCGTCTCCCTCTACGGCCAGTGGATTGACGCTCGCGAGTCAGAAGTCCTAGCACTTGACCAAGCCAGCCGGCCCGCGGCCACAAGGCACATGGCGCGGTGTCGGGAGTGTCACACGCGGATGCTGGAGGGCCTCGATCTGCTCTCGTCCGATCCCGTCATTCGCAAGGCTTTCCAGCTCGCCAATCACGCAATTCTGCTGCAGCAGCTCCGAAGTTCTTCCCGCGAAGCGCGCGCGATGCAGTTTGACCCCCAGGAATGCCGGATTTTCTTCGATCCGGTCACCGCCCCGGATCCTCGAAACCCACCTCCTGACCGGGGCAAGTGGCGGCCCTTTCAGCTCGCATTCATCCTGATGTGTCTTCGCTCCGTAGCCGACGGCGAAGCCCCAGAGAGGGAGACAGTAGAACTAATCTGGTTCCCGACCGGCGGCGGCAAGACCGAAGCCTATCTAGGCCTGACGGCCTTTGCGCTGTTTCACAGGCGACTCACAGACCCGGAGGACGATGGCACCCACGTGCTGATGCGTTACACATTGCGGCTCCTGACCGCTCAACAATTCCAGCGCGCCGCCGGCCTCATCTGCGCCATGGAGTACATACGCCGTCAACGGGCGGACCACCGACTGGGTGCCAAACCGTTTTCCATCGGCATTTGGCTCGGCGGCGAGACGACGCCGAATACACGACAGGAAGCCAGATCGGCTCTATCAGCGTTGTTGGCCAACGGGAATCCAGAAGACTACAAATTCATTCTTTTGCGGTGCCCTTGGTGCAACGCCCAGATGGGCATCATAGAGGCCCCTATAGCGGAGCGCGGTGAAGGGCGTGGGCGGGGCCGAGGGCGACGGACGGACACAACCGGTCGGCCCAACCTCATCGGACTCAAGCCGCAGGCCGGGACGGTCGTCCTTCACTGTCCGGACAAGTGCGAGTTTCACGACGCGTTACCGGTGACCGTTGTTGATGAGGATATCTACGAGAACCCTCCGTCACTGGTCATAGGCACCGTCGACAAGTTCGCCGGTCTCGCATGGAACGATCGCGCGCGGGCGCTCTTCGGAATCGACGAGGCTGGAGATCGGAAGGCCTCTCCGCCGGGCCTCATCATCCAAGACGAACTGCACCTTATCACCGGCCCTCTGGGATCAATGTCGGCACTCTATGAGACTCTGATTGAGGAACTCTGCACAGAGCGCAGAGCCACCGCAGTCATCAAACCGAAGATCATCAGCTCCACGGCAACCGCGCGAAGGTACGCGGAGCAGATTCTAGCACTCTACGCCCGCGAAAAGGCCATTCTGTTCCCGCCCCCCGGCCTCGACATCTCGGACTCATTCTTCTCGTCGTTCGCAAAGAAGGCGAACGGCGAACTCGAGCCGGGCCGCACCTACGTCGGCATCCACGCCTCGTCCTTCCCATCCAACCTCACGACCAATGTTCGTGTGTTTGCTGCGCTCCTTCAGGGTGCCCGCATGCTACCCGAAGCCCAGCGCGACCCGTGGTGGACGCTTCTGGTCTTCTTCAACAGCCTCAGGGAACTCGGCACTACGCTCACACTCTTTCAGGGCGATGTGCCCGAGCGCGTCAGGGAGATATGCCGTAGACTCAACCTACGATCAGCGGAGGCACAGGCGAATAGCGATTCAGGCAAACCGCCAATCCGGTATGTGGACCAAGTTCTGGAACTCACGGGCAGAATCTCCTCGGCCGAAGTCCCCAAAGCGATTGCGTCTCTCGAAATCCCATGGAGACTGGGGAACAAACCCGTCGATGTGTGCCTTGCGTCCAACATCATCGAGGTGGGGGTCGATATCGACCGGCTGTCCCTCATGACCGTTGTCGGGCAGCCCAAGACGACATCGCAGTACATCCAGGTCACCGGCCGTGTTGGTCGCCGCTGGTGGGAACGGCCGGGGCTCGTCACCACAATCCTCATGCCCACGAAACCCAGGGACCGTTCTCATTACGAGCGTTTCCGCTCCTACCACGAACGCCT
The DNA here is from genome assembly GCA_035327585.1 of Kiritimatiellia bacterium. Lineage (GTDB taxonomy): Bacteria > Verrucomicrobiota > Kiritimatiellia > CAIVKH01 > CAIVKH01 > JAMLJG01. The sequence continues at coordinate 19,484 of DAOLDD010000021.1, read as the reverse complement.
GTACGCTGCGGTCGAACCGACGAGCGTCACCCCCTTTACACGCCCGGCGCTCGAACGGGCTCTCCACGCCGTTCTGGTTGGCTACGTCAGGCAGCTCGGAGGCCCGGACGAACAGAACAGCCCCCGGCCCCCTCCCGCCAACAGGCTTGACGCCATCTCGGCCATCCTGCGAACCCGCGCGGGGAAGGTAGACCCGCGGGCGTCCGCTGAGGTCGCCTCCATGATCACCCGCCGTCTGCGCGAATGGAATGCTTGGCAGAGAGACCGCTGGGATCCGGGAAGCGACACCCAAGATCCGTCACTACTCCGCTATGCCAGTTCCTACTACACCCCGATCTGGGAAAACCTCTCTTGGCCGACACAGACCTCGATGCGGTCTGTGGACGCGGAGTGCAGACCCGAAATCACCACCCTGTACCTGACAACCGGCGCGGATACGACGCCGCCAGCCATTGAAACCTGAGGAGGCACGATGCAACTCAACAACGTCCGGCGCTCAGCATTCATCGCCCCATTTGGCCCCGGCGCGCTTCAGGTCCTCCGCGATGGCGTTTCCGTGCTGACGGCAGGTCTTGACCACTGGATGCAAACCAACGCCAATCCCGCCGGCTCCGGTGTCGATGTGCAGGAGTTCCAGATCAGAGAATGGCGGCTGGAGAAGCAACTGGGAGTGGACTACTTTCTTCAACCGCCCGACTTCAGGCGGCCGCCTCCGAAGTTCGCGCCGGTCGCCGTTCCGAACGCCTGCTTGACGATTCCCGTACTCCGCTTTCCAACTTGGTACGTCTGCCGTTTCTGCAACCGCATGCACCGCTCGCGGCTCGACGTTCAGGGCCGCATCTTCTGCCCCGAGTGCCAAGCTCAACGCAAGCGAGTGCGCATGTCGCAGGTCCGTTTCATCGCGCTGTGCGATCAGGGACATCTCCAAGATTTCCCGTGGATGCAATGGGTTCACCGAAATGCCGCGCCGCCCTGCTCCGGCCCCATCTACTTCGATGTCCGAGGGTCGGGGCTCGGTGACATCCAGATACGCTGCAAAGGCTGCGGCATGACGCGGCGCATGGAGCAGATCACCTCTGCGTCTCCTGATGGATCACAGTCGTATCTGAGCACCAACCTGCTGAACGACGAGGACGGCAAACACAACGGTCTCTTCCTCTGCCAAGGCTGCAAGCCCTGGCTAGGCACCGAAGAGCAGACAGGCTGCTCACGGCCGCTTCGCGGCGCGCTCCGCAGCGCGACCAATGTTCACTACAGCGAGGTTCGCAGCGCCATCTACCTTCCCTCGACTCTCTTCACCCCGAGCGGCGACCCGTCGGCGGCCGCTCAGGCCCTCCGCGAACCGGTCTTCTCCGTCATAATGGCAGCCCTCCGGGACAACGTCTTCGCGGTGGAGGAGGCCGTTCCGAAGTGCCGGGCCAAATCCGCAGACCGCCTCAAACCGTACAAGGACACCGACATTGCGGCCGCCCTGTACGCAATTCTTGACCGGCCCTCGCCAGCTGAGGCATCCACCCCGGTGGAACAAACCACCGCCGATGATGACCCATGGACCGCATTCAGGCGCACTGAGTTCAATGTCCTGATGAGAGCGCAGAACGAGCCCGACCTTGTCATCGCCCCGGCACCGGCAGGGAGTTTCTCCACATCTGCTGGCCAACTGCTGTCGGCAGTGCATCTGGTCTCGAAACTCCGAGAAACCCGTGTCTTTGCCGGATTCACCCGGATCATTGCCGGCGGCCCTCCTGATGATGCCGGAAAGATCGCCGCACTCAGATCCGCACATCCCGAAGCGGGCGCATTGTGGCTACCCGCATACTGTGTTTACGGCGAGGGCATCTTCATCACACTCAGCGAGACCGCTCTGCAGGCATGGGAGCAACGACCGGATGTCAGGAAGAGGGCCGCTTCGCTGAACACCAGGAACCTCCTATCCGCGACAGAACACAACCGCCCGGTTACCCGCGAAGTCTCTGCCCGCAGGGTTCTTCTGCATACGCTGTCCCACGTCCTCATCAACCGCCTCAATTACGAATGCGGCTACAGTTCCGCATCACTTCGCGAACGCCTCTACGTGTCGACAGACAAGGCTCATCCGATGGCGGGGATCCTCATCTACACGTCTTCCGGAGATTCGGAGGGCACTCTCGGGGGGTTGGTCCGCATGGGCAAACCGGATGAGTTTGAACGTATCTTGCTTCGCGCCATCGAGGGATCCCGCTGGTGCTCTGCTGATCCAGTCTGCATGGAGTCGGCAGACCAAGGCGGTCAAGGGCCCGATGGGCTAAACGGCGCCGCCTGCCATGGTTGTTCCCTCCTTCCAGAGACTTCCTGCGAGGAGTTCAACCGCCTTTTGGACCGCGGCATGTTGATCGGCAGCTTTAGCAATCCCAATCTCGGCTTCTTCACTTGAAATGCTCGCAACCGATGGCGCGGGCCTCAATTCATCACCGAAATGGCCGAGATACCAATCATAGACCTGTTCGCCGGACCCGGAGGCTTGGGTGAGGGATTTTCCCGAAGCTCAAACCACAATCAATTTCTGCCGTTCAAAATACGCCTATCCATTGAAATGGACCCGTGGGCGCACAGCACTCTCTTGTTGCGCGCGTTCTATCGACAGTTTGATCCGGCCGACGTGCCTGATACCTATTACCAATACATCCAAGGAAAGATCACTCGCGATGAGTTGGCGCAGAAGTTCAAAAAACAATTCGCAGCGGCCACTGATGAGGCATGGCAGGCTACATTAGGAAAAACTGATCCCGAAGAGGTCAGTCGGAGGATTTCTTCGGCCTTGGGTCGCGATTGCGGAGACTGGCTACTCATTGGTGGCCCCCCGTGTCAGGCTTACTCCCTTGTCGGCCGCGCAAGAATTATCGGGGGAAAAGGACGTAAGGAATACGAAAAAGACCACCGCCACTTTCTTTATCGAGAATATCTGCGAATCATAGCCCGCCATCAGCCGGCGATATTTGTGATGGAGAATGTCAAGGGCCTGCTCTCTGCGCAGGTCGGTGGTCGGCCTATGTTTTCCCTTATTCGAGAGGACTTGCAGGATCCCATGCGAGTGTTTCCAGAGATCCGGCATTCTTCCCAGCGGAAGAATCTCCATTATTCACTTTTTTCCATTGTCGTCCCGCGCGACCTTACGGGCGACTATCAACCGTCGGATTTTGTTGTCAGAGCCGAAGAATACGGCATACCTCAGGCCCGGCACCGCGTAATCATTCTTGGCGTGCGCGGAGACACATCCATCCAACCTGGGTTGTTGCAGCACGGCAGCACGGTATCCGTGCGTGAAGTTATCGGCGATCTGCCCGCTCTCCGCAGCCGCCTCTCTTCGGAAGACTCCCCGGAGGCGTGGGCCATGGCGGTTCGCACCATCTCAAGTTTGCGTTGGAGCTCCAAATCAGACCAGACCAGACAGATCCGTACGGCTATAGAGCGAGAGTTACGTTGCATCCGCCCCAACCTTCCCGTCGGCGGACAATTTGTTTCGTGCTTCACCAATCCCGAGCGTCACGAAGGCTGGTATATTGACCGACGTTTGGGTGGAGTGTGTAACCACGAAACCCGTGGCCACATTCCCGAAGATTTGTGTCGTTACTTCTTTTCGTCCGTTTTTGCATCCGTCACCGACCCGCCCCGATCCCCCTTGCTTCAAGACTTTCCGCCTAGTCTTTTGCCAGACCACAAGAATGTGGGAGAGGCTCTGAAGCAGACTAAATTCAACGACCGATTCCGGGTTCAGGTCGCCGGTCGTCCCTCAACGACAGTGGTGTCACACATATCCAAGGACGGCCACTACTACATCCATTACGACCCGTCGCAGTGCCGGAGCCTTACCGTCCGAGAAGCCGCGCGCCTGCAGACGTTCCCCGACAACTATTTTTTTGAGGGCCCGCGAACCGAACAATATCACCAGGTTGGCAACGCCGTTCCACCATTGCTGGCCCACCAGATTGCAGAAATCGTTGCCGGCCTCTTTTGACAATTTTATCCTGGCACGCCGTTCGCAGCCTAGTATCCTGGAATCCATGAAAGAGTTAATCTACATCCCACCTTCGTGTCGGGCAGCGGAAACGCACTTAGGCTTGGCATTCAAGAAGGGCATCCCCTCGCTGACTAAAAAGGAATTCGTTCGCTGTTGGTGCTCGCTTTCGTTCCTGCGTCCCGACCTGCATCCTGATGACTTTGCCTCACGCGATGGCGGCTGGCCTGAACACTTCAAGCCATTTGCGTCCGAGGCATGGCGGCGCTTTGAAGCTGGCCTGCTAACCGACAACGAACTTTATTGCTACCAAGCCGCGAAGGCTCGCATTGGCAAAGAGCGTTATGAAGCGATGCGCACTCTGCACTGCTTGGTGGCGGACGGGTTTTCGACCTGACCATTCATGTCCGACGTATTCACCAAGTCCAAACGATCCGAGGTCATGTCCCGGATTCGCGGGAGCGGTAACAAGCGAACGGAACTCGCCTTGGCAAAACTCCTGCGCTGCCATCACATTTCCGGTTGGCGCAGAAACCAGAACGTCTTCGGCAAGCCGGACTTCGTTTTTCCAAAGGCGCGGCTTGCGCTATTCGTGGATGGCTGTTTTTGGCACGGTTGTCCGAAGCACTGCACTATCCCGGCCACCAACCGCGCGTTTTGGGAAAGGAAACTATTCGCCAACAGGGCACGGGATCGGCATGTGAATAAGACACTGCAAAAGGCCGGCTGGCGTGTGGTCCGAATTTGGGAGCACGATCTCTCCAAACAAGGCGAAGGATGTGTCCGGCGGATTACGAATCATCTCCTCACAAATGACTATTCGGCGACTTCGATGAAATCCATCCATCGGCGATCCGAGAACGCTATGTAGGTCGAGTCCGCGCGGTCATCGAACTGCACCGTCATCCCCTTGGGGTCCACCGCGAGCACTGTAGCGCGCACGCCGATGTGGCCAGGCCGTCCGTCGTTGTAAACGATCCTGCCGCCTTTCTTGAGTTGGTCCAACGTACTGCAGAGTTTCATGTGGTAATTATGCCTACCCGCCGTGCATCGTCAACGCTGTACAGCAACCTTCCCCAAAACTTTCGCGACTTGAAGACATCCGCGTCACCACCCGCCACCATAAAATCCTTATTGATTCTGTACAAATCCAGTAGAGTCTTTGGGATTAGTCCAAGAGGGAGGATAACATGTCACTCGACGTGGTGAATCAGAAGGGTGTTTTATTCCGAACAGAGGATGTGATTCTGCGTCTATTCCCCGCCGATCTTAAAGCTGTCGGGCGCGCAGTACGCGCGTTGCGCAATACCATCGCGGATATGAACTGCTCCATCTATCCGCCCAGTGGCGATATCAGCAAATCCCTTGATGACATTAAAGACAAATCCGGCATGGTTGAATGGTTGATGAATGCCATTCAGGTGAATCTTGACGCGGGCACAGATGGCTATTCGGACGATATGGCTCTTCACACAATATGGGACGCACTGATCAAGGCATTCCCCATCAAAGGTCTTCCGAGTGTTGAGTTTCATTACTTCCCGCGGGATAGAGAGGCAGAGGACGATGTACCGCTTGAAGTGCCCTGCATTTCCTTTACAGATGATGATCTTTTTGTTTCCAAGCTCTCACCCGAAGGGCGCCGTCTTGCACGAATTCTGGGCGTCAAAACGCTAAAGGTGTCATCTTGGACGATTCTTTCTTACTAGATCGTCTTTCTATCAGTTTCTAGCTCTTCGATGTCCGTGATGTGGGGGAACGCCTTCCCCCTGGTCGGAGCCTGTAGTCTCCTCCACACCCCCTTCCAGCGGGGGCACCCCGCAACGCCCCGGTCCATCCCTCGCAGGCCCGCGTAGGCGGGACGGACTCGGGATCAGGCTGAGGATTATCGGCTCTTCCGTCTGGTTTTCCCAATCGGCCCGGTGGCGGGAAACGCTGCGCTGGCCCGCCTCGGCCTCGTAGCGCGGGGCAAGGACGGCTGCGCGTGGCGGGGAACGGTGCCCGCCGTAGGCGACCGTTTCCGCCATGCTCGCCACGCCACTCCGGGCCGGGGCATACGGCTGTTCCAGCCTGTGGCCCCGCCCGTCGTTCCGGTCCTCCATTGCCTCTTCCGCGCTGGCTTTTGGGCAAACCCGCCGGAATAGGCCGGTGGGTTCACCTGAAGGTAACTCGCATGAACTCGTTCTCATTCAACCTCTCCCTGCCGCTCGTCAAGGAGTCCAAGCCGGGATGCGTCTGCCGCACGCCCGCCGACGTGCACCGGCTCCTGGCGGACACAGCTTCGCTCGCGCAGGAGGCGTTCACGGTCATCACGCTCAGCAGGAAGTACAACGTACTGGACCGCCACCTCGTGACCCTCGGCATCCTGGATGCGTCGCTGGTCCACCCCCGCGAAATCTTCCGCACCGCGATCCTCGATGGCGCCGCGGCCATTGCCATCTCCCACAATCACCCATCAGGCGATCCTACGCCCTCTCCGGAAGACATCCGCCTCACGCGCCAGCTTGTGGAGGCGGGCAAGATCCTCGACATCGAGGTCCTCGACCACGTGATCATCGGCCGGGGGGAGCGTCCGTTCCTCTCGCTCCGGGAAGCCGGCCTCGTGGGGTTCGGTTCGTAAAAAAAGGGGGGGGCTTCCCCCTTTTAAGCCTCACTCCATGGCGTGTAACATCATGTCATATCAGGCCCGGCCTGCCCTTCGGGAAGCGGCCGGGCACGTTTGTCGCGCGCTCTCCGTTGTCGACGCGCTGATGGATGCGCCGTTGGCGCGTTGATGCCCCAAGCCCCGCGACGGGGATGTTCCTTGCCTTCCAGCGCGCGGGCTCTCTCAACGATTGCGGCCGGACTCTTCTCCGCCTTCGGCGGACCGGTGTCCTCCCCGCTCTGTGAAGTGTTCATCCCAGAAACGCTTGGGCGCCTTTCGGTTTCGCCTGTCCGCTCGGCTCGCCTTCGGCGGCACGGGCGGGGGGACCGCTCGTCGACGACTCCTCGCTTCCGGGTCCTCCTTGAAAGGAATCCCCCCGGTCCGCCCCGACCTCTCGCCACTTTGGGGTGCAGCGAAACCTCAAGGACCCACGCGGTAAAGAGATGAACACAAAACTTTCACAGATCGGGGAAGCCACCATGAAGAATCCGTCCGCAATCGTGAGCCCGCACTCGGGCAGCAGATTTCCTAAGGCCCCATCGGTAAGTGAGATGGTGAGCAAGCGCACGCTGGCGCGCCACGTTGCCGAGACGGTCGCCGGAGGATTCCCCAACCGGGCGAAGCGCATCGAACAGACGATCCTTGCGGCCCTGCTGACGTTCAACGGCACGGTGGAGGCCATCGTATCCGCCCAGCCGATCCCGACCCCGAAGCCGGGCGAGTACATCGACGACCCCGAAGCCCCTTGCCCGCTTTTCTAACCCTTTCCGCCATGCAGGCGGGAAACCAAACCAACCAGACCGAGAAAGAGACGAGACCATGAAGAAGAACAGCAAACGCACCAAGACCAACGCCACCGCCATTGCCATCGCCGCGCAGACTATCGCGGAGCAGATCACCGAGAACGCGAAGCCCACAAGCCCGACCGTTTCCGCCCTCATTCAGCGCATCGGGGCGATTGCCGCCCACGCCTTGAAGGACAACGGCCCGACCTTTGGCGAGGCCCTCCGGCAGATCGACAACACGGCCCGCGCCTACTGGACCGCCGCGCACACCGAAGGCCGCGCGATCATGTTCCGCGTCAGCACGGTTTGCACCGCCGCCGCCAAGCACGGCCCCGAATCGTTCGCGCACGCCTTGAACGAGATCGAAGCCGCGGCCCGCAACTACTGGAAGCAGAACGCCCGCGCGTAAGGAGCCCCGACCATGCCGACCCCGCACACCATCGACACCGAGCAGACGCGGTTTTCCGCCGCGTGGGAGAGCGCCCAGAACGCAATGGGCGCGATCCTCGCCGCCTACTACTACGGCACCCGGCCCGACTACGTCGCCGCCGTTTCCGTCGCAGCCTACGCGGTCGCGGACTTGGAGCAGCACACCAGCCCCAACCACAAGGAGCCCCAATCGTGAAACACCCACGCACCCCGAAGGCCGAGCCCGTGAAGCTGGGGAAGGTCTATCTCTACTTCGACGGCAAAGCCTACCGCGTCGGACTCTTGAACGAGTGCCGCGCACGGCTGGACCCGGTGTTCCGCAAGAAGCGGATCATCACCGACCGCTTGCACGGCAAGACCGTTTCCATTCTCGCCACGCCCCCGAGCGTGAGCATCGCGCGCACGGCGATCCTCGCACCTGTAACCACCCGATAAGGACCAGACATGCACACCACCACCACCGAACCGCGCGTCTATGTCGGCACCTATGCCAAGTACAACGCCGGGAGCATTGCCGGCGCTTGGCTGGACCTTGAAGGACACGACGCCGACACGTTCCGCGACGCCTGTCTTGAGTTGCACAAGGACGAGGCGGACCCCGAATTGATGTTCCAAGACTTCGAGGGTTTCCCCCGCGCGTTCTATGGCGAGAGCTACCTGGCCCCCCGCTTGTGGGAATGGCTGGAACTCGACGAGCGCGAACGCGAGATATTCGCCGCCTACGTGGAGGACGTGAACCAAGACGGGACGCCCGAGGAAGCGCGGGACGCCTACGCGGGCACGTTCGACAGCCCCGAGGACTGGGCCGAGGAGTTCTTACGCGATACGCACCCGGCCTTTTACGAGAAGGACAAGGGGAACGAAATCCTTGTCCGCTACTTCGACTACGAAGCCTACGCGCGCGACGCGGGGATTGATTCCGTGAACTTCGTGGAGCGCGACGGGGAAACCCTCGTGTTCTGGAGATGAGCGCCCAGCTTGAACTTGCCCCCCTATACGACGGGAGCCCCGAGCGCGTTCTTTTCCGGACCCGCTCGACGGGGAGCGCGACGATCCTTCTACGCGCCCGCGCCCGACTGCGAAACCGTTGGACGAAAACCGGACGCTTGCGCCGTTGCGAGCGTATCGGATTGCGGACGGCCCGCCGCTTGTTGGCCGACCTGCAATCCGTTGCCTATGTGACCACGACCCGCCCCGACTGGGGAACCCTCCGCATCGAATGGAAGACCCTATGACAGTGCTTCCCGCGTGTCCGGCGTAAGCGCGGCCTTCCCATTGGCCTGCCAGCCGGACCGCGGGGAAATCCGCGCCCGGCGGCTTGGTCTGGTCGACCAGGCCGCCGGCCAAGGACACCGCATCGGTTTCCTTGGATGCTTCCCGCGGCCCGGTCCACTGGCCCGGCGCCAGGTGGGCCCGGTCCCTGGAGGCGCTCACGGCGGCCGCGGCCAGCCGCCGACGAGTGAAGACCGTTTCAGCCAGGCGCTTCGCGGCTTGGCTTCCACTCCCGCCCGCGGCCCCTCTGGTTCGGTAGCCTCACCATTCACTGCCACGCCCATGGCCCCGCGGGCGAAGATCCGGACCAGAAGATCCGTCAGGCTGAACCCCCGCCGGCCTGCCGGATGGTAACCGTGTAGGGGGCGGCGTAGGACTCCGTCCCGATCTGGCCGATCGGGCATGCGCGGGCCGGGAGGCCCTTGCCGCGCGGCTCCGCACGGGACGCGGGAGTCGGCAGGGAATGCCTGCGCTCGCCCCGTTCGGTCCTCGCCGACGCTTCGCCGGGAACGCATGGCCCCCGCTAATCGATGTCGAGCGGGGGCATGTGTGCCGGGCAGGTGTGCCGGCCATGCGTTCGCGGCGGCTCTGGCGGGCTGCGAACGGGGCGACTGACGGGTGGACGTCGCATAACGCCTGCATTATGACGACGTACACCGCTCCGGCATTCCCTGCCTGCTCATAACGCTTGTTATGTGCCCTCCCGCGTCCCGTGCTACGCCGCTTCATCGAGGCGTGGCCCGTTGCGTTCCAGGAGGCCCGCAACCGGCCCCACCTCGCAAACCCCGGCGTCGGCAGGGCCGCCGCCCTCTCGGCGATCCCCCAGCCTTTGGGGGTTCGCCACGGTCCGCCTGCGGCGTCCCGGCGCGGCGCGATCCGGGCTCCAGGCTCCACTACGCTATGCTCGCGACTCCGCTCGTTCTCCGGCGTGAAACTCGATGCCGATTCTGCCAATCATCGACGCCAACGTAGTTGTCACGCTGATTGCCGAGATCGGCACCGCGATCTTCCCGGCCATTCTCGCACCCATGCGCGGCGCATCGGTGCTGCGACCGGGCGGCGCTACCGGCTGCGGGTTCCGTCGCAAGCTCCTACACCCTCCGCCCGCCGCTTGCCCGGACTGGCCGGGGCGCCTGCTTCGAGATTCTCGCCTCGAACTCGCTCCGCGCTCACTCCGCTCCGCTACGCCTTCCGCCCGGCCCGCGCCTCGCTTCCGGGGTCTTGCCCACCCACCCGCCAGCGACCCCGGCCCCTTCCCCGTGGACGGGGCTTCCTGGTCGAATTCCGGTTTCCGCGACGACCGCGGAAACCGGCGGAAACCGCGGAAAGAATTCGGTTTCCGCGGCGCTATATCCCTTAAGGGATATATACGCGCCACGGAAACCTCCGAGCGCGGAAAATTCGCGGAAACCGACACCCGTTTTGCGTCAGCTCTCAGCCCCCAAAGTCGGGGCTGTTCGCGACCTGGATTACGCCGGGGCTTGCCACTGAACGCCCGTTCCGTTATCTTCTCCCCAAGAACCGAGAACGGCGGTTTTCGCGAGGGTAAGGAAATCATGCCGTTCGTTCCGTTCACAGGTCCCGGTCCAGGCCGTCCGAAAGGCTCTTTCGGCGGTCGAATCACCGCGCTTCAAACGCTGGATGCCCTGCTCAACGAAGAGGGCGTCCAGACGTCGCTCAAGGCCGCGCTCCGGGACTACTTCAACAAGAACCCCGTCCGGTTCTTCCGCCAGATCATCATGCCCCTGCTCCCCACCCAGACCAAGCTCACCCTCGACGCCGAAGGAGTCATCGCATGGCGATCGTTCTTAACTACGACCCCCACCCCGGACAACTCGCCATCCACCATGCCCGTGATCGACGTTTCCGAACCGTCTGCTGTGGCCGAAGGTTCGGAAAGACCCTGCTTGCCGCAGCCGAGATCATTGACCGAGGTGGAGGCGAGGCCGGTGGAGACTACGGCTGGATCGCCCCCACCTACTTCATCGCCGAGCGAGGGATAGAGGCGGTCCGGGAGATTGCTGGGAGCTTCGTCCGGTTTTACGGCCAGAACCCGGCCCGGGCCGAGTTCAACGGCCAGCACGGTCCGGTGCGGATCCTGTTCCTCTCAGCGGACAACCCTGACTCGATCCTCGGGCTGGGCTTCCGGGGCATCCTGCTGGACGAGGCGGCCCGGATTCTGCCGGATACGTGGCACTACACGATCCGGCCCACGATCAGCCAGACGAAGGGCTGGGCGCTCATGATCAGCACGCCCCGAGGCCGGAACTGGTTTTTCGACCTGTTCACCCGTGGCAAGGACCCGGACGAGCGGGATTACGCCAGCTTCAGCTTCCCGAGCAAGGCGAACCCGTTCTTCCCGGAGGCCGAGTACGAGGAGGCCCGGCGCACGCTACCGAGCGACGTCTTCCGCCAGGAGTACGAGGCAGAGTTCCTGGAGGACTCGGCGGGCGTCTTCCGCAACGTGGACGCCTGCCTCGTGGACCAGGTCCCCGTGCCTAAGGGCGACATCGCCATCGGCTGCGACATCGCCAAGCACACGGACTTTACGGTCCTGATCGCCATGGACCGCACCACCGGTGCCTGTGTGGACATGGAGCGTTTCAACCGGCTCGACTGGCCGATCCAGAAGGAGCGCATCCTCGCGTTCTGCCGGAAGTGGCGTGGGTTGCTGGTCATGGATGCCACGGGCATCGGCGATCCGATCTACGACGACCTCGCCCGCGTGTGGCCACGGATCGAGGCGGTGAAGCTGACTAGCCAGACCAAGACCCAATTGATCCAGCGGCTTGTGGTTGCAGTGGAGCAGCGGCAGGTGTCGTGGCCTGGGGCGTGGGGCGTGCTGACAGACGAGATGAAGCGGTACGAGTATGCCATCACGCCGAACGGCACGATTACCTACTCGGCGCCGAGTGGATTTCACGATGACTGCGTAGTTGCGCTGGCGCTGGCGGTGGGAGCAAGACGGCTCGCCCTGAACGCTACACTCATGGCCGATATTTCGAAGCCAACAGCGATACGGGCACTAGTTCATCAACAGCGCGCGATTTGGTGAGGGGCACCAGCCGTCCCGAGATCGGGTCACACTGAACCGAGGTAAACGCGAATTATCAATACGTCAGCGCCCCACCTACACTGCCCACCCAAAAGTTCCCACAGACAAGATGATGTGGAGCGAGTACGTTCGGACCACTTCAGAAACGACCATATACAGGTGCTGAAAGGTTCTGTGGTGAGTATGTGCTTGAGCTTGCGGATAACGACAAAATATCTTATCGAATAATGTTGGTTTGCTGCTTTGCTCAACGATCGTGTCGTCTATTCAATACAGACCCCATGTCGCCACGGTCGGTTTTAGCGAGTTGCCGTCATGATTAATAGTCACCGGGAATACAATGCTACAAGGACATGCTTTCGCGGCAGCCCCCCCTCAACCCAGCTCACCAAAACACGATCAGAAACCATAAATATTTTACAAATATTGACCCTGCTCTTCACCTTTACCCTCAATTCGCAGTCATCTGCAGCTACGGTCACTTTTGGCGGCAAAATATCTGATGCTCAGACCGCCGCAGGAATCGCAAACGTCCATGTCACATGGGGTGGGCACAGCGTCACTAGTGGCGCGTCAGGCCACTACGGATTTACAAATTTACCCTGTGGCACACACACCCTCACAGCATCAAGAACTGGCTATGTCTCACTTGCACAGTCGTTTGATCCCGGCTGCAATTTGTCTGTTTATCACCCGCTCACGCTAACGCCCTCAAATCAGACGCCCGACGTATATCCGCGCAATCTGTCAGTTAGCCCCGCAAGCGCTCCGACCGG
>DAOLDD010000021.1:0-6429 GCA_035327585.1 Kiritimatiellia bacterium | reverse complement strand
CGCCCGACGTATATCCGCGCAATCTGTCAGTTAGCCCCGCAAGCGCTCCGACCGGAACGATGGTGACCATCAGTTTCACCATTACCAACAGCGGCCCGAGCGCGACAGCCTCCTTCACGTCCAACGTCCGGATCGCCCATAGTTCCACAAGTGTCGGAATTACAGACCCCCTGCTATTTTCCGTGACAACAATACAGGTGGCGGCATACGGCTTCACCAATATCACCCGCACAGCGACGATTCCGGCGGGCCGCAACCTCGGGGCCAACTACATCTGGACCATCGTCGACGTTGACGGGAATGCCGGGCAGACCAACGAGGCCAACGATATATCAAATGTCGTGTTCACCGTGACGGCCTCGACCAACACTCCGCCTGATGTTTTCCCCCGCGGTCTGACGGTCACCCCCGCCAGCGGCCCCACCGGAACGCTGGTGACCATCAGCTTCACCATCACCAACAGCGGCGGCACCGCCGCCTCATCGTTCACATCCAACGTCCGCATTGCCCATAGCTCGACCAACGTCACCAGTTCGGACCCTCTGCTCTTTTCCGTGACGACTATGCAGGTCGCCGCTTATGGGTTCACCAATATCAGCCGCACCGCGACAATCCCGGCGGGTCGCAACACCGGCGCCAACTACATCTGGACCATCGTCGACGTTGACGGGAGCGCCGGGCAGACCAACGAGGCCAACGATAAATCAAACGTCGTGTTCACCGTGACGGCAGATGGATCATCAACACCGTACATATATATGCATCCAGAAAGCTGCATTGTCACGTCAGGGTCTTCAGCCGTATTTACAGTCGGGGTATACGGATCACAACCACTAACCTATCAATGGAGAAAACACGGTATAGACATTCCCGTCAACAACAACGCCACCTTGATTATAAACAACGCCCAAACAACGGATGCCGCCGAATATAGCGTCATAATCTCTGACACTTTCGGCAGCGCAACCAGCATGAATGCCAAACTAACTGTTCTTGGACCAACATCCGATCAAGCCCCAGAATCCAAGGTGCACATTTCTCAACAACCCGGCAAAACAAAACTCGTTGTGATTGTACATGGGTATATACCACCACTCACACCAGATATCATGCCCGAGTGGGTGAACCATATGCGCACCTCTATTGTCGCGCAAGCCCCGTCTGAGTGGCAGATTGAAGCATACGACTGGTCAAAAGATGCAGGGCGACCCATCGAACACCTCCGCGCACCGGCCACCGAAATTGGCGCCGGATTGGGCTCCGACATAATCAATAACACAACATTTCAGCACGTGCACTTCATAGCACACAGCGCCGGATCTGCTTTAATTCAAGCCGCCGCCGACGCAATCAATAAAAGAATAGGCGTCCACACCACATTTCTAGACGCATATAAGTACATCACTCACCATAGAAGATATGGACTGAACGCACACTGGTCCGACTCTTACTATGCACACGATCGCACCATCAACTTTACCAACGGCGGACTAACCAACACTCACGAGTGCGAGGTATCATGGCTTGCCCCGGATTCAATTCGCAGCATTCACACAGTCTACACCCGCTCGGGAGCTCCGAATGAATACTTCACGATCGAGTACGCAAGGTCAAACCACAAATGGCCGCATCAATTTTATCTCAACACGGTAAACAATGTAATGATGGGAGATTGTTCATACGGAAGATATGGATATCTATTAAGCAGAGAGGCATGCGAACGAGATAATCGAGACTGGGACAGTCATATCACTCACCCCCCCGACAGATCGAGCACCCTCTGCGCCCGCTCGGAGGTAGTCAATCAATACTTTCCAGATTTACAGTGGGGTTCGCCACTTGATTTAAGCAGCATTCCAGCGAGCTTCAGCGATTGGGGGGTACATCTCAATCAGCACGATTTCTATATTGGAAGCACAGCCGATACGTCGCTCAATCGCCAACCCGTCCAGCAAGGTCAGAACTCATCAAGCAGCACAACAAACAACACCCTGTGGATCGCGCTCGGCATCGCCATCTCAAATCCGGTTAACTGCATTTCGTTTAACACTATCTTTAGTGACACGGCTGGGATCGAGATACTAAGAGTGTATTGGGACTCTTACCATATCGGATCGATCGATAGTCGCATTCATGGGAGCGGATTACATGCCCATACATTTGCGCTTCCCGACACCTACACATCTGGTACATTCTCACTATCTTTCGAGCTCTACAATCTTGACGAAAATCAGGGTGGTGCGCTCATCACAAACATTGCCCTCGGGTTCGAGGAGAATGATGTGCCAATCATAGTTGATACTATTTTAAATGAACAATATGGCAGTCCCACCGTCATACTATACGCGCCATCGAACTATGTATACGAACTGGAGATATCGACCAATTTGATTGATTGGAGTTCATGGGCACTATTGATGCCCACAAACGAGCCTGTGCTTATTGACACTTTTCGCACAAACGTATCGCCTATGTATTATCGCGCAAGGATTTACTAGGACTCGACAAGCACCAGGAAATTCAATCTGCGTCGTCTCATTCTGCACATACCCGAAACCGTGCGGTGCTGTCTAAATAATGGCATTTTATTAGCGATACTTTACCGGCAGTATATTCCCCGGCTTTCGCCATCGACATTCTGCAACGCTTTCAAAATGAAATAGACGCAGATATCATCGCGTATAATGTGGTTTGCGAATACTTGACACCGCTCTGATTTGCGGCCCGTTAGGCCGGGCCGCAAATGCGCTGTAAAGCCTGCGCACTCCAGTTTGTCACAGTCAATGCTGTCAAATTGGTGAAATCCAGTTCAGCACCTCTTGACCCCACCCCATAACTGAACTATTGTTCACCAATCGGCAGAACGGTGCCTTCCCTGCTACGCCGCACGAGCGGCTTCGCAGGGCGAGTGAAAGACACCGTTCATGCCGTTGCACCGTCCATCCAATACCTGGCGCGACCACTACAACCCCCTGCGGGGGTTGACCATCGCCCGTCTCGTGGCGATGGAGGATGCCGCCGACCGCGGCCAATTCGCGGACCTCCAGTGGTTCTACCACCACATGGAGCGCACGGACGTGACGGTGCAGGCGGCCATCGCACGACGCCTCGCCTTCGTCGATTCCGTCGACTGGGAAATCCGCACGACCGAGGGCGCGGACCCGTACCTTGCCGCCGAACAGGCGGACCTACTGCGGTACTGCTACAACCGGATCGACAACTTCAAGGAGGCCACGCTCTCGCTCGCCCGCGCGATCTTCCGCGGCTTCGCGATCCTGGAGAAGGTCCGCGCCGGGTACGGCCCGCTGGTCTCGCGGCTCGACCCGATTGACCCGTGGTACTGGCTCAAACCCGACCGGCACGGCGACTGGCGCCTGAACCCGGAGAACCGGTCCCACGAAAGCACGGGCGAACACGTCCCGCCCGAGTCCATTTGCGTGCTGGAGGCCCCGGCATTGAACCGCGCGATCTCCCGGCACTTCTTCTCCAAGCACCTGTCCTTCGCCGACTGGGACACGGCACTGGAGAACGGGGCGAACCAGTCGATCTTCATCATGGGCCCGCCGGGTGCGTCCGAGGAGAAGGAACGCGAGTACCAGTCCATCGCGGAGAAGATCGCGAGCAATGGGCGGGGCTACCTGCCGAACGGCGCGGACGTGAAGAGCTTCGACCTCGCGGCCCGCAGTCAGCTTCCGTACTTCCAGCGGATCGAGTACTGCGACCAGCAGATCGTCATGGCGGCCACGGGCGGCATCCTCACGATGCTCACGCAAAGCGGGTCCGGGACGCTCGCCGGCGGGGCGCATTCCGAGGGACTGCTCGCCCTCGCCCGGTCCGACGCCGCGCGGCTGACCGAGGTGTACCAACGGTCGCTTGACCGGGAATGGCTCTCTGCGTTCTTCCCGCGCCAGCCGCACGCCGCCTATTTCACGTTCGACATCCCGCAGCAGGAGAACACGTCGGCGCTCCTGGAGGCGGTGGGCAACCTGAGCTGGGCGGGCTACCGCGTGGACCAGGCGCAGCTCGAAGAGAAGACCGGCCTGAAACTCATCCCCGTGGAGCAACCTCAATGAAGACCCATACCCGATTCCTGTTCAACCGCGCCATCGCCAACACCGCGCCCATGTCCGACGTGCAGCGCCGCGCCATGTTCGCCAAAATGGGATCGGGATCGCGTGGCGCGAGCTACACCCTTCGGACCCGCCGTCCCATCTCTTCACTCGATGGCGCCGTGCCCGGCATGCAGGCCCCGCGCCCGACCGACGTTGGCCCCTACGGCCGCACCAACTTCCTGCCCGCCACTGGCAACTCGCCCGCGCTGGACCGCAGGCTCGCCAGCCTTTCGCGCGTGCATCAAACCGTGCCGACTCCTGGCATGCCGCCGGGCATGGTGGTTCACACGCAGAGCGGTTACCCGCGTCCCCCCGTTTCGCGGGTGAACGATATTTACGCCGGGCTTACCCTCCTCAACCCGTCGGGCAACATCAGCATGGACCTCCGCGACCAAGGGCCCGGCGCGCGGCTTGTGATGCCGGACCCGAAGGTCGCTTACCTCCCGACGCGGGGTCCGACCTCAAAGGTCCAGACCACCACCCAAGTTCAGGCCGACAAGGATGCCTACCGTGATCGGGAGAACCCTCGCGCTACTCCGCCGATTGTGGGAGGCCCCTACAATCCGGGCGGCCCCGTGTGGGTACCAATCCCCGGCGGAGGCCAGAGCCCGAAGCATAGCCCCTACCCCTATCTCGATCCGTCGATCCCCCGACTCCTGTGAGGTGACCCGTGATGATTGCGACTCCATTCAACATGCCCGAGGACGGCTGGTACCACATCTCCGCCGTCGGCGAGTTCCCGCACAACCCCACGGGGCTTGTGCAGGTCATTGACCCGGACAGCCTGGACGCCATCGTCGGGCGGTTCTCCGAAGCGGCGGCGGCCCCGAACTTCCCTGGCATCCTGATCGACTTCGATCATTCATCGCTCGACCAGGACAAACCGACCGAGGCCGCCGGCTGGATCGTCGGGCTCGATAAACGCCCGGACGGGCTGTGGGCCCAGATCCGCTGGAGCGACCGCGGCGATGAGGCGGTGCGCGGCGGGCGCTACCGGTTCATCTCGCCCGTCTGGCACCGGGACGAGTGCGTTGATCTCGGTGAGAAGCGGGTACGCCCCACCCGCCTCATCAACTGCGCGGTGACCAACGACCCGAACATTCCGGGCTTGGTCCCGCTCTCCAATAGCGCCCGACCGCTCTCCGATGAACAGCGCAAGGCGATCTGGGCCAAAGGCGGCGGTGGTGGTGGCGGCGGTGCGCCGCGTTCATCTTCCGCGCCGAGCGCACCGGGCTGGCGCGAGACGGATAGCGGCTGGGAGTACGCGGGTGCAACGCCGACCTTACCCGCGAAGAGTGTGTCGCCCGTCTCGCCGACCGATCCCGATTGGCCCGAGGGCGATTTCGCGGCGGCGCCGCGCGAGCCGCCTACCAGTGCCCGGCTGGAAGCCATGCGTGCCCAGCGCGCGCAGTTGGAGGCGAACCGGCCCGACCCGGCCTTCCGTCCGGAGGCGCCGGTTGATCCCCGCCAGAAGATCGACCCCAAGGCGGTCTTCAAGGAGGCGTTGCGCTCTTCCAACGACCTGAACGCGGCGTGGGCGGCCAAGAAGGAGGCCGAGGCGCAGATCGAGTACAACAAGGCCACCGTGAACAACCTCCGCCGCGAGCTGCGCCAGATGGGTGTCACCGACCGGGAGGCGCAGAACAAGGCGATCGACAAATACCTCAAGCAGCGCCAGCGCCAGTACGAGAAAGACCTGGAGGCGTTCGACCGTGCGACGGCGACGTTCGACAAGTACATCAATCGGCTCGACCTCGACATCGCGCACGAGGAGACGCGCCTGACCGATGCGGAGAACCGGCAGTTGGGCAAAGAGACCGAAGCCGCGCAGGCGGCGGAACGCGCAAAGCTCCGTGCGCAGGTCGCCGCCGACAAGGATGCCGAGCGCAAGCGGCAGGCCGATGAGAAGGCGCGGCTCGACAAGGAGAAGCAGTCCGCCGCCGCGGCCAAGCGCAACGACCCGGCCACGCAGTACCGGTCCGAGGTCAACCGGCGCCGCACCTACTGGGAGGCGCTTGAGCGCGGCGATCTTGAGCACGCCAAGCGCATCTATCCCGATGCGGACCACCAGCAGAACCTGGCGGACCTCGCGGAGCTGCAGCCGAAGTCCGGCTCCAAGGCGAGCGACAAGGTCTACGCCACCTATTTCGCCGAACTCCGGCAGCAGGCCCCCTGAAATGGCACGCCGGCCTTCCAGCGACATGGACGAGCGCCAGCGCCGCGCGATGTTCGCCCGGATGCGTGGCGGTGGAGGCGGTTCGTCCTCGCGCTACGGCACGGCTGGTGAGGCGGTGGAGCGCGGGCATGGCGGCTCGCC
>DAOLDD010000020.1:0-68494 GCA_035327585.1 Kiritimatiellia bacterium | reverse complement strand
GCTGATGCGAGATCAGGCCGACGCTTTCCAAAATTTCGATGACGTATTCGTCGTTAGCGGTCACGCGGACACCGGAAAGAAAAGATGCGCAAATGCATGGTGAGCCTACCGCCCACCACCCCGTACTGTCAACGCAGCGGGTTCAACCGAGTTGTTTTTTTAGGAGCTCGCGCGCGAGCTGCGGGTTCGCCTTGCCTTTGCTCAGGCGCATCACCTGGCCCACCAGGAATTCAAACGCCGCCTGCTTGCCCGCGCGGTAATCAGTCACCGACTTCTCATTGGCGGCTGCTGCCTGCGCGACGAACGCCTCAATGGCGCCGGTATCGCTGACCTGCGCGAGACCCCGCTGCTGCACAATCTCCCGCGGATCGCCGCCTTCCGCGAGCAACACGCCCAGGACGTCTTTCGCCGTCGTGCCGTTGATGGTGCGCGCCTCGACCAATTTCAACAGCGCGGCCAGCGTAGCGGGCGTCACGCGAAGGGAACGTATCGACGCGCCGGATTCGGCCACGCGCGCGAGCAATTCCGTCATGATCCAGTTTGACGCGGACTTCGCGACCGCGCCCGCGGCCACCGTTTCCTCGAAGAAATCCGCGACATCGCGATCCGCCACCAGAACGCCCGCGTCATATTCCGGCAGTCCATGCCCGGTCACCAACCGTGCGCGACGCGCGGCGGGCAGCTCCGGCAGCGAGGCCCGCCACGCCTCGACGGCGGCGGCCGTCAGTTGCACGGGCGGCAGGTCCGGCTCCGGGAAGTAGCGATAGTCGTGCGCGTCTTCCTTGCCCCGCATCGAATCCGTACGGCCGCCCGCGTCATCCCAGCGGCGCGTCTCCTGCACGATCGGACGACCGCGTTCGAGTTCGCGGATTTGGCGCGGAATCTCGTACTGCAAGGCGCGAAAGACCCCGCGGAACGTGTTCATGTTCTTGATTTCGATCTTCGTGCCGAGCGGGTCCGTCGCCGATCTGCGCACACTGCAATTGATGTCGCACCTGATGTTGCCCTGCTCCAGGTTGCAGTCGCTGATTTCACCGTACTGGAGGACCTGCTTCAACGCCTGCAGGAACGCCAGCGTCTCCTCCGGCGTGTGCAGGTCCGGCTCGGTCACGATTTCCATGAGCGGCGTGCCGGCGCGATTGAAATCGACCCCGCTGGAGACGTCGAAATGGATGTTCTTCGCCACATCCTCTTCCAGGTGGATGCGGGTCAGGCCGACACGCAGTGGACGACCGTCGACCGCGATGTCCAGGTGTCCGCCCACGCAGAGCGGCTCGTCGTACTGCGAAATCTGGTAGTTCTTGGCCTGGTCCGGATAAAAATAATTCTTCCGGTCAAACTTGCTGTGCAGGTTGATCCGCGAATCGAGCAGCAGCCCGGAGCGCACGGTCAGCCGGATCGCCTCTTCATTGATTACCGGCAGCGCGCCCGGATAGCCGAGGCATACGGGGCAGACCTGCGTGTTCGGTTCCGCCCCGAAGGCATTGGGGCAGCCGCAAAACATTTTCGAGCGCGTGCGCAGTTGCACGTGCACTTCCAATCCTATGTCAGCCTGCCAGGACATGATTCCTCATCCGCGCGCCATCGCGGGCTTCCGCGTGCGCCACTCCGTGGACTGTTCGTACGCATGCGCGACGCGGAAAATCGCTTCCTCGCCCATCGCGGGACCGATCACCTGCAACCCGATCGGTAAATTCGCGGAGGTGAACCCGCACGGCAGCGAAATGCCGCAAATGCCCGCGAGGTTGACGGTCACCGTAAAAATGTCGCTCAGGTACATCTGCAAGGGATCATCCGTTCGCTCTCCGAAACGGAACGCGGGCGTCGGGGACGTCGGTGTGAGCAGCGCGTCACACGATTTGAAGGCCTCGTCAAAACCCGCGCGAATCCAGCGCCGTACCTTCTGCGCGCGCAGGTAGTACGCATCGTAGTAGCCGCTGCTCAGCACGTACGTGCCAAGAATGATGCGTCGTTTCACCTCGGGACCGAACCCCTCCGCGCGGGTGCGCTCGTACATCTCAAGGGGATCGTCGCCAGCGACGCGCTTCCCGTAACGGACACCGTCAAAGCGCGCGAGGTTCGCGGACGCCTCCGCCGTCGCGACGATGTAGTAGGTCGCGATCGCATACTTCGTCTGCGGCAGGCTCACCGGCACGATTTTCGCCCCGAGCGCGCGGCACTGGTCCACCGCGGCGCGCACCGCCTGCTCCACCTCCGGGTCCATGCCGTCGATAAAATACTCCGCGGGCAGGCCGAGGCGCATGCCGCGCAAGTCGCGCCCCAGTGCGCCCGTGAAATCGACGACCGGCGCATCCACCGTGGTTGAATCGCGTGAATCACGCCCCGCCAGCACGTTCAACAGAAGCGCCGCGTCGCGGACATCCTTCGTCAACGGCCCGACCTGGTCCAGCGAGGAGGCGTAGGCCACCAGCCCGTACCGCGATACGCGGCCGTAGGTTGGTTTGAGGCCGACGCAACCGCAGAGCGCCGCAGGCTGGCGGATTGAACCACCGGTATCCGTTCCCAATGTCGCGAAGGCGAGGTCCGCCGCCACGGCCGCCGCGGAACCGCCGCTCGACCCACCGGGCACGCGGTTGAGGTCCCAGGGATTCCGCGTCGGCTGCCACGAGGAATTTTCCGTGCTGGAGCCCATCGCGAACTCGTCCATGTTGAGGCGGCCGAGGATCACCGCGCCCGCTTCACGCAGTCGCGCCACCGCCGTCGCGTCGTACGGCGCGCGATAGCCTTCGAGGATGTGCGAGCCGCAGGTGCAGGGCTGGCCCTTTACGTTCAGCACGTCCTTGATGCCGACGGGCACGCCGAGCAGCGGCGCCGGTTCGCCGCGCGCCAGTCGGGCATCCGCCGCGCGCGCCTGCGCCAGTGCGTCCTCCGCGTCAACGGAAAGGTAGGCGCCGATGGCAGGGTCGTGTGTTTCAATCCGAGCGAGCAGTTCCCGGACGAGTTGCTCCGACGTCGCGCGTCCATCCCGCAAATGTTCGGCGGCCGCTGCCACTGTTAATGAAGCGCTGTCGGTCATGGTCACTCGATGATTCGGGGCACGACGAATTGGCCGAGCCGCTGCTCCGGCGCATTCGCCATCACCGCGTCATGCGCCAATCCCGGCGAAACGGCGTCCGTGCGCAACACATTCTCCGCGTCCACCGCCTGCGTCATCGGCGCCAGGCCGCTGACGTCAACCTGCTTCAATTCGTCGACATACGCGAGGATCTGCTCCAACTGCGCTTGCAGTCGCGCACGCTCGTCATCCGCGAGGCGCAGCCGCGCGAGGCGCGCGACGTACGTCACGTCGAATCCGGACGGCGGTGTGGGAGTGTCGGACATACGCGCTTACAACTCCACGGCGAAACCGCAGTGGGCGCCAATCTCGTCCGCGATCTTTGCGATCAGGTCCGCCGGCACCGGCTGGTTCACCTTGAGGATCGCGATGGACTCCTCGCCCTTCACGTCGTGCGGATTGCGCACGTCGTCAATGTTGATGCCCGCGTTGGCGAGCGCCGCGCCGATTCGACCGAGCACACCGGGACGATCCTTGTAGGTGAAGACCACGTTGTGCCCCTGCGGCACGAAGTAGAGATTTTTGAAGTCGTTGATCCGCGAGATCATCATCGTGTTCTCGGTAACCGTGCCGCGGATGCTGACCGTGCGCATGGCGCCCTTTTCCGCGCCGCCGGTCAGGTCCAGGGTGATGGAACCCTCAAACCCCTTGCGGTCGTCCGTTTCGCGGTCGTTGTAGTCGACGCCCATCGCCGCGAGATATTTCCGCGCGGCGGCGAAATTCATGGAGCGATCGAATTCCTCGTTCAGCGCGGCCACAACCGGGACCAGCAGCCACTGAGCGAACGGTTTCAACGTGCCGTAAAAGCTCGTCTCGATCAGTTTCAGGTTCGCGTCGCGGCCCAGGAATGCGCGGCCCAGCTTCGCCAGCGTGTAGGCGAGCTCGCCATACGCCTCGTCGAGGCCCGGCGGGATGTCGCGGTTGACGATGTAGGTCGAAATGCCCTTCTCGTCGAACTCGATCAACTCCTGCGCGGCGAGCGCGGCGGCCTTGGTGTTCGCCTCCTTCGTGCTCGCCCCGAGATGCGGCAGCATGATGTCCGCGATGTCGGCGACCGACTTCGGCCCCTCGGCGTCCTTCGGATAGACGTCATTCAGAAACCGAATTCCCTTTTCCGCCTTCAGCGCGCGGAGATCGGCTTCATTCACCACGCCGCAGCGCGCGCAATTAATCAGCGTCGCGCCCTTTTTCATCCGGCCCAACAGCGCGGCGTTCACCAGCCCGCGCGTCTCGTTGTTCTCCGGGATGTGCAGCGTCACGTAGTCGGCCCGCTCGAAGAGGGTCGGCAGGTCGACGAGTTCGATGCCGAGTTGGTCCGCGCGATCCTTGGAGATGACCGGGTCATAGCCGATCACCTGGCACTCAAAGCCCGACAGGCGTTTCGCGACGAGCTGGCCGATGGCGCCGAGGCCGATGATGCCGACCACCTTGCCGCTCACTTCGCGGCCCATGAACGCCTTCTTCTCCCACTGTCCCGCGCGGCACGACGCGTCGGCCTTGATCAGGTGGCGCGCGTCCGCGAGCATCAGGGCGATGACCTCCTCCGCCACCGCATTCGCGTTCGCACCCGGCGTCGTCATCACGTCGATGTTCTTCTTGCGGGCGTATTTGGAATCAATCGTGTCGTAGCCCGAGCCGGCGCGGACGATCACGCGCAACGCGGGCAGCGCGTCCATAATCTCTTTCGTCACCTTTTCACTGCGCACGATCATCGCGTACGTGTCGGGATGCCGCTGCACCAGTCCGGCGAGGTCCGCGGTTTCCTCAATGACCACGGTGTAATGGCCGTTGGCATCGAGGATTTCCTTCACAACGGGGTTTAGCTTGGTGGGGATGAGAACTTTCTTCATGGGACCTTTCCGTAAAATTTGAAGGGCAGACGGTATAACCAGATTCCGATGGAATCAAGCCTGCGCCCGGCGCGAAATCGTCCCGACCCCCAGCAATCGCAATTGGAACGTCCGGAAGATCGCGGTATACGTAGGCCGCGGCGCGGGTCCGATGACCGGCCGCTTGGAGAATGGCATTGAATTCCGCGAAACGAATCCTGTGCGCGCTGCTGCTCACGGTCGCCGTCTGGCTGCCGCTCTCCTGGCCCCTGCCCTCGCTTTTCACCGAGGCGCTCCCCGTCGGCGTCGCCAAACGCGAAAACCCGCGCTTCAACATCGTCCACATGATGCCGGGCGATCACCTGCAGTTCCTCTATTACATGTGGCTCTGCAGCGATTACCTCTCGGGCGACACCCGCTTCTTCTACAACCTGTACGAATTCAACACCGGCGACGACGAGGAGCGCTACCGCCCCGGTTCCTACTACTTTCCCTACTCCTTCGCCTTTTCCGCCTTCCACGCGGTGGGCAACCAGGCGTTCGCGTGGAATGCCGTCAGCCTGCTCGCGCTCTGGCTCGCCTGCTGGTTCACCTGGCTGCTTGGACTGCGCTACACCCGCAGCGAGGCCATCGCCGCCATCGGGGCCATGCTGGCCCTGCTTTTCCCCTACCAGTGGATACAACTTTTCGGCGGCAGCCCCGCCGGTTTCGGCATGACGTTCGTGCCGCTGCTGCTGCTCGGCCTCGACATCGCCGTGCGCGACGAAAGGATGCGCGGCGGCTGGATGGCCGGGTTCGCCCTGCTCTTCGCCAGCACGACGGACAACCACGCCTTTTTCTTCAGCGCGTTGATGGTTCCCTGTTGGTGCATCGTGGCGTTCACCCAGCGATCAGGATTCGACTGGCGCAAACCCGCGGCATACGGCCGTCTGCTGCGCGCGCTTTCGCCCGTCATCCTGCTGGCCGTCCTCGCCCTGATGCAAACGAAGATGGGCACCCGCCACATCCAGCAGTCACACGCCGCGGGCGGCCGCACCCCCTCGGAAGTGGCACTGTTCTCGCCCAAGGCGGAAGGGCTGTGGGCCTGGCGTGAAATCGATGTCTCCTACCACATCTATTTCGGCTACCTGATTGTCGCGGTGCTCGCGGCAGGACTGCTGCTGCACCTGGCGCGCGCATGGCGCACGCGAACGCGCGACGACGCGCAACGCGCGGCGCTGATCGGCCTCGTGTGCCTCGGCGTCACGGGGATCATCCTGTTGTGCATGGGTCCGTTCAGTCCGTGGGATGGCCGCCTCTTCACCGCCGCGCGCAAGTATATCCCGAACTACACGATGATCCGGCAGCCCGCCAAGATTTTCGTGCTGCTGCCCGCCCTGCTCGCCGTGGGCGTCGTCCTCACGCTCAAGCTCGCCACGGATGCGTGGGGCCGTCGCGCGCGCTGGGTCATCGCGCTCGTCGCCGCCGGGTTTGCCGTCGAATACTTTTTCCAAACCAAGTTGTTGATCAGCCGGATCGATGAGTCGAACGCCGCCTATGCCGCCGCGGCGGACGATGCCCGCGCTCGCGCCCGCGATCCGCGCGCGATCATTTTGCCGCTCTGGCCCGGCGACTCGCACTACACGTCCGTCTATCAGTACTACATCACGCTGTACCGCATCCGAATGATCAACGGGTATCGCCCCTTCGTGCCCGCCGAATACATCCGTGACGTCTTCGAGCGCTACCGCACGCTCAACCTCGGAATCGCATCGGATGCCCAGCTCGACAGCCTGATGGCGCGCGGCATCGATCACGTCATCCTTCACGAGGACCTTTATCCCGAAAAGGTCAGCGCCTTTCCCATCGGCACAGCGTTGGCGGGTTTGCTGAACCATCCGCGCCTCGCCGTGCTCGCCCAGGAAGGGCCCGTTTGGTCCTTCCGCATCCTGCCGTCCGGTGAACAGCGTCCCGCCGTGGCCACGAATTGGACCTATCACTTCCCGGCTCGGCGCATCGAGGCGGAGCGGCAGGATCTCCGGGAAACCGCACGCGTGGAGGAGGACGGGGCCAGCGGTCGCGCCTTCATTCGCCTCGCTGGGAACAGCCGCCTGTCCACCCGCCCGCTCTCCGCCATCGCCCCGCCGCAGGCCCAATGGTGGGTGCGCGTGCGCGGCAACGGAACGCTGCGCGCGGATCGACTCGTCGCGAGCCAGTCCATCGGCCACCTCGATCTCGCGGTGGAATTCGACCGCTGGGAATGGCTGGAAATACCCGCCGGTTCCTGGGATGCCGCGCCGGGGGTCGTGCTTTCCCTCGCCGCCGTGGACGGCGCCATTGATGTCGACGTGATGCATCTGGCGGCGGGTGATTGGCGGGCGCTGGAGCCGGGCGAGACGCTTGAGATTCCCGCGCCCTGCTTCTTCCACGCCGGACATACGGACCTTGCGCGCGACGCGGTCATCTTCGTGCCGGAGCGCGACCGGCGCGACATCGTCTTCTACGGACCCAAACAACCCCTGCAACCCGGTCGTTACCGGATTGCGATGGAAGGCTCCGTAACGGCATCGCGAAATGGCGTGGCGGGCACCTGGATCGCGTCCTGCCCGGACGCGGTCGAAATCGGACGCGTCAACATGATCGCCGGCGAACCGGCCGCGATGGAGATCATCGTGCCGGAGAATCTGCCCTTCCTGCTGGCATTCATCTACGCCGGCACCGAAGCCGTGGAACTCCGCGGCGTCGCGATCACGCGACTGGACTAGCACCCGAACGTGCTACGTGCCCTGGCCGTGGCACTTCTTGTACTTCTTGCCGCTCCCGCACGGGCACGGATCGTTGCGCCCGACCTCGGGGTATTGCTGGGCCGGTTTCGGCTTCGATTGCTGGAGCGCCGCCTGCATGCCGGCTTCCGCGGCGGAGCGTGGCGTCGGTTCCGGGCGCGCGGCTGACGCACCGGACTGGCCGAGCGTCTGCGTCTCCTCGTGCACCGCCTGGCGCGGCAGCGCGGACAGGAAACTGCGCAGCGCGTTGACGGAGGTCGCCGAGCGGAAGATGCGCGTCGCGATGTCCAATTTGATCTTGTCCATCAAATCGGAAAACATCGTGAAGGCTTCCTTCTTGTACTCAACCAGCGGATCGCGCTGGCCGTACGCGCGCAAGCCAACGCCCTGGCGCAGCGTATCCATGCTGCGCAGGTATTCCTGCCAGTGCGTGTCGATCGCCTGGAGCACAATGAAACGCTCCATGAATTTAAGCGCCTGCGGGTCCTCCACGCGCGCCTTCAATTCATACGCTTTCCGCACGCGTTCCAGCACGGTATCCGTCGCGGAGTCGGCGTTCAATTCGGTGGCGAGGTCCTCGCGCTTGAGGCCGATCGGGAACGTGGCGTTTACCCAGGTGAGGAAGGCTTTGATGGATTCCTCGTCCGTTTCATTCAACGTGTCCGTGGCGCGGGCAAACACGACATCCTCGATGACCTCCAGCAACTGCGCGCTGACATCGTTGCTGGCCACCACCTCGCTGCGGAACTTGTAGATGATTTCCCGCTGCTTGTTCATCACGTCGTCGTATTCCAACGTGCGTTTGCGGATGGAGAAATTGTGCTGTTCCACGCGGCGCTGGGCGCGCTCGATCGAGCGATTGAGCCACTTGTGCTCCAGCACCTCGCCTTCCTGGATGCCCAGCTTCTCCATGATGCCCGCGATGCGATCCGAGCCGAACAGGCGCATCAGGTCGTCTTCGAGGGAAACGTAGAACCGCGAGGACCCGGGGTCGCCCTGGCGCGCGCAACGACCACGCAACTGGCGGTCGATGCGCCGCGACTCATGGCGTTCCGTGGCGATGACATGCAAACCGTTCGGGTTCTCCTGGATGAGTTCGCGCAGGGTTTTGCCGTCCACTTTGTCATCCAACTTCAACTGGCCCGAAAGAAGGGACCGGTCGATGTGAACCACGCCCTCACCCAATTTGATGTCGGTTCCGCGTCCGGCCATGTTGGTCGCGATCGTGACGGAACCTTTCTGTCCCGCCAGCGAAACGATTTCGGCCTCGCGCGCGTGGTTTTTTGCATTCAACACGTTGTGCGGAATGCCCTGCCGCCGCAGCATGCGGCTCAATAATTCGGAGGTGTCCACCGAGATCGTGCCGACCAGCACCGGCTGTCCGCGCTTGTGGCATTCCGTGATTTCCTCAATGGCCGCGTTGAATTTCTCCCGCTTCGTCTTGTAGATCAGATCGTTGCTGTCCACGCGGCGGACGGGCCGGTTCGTCGGGATGACCATCACGTCCAGTTTGTAGATCTGGTGGAACTCGTCCGCCTCGGTTTCCGCCGTGCCCGTCATGCCGGCGAGTTTCTCGTACATGCGGAAGTAGTTCTGGATCGTGATCGTCGCGAGCGTCTGCGTTTCGCGCTCGATCTTGACCCCTTCCTTGGCCTCCACCGCCTGGTGCAACCCGTCGCTCCACCGGCGGCCCGGCATCAGGCGGCCCGTGTATTCGTCGACGATGATGACCTGGTTTTCCTGCACGACATACTGCACGTCCTTTTCATAGACGCTGTAGGCGCGGATCAACTGGTCAACCGAGTGGATGCGCTCGCTCTTCTCGGCGAAGCGGGCCTGCATTTCGGCGCGCTTCTCGAACTTCTTTTCCTCGGGCAGCGACGTATCGCCGTCGAGTTCGGACAACTGCGAGACAAGGTCCGGCAGGACGTACGCGTCGGGATCGTTTGGGCTCAGCGCCTCGCACCCCTTTTCCGTCAGGTTCGCGTCGTGCCCCTTTTCGTCGATCGTGAAGAACAACTCCTCACGGAGGGCGCGGGCCTCGTCGTGGCGGTCCTTGACCAGCATCGTGCCGTTGATCTTTTCGAGCAGCTTGCGATGCGCCGGCTCCTCCAGCAGGCGCTGCAACTGGGGATGGCGCGGCATGCCCTGATGCACCTGGTACAATTTGAACTGAGCCTCGTCCCCCTGGCCCATTTCGATCAACTGCTTGGCCTCGTCCATGAGCCGGTTGCAGAAGTCGCGCTGGCGGCGGACAAGGCGTTCGACGTGGGGTTTCAGGGCGAGGTACTGCTGCGTGCCGGTTTGCGGCGCGGGCCCGGAAATGATCAGCGGCGTGCGCGCCTCATCGATCAGGATGCTGTCGATTTCGTCGACGACGGCGTAGTAGTGCCCGCGCTGCACCAGCTCCTCGGGCCGGAAGGCCATGCCCATGTCGCGCAGGTAATCAAAGCCGAACTCCGCATTCGTGCCGTACGTGATGTCGCACGCGTACATCGCGCGGCGCGTCGGCGGGTCCATCTGGTTCTGGATGCAGCCGACGGTGAGGCCGAGGTAGGTGTAGAGATGCCCCATCCACTCCGAGTCGCGGCGGGCGAGGTAATCGTTGACCGTGACGACGTGAACGCCCCTGCCGGTCAGCGCGTTGAGATAGACGGGCATCGTCGCCACGAGCGTCTTGCCTTCACCGGTCGCCATTTCCGCGATTTTCCGATTGTGCAGCGCCATGCCGCCGATGAGCTGAACGTCGAACGGCACCATTTCCCACTTCAGGTCATGCCCGCAGACGTGCGCCATCGTGCCGCACAAGCGGCGACAGGCATTTTTGACCACCGCGAACGCCTCGACCAGCAAGTCATCCAGCGGCGTGCCCTTTGCCAGCCGGTCGCGGAATTCCTGCGTCTTGGCCTTGAGCTGCTCCTCGCTCAACGCCTGGTATTGCTGCTCCAACTCGTTAATGCGCTGCACCACCGGCCGCGCCAGTTTAAGGTCGCGGTCGTTCTTGGTGCCCACGATTTTACGGATCAACC
Organism: Kiritimatiellia bacterium; assembly: GCA_035327585.1. Taxonomy (GTDB): domain Bacteria; phylum Verrucomicrobiota; class Kiritimatiellia; order CAIVKH01; family CAIVKH01; genus JAMLJG01. Next base: position 57,798 of record DAOLDD010000020.1, on the reverse strand, counting down.
ACTGCATAAAAGCCTCATAGTTGCGGTGTAGAATCCACCAATTTCCCAATCGGCCTCGGTCTCCGTCCCGGCCCCGGTCTCGCAAGATGCGACGCTTGGAGGCCGGGGCGGAGGCCGATTCCGAGACCGATCGCCCCACCATGAGATGCGCTCAACAAAGCACCTCAAAAAATGCGAATTGCGAGGCTACGGGCTGGGAGGGCGCATGGCAAGAGGCGATTGCACCCGGTGTTCAAGCCTTGAAACCCCATCCGCCGCGCGTTAGTTTGGGCCTCACGTTCAAGGAGATGCATCATGTTCAGTCGCCGGGAAGTTCTTCGCACCCTCACACTCACCTCCGCCGCCGCGCTTGCCGGCCGTTTCGGTATCGGCCGCGCCCAAGCGCAGACGGACGGAGCGCCACTCGTGCCGCCGCCCGCGCCGTCCTCGGCCACGTCACACCCCTTCACCCTCGGGCCCCTGCCCTACGCCCCGGAAGACTTGGAACCGCACATCGACACCGCGACGATGGAGATCCACTACGGCAAACATCACGCGGCCTACGTCAACAACCTGAACAAGGCCATCGGCGCCTATCCCGATCTGATGGACCACTCGGTCGACGCGCTGATCCGCGATCTCAACGCCCTCCCCGAGGATATCCGCATCGCGGTGCGAAACAACGGCGGCGGCCACGCGAATCACACGCTCTTCTGGAACTGCCTGAGCCCCACCGGCGGCGGCGAGCCGGAGGGCCCGCTCGCGGACGCGATCCAAACGGAACTCGGCGGATTCGATAGCTTCAAGGACGCCCTCTCCCGCGCGGCGCTCACCGTCTTCGGCAGCGGTTGGGCCTGGCTCTCCCGCGACGCCGACGGCCACCTGCTCGTCGAGGCGCTGCCCAACCAGGACAGCCCGCTGATGTTCGGACGCACGCCGCTATTCGGCATCGACGTATGGGAACACGCCTACTACTTGAAGTACCAGAACCGGCGCGCGGAATATGTAAAGGCCATCTGGAACGTGATCAACTGGCAGGCCGTGGGCCAGAACTACATCGATGCCGGCACGCCGGCAGCCTGAGCCCGCATGATCCGGCACGATCAAGCGGTGCCCACCACGGCCCTCTTCGCGCGGCTGCGACGGGAGTATACCCAGCGGGGCTTGGACGAGGCGGACGCGCCCCCGGAACCGTGGGCGCTCTTCACCCGCTGGATGCACGAGGCCATCGAAGCGCAAATCGCCGAACCGAACGCGATGGCCGTGGCGACCGCGGGCGCGGACGGACGACCCGGCGTGCGCACGGTGTTGATGAAGCAATACGATGCGAACGGCGTCGTGTTCTTCACCAATTTCCAAAGCCGGAAGGGCCGCGAGCTTCTTGAGAACCCGCAGGCTTCCGCCCTGCTCTTTTGGAAAGAACTGGAGCGGCAAATCCGCATCGACGGTACGGTGAAAAAAGTGACGCCCGACGAGTCAGACCTTTATTTCCAGTCGCGCCCCTTCGACGCGCGGATCGGCGCGCTCGCCTCGCCCCAGAGCGAACCCGTCGCCAGCCGCGACATCCTGGAGAACGCGTTCAACCGCCTGCGGGCGGAGCACGACGGGAAGGACGTCGCACGCCCGCCGCATTGGGGCGGCTTCCGCCTCAGCGCCGACTCCATCGAATTCTGGCAGGGCCGTCCCAACCGCCTGCACGACCGCCTCCTCTACACCCGCGCCGGTCCCGCATGGACCCGCGAGCGCCTCGCCCCGTGAATCGCGATCAGAGCCGTCCCAATCGCGTGGAGATCATCATGGGTGGACGCCGCGCTCCGCGCGGTGTTTCCCGCGCGCGGAGCGCCCGGGCCACCTATTTGGTCTCGTAAATAAAACGCGACGGTAGTTCGTATCCCTCACCCCTGCGGGCGCATTTGGGGGAAAAGGATCACGTCGCGGATGGCTTCGGCGCCGGTGAGCATCATCACGAGCCGGTCAATGCCGATACCCATACCACCGGCAGGCGGCATGCCGTGCTCGAGTGCGCCGAGAAAATCCTCGTCGAGTTTGGAGGCATCGCCCCCGGCCTGCGCCTCCAGGCGGCGACGCTGCTCAATCGGATCGTTCAGTTCCGAATAGGCTGGCGCGATTTCGCGGCCGCCGATGACCAGCTCGAACACGTCCACGGTGGCCGGATCGTCCGCCGTCGCCTTGGCCAGCGGAACCAGGTCGGCCGGCAGGCGCGTGACGAAGGTGGGATTCACCAGCGTTTTCTCGATCAGTTTCTCGAAGACTTCCTGCGTCACTTCCGTGGCGCCCCACGCGGGGTCGGTGGACACACCGAGTTCATGCGCGCGCGCATGCATCGCATCGCGCGAGCGGTCAAACCAATCCGCCCCGGCCCGCTCGCAGACCAGCTCGCGATACGTCACTTCGCGCCACGGCGGGGTCAGGGCGATCGGCTGTTCCTTGCTGCCCACCTGCAGCGTCCCCATCACCTGCTGCGCGACCGTGCAAATCAGGTCCTGCACCAGCGCCTGCATGGTTTGGCGGTCGCCGTAGGCTTCGTAAATCTCCAGCATCGTGAACTCGGGATTGTGGAACCGGCTCAGCCCCTCGTTGCGGAAATTACGGTTCAGTTCGAACACCTTGTCGAACCCGCCCGCGAGCAGGCGCTTGAGATAAAGCTCCGGCGCGATGCGCAGATACATGTCGCAGTCCAGCGCGTCGTAATGCGTCTTGAACGGATTCGCCGCCGCGCCGCCTGCGAGCGGTTGCATCATCGGCGTCTCGACTTCCTGGAAGCCGCGTCCGTGCAGGAAATCGCGGATTCCGCGCACGATCGCGATGCGCTGGTTAAAGACCTTACGCACCTCGGGATTCGCCACGAGGTCGAGATAGCGCTTGCGGTAGCGGATCTCCACGTCCTGCAAGCCGTGCCACTTCTCCGGCGGCGCACGCAGCGCCTTGGCCAGCAGCGTCAGGCCCGTCACCTTGACGCTCGGTTCGCCCGTACGCGTCGTGAACAGCACGCCCTCCACGCCGATGAAGTCACCGAAATCGAGATGCGCGAACGCGGTGAACGCCGCCTCGCCCAGCTCGTCCTTCTTGATGAAGAGCTGGAACCGATCCGTCCCGTCGCGCAGGTCGGCGAAAACGCTCTTGCCCATCTCGCGGCGCGCTAGCATGCGTCCCGCGACGCGCACCGCCCTGCCCTCCGCGAAACCCGCCCGGACCTCCGCCAGCGTGCCGGTGCGCGGGAACGCGCCGCCAAAAGCGGGATAGCCCAGCTCCTCCAGCTTCTTGAGATTCTCCAGCCGTTGCGCGCGATATTCCGCTTCCGTATGACCCAGTTCCATGATCCATCCCGTCCTGTTGGAAGCGTCGCTTGTACCCAACCCGCGGACGCCCCGCAACGCAAAGAATCGCCGGTCGGCAAAGGGGCATTGAAATGACCGGGCCCGATTTGCTACACAAACAGCCATGGGGACCACGTGTGACGACAAATGACTTTAATCTGAACCGGCCGATCCATCTCGCCCGCCGCGATGTGCACTTCGAACGCGCGGTCGAGTTGCTCTATATGCCGATTCATGAGTTGGACACGGATGCCCGCATCCGGCACGTCGAGAAGGTCCTCAATCTGCTCAAGTTGTCCCAGCACCACGCCTTCCTCGCGACCAAGGCCGCGGGCACCAGCCAGGCCGAACAGGATTTCCTGCGCTTCCTGAATCTCATCTCCCACAACGTGCAATCCGCGCACGCCATGATGCAGCACCAGACGCACCTTGAGGGCGAGGAAGGGTTCCTCTGCCAGTTCCTCTCCGCGAACCAGGAGGAATGCGCCCTGCCCGCGCTGCACTACCGGCGGCGGGCCGACGACATCCTGCAGGGCGTCTGGCACCTGCTCCGCCTCGCGCACCGGCCCTACCGCGAGCTCCAGCACGCCAACAGCCACGCCCTCTCCGCCCCCGAACTCGCGCGCTACCGCCGCGCCTACGACAGTTTCCACACGGAAGTCAACGAGCGCTTCGCCGTGGAGCAGATTCCGCAGCCGGCGGAGAGCGTCAGCTGAATCGAAGTCGCCACATGTAGCTTCGGTGCTCCGCCCCCGGAGATGCGGGGTCAAAACTTCCGCCGACAGAGTGGCGGAACGACAACGAGTGGGGTCAGCCTACGTGCAGCGCCGCACCGCGCCCGCCGCCAACAGCGCCAGCACCCCCGCTAGAATGGGCAGCAGGTCGCCGTTGCGCGTGTAGAAGGTCAGCGGTAAATCGTCAGGCGCGGGTCGAACGGCGGCCGTCTTGAAACCGGGGAATATCGTGCCGCCCTGCTCATCCTCCAGGCGGGCGGTCACCACGCCGCGCCGGTTGATGACGCAACTGACGCCGGTGTTCGCCACGCGCACCGCAGGCACACCGGTCTCCACCACCCGCAACACGCACTGCGCCATATGCTGGCGCGACGCGCTGGAGGGATCGAACCAGGCGTCGTTCGTCTGGTTTACCAGCAACCGCGCCCCACCCCGCACCGCCTTTCGCGCCAAACGCGCCACCGTGTCCTCAAAGCAAATCAGCACGGAAAAGGAAACGGACGGATTCGCCAGCCGGAAGACAGTGGCCGTCGTTCCCGCCGTGAAACTTTCCTGGATCGGCGTCATCGCATTCAGGAAAGGCAGCACATCGCCGAGCGGCACATATTCGCCAAACACCACGAGGTGCTGTTTCGCATACACCTCCACCGGACGCCCCTCGGGATCAAACAGGAAGGAACTGTTATGGAACACCGGTCGGCCATCCTCGGGCCATTCGGAATCCATCGACCCGACGAGCAGGGGCACGCCGCGCGAGGCGAGTTCATAGACCAGATCGTAGCTCGTCTGGCTGTAGCGCACGTCGTCCGGCAACGCGGTTTCGGGCCAGATGATGAGGTCCAGCGGTCCGCTTCGCAGCGCGCCGTCAGTGAGCTGACGCAAGCGGCTGTAAATCAGGTCAACCGTATTCGTATCCCACTTGTCGTCCTGCGGAATCGCCGGCTGCACCAGCGCCACGCGCAGATCCACCTGGCCGTCCGCGAGACCCCGCACACGCCGTGCGCCGGCGAAAAACGCGAGCGCCAGCACCAGAAACGCGAGCATCAATTCGAAATGTGGACGGCGCCCCCAGTGTCCCCCGCGCCGGATGTACCGCATCACCGTCACCGCGACGCCCGCGTTCACGAAGACGACCAGCGCCGACACCGCGTACACCCCGCCCCACGCAGCGCCCTGCAGCAACGCCACGTTTCGGTATTGCGTCACGCCCAGCGCGTTCCAGGCGAAGCCCGTCGCGAACGTGCTGCGCATCCATTCCAAACCCGCCCACCCGCACGCAGCGAAAAGCATGAAGCCCAGGTTCAGCCCCAACCGCTCATGCTCATAACGGCGCAGCCACAGGTGCGCCAGCACGGCGAACGCGCCAAGATACAGCGCGCAGTAAAACGCCAGCGTCAGCCAGCCCCCGTACGTCACGCGCGAGAGCCACCAGATTGACGTCAGCCAGAATACCGAGCCCGACAGGAAGCCCAGGCGAAAAGCCGCACGCGGCGAGTCCGCGAAGCGACAGGCCACCAGCAGCGGGACCAGCGCAACCCACGCCGCCTCACTCGCCTCCAACGGGGCAAAGCCCGCCGACAACAAGGCGCCGGACAATGCCGCCGCAGCGTCCGCCACCCAGCGACGCCAATCTGCGCCCAATTTGTTTTCCGAAGAATCCATAAGAGCCGCGCAGTCTAGCGGCGGGCGAGCGGGTCGTCCATGCCACGATTCCACTTGGAACCCACGAGTCCTTCCGCTTGAATGCGCCGCGATTCAGGAGGACGCCATGGAAAAGCAGCAGCGCAAGTTTTCGGATTATGCCGGCATCGCCGGCGTCGGGGTCGCCATGGGCGCGGCGGATGTCGTGCCCGGCGTGTCCGGCGGTACGATGGCGTTCATCCTGGGCATCTACGACGAGCTGCTTGCGACCGTCAAATCATTCAATCTCGACCTCGTGAAACTGCTCCTGCGCTTTCGCATCAAGGACGCGCTGGAGCATGTGAACTGGAAGTTCCTCGTCTCCCTCGGCATCGGCCTCGGCGGCACGCTGGTCTCCCTCGCGCACGTGATCACGTACCTGCTCGACCACCACCCGGTGCCGCTGTTCTCGTTCTTCTTCGGCCTCGTCCTCGCGTCGATTCTCGCCGTCGCCACGCACGTCAAATGGAACGTCGCGATGGGCATCACCTGCGCCGTCGGCGCCGTCGCCGCCTACAAAATCGTCCGCCTCGTGCCGATGAACATGCCCAACGATCCGCTGACGCTGTTCTGGTGCGCCGCGGTCGCGATCATGGCGATGATCCTGCCCGGCATCTCCGGCTCGTTCCTGCTGTTCATCCTCGGCCAGTACCGCTTTGTGATGGAGGCGGTCAAGAAACTGGACGTCGTCACCTTGATCCCCGTCGCGCTCGGCGCGGCCATCGGCCTCATGGCCTTCTCGCGCGTCCTCACCTGGCTCCTGAACCGGTACCGCCGCGTCACCATCACCCTGCTCGTCGGCTTCATGGTCGGCTCGCTATGGAAAATCTGGCCCTACCGGCAGGTGTTGGAAACCGTGGAGAAGAAGCCGGGGGAAATCATCCCGATCAGCGAAACGGTCATTGCGCCGCCTGCGTTGGATGGCGAATTCTGGCTTTCCCTCGCCCTGTGCGTCGGCGGATTCGTCATCATCACGCTCCTCGACCGCCTGCAATCGAAGGCAAATCCCCTCAAGAAAATTGTCGCGGAGTAAGGCGGCAAGGTCCAGCCGCCCTCCACGTCGCGTCCGATCCGATGGAGGGCGCCGCGCCGTCGGCGCCTACACGCGGGAAATCAAGTCCCGCAACGTCGCGGCATCCGCGCGCACTTGCGCGGGCGCGTCGCCCAGGACGTATTCCAACTGCGCGTGGATCGGCCGAGCCAGCGCCGCGAGTGCCGCAAGATAGCGCGGCCAAACGTCCGCTCCATCCGCCAACGGATGACGCGCGCTCCCTGGATGCCACTGGAACACATGTGCATGGCAGAGCCAGGGCGCGAGCAGATGAAGGTCCGACAAGGCTTCCTCGGGCGTCGCGTCCACCCGTATCTGCCAATAGCTTTTCACCTGCATGTCGTCCAAGTCCCGCAGCAGTGCGGCGGCCGACTCCGCGGAACTCGTCAGCGTACCCCCGTGAAATTCCAGGGCGATCCCGATGCCTGCCATCGCCGCCAAACCGGCAATGCGCCCCAGGTCATCCGTCACCGCGCACCGCTCCTCCGACGTATGCAGGTGCGCGTCCTTGCGGCCCGCCCACACGCGGATGCGTGGAGCGCCAAGCGACCGGGCGGTTTCCAAAATTGCATCAAATGACTCCGGTCGTTCACCAGCCCGGTAGTAGGAACCATATGACGACACCGTCAAACCCGCCGCGCGCGTCCGCTCGCCCACGCCACGTGCCGCCGCCGGGTCATCGGGCTTCACGTGCACATCCGCGCCCCACTCAATGCTCCTGAGGCCGCAGGACGACGCGAGTTCGATAACCTCGTCCACCGACAGCTTGCGAAACGTAATCGAAACCAGCCCTGGGATGATCATAAAGTTCTCCGCGCGCTCCGTGTCTCCGTGGTAAAGCACCCGCGCCTACAACCTCGGAATCGTCAGGCCGCCGTCAACCATCACAACTTGCCCGGTGGAATACGGAAAATCGCCGCTCGCCAAGGCGCTCACCGCACGGCCCACATCCTCCGGCGCACCCCAGCGACGCTGCACGCACAAGCCGTCGGCGATGAGTGTATCGTATTTTTCCTTTACGCCCGCCGTCATGTCCGTCGCCGTCACGCCGGGCCGCACTTCGTAGACGGGAATGTCGAACTCGCCGAGGCGCACCGCCCACAACTGCGTCGCCATGCTGACGCCCGCTTTCGAGACGCAGTATTCGCCGCGCGACACCGACGCAACCGTCGCGGAGATCGATGACACGTTCACGATGCAGCCGGTCCAGGTTGCGTCCGCCTTCTTCTGCTCAATCATCCAGCGCGCCGCCGCCTGCGTCAGGAAATACGGGCCCTGCAAATTCACGCGGATCACTTCCGCGAAACTTTCCTCCGTCGCCTCCAGGACGTCGCGCCGTTCGCGCGGTGCAATCCCCGCGTTGTTCACCAACACATGCAGCCGGCCAAACCGCTCGCGCACCGCGTCCAGCAGTGCCGCGCGATCCGCCGCAGACGCCACATCCGACGCCACATACAGCGTCTCCGCGCCCAGCGACTCCAGCGCGGCCAGCGATTCCTTCACCGCCGCCGCCTCGCGCCGCCCGCTCACGCACAGGTCAAACCCCGCGCGCGCCAACGCCTGCGCGACGCCAAACCCGATGCCGCGCGTCCCGCCCGTCACGATCGCGACGCGCTTCATTTCAGCACCGGAACCTTCACCCACGACCGCTTCTTCGACGAGAGCAGGCCCAGTTCGGCGAGCTGCACGCCCTTCGCCCCTTCCAGCAGGCTCCACGGGAACGGCTCGTTCTTCACCACGTGGCGCAGGAACAATTCCCACTGCACCTTGAACGCGTTGTCGTAGCTCCGCTGCTCGGGCAGCTTCTGCCAGCCCTCGAAAAAGTTAATCGGCTGCGGGATGTCCGGATTCCACACCGGGCGCGGCGTCGCGCCGTAGGGCTGCACCCACACGTCGCGCAGACCCGCCACGGCGGAGCCGTGCGTACCGTCCACCTGCAGCGTCAGCAGGTCGTCGCGCCGCACCCGCACCGTCCACGACGAGTTGAAATGCGCGATGATGCCGCCCTCGAGTTCGAACGTGCTGTACGCGGAGTCGTCCGCCGTGCACGCGTACGGTTTGCCCTGCTCGTCCCAGCGCTTCGGGATGTGCGTCGCCGCGAGGCAGGAGACCGCCTTCACCGGGCCAAACACGTTGTCCAACACGTAGCGCCAGTGGCAGAGCATGTCGACAATCATGCCGCCGCCGTCTTCCTTGCGATAGTTCCACGAGGGACGCTGCAGCGGAATCGTGTCGCCCTCGAACACCCAGTAGCCGAACTCGCCGCGCACGGAGAGGATCTTGCCGAAGAATCCGCGGTGGATCAGCTCCTTCAGCTTCATCAGCCCCGGCAACCAGAGTTTGTCCTGCACGACGCCGTTCTTCACGCCCGCCTTCTTCGCGAGCTTGTAGAGCTCCAGCGCCGTCTTCACGTCCACGGCGGTCGGCTTCTCGCAATAGATGTGTTTGCCCGCCTTGATCGCCGCGCGGACGCCCGGCGCGCGCCGGTCCGTCGTCTGGCTGTCGAAGTAAATCACGTTGTGCGGATCGGCCAGCGCCGCGTCGAGGTCTGTCGACCAGCGGGTCACCCCCGCGCGCGCCGCGAGTTCCCGCAGCTTCACCGGGTTGCGGCCCATCAGGATGGGGTCCGGCATGATGCGCTCGTTCGCGCTGAGCTTCACCCCGCCCTCGCGGATGAGCTCCGCCACCGAGCGCAACAGGTGCTGGTTCGTCCCCATGCGCCCCGTCACGCCATTCATGATGATTCCCACCGTGTGCGTTTTCAAATCACTCATTTCTGTTTCCTCATGATGGCCCCCGGCGGGCTTGCCCCGCCGGAGCCAAAGTTTTTTGCTACCGTGTAACCGTGAAACTTTCGCGCCCGCGACACGAGGTCGCGGGGGGCGTACACCCGATCATCCCGGCTTCTCCGTGCACTGTGGCCAGGCGCCGTTCGGCAGCGCGGGCACATCCACGCCCGCTTTCGGCAGCGTGCCTTCGAGTTCCTGCTTCCAGTGCGCCACGTCGCCCGCGGGACCGTAGATGTACATCATCGTCAGCGGGGTCTCGCCGATGTTGGTGAGCTGGTGGAAGACGCCAGACGGAATGAACGCGGCCTGCCCGCTGGTCACCGTTCGGCGCTCGGTGCCGAGACACATCTCGCCGGTTCCCTCGAGGACAAAATAGACTTCCTCCTGCTCCTGGTTGTGCCACGGCACCTGCCCGCCTTTCGGTTCGAGCACCACGTAGCCCACGGCGAAATTTTTCGCCTGGATCGGCGCCGCGCCGCCGACAACGTTTCGTGTCCAGCGCCGTGCGGGATACCGGCGGCCGGGAATCTGGTTGATGTCGGAAACGATCATGACGCGTTCCTCGGGTCGTGAAAGAAGGTGTGATAGGGCTCGCCGCGCAAAATACGCTGCGCCAGCAACGCCGCCTCCATCAGGTGATAGTCGCCCCACATGCTGGATTCGCCGCACGGCACGTGACGGCCCTTCGGGATGTAGTCCCACCCGCGCGGCTGGTGATACACCGAGTGCAGCAGCAGTCCCTGATGCTTGCGATCCGTGTTCAGGTACGGTTCCTCGAGCAGCGTTTCGAGTACGGACAACCCCGCGCGCATGTACTCGCCGCCGGTGTAGCGCCCGCCTCTCGCCTTCTTCGTGTCGAGGTACCGCCCGAGCCGCATCAGCCCCTGCGCCGCGATCGCCGCGGCGGAACTGTCCACCGGCTCCCAGCGGTTGTACGGATCGGCGGGCTTGGCCTGCCAGTTCCCCAGGCGGTGCAACTGCGGAGCGCCCGTGTCCCAATACGGCACGCCGTCGCGCGCGGTCGCGTGGTCGATGTAGAAATCGCAGGTGGCCGCCGCCGCCTTCAGCAGCTCCGCCGTCGCCTCGCCATCACCGATGGCTTGCAGGAATTCCAGTTCTTCCGCGAAGCCGCACATCGCCCATGCCAATCCGCGCGTCCACGTCGTGAACGGCGAAAAGCCCTGTTGCGAGTTCGGGCAGCGGAACGCGCCATCGTTCACATTGAAGATCGCCTCGTGCGCCGTGCGACCACGAAGGTCGTAGGCGTCCCGCCCCTCGCCGTACCAGACGGAATACCGCGCCGTCGCCCGCGCGTGCGCTTTCAGGCGTTCCAACAGAGAGATCCGCACATCGTTCTCCGCTTGAAGCACATGACCGAGTTTGTGACTCAACGCGAGCGCGCGCAGCGAGCGGATCGTGTCCACAAACAGCGAATGCGGGCCGTTGAATGAATAGATGTAGCCGAGACCGTCCGGCAGCGGCGTCCAGCGCGACGCCTGCACCGCGCCGCTCGCCTTCAGGGCGAGTTCATAGAAATGGCGTTCCCATTCGTTCTCGGGAATTCGGCCTTCGTTCATCAGCCGCCAGAGGTTCCCGTAGGTGCTGACGTTGTTGAACCCGTGGTCATGTACGCCCGTATGCGTCAGGTGCGGCGCCATGCGCGCCAGCGTCTGGCGGCGGCCGATCTCCAGGAATGGCGCTTCGTCCGTCGCGTCGTATTGCAGGATCGCCATGCCGAACTGGAACCCCTGCGTCCACTCCGTCCATCCCTTCGATGTGTAGCGCCCGCGCACCGTGAACACCGGCGATCCGTCCGCGGGTTTCCATGATTTTTCCAACGTCTGTATTTTTTGCGCGGAATGGTTCCAAAGGTTGGAAATCTTTTGGGCCAGCGCGCGGGGATTCGGGTTGCGGATGTGCATGATCAAAACCTCTTGGGTTTGGCGATGTGCAGGATGATGACCTCCACCTCGGTCACCGCTTCATAGGCATGCGGAAGGATCGCGTCGAACTGGAGCGCCTGGCCGGTGCGCAGGTCGTGGCGTTCGTCCGGCAGGGTGATGCGCAGGTGCCCGCTCAGGACCCAGCAGACCTCGAAATCATCACGGTGTATTTCCGGGCGTGCCACCGAACCGCCCGCCGGGGCGACGCCGTGCAGCATGCGGACGTTCGCATAGTCCACCTCGTCGAACGTAAAACTGCCCGAGCGATGGCGACCGCCCTCCTTCTTGTGCGCCGTCCGCGACTCCGCGAGCGCCAACAAATCCGCCGCGTTCATCCCGAACACGCGCGCCAGCCGGAACAGCGTGTCCAGTTCCGCCAGGCTCTGGTTTCGCTCCAGCTTCGAGATCACCGCCGGCGAGATTCCCGACCGCTCTGACACATCCGCGATCGTCAGCTGATGGTGCTTCCGCAACTCGCGCAGAACGCTGAAGTCATACTGCGCCCGCGCCGGTTCCTTCACCGATTTCGATTTCGCCTTCATATTCTTCGACAGAAGATAATTGCCGTTTTCATACTGTCAACGATATTTCCAAGCGCCCAAAACCGGAAAGGGGTCAGTTCTTCTTATTTACAATGACCGCGGTGCTGACCGCTGCGAAAAGTTTCAACGTCTGTAAAACCTTTTTTCGCGGCTTACAACGTCTGTAAAAACTTTTAAAGCGGCCAGTTCGGGTCGATGTCGGCGTCGATGGGCGTAGGCGGGGCGCCGTTCGCGAGCAGGGCGGCGCCGAGGGCGGCAATCATGGCGGCGTTGTCGGTGCAGTAGTCGGGTTCGGCGACGAGCAGCGGGATTCCGCGCGCGGCAGCGATGGCGGCAAGACGGGCGCGTAGCAGCCGGTTCCGCGCGACGCCGCCGGCGCAGCCGAGTGCGCGATGTCCCCCACCCTCCAGCGCGCGTTCGACGTGTCGCGCCAGGGTGTCGAGAACGGCTTCCTGGTAGCTGGCGGCAACGTCGGCGAAAGCCTGCGTTTCGGGGGCGACGGGTTGACGACGCAGGTGATAGAGCAACGCGGTCTTGAGGCCGCTGAAGCTGAAACACAGGTCGGGCCGGTGAACGTGGAGGTCGCGCCGCTCGTTACGCACATCGCCGCGCGGGAACGGCACGGCGTGCGGATTGCCGGAGGCCGCGGCTTGCTCCAGCGCGGGGCCGCCGGGATAGCCGAGTCCGAGCAATTTCGCCCCCTTGTCGAGCGCCTCACCGGCGGCATCGTCCACCGTGCGACCGAGCAACTGGTGACGGCCCGCACCGCCGTAGTCGACCAGGGCGGTATGCCCGCCGGAGACGAGCAGCACGAGGGCCGGGAAAACCGTGGCGGGCGGCGGGCGGGCCGCGCCGAGCAGGATGGAAAAGAGGTGCGCCTCGAGGTGGTGGACGCCGAGCAGGGGTACGCCGAGGCGCAGGGCGAGCGCCTTGGCCGCCTGCAGGCCGATGGTCAGCGAGGTGGCGAGGCCGGGTCCGCGCGTGACGGCGACGGCGTCGAGCTGGGCCCAGTTGAGCCCCGCGTCGGCCATCGCGCGGTGCAGCAGTTCGGGCAGGACCTCGACGTGGGCGCGGGCGGCGATTTCCGGCACGACGCCGCCGAAGGGATGGTGGCGGGCGATCTGGGAATACACGGCGTTGGCGAGCACGACGCGGTCTTCGCGGGCGAGCGCGACGGCCGTTTCGTCGCAGGAGGTCTCGATGCCGAGTACAATCACGGATCAGTGCGCGCGGCGATCCGGCCGTCCGGCGCCACGCGGGTAAATTTCAGGATGCCCTTGAGCACGTCGACGCCACGCTGCAACTGGACGTCTTCAACGACCTCCCGCGACTCCTCATCGTCCTCCCCGGCGGGTTGTGGTTGCATACGCTGATTGAGCAGTCGCCGCATGTCCTCCGGCGGCATCGGGACGACGATGTCGGGTTCGATGCCGCGTTCATGGATGACCTTTTGCGACGGGGTGTAATATTTGGCCGTGGTGAGGCGGATCGCGGTGCCCTCGTCCATGGGCAGCACGCTTTGCACGGAGCCCTTGCCGAAGGTTTTTTCGCCGACGAGGACGGCGCGGCGGTGGTCCTGCAGGGCGCCGGCGACGATTTCCGACGCGCTGGCGCTGCCGGCATTGACGAGGATGACCATCGGGAAGCCGTCGTATCGCGCGCGGCCTCGGGAGCGGTAGGTCTTGTTCTGCTGCGGGTGGCGCCCCTGCGTGGAGACGATGACCTGATTCCGGTCGAGGAACTGCTGGGCAACATCGATGGCGGAGCTGAGCAGGCCGCCGGGATTGTTGCGCAGGTCGAGCACGAGGGCCCGCAGTCCCTGCCCGCGCAGGCGGTCCATTTCCTTCCGCAGCGCCTCGGCGGTGGGTTCGCTGAATTGGGTGACGCGGAGATAGGCGATGCCATCCTCGAGCATTTTCCCGTCCTTGACGGTCGCGACCTCGATGTTCGCGCGTTCGATATCCACGGTGATCAGCTCGCTCGCCGGCGCGCGCATGATGCGGAGGGTGACCTTGCTGCCGGGCTTGCCGCGCAGCAGCTTGACCGCATCGGAAATGGCCATGCCGTCGGTCCGCGTGTCGTCGATCTGCACGATCCGGTCGCCCGCGAGGAGGCCGGCGCGGAAGCCGGGCGTGTCCTCCATGGGCGCGACGATGGTCAGCGCGCCGTCCTTCATGCTGATGACGATGCCGAGGCCGCCGAACTGGCCGGAGGTGTCGTCCTTCATATCCTTGTACATGTCGGTGTCAAGGAACTGGCTGTGCGGGTCGAGCGACTGCAGCATGCCTTTGAGCGCGCCGTGAACGAGTTCCTGGTAGGCCACGCGATTGGTTTCGACGTAGTTCTCGCGGATTTGCTCGAGCACGCGGGTGAACAGGGCCATCTGCCGGTACGGATCGTCGGTTTCGGCGCGCTGCGGTTCCTGGGAATAGAGGCGCGCGCCGATGGCGAGGTTGGCCGCGAGCAGGCCGACGACGATCAGCCAGGCGAATCGATTTCCCATATTGAGCAACGTCATGTCAGGTCTCCGTCACACTCCGCAGCGACCGGCAACGTTAGCCCGCCGACCGCTCCGTTGCAACCGTGCAGCTCTCCGTCACGTAGATATTTGCGCATCGGCTGTGGTTCCCTTATAGTTGACCCCTTATGGCACCGGGCCTTCCCCATAATTCGCCGCCCCGTTCCCTGTATCACAAGGAGCGGCCGGCGCCGCGTTCACGGATGGCGCCCAGCCCGCAACCGGCGGCGCAGCCGTACGCCACCGCCCCGGTGCCTCCGGCGCCGCGCAAGAGCGAGCCGCAGCCCGGCATCCAGCATTTGCTGCGCAACTTGCGGGTTTTCGGGCTGGTGTTTGCCGGGATGATTCTCCTGCTCGTGATCAGCATCGTGGTGCTCAATACGATCTGGTCGGTGCGGGATCGCGAGTTGTCGTCGCCCGCGAGGCCGGACCTGATGCCCACGAGCGCGCCGCCCGGGCGACTTTCACTGCCCTCGATCATGGAGACGGGCGGCGTGAACGTCGCGGTGATGCGACCGCTGGAACTGGACACGGAGCGCATTCGACGGGCGGCCTTTCTCGCCAAGCACGCGCAGTCGCTGGAGGCCGGCGGCTCGATGGCGGAGGCGATCGACCGCTATCGGGAGGCGCTGGATGTGTGGCCGCACATGAACGCGGTCTGGGGGCAGTTGGGCCGCGCCTACCTGCGCACCCGCGAATTCGGCAAGGCGCAACTGGCGCTGGAAAAAGCGGTGCAGGGAAGTCCGGGCACGGCGGAACTGATGAACGACCTGGGCGCGGCGCTGCTCTACCAGGGGCAGGTGCAGCGGGCGCTGGATCTCTTTGAGGCGGCGGTGGAAATCGACCCGCTGTTTGCGCCGGCGCAATTCAATCTCGCGCTCTGCCACATGGCGCGAAACGACCGCGTGGCGGCACGCCAGCTATTGCAGCAATATCTCCGGCTCAAACCGCGCGATGCGCGGGCGCTGCGCGAGCGGGCGTTTCTCGACGCGCTGGAGGGGCAGTACGAAACGGCGCTGTCCTCACTGGAAAGCGCGCTGCGCGAGATGCCGGACTGGCCCCTGCTCTATTTTGACGCGTCGGCGGTGAGCGCGTTGATGGGCCGGATGGACCAGGCGATTTCCTTCCTCCAGAAGGCGGAGCCGCTGAGTTCGCCGCGCGCGGTGTATCAGATTTATCGCGAGCCGGCGTTCCGGGAAATCCGCCTGACGGAACTGGGCAAGGAGTTTGAGCACGATCTCGCGAACCGCGCCCGTTCGCGCATGGCGGAGGAACAGGCGCCCGTCGAGATCAACCCGCCCAGTGAGCCGCTGTTCTCCACGGAAGCCGGCCGCCCGCGTTAATCCGCAGCTTTCATCACCGCGGAGTCGCGGAGAACGCTGAGATAAATACCGGAGATGATAAATTCATTCAGGATGTTCGCTATGCCGGATAGTTTCGCCCGGAAGCGATCTTTTGGGGATGGTTGACGCACCGTTCAAGCGGTCTTCCCCGCTTCCTCCGCGTTTCGGCGGTGAACGATCCATGTCAATCCCACACGGGCCATTCCTCAGGATCGAGCCGCCAGCGCACCGCGCCCGCGCGCAGGTCGCCGCGCAACTGACCCAGCGGCGGCAGGACGATCTCGCGCCGGATCGACGTGGACGCCGGCGGGTCCCGGGTGCGGAACGCTTCGCCCGGCCCCATGGGCCGCGCGTGGACATCCGCGCGCACGCCGAGTGATTCGAACATCGTCGCGGCGGCGCGTTCGCGGGCGGGCGCCAGATCCAGCCAGGCCGATGCGCCATGGTCCTGTGCGGCATCCGCGAGTGCGCGCAGCAGCGCGGGGTCCGGCGCGGGCGAGAGAATGACCGCGTGAGGCCCTTGGGCGAGGCGCAAAACGAGACCACCGGCCGCCGCGCTGGGATATGAGCGACCGGATTCCGGATGCAGGATCTCCCAGGAAACGCCGCTTCTGGCGATGGTTCCGCGCATGCCGCGCATCCGGCGCACGACGGGTTTGCCCCGGGCCTCGACGTCCGCCAGCAGTTCAGCCACCGGACGGGAGCGCGCGCGGCCATCGGGAATCCAGATTTCGCCCACACCCCGCTCCTCGATCAGGGCGGGGAGCGCACCGGCGCCTTCCAGCGTGGGACGCAGGAGGACAACCGTGTGCAGGTGATTCACCCCGCGCTCGTCGAGAAAACGCGCGAGTTGTCGGCGCGTGAAGGCCGGACCTGTTTCGAACAGCCAGTGGCCGGACCCCGGCACATACGCGTGCGCCACCGCGGTGGGACCGAGATGGCGGACCGCGATGGACATCGGACGGTTCGCGCGCTGGGTCCATATGGCGCCGCCCAGCAGCAACAGGAGCGCAACGGCGGATGCCCGGCGCAGCACACGACGACCCCGGAAAAAGAGCGGCATCAGGGCAAGAAATGCGATCACCATCCAGCCCGACGGCGCGGGCACGAGGAAGGATCCGCCCGGCACGACATCGAACCCGTCCACCGTTTTGAACAACAGTTCGCTGAACACACGCGCGGCATGGTTGTAGGCCTCGGACAGCGTCGGGTGAACGAAGCCGAGCAGCAGCGACAGGCACGCGGCGAAGAGAATCAGGAACGCCAGCGGCACGACGACGAGATTCGCCGCGAGGCCTATCGGCGACAGGATGTTGAAGTAATACGCGATGAGCGGAGTGGAAACGAGCCAGGCAACGACGGCCACGCCGAGCAGGTCGAGAACAAAGCGGCGCATCGGTTCCGCGACATGCTCGCGCCAGGGCGGCGGATGCTCGGGGAGCGGCCAGACGCTGCGCATCAAGGCTTCGCGCACCGGGGGAAACGCGATGATCAAACCGGCCACGACGGAGAACGAAAGTTGAAACCCGATCCGCCCCAACTGCGAGGGATCGACGGAGAGGATCAGCAGCGCGGCAAGCGCGAGCGCCGACAGTGAATCGGGCTGCCGCCAGCACGCGTACGCGGCGTAGAGGGTGATCGCCATCATGCAGGCGCGCACGGCGGAGGGCGCCATGCCGGTGGAGAGCGCATACACGACGAGCAACGGGGCCATCACCAACGGCCAGCGCGGCTGGCTAAGTCCGGTGCCGCGCACGAGGGCCAGCATCAACAGGGCCACCATGCCGACATGCGCGCCGGAAATGGCGACGATGTGCATCGTGCCGGTTCGCGCGAACGCCTTGCGCGCGTCATCCGGGAGTTCCTGGCGATATCCCAGCATCAGCGCGCGGATGAGGCCGGCGGCGGCGGGCGCGTCGTCCAGTCCGCGCCCCAAGCGCTCCGCGCATTCGCGGCGTCCCGCGAGGCACCAGCGCCGGAGCAGCCAGCCGCCCTCCCCGTTGAGCTGTTTGACGCCGCGATCATCGACCATGAGCCGCAAGGCGGGCGGCGCGGCCAGCCCCCCCGTCTCTTTGTGCACGGGGCCCTCCAGCACCCAACGTTGTCCATACCGGACGTCCGCGAGTGCATTGGTGGTTTCCCATCGCACCCAGACGCGCCCCTGTGCGGTCCGCCAGGAGCGTTCGCGGAGGACGGCATCGGTTTCGAATGGGAAGCGCCAGACCAATCGATCCGGGCGGTAGCTGGCGACCCGGACCGGATCATCAGCAACGCAGCCCGCGATCTTGAGATGTTCAACGGGGCGTCGCATGCGCGACGCGAGATGGCTGGGCGAACCAGGTTGCATGCTGGCGGCGGCGTGCGCGGCGGCGATCAGGATGACCAGTCCATGAAGTAATACGGTGCGCAGGCGGGCCACGGGCGGCAGGAGCGCCAGCGCCAACAGAATCCACGCGGCCAGCAGCCACCAGCCCGACGGATAGCCCGACGCCGAGGCGAGCAGGATGCCCGCGAGCACATCCGCGAGCAGGCCCAGCAGCGGGCGACGTATCGCCAGCCGGCCCGTCGAGCCGGTCAGTTCAGAATGGCCCGTGGAGGGATGCATTCCAGAAGAAATGCAGGGGGCGTTGCTTGCCGATTTGCAGGGCGTGCTCGAGCGCGCCGACGACGTAGTCCTTCGCATCCCGCACCGCGTCGGCCAGCAGGCACCCGCGCGCGAGATACGCGGTGAGCGCGGCGGAGAACGCGCAGCCGCAGCCGTGGAATTGGGGGACCTGGATGCGCGGGCCGGTGAAGATGAATTCCTCGCCCTCGTCGAAGAGGACGTCCGTCACCTGGTCACCACCAAGATGGCCGCCCTTCGCCACGCAGGCGACATCGAACCGCTCGCCGATTTCGCGGGCCGCCGCGCGCAATTCGTCGATGGTGGCAATGGACCGACCGAGAATGATTTCGGCTTCGTGGAGGTTCGGGGTGATGACCCGCGCGGCTGGAAGCAACTCGTTGCACAACACGTCGATCGCATCCGGCTGGAGCAGACGCGCCCCCGAGGCCGTCACCATCACCGGGTCCACGACGAGGACCGGAATGCCGAATTCGACGTCCGATTCGGCGACCGCGCGAATGATTTCGGACGAGTAGAGCATGCCCGCCTTGGCCGCCGCCACCGGGAAAGCCTCGCACACCTTGCGGATCTGCTCCTTCACCGCGCGTGCGTCCACCGGTTGCATGGCCGAAATGCTTGAGGGATTCTGCGCTGTAACGCAGGTCACCGCGCTGGTCCCGAAGGCGCCGAGTGCGGAAAAAGCCTTCAAATCCGCCTGAATACCCGCGCCGCCTCCGCTGTCCGAGCCGGAAATCGCGAGAGCAACGGGGATGACCGAATTGGGCTGCATGTGGGCATGCTACCCTGCCCCAGTCACCAGCGTCAACGCGCGTCACAAGTGTGCGGTCCGAATCCTTCACGCGGGAAACGCCGCGACGGAGCGCGGCGGCCACCGATTGCAGGCATTATGGAGCGGCGGTTTCGACGGCGAAAAAGTGCGCGGCGTCGCCCACGGTGGTGGTATAGCTGTTCACGGGCGGCACGCCGGGCAGGTTCGTCGCGAGTGGACTCCAGGCGGAGAACAGGTTGGTCGCGGACCATACCGCGTACACACGATCCGCCACACTGGCCCAGCGGATGACCAGGCCACTTCCGGCATCCGACTGCTGCGAAACGAATTTAAACAGCGAGTTGCCGTCATTGGGGTCCGTCCCCGCGATCGCTTCCTGGCCATCGGTCATGCCGTCGCCATCCGAGTCCGGCAGCGCGGGGTTGGTGATGAAGCCGTTGGGATTCAGCGGGGTCAGCGCGTTGTCCAGGCCCGTTAACTCCTCGCCATCGGACAAGCCATCCCCATCGGAGTCCAGCATTTCGCTGAAGACAAGATTAACCGGCAACTCCTCGCCGAAGCGTCCGTCGTGAACAACGAGGCGAACCACCACGGTTTCCACACCCGACACATTCGCCGCGAGTGTGAAGGTGGACAGCGCCGCGTTCGTTGCAGCAAAGACGCCCGGGGTCCCCGACACCTGGCTCCAGGCGAAAGACAGCGGCAGTCCGGACGGCGAGTAGGATGCGGAACCATCCACGGTCATGGGCAGTCCGGCCTCCATCGGCGCGGGAGGTGACGCGACTGGCACCGGGAGATCGAGCGCCAGGTCGCGGGCCGCAAGCGCCAGGAATTCGTTGGCCTCGATATTGCCGTTTCCATTGCCCGCCGGCACCTGGGCCGAATTTACGAGCGACCCGGCGTCCAGTGTTCCATACGGCGCCACGGCGACGAGCAGTTGCGTTGGGAATGAACCGAAGTGCGCGGCGAGATCAATCACACCCTCCAGCACGCCGTTTCCGTTTGTGCCGTTGTTATTGAGCCCGGACGTCATGGAGTTGTAGAGAAGACCGTTCGGCAGCGGCGCGCCCGCGTCGTTGAACCAGCCGTGGAACCCACCGTCATTCTCGTCCGCGAGGAAGACGCCCCACTGCATGATCGTACCGGATTTCGACCAATTCGCCGGACGCTGCGTGCTGACCATGCTCGCAAGGTAGATGAAGTGGTCGTTGCCCTCACCGGCGTCCTGCGTAGCCACGTAAAGACGATTGCCGTGAATCGCGGCATACAGATTCAAACCATTCGAGGCGCGCAACCAGGACGGGTTATCGAGCAACCCATCCAGCGCGAAGGGCGGCGCGATCTCGTAGGTGAAACTATCCAGCAGGACATCGGCGTCGCTGAACTGCTCAATGCGCATCCGGGGTCCATCAATGTCCAGGACGGTGTAGCTGTGGCCGGCGTTGTGGCGAGCGGCGGAGTATTCCTTGATGTTCGGGAATCCGTAGAGGAATGCGCCCGCGCCGGCCGTGGTGACATAGTGTGTGCCGTCGATGGCGTTGATCCGTTCGTAGAAGTGGTTGTGCCCCTGGAAGACGATGTGAACGCCACCCGCCTTGAGCCGCGGCACGATATGCTGCTTCACACGCGCGTTGTCATCGTGGTTGCCCTGGCTGGTGTAGGGCGGACGGTGCAAGAGGGCCACGCGCCACTGCTGCGTCGCCGTCGCGAGGTCGGCTTCGATCCACGCATTAATCGCATTCATCACCAAGTTTGAGTTGTCTTCATACGGCTCCGTGTCGATCGAGATCACATGCATGTTGCCGAATTCGAATGAATAGTTCTTTCCGATCAGCCCGGCGGGACCATTGGTAGGCAGTCGGAAGTAGTCGACCATATACTGCCCGCCCGCGGTGTCCCAGTCGTGATTGCCCAACGTCGGGAACGTGGAGACCCGCCGCATCGCGGGACCATAAAGTTTGAACCAATACGGGTCATACCACCCCGGCGCGCCATCCATGTTGCACGGGGAAATCCCGTAGATATTGTCTCCCACCGTGAAAATCGCGTCGTAATCCGAGCGCGCGTTTACGCGATCGGCGATGGCGTACATGCCCGCGGTGCCTTGTCCGTGGTCGCCGATCACGACGACGCGGAACGGCTGGCCGGCGACGGGCCGCGTGCGGAAGGCATTCCCTTCACTCAGTATCTCCCCGTTGCTGCGCACCCGGTAGAAATAACTGGCGCCCGGAATCAGCCCGGCGAGGTGGACGGTATGATCGCGAGTCAACGACCCGTTGGAAACCACGCCGCTGCCGTACGTCAGGTCCAACCCATACTCCACGACGCTGTCCGTCAACGCGGCCGTGCGCCAGACGATCGCCGCCGTGTTGCCGGCATCCGGCATCTGGATGAACGGTCCGCGCACCAGCGACGCATTGGTGTACAGCTCGACGATCAGCGTGAAATCGGAACTGTTCGTGGACACGTTGTGGCCCGACACGGCGATCACGTTCGTGCCCGCGACAAGGAGGGCCGGATCGAGCGCAAAGAACGTTTTCTCCGTGGGGGGCGAATTGCCTTCGCCGCGCGAGGATTCACGTGCGCTGGATGCGGCCGTATGGCGGGTGATCGTTCCAGCGGGCATGTTTACACGAGCGACCTCCACACCATTCAGATGGGCGACACACCCGTCATCCACATCGACCGCAAGCGTGAGGTGCGAAATCGAACCGGGATTATCGACGCGGAACGCCTTGCGCGTGAAGACGGAAATGTAGCTGTTCTGCATGTCTGAAAGCACCGTTGCGTCATCGCAATCCCCGTAACCGAAACCGGACGGAGCGGGACCGCCCCACGCGCCATCCAGATATTCCGGTCGATACCACTGGTTGGTGCCCTGTGTAGCGGGCGTCGAGGTGCCTTTGAAATAGCGCCAGAGATCCCCTTCCAGGAGGGGCAGGGACTGGAGCGGCGGTTCGACGAAGTCCGGCGCATCGACTGAAACCGAATCAAGGAAAGCGTCGTTGCCCGCGCCCGTGGGCCCGCGCATGAGGAAGGAAACGGAACCGATCGGATCGCCAGCGGCTCCGATGGTCCAGTTCCCTGCATAACTGTGCGTCGCGCTGGTATTGCGATTGCTGATGGTGAAACTGTAGGCGCGCGTCACCGGGTTGAGCGAGACCTGCAGGTCATAAGTATCGCCGTTCGCGAAGATCACGGCGTTCGTGCCGCGGTCCACGCCATCGTACCACTGTAGATTGGTCGAGCCCTGTGCGAAGAAGAACGAGAGCCGCTGGCCGCCGAAATGGCTCGCCTCATTGCCCGAGCGGATCGTGAAGGCCATGCGGCGGTTCGACGGCGGGTTATCGCTGTGCAGATTAAAGTTGCCCCGAAAGCTGGAGCGGATGACCAGCGAATTCGTGCAGGCCGGGAACGGGCGGCTCACCGAAGTACCCGAACTTCCCCCATTGCCAAACAGGCCGATGCTTTTTGTGCCATCAATTCTGAATGCCGAATCGAGGAAAGCGCCGCCGTCCAATTGTGAGTTGAACCCCCAGTATCCCGTCCAACCGCCCGAGCCGCCAGGCTGGCCGATCGGGTTGTTGGTGTAGCTTTCGAAATTATCCGTCGCCAGCAATTGCGCATCCGCGCGCGCGGCCAGCACCACCGCCAACGCCATACCCACCCATTTATGCATGGAATGACTCCTGTTTAACGTTCTCCTAACATAAGCGGACCGCACGAAAGGGTGAAATGGCAAATCCTGCCATTCTCCGTGCAATTCCGGCACGAGCGGCTTAAGTCCCGGTACGACGCCGGGCTGGAACCGGCAACTCCTTGATTTTGACGGGGATGGAGCGCCTTTCGGTTTGACAGTCATTCCCCGGCGTCGCTACTCTTTTGAACAGCGTCGTGACAGGCGCGGAACACCGGGAGCACTGTATGGCCAAAGCGTTGAAGATTTTTATCGTCCTGCTTCTCCTCCTAAGCATTACGGCCCTTGCCCTGGCGGTATCCCTCTTCAGCAAGCGCGAAACCCTGAAGGGCCGTACACAGAAACTCGAAAGTTCAGTGGCGGAACTCGCCACCCTGATGAGCCGTGGTGAGGAGCCGTTCATTCGCGACCTCGGCATCGCCGTCGACCGCAATCGCCTGATGATCTACGACAATCCGGAAAATCCGGCCGACCGGATGGACTCTGAACTCGCGAAGATCCGCACACTCGCCCTGGAGCGCTACCGCGAACTGGGCGTCACGTATGCGGACCTCAAGAAAACCACGGACGAACTGACGGACACCCGCGCGCAGCTCGCGCAGACCCGCCAGGAGCTGTCCGCAGCCCGTGAGGAAATCGTGCAGCTCAACACGACGATCTCGCAGCGCAACGCGGAGATCGCCCGCCAGCGCACGCAGATCGAGACGCTCGATCGCGAAAAAGCAGAGCAGCAGGTGCAAATTGATGAGCTCAACAACCAGATCGCCTCCCTTGAGGACGACATCGTGGAGTTGCGTGCCGAAATCACCGGGCTGAATTCCCAAATCGGCGACTTGGAAGCGCGCCTCGGTGAAGGCCTCAAGTCACTCCCCCGCGGCCTGCATGGGCGCGTGGTGGTGGTCAACAAGGAGTGGAACTTCGTTGTTCTCGATATCGGCAGCAAGGCCGGGCTCGTCGCGAACGCGGAGATGCTGGTTCATCGCGGCGACAAACTGGTGGGCAAGGTTTACGTCAGCGGCGTGACGCGCGACCTCGCCATCGCGGACATCCGCGGCGACTGGCAGCACCTGCCGATTGAGGAGGGCGACTCCGTTGCGGTCCAATAAAGTCCAAGCGATCCTGGCCATCGTGGCCACCCTGCTGATTGTAGGCGTCATCGTCCTACAGTCGCTCGAATTGTCGTTTTACAGCGCGCCCAACAGCGTCTGGCCGCTTTGAGGAAGTGGCGATGAAATGGTTTTTCATGGGGCTCGCGTTGGCGTCCATCCTAGGATTTGGCGCAGGCTGCGCTTCCACCGATCCGTATGCCGAATCGGCCATTCCCTGGAATGCCCCCCAATCCTGGGAAGGTTCCCCCGGCATTCCGGGATTTGACGGCCGCTAGCGAACCTTCGATTGACGGCGCGTGACCGACCCTGATACGTTCGCCGTCCGCTTTGAATGTTGTGTCGGGCCGTGGCTCAGCCTGGTAGAGCGCTTGCTTGGGGTGCAAGAGGTCACGAGTTCAAATCTCGTCGGCCCGACCAGCTTTCGACTTGGCGGAACAGGCGAATGCGCCCCGCTTTCCCATGGCTTTGGCGAAAGTGACAACTGGCAGGCCGCATTTTCCTCGCCACGGCGGTTTCAACGATTCTCAGACACGGAACGTTTTGCCGCTCCGGGGAGATCCTTGTAGCGCAAGTGGATGGCGCTGCCTTCGAGCGTCATGCCTTCATCATTGCGGATGCGGAGCGACTCAATCGTTTCGCCCAACTCCGGGGACCGTACATCGATGATCGTGCGATGGATGGAATCTTCCGCAAAGAAGAGCGTGGACCCATCGTCCGACCAATGGACCCGATAGTTCGTTGAGACCGATTGTTCCCCGGCGCCCCGGAATTCGACAGGCAAGGACTCGCCGCGCCGAAGGTCAAAGGACACCGGTTCACAGGCATACCGATTCCCGCGCCAGAGCAAGGCCCCTCCGCGCACCGAGATCGTCAGGACGTCGCCGTACTGTTCCCGTCGTATTGCTTGGTGATCGGCGGTATGCGAATTCAACCCCGCCAGGAACAATCCCATCGACCGGCGCGTCGCGCACCCCAGCGGCATCGTCGCGGTCACGGCAAACAGCAGCACAATTTGCACTCCGCGCATTGGCATCACAAATACCAATCCCCTCGCGAAGATCGACTAAAGACCGCGACGGATCGGAAGCGGCTCCACCATTGGATCACGGCGCGGCGAGAGTTGTCCCATCCCGGTCACCCGGAAACCGCCCTCGCCATCCGGAACGAGGCGTACCATGCTGACATCACCTTCGAAGGTCTTGCGGGACAAGACCCCGGCATCGGAAGCGTGGACACTGTAGGAGAACTGGTTTGGTCCGGTCAGGTGCAGCACATGAACACGCCCCTGGGCATCCAACTCGATTGCGGGCTTGCCGAGACGAACGAATCGACCCAGATCGCTGACCCCATAGCACAGGGTCTCCCCCTCGTTGCCGACTCGCAGGAAGAGGCGGTCGCGCTTTTCCCGGTTGAGCACGCGCAGCGAAAAGGTCCGCAATTCGCCATCCGATGCACGCGCCTGCAAACGCGCGATTTCGGAGCCGGGCAGAATGTCGAAAAACATCTTTTCGGTCACATACGAGCGATTCCCCAGCGTCAGGCGCGCGCGCACGCCCAGCATCGAGTGGCTTGAAAGCGGAAACAACGCCTGCAAATCATTGGTAATGATCACCGTGCCGCCAGCGGGTATCTCCGGCAGCTCCGGCAGCGCTTCCTCCGGGCGCTGGCGCACCAACAGTCCATCGCGACCGGTCACCTCGAAAACCAGGCTGTATCCCTGCGTATCGCCGGCCACCAAAGCGGTCGGCATTTTGTTTTGAAGCGTAACCACCACGGGTACGGGCTCGCAAAGCAGCAACTCGCTGTGAGTCAGTTTCGCCGAGAACTCGACCTGCGCGCTGGCCGCGGCGGCCAGTGAAATGCCGAGGAGAATCAAGGCCGGGGTTGTTCGCATGCGCGCCATCCTTGTCAACGGCCGACGGCCAGGCGCGCGGCGATGCGGCCGGGCAAGCCCGCGTCCAAAATCTTTTTCTGGGTCTTTTCGATGTCGTAGGCCACCCGGCGCAATTCGACGACGTTGTTGATCATGTCAAAAATGACGTAGGCGGCCCGGGGATCGCCGTCCCGCGGCTGGCCCACGCTGCCCACGTTGATGAAGTACTTCTTGCCGAGTCCGATTTTGATCTTTGTGTAGAGCCCGAAACGAATGGAGTCGGTCCGTTCGAAGGCGAGCGGGACATGCGTGTGCCCGTAGAAACACAGGGAGGTCGTCTGATAGCTGAAATTTGCCTCGGCCTCCAACCGGTCGAACACGTAGCCCCACTGCTCGGGCATATCGAGCGTGCTGTGGACAATGGTGAACGTCTCCACGGGACTCACGTAGCGGAGGCCGCGAAGCCAGGCCTGCTGCTCGGGGCTGAGTTGCTTGCGCGTCCAGGCAACCACGTCGGCCGCGAGCGGATGGAAGCCATTGAGATTCTCGGGGTGCGAACAATAGTGATCGTGGTTGCCGCGGACACAGGTGCACTTCAGTTCACGCACTTTTTCGAGGCACTCGACCGGATTGGCGTTGTAGCCCACAATGTCGCCGACGCATGCGAAGTGGGTCACGCCCTGCGCGCGCGCATCCTCCAGGACCTTTTCCAAGGCCTCCAAATTCGCATGAATATCTCCCAAAATGGCGTACTTCATTCCCATAGTCATCCGTAGCGAATACCGAACGTATCGAATTCCCCGGTCGCCGTCGACCAGTTGACGCGTTCCGAGCGAATAAATCGTCCCACCGCCGAGCCCTTAATCCCAGCCAGCAGGCGAAACAACTCGGATTCCGCCCCCTCCGCGACGAGTCGCACATCCCCGTCCGGCAGGTTCTGCACATAGCCCTTCACCCGCATGCCGCGCGCCACGTCCACCGTCGTGAACCGAAAGCCGACGCCCTGCACATGACCTTCAAAAATAACGTTCATCCGCCGGGTCGTCGCCTGCACGGGTCCCTTCTTCTTGGTCATCGCTCGCGGGAATTGATCTAATCATGGCGGGGCGCGGATTGCAACCCGCGCCATCCCGGGGTATATGCTTCGCATGCCTTCTCGCATCCCATGGACGCGCTTCATTGTGGGCGAATCGCCGGCGAGAACCCTCCGGCGCACCGTGTTGCTGGCGGCGTTCCTCCTGATTCTCTTCGGCCTCCTGCTCCGACCGGTATTGGTGCGCGGGCGCAGCATGGAGCCGACATTGCGCGACGGGACGTGGTGGGCCGCGACCCGGTGGTGGATGGACGTGCAACGCACACCGGACCGTTTCGATGTCGTGGTGATCCGGCGCGTGGGCGGACGTGTCTTCTACCTGAAACGGGTTCTCGGGCTGCCGGGGGAAACGATCTCCTTTTCGCGCGGACAATTGTGGGTCGGCGGCGAGCCGCTGGAGGAACCTCACCGCACACCCGACAGCGACTGGTCCATGCCCCCGGTCACCCTGGGCCCGGACGAATATTTTGTCGCCGGGGACAATCGGAATATGCCCATGATGGACCACGCGGCCGGACGCGTCTCGCGCGGCGCACTGGCGGGAGCACTATGGCCATGAAACCAAAAATCATCGTCGCGATCCTCGTCGCCCTGGCCGTCAGCCTGATCGCGCTGCAGATGCAGGGGCGCGACGAGCGGGCAATTCGCAGGCAATTCAAGGAGCTGGTGCGGCTGTGCGAAAAACGGCCCGGCCAGGGCATGCTCCGCTCCATCGCCGGCGCGGGCGACATCCGGGGGTATTTCACCAGCAACGCGGTGATCCAACTGGGCAGGCCCTACCCGTTGCGCCCCACCCCGCGCGAGCTGGCGGCGCTGGTCGCGCGGGTCCACGTGGAAATCGAATCGCTATCCATCGCGGTGCATGGCGTGGAGTTTCTGCCGCTCACCGAGTCCGACGCTCGTGAATTTCGCACCGCGGTGGAACTCAAGGCAGTGCGACAGGGGCGAAGCGAATCCCACCTGGACGAATACCGGTTGCGCTGGGAACGCGAGGACGGCGAATGGCGAATCGCGGCGGCGCGCGCGGACAGCACGATTCAGGCGGCGGACTGGTAGACGTCAGCGCTTCAGCAGGACTTCGGCGATCGTAAGGTCCACCGGCGAGGCGATCCGCACCAGCGGGCGCTTGCTCACCGCCAGATGGACCTCCTGTTTGAGCGCGGCCACCGCGGTCGCCTCATCCGCGGGGTGCAGCTTCTTCTTCGCCGCGGTCGTCAGGGCTTTGTGCAAAATCGCCGCGCTGAAGGATTGCGGCGACGCGATCGAGTACAGCGGAGCCCCCTCCACCAGCCCCGACAGTTTCGCGCCTTTCGCGGATTCTCCAACGGGATCGGCCAACGGTGTCGCCACCGCGGCCGCGCCATGCTTGCGCGCGAGGCGAACGGTTTCTGAAATCAAATCCGACGTCACGCCGGGCCGCGCGCCATCGTGTACCGTCACGATGCCCGCATGATGTTCCATTGCAACGTTCAATCCGGCCAGTACCGCCTCTTCGCGATTCGCCGGACCCGCGATGATCGATTTTACCTTTGGGCAGCCAAACATGTGCACCATCGCGCGCAGGCTCTCCAGTCGTTCCTTGGAAGTGACCAGGACCAAGCCTTCGATGTCGGTGCAGCGTTCGAACGCAGACAGGCTGTAGGTCAGGATCGGCTTGCTGCCAAGCGTCAGGAAAACCGTCTCAATATCAGCGCCGAACTCGGAGGAACGTCCGCTCGCCAGCACCACACCCCACGCTGTTGCATTGCTGAGCGAACTCTTGCGCGCTTTGGTAGTAGTCATGATTTTTAGGTAGTCGCCTAACTTGCTGACACTCAATTGTTAGCAAATTGTTATTCGAGGGAGGCAGACAGGTCAAGCGCCCTGTTGCGAATACGAAAAATAGTTACAACACGCGTGTTTGCAGAATGTTGCAAATCGCGCAGGCCGGCAATCAAGGGGTCGGCGCCAAAGCGCGAATGCGATCCATCACGAGCGAGCCGATTTGGGTGTACGGATCGGGCCCCTCGTTTAAGCGTTCAAATTCAGCAGGATCAATCGCCGGGCCGACGAACACGCGCACCTTGCAGGGACGAACACAGCGATGGTGTCGCGCCAGGGCTTGGTAGGATCCATCAATGAAGGCGGGAACGACGGGCACGCCCGCTTTGGCGATGAGAAAGCCGACGCCGCCTTTTGCCGGTTGCATCGTGCCATCCGGGCTGCGGGTTCCCTCGGGGAAGAAGCCCAGGCAATCGCCGCCCTTTAGCACCGCAAGCGCGGTGCGAAGCGCCCGGATATCACCCTTCGAGCGGGAAATCGGCACGACGGCGACGCCGCGCAACAAGCGACCGAACCACGGCGGTGAAAAGAGCGTGTCGCGCGCCATGTAGCGCACGATCCGGCAATCGGCCGCACAGCCCAACGCCGGCGGATCGATAAAGCTGACGTGATTGGCCACGAGCAGAACACCGCCCTGCCGGGGAATATGTTCGCGGCCATATAC
This sequence comes from Kiritimatiellia bacterium, assembly GCA_035327585.1. GTDB lineage: Bacteria > Verrucomicrobiota > Kiritimatiellia > CAIVKH01 > CAIVKH01 > JAMLJG01. The sequence goes on along the minus strand of DAOLDD010000020.1, from coordinate 28,229 downwards.
TTCGAGGCGGTTGTAGAGCTTGAGGAAGACGTGCAACGCACGCTGGCAAAAGCGATAAAGCAAGGGACTGTACGAAGTTTCACTCATGCGGTCGCCGACGCGTTGCGAACGCGCTCGACCACCAGGCCTACGACTTCATCCGCCTGCATGGCCGTCGAATCGATCACCCGGGCTCCGAGCGCAATCTGGAGGGGCGCCGTTTTTCGCGTGGAGTCCTTGCGGTCGCGGCGCTGCAGCGAAGCGAGCACATTATCCACCGTGGTGTCGTTCGCCGATTGCACGAATTCCTGGTGGCGGCGTCGCGCGCGTTCCTCCGGATCGGCGTCCAGGTAAAATTTGTGCGGCGTGTCGGGGAAAACCACGGTCCCGATGTCGCGCCCCTCCATCACAAGGCTGCCGAAACGCGCCGTTTCACGGAGATGCTGCACCACCCGCGTACGAACTTCCGGAACAGCCGCGACGTCGCTCACGCGCTCCTGCACGGGCATCGAACGGATTTGGGCGCCGGGATCCTCGCCGTCGAGGGTGAAACGCACGACCCCCTCTTCCACGAAGAAATCCAACTGCGTGCGCTCGACCAACTCCGTAACCGCCGCGGGGTCCTCCGTGTCCACGCCTTCGCGCAGGCACTTCCACGTCAGGCCGCGATAGAGCGAACCCGAATCGACATAATTAAAGCCGAGCGCACGCGCCGCCTGTCGCGCCACGGTTGATTTGCCGGACGCGGAAGGCCCGTCGATGGCGACGGCGATGAGGGCGTTACTCGACATGGCCTCCCAATTCCCTGAAATCGGCCCAGAAACCGGGATACGACGTATCCACGCAGGCAACGTTGTTGATCACGACCGGTTCGCTGCCATAGCTCGCGAGAACGGCCATCGCCATCGCGATCCGATGGTCGCCATAGCTGCGCAACGCGCCGGTGGGCTTCAGGACCGCGGGGCCCTTGATCGCCATGCCGTCCGGAAGCTCCTCCACATCCACGCCCATCAGCCGGAGGTTCGCGGCCATGGCGGCGATGCGGTCGGATTCTTTCACACGCAACTCGGCGGCATCGCGGATTTCCGAAACGCCCTCCGCGAGGCAGCCGAGGACGGCGACCAGCGGCAGTTCGTCGATCAAATTCGGAATTTCAGCGCCGCTGACCACCACGGCCTTGAGGGGCGCGCCCGTGATGCGGATCTCGCCCGAGGGCTCGCCTTCGACCGAGGTTTCATCCAGGCGAACCTCGACTTTCGCGCCCGCCCGTTTCAGGACGTCGATCAACGCGGTGCGGCGCGGATTCAGGCCGATGTTGCGCAGGACAATCGTCGAATTTGGGCGCGCGGCGGCGGCGATCATCCAGAACGCCGCGGATGAGAAATCGCCCGGCACGACGAAGGATCGCGCTTTGATCGAAGGGCCCTTCTCCCCGAAGCCGGTCAGCGTGATCTGGCTTCCCGCCACGACAATCGGGATATCCAGCATCCTGAAGACGCGCTCGGTGTGATCCCGCGTGGGGACGGGTTCCGTGATGTTGGTGGTGCCTTCGGCGAAAAGACCGGCGAGCAGTGCGCACGACTTCACTTGGGCCGACGCCACCGGAAGCACGTATTCGATGCCCTTGAGTTTCCCGCCCGTGATGCGGATGGGCGCCGTGCCGCGCTCACCCGTCAATTCAATCTTCGCGCCCATGCGCTCCAGCGGATCCTTGATACGCGCCATCGGCCGGCTGCACAGCGATTCATCGCCCGTCATTTCGAAGGAACCGGGCTGTCCCGCGAGGATGCCCGCCAGCAGGCGGATCGTGGTTCCCGAGTTGCCGACATTGAGCGCGCCGGCCGGCTCCATCAGGTTCCCGCCCGTGCCCTGCACGTGCAAAAGACCAGCTTCATCGAAGTACGACCGCGCGCCGAGCGCTTCCATCGCGCGCAACGTATTCACGCAATCCTCGCTCTGGAGGAAATTGCGGATTGTGGACGTGCCGGACGCCAGGGACGCCAGCATGGCCATGCGATGCGAAATACTCTTGTCGCCGGCAACCTCGAGTTCGCCGTTAAGCCCGGCGGAGGGATGCACCATCACGGATTGTGGGATTTGGCTCATATTAAACCTTGTTGCGTTTGCGGCTCATCAACAACTGCCTGCGGGCGCTGCGACCGTTTTCCAACACGGCTTCGATGCCCGCGAAGTCACCTTCATCCAACAGGGCGAGCAGCCGGTCAAGCTGGATTCGATACGCACGCAGTTCCTCCGCCAGATTGGAGCGATTGGTGCGGACAATATCAAGCCACACCTCGGGGGAACCTTCGGCCACCCGCGAGGTGTCGGCAAAGCCCGTCCCGCAATAATCCGCCAATTGCTCGCGCCCCGCCGTGCGCCCCACCGTGAGCGCGAGCAGGCTCGCCACCATGTGCGGCAGGTGGCTCGTTCGCGCCAGCAGGCGATCGTGCTCGCGGCTGTCCATCGTACGGCAGCGCCCGCCGAGGCTGCGCCAGAAGGTCCGAACGCGGTTGAGGGCGCGTGGCGGCACTCCGGCCTTCGGCGTCACGAGGACCATCGCGCCTTCGTACAAATCAGCCCGCGCGGCATCAATGCCCTGCTGTTCTGACCCGGCCACCGGGTGGCTGCCGACGAAAATGGCCCCCGTGCCCGCGAGCAGCGGAGGAATTTCCGCATCCAGCATGCAGCGCGTACTCGCCACATCGGTCACCACGGCGCCTGGCGCGAAACCGCGCGCGCTTTCGCGCACCAAACGCGGGATTGTCTGCACCGGCGCACAGAAGACGACGAGATCCGCGCCGGCCACCGCGTCGGCGGGATCGCGGCAAAGCCGGTCGATCGCCCCGCGGCGCAGGGCCAGGCGACCGCGCGCAGGGGTGCGCGTGCTGCCCACGACTTCCCACGGGAGCTTGCGCGCCTTGATCGCCAGGCCGATGGAACCGCCCATCAACCCCAAGCCGATGACCGCGACCCGGCGCATGATCGTTATACCGTCCTCCCGATCGCAGTCGCGATGCCGCGCACGCCATTCATCATCTGGTTGAACTGGGCTTCGTTGATCGTCTGCGCGCCGTCGGAAGTCGCTTTTTGGGGCTCGGGATGCGTTTCCACCAGCAGCAGATCCGCCCCGCACGCCACGCCCGCCAGCGCCATCGGCGCGACGAGGTCCGCGTAACCGGTGCCATGGCTCGGATCGACGGAGACCGGCAGGTGCGTCAACTTCTTAAGGACCGGGACCGCGTTCAAATCCAGCGTATTGCGGGTCGCCCGCTCGAAGGTGCGAATGCCGCGCTCGCAGAGAATCACCTGGTCGTTGCCCTGGCTGAGGATGTATTCCGCGCTCATCAACAACTCTTCGATGGTGCCCGAAATGCCGCGCTTCAGCAGCACCGGCTTGCGCGTACGGCCCACGGCCTTCAGCAGCGAATAGTTCTGCGTATTGCGCGCGCCGATCTGCACGACATCCGCCAGCTCGGCGACCATTTCCACATCGCGCGTGTCCATCACCTCGGTGATGAACGGCAGCCCGGTTTCCTCGCGGATTTGCGCCAGGATGCGCAAGCCTTCGACGCCGAGTCCCTGGAAGGCGTAGGGCGAGGTGCGCGGTTTGAAGGCGCCCGCCCGCATCATGCGCGCACCGGCGGCGAGAATGAAGTTCGCTGTTTCCAGCATGATCTCCGGTTTTTCCACCGAACACGGCCCGGCGACCACGACGATGCGGTTCCCGCCGATTTCAACCGGCTCACCGCCCGGGCGACCCCACGGAATGCTGATCCGCGTCGGTTTCGGACGGAACTCGCGGCTCGCCAGCTTGTACGGCTTCTGGATGCGCATCACCGATTCCACGCCGGGAAAAACATCGAGCGGCTTGTTGGCCAGCAACGACTCGTCGCCGATCACGCCGATCACGCTGCGCTCCGTGCCCTGGCTCGTGTGCGGGCGCAGCCCCCACTCCCGAATGCTCTGCTCAATGTGCGCAACCTGCTCCGGTGTTGCGTCCGGTTTCAACACGATAATCATGCCACTCCTCTTTCCTGCACCGCCGCCAGCGCTTCAAGAAAACGCTGGTTCTCCTCCCGCGTTCCCACGGTCACCCGGATATACTCCGGAAGGCCATAGCCATCCACCGGGCGCACGATCACGCGCTGGCGCAGCAAGGCCTCGAAGTATCCCCGTCCCTTTCCGACCTTCACAAGGAGAAAGTTCGCGGCGGACGGTACATACTCCACGCCCATCGCGGCAAGCCCTTGTGACAACTGATCCAACCCCTCCTCCACCATCGCGCGGGTCCGCGCAATGTGCGCCTCGTCGCCCAGCGCGGCCAGCGCCGCCGCCTGCGCCATCGCATTGACGTTGAAGGGCTGCCGTACGCGGTTTAAGAGGGCAATGCCTTCCGGCGGCGCAACGGCATATCCGATGCGCAAGCCGGCCAGCCCGTAAGCCTTGGAAAACGTGCGGAGCACGAACACGTTCCGGCGCCCGCGCACGTACCGCAGCGTGTCGGGCTGCAAACGCGGCGGCAGCAACTCAATGTAGGCCTCGTCCAGCACCGCGACGACATGGTCCGGAAGACGATCCAGGAACCGGTAGAGCGCCGAATTGTCCAGCGTGGTGCCCGTCGGATTGTTGGGATTCGCCACGAAGACAAGGCGCGTATCCGGGCGGATCGCCGCCAGCATCGCGTCCAGATCGTGGCCGAACGCCTTCACCGGCGTCTCGATCACCGTACCCTGATAAAGCGCCGTCACCAGCTTGTAGACGACAAACGCCATTTCCGACATCACCGCGCTCCCGCCCGGTTCCAGATAGACATGGCCCAGCAGCGCGAGAATTTCGTTGCTGCCGTGGCCCAGGAAAATCTCGTCGCGCGACACCCCGAGCTTCGCGGCCAGCGCCTCGCGCAGGTAGAAGGAGTCGCCGTCGGGATAAATGTGCATCCGGTCCGCCGACGCCCGCATCGCGGCGAGCGCCAGCGGCGACGGGCCCAGCGAGTTCTCATTCGAGGCGAGCTTCAGGATGGTTTCCGGATCGCCGAGCCCCAGCTCGCGCGCCACCTCCTCAATCGGCTTGCCCGGCTGATACGTCGCCAGCGCCTGCACCCACGGTTTCGCAGCGAAAGATATCGCGCTCATGTGCGCACCAACACCGCGACGCCGCGCGTCGCCGACTTGCACATCCGTACCCGGCCCGATTGGAACCCGGCGCACGCCGCGGGCAGGTCGGCCTCCGCCAGGCATACCGCATGGCACCGCTTCGCCAGCAGACGTTTTACGGCCTCCGTGGCGGTCAACGTTGCGTAACGTGCGCTGCCGCCAAAATGATCACGCGCCGCCGCGGCGACCGGGCTTCCCACCGAACCCACCACGCCAATGTTCAACACGCCTTCCAGCGAAAGCGCCGCCGACATGATTTCACGATAAATCGCCTCCAGCGAGCGGGCCGACAGCGGGCCCTTGTTGCGCGACCGCAGCCGCGCCAACACCTGCTGTTCGCGCTCCGGTACATACAGCGCCGAGCCCTGTGCGTGCTTCAATTTGCCGATGCCCTGCGCCAGCCGACTCCGCTGGTTTAACAGGGTTACCAAACGGCCATCGAGGACATCGATGCGACGCCGCAACGCCTCCAGCTTTTGAGCGGACGACTTAGCGATCTTTTTCGTCGGACTCTTCTTCATCTTCGTCCCCATCTTCTTCATCGTCCTCGTCGTCTTCCTCGTCCTCGTCATCACCTTCGTCGTCGTATTCGTCCTCGTCCTCCTCGTCGTCCTCGTCTTTCTCCTCTTCTTCCTCCTCTTCTTCCTCCTCTGCTTCCTCCTCTGCTTCCTCCCCTGCTTCCTCCCCTGCTTCCGGATCAAGTTCGGATGGGCTGGCATTCTCTTCTTCATCCGCAACTTCGTCCGCTTTCGTATCCGCGGACTCCGGCGACGACTCCTCGACGATCGGTTCCTCAATTTTTGTTGCAGCCTTCCGTGCCTCCTGTTCGGCCTCCATCCGGCGCAACTCTTCCACGCCGGGCAGGTCCTTCACGTTCTTGAGGCCAAAATATTCCAGGAATTTTTGGGTCGTCCCAAACATCCACGGTCGGCCCGGCAGCTCGCTTCTGCCCGTGATGCGGATCAGTTGCAGGTCCATCAGGTTCCGCAGAATCTGGTCCACCGCAACGCCGCGCACCGCTTCAATTTCAGCGCGTGTGCAGGGCTGCCGATAGGCGATCACGGCCAGCGTCTCCAGCGCGGGTTTGCTCAACCGGCTCGCGCGTCCCTTTTGGAGCAATTGCCGCAACCACGGCCCGCAGTTCGAGTCATTCTCCATCCGAAAACCGCCCGCCACCTCGTTGACGTGGAGTCCAATCCGCGCCTCGCGGGCATGGTCGCGAAGCAATTCAATCGCCGCCAGGACATCCTTTTCACTGACCTCCGCGAAATCGCGATACACGCCGCCGCGCTCCTCCGCCACCTGCTTCAAGCAGCGCCGGATTTCGCCGGGCGACACGGACCCCTTGGCGGCGAACAAAATCGCCCCCACGATCTGCTTCAACTCAGGCAATACATCGGTTTCCGACACGATTCCTCCTCACTCCCGGCTATTCCGCATCCGCCGGGACCAGCTCAATATCACCGAAAACAAACTCCTGGCGCGCGCACACCTGTTTCAGGCGGATCAATTCCAACACCGCCAGGAACGTGCAGACCATTTCATAGCGATGATGCATGCCTCGCAGCACCTCGCCGAGGAGCAGCGAGCGGCGTTCGCGAAGCAGGCGCGTCAATTCGTCCACCTTGTCCGCCACCGTGTAGCGGTCGGCGAACAACTCGGCCACGCTCTCCTTCGGCGCCTTCTTCAACGCCTCATTGAACGCGGAAATCAGGTCGAAAATACTGACATCCTGCAACGCCACGTCCGGCTCGGCGCCGAGCTGGACGTGTTCGCCCTCGCGCGAGAATACATCCTCGCGACGCAAGGCCAGTTCTTCCAGGTGCTGCGCCGCGTCCTTGAACTTTTTATATTCCACCAACTGGCGCACGAGGTCCCAGCGCGGGTCCTCCTCCTCGGCCTCCAGTTCCGGGCGGTCCTCCACCGGGAGCAACATCCGGCTCTTGATCATCATCAGCGTCGCCGCCATCACCAGGAACTCGCCCGCGATGTTCAGGTCCAGCATCTGCATCGTATCCAGATACTGCATGTACTGCTGGGTGATCCGCTCAATCGGGATGTTGTAGATATCCAGCTCGTCCCGCTTGATCAGATAAAGCAGCAGGTCGAGCGGACCCTCGAATACATCGAGCTGCACCTTGTAATCGTCGTGGCCCGGCATCGGATTACTCCAGCCCCATGGCGGCGCGGGCCTTTTTCAGCGTGGCACGGGCTTCCACGCGCGCGCGTTCCGCACCGCCCCGCAGGACCTGCTCCACGAAATCCAGGTTCGCCGCCAGCTCCGCCCGCTTCGCGCGCAACGGCGCGAAATGCGCTTCGAACTTCTCGTGCAGGGCCTTCTTCGCGTCGCCGTACCCCATGCCCCCGGCACGGTAGCGCGCCGCCATCGCCTCGCGCTCCTCCGGGGACGCGAACAAGCGGTACAGCGCGAACACGTTGCACGTGTCCGGGTCCTTCGGATCCGCCACGCCTTTGCTGTCGGTCACGATGCGCATGATCCGCGCGCGGGTTTCCTTCGGGTCGCCGAAAATCTCAACCGTATTGTTGTAGGATTTCGACATCTTCTGGCCGTCGAGTCCCGGCACCACCGCGACGTCCTCCCGGATTTCCTCCTTCGGGATGCGGAACACCTCGCCGTACTGGTTGTTGAACTTGATCGCCACGTCGCGCGTCACTTCGACGTGCTGCTTCTGGTCGCGTCCCACCGGAACCAGATCCGACTGCACCGCCAGGATGTCCGCCGCCATCAGCACCGGGTAGGCGAAAAGCCCGTGCGAGGCCGCGATGCCCTTCGCCACCTTGTCCTTATACGAGTGGCAGCGCTCCAGCAGGCCCATCGGCGTCACCACCGACAGCAGCCAGGTCAGCTCCGTCACTTCCGGCACATCGCTTTGGCGGTAAAACACCGTACGTTCGGGGTCCAAGCCGCAGGCCAGGAAATCCAGCGCCACATCGAGCGTCCCACTCCGCATAGCCCCGGCGTCGGAAACGGTCGTCAGGGCGTGATAATTGGCGATGAAATAAAACGCCTCGCCCCGCTCCTGCAACTCAATGGCCGGCCGCATCATGCCGAAATAGTTGCCCAGATGCAGACGGCCCGACGGTTGAATACCCGATAGAATTCGCATAACCCCTCGAAAAGGTCGGCAGGCTATCGCACCCCCACCCCGCAATCAAGCTTCGCGGGCGGTGCGGCAGCTATTCCGCGCTCAGTTCCGGTCACTTTCCTTCGGGAGATAGTCGACCAGGGCGCGCCAGCGATCATCACCGCTCAAGAGGAAGGACCATAGCCCGGGCGCAATGCGGGGGTCAAATACGGTGGGATCCACAGGTCGGACCAGCCAGGAATCCTCCGTGAGTTCGCGCTCCAACTGGCCCGCATCCCAGCCGGCATATCCGTGAAATGCACGCACCCAGGCTCGCGGATTTCCGATAAACCGCTGCAACTGGTCGACATCCATCCCGCACAAGGCCCGCACCGATTTGGCGCGTGGCGGCTTGACGAAAACAACAACCGCGATTCGTCCACCATGAACCGGCCCGCCCTGAAGCACCGGCACTTCCCGGAAGAACGGCAGCGTCGATTCCTCGCTCACGCAGTCCGCGAGGGAAGCACCGACGGGCCGATTGAGTACGAAGCCCAGCGCGCCCTCCGGTGAATGCTCGACCATATAGACGATGGTCTGGGCAAAATTCGGGTCGATCAGCCCGGGACGCGCGACCAGTAACTTGCCCTTCAAGGATTTTGGCGTTTTGGCCATCAGCGATTGGGTTCTGCCTCCCCTGACGCATGGGGATGGCGCTCCTTCAGTTCGCGTAGTGCCTGCGCCGCGGCTGCGGGTTGCCCGGCGCGCTCGAACATGCGGGCCGCCGCGCGCAAGGCTTGGGGCGTCAACACGGGGTCATCATACAGGACGGCAACGGCCATGTACTGGCGCGCGGCATCCATCCACTGCTCGCGACCTTCCGCAACACGGCCAAGGCCGTAATAACTTCGAGCGCGAATTTCCGCGGTTTCCGGCGTGGAGGCCCGCGTGGCGGCCAGATCGAACGCGCGTTGCGCCTCGTCCCATCGCCCGGCGTTGACGGCCCATTCGCCCCAGCGCCAGGCGGCCTCAAGCCCCTCCGCGGTGGAGGCATCGGCCTGCGCTGAACGTGCGAACGCTGCGCCGGCTTCGTCGGGCTGATCCAACGACGAGAACGCGCGGCCGGCAAGATAGTGCGCCACCTGATCCCAGCCGGGGCTGACCCGTTGCTCCGCCATGGCCCGCGCGGCCGTCACCGCCTGCTGGTGGTTTGTGTTTTCCAAATTCCAGCGTGCCGCCCAGTCGAGCAGCAGGATGGGAATATCCGCCGCGGCGCCATCGCGAATCAACTGGTCCAGCGACGCGGCGGCCTCGCCGGAACGGCCCTGCCGCTGCAGGACGGCGAGTCGGCGAAATTGGATGCGGCGGGCCAACGCGGGATCGGGCTTTTTGCGCAGCGCCTGGGCGTAGTGGAACTCCGCGACGTCGAATTGTTCCTGCTGCTCCAGGAGGCTGCCATAAAGCAGATGCGCCTCCGCGGCAAGCGCACTGCCCGGGAATCGCTTCAGCAGCTCCAACAGCGACGCGCCCGCCGGTTCATTGCGCTCCAACGCGAGTTCCGCCTGCGCCATCCCGAAATACACCTGGTCCAGGGCCGGATAGCGGTCGTCATTCTTCAGGAGCGCCTTCCAGTCCTTGATCGCTTCCTCGTGTGCCGCGCGTTGCGTCTGGCAGAAGGCCGAGGCGAACAATGAGTCCGCCGCCAACCGGTGGCGTGGCGCGAGGGCTGCGATGGCGCGATAGCGGACGGAGGCGTCCTCCCATTCACCGGCCTGCTGGCGGATACGCGCGGCGTGGAAGCGCGCGCCGAGTTCCCGGTCGGTCGCGCCCTTGCCCGCGGCGGCTTCGTCGTACAACTGCAGCGCCTCCTCCGCGCGGCCGGTCTCGCGCGCCGTTTCCGCAAGCAGCCAAAGCAGGTCGTCTCGATTTTCATCCGTGAGCGGGACTTCCCGCGCTCGCGTATAGGCGTTGCTGAAATCGCCCGCCTGCACCAACAACAGCGCGAGTTCGAAGGCGGCCGCGCCGGCTTCGCGCGCCTTCGGGAATTGCTTGAGAAGCGCCTCGTAGCTGCCCCGCGCGGCGACGAGATCCGGCTTTGTCCGCTCTGCGTTGGCACGCAGGTAAAGCCAGGCGGCGTCGCGCGGCGTATCCTTGCGCTTCGCCAGCGCCAGTGCCCGATCCACGCGGTTGTCCTTCAGGAAGGCCCACGCGGCCGACAGGCGCACCGATTCGGATTGGGGGTCATCCGGATGGCGGTCCAAATACCGGGCATACGCCCCGGCGCTCTCATCGAAGCGTCCCTCGCGGAAAGCATGCCCTCCGAGCGTGATCAAGGCCTCCGCCGCGGCACGCGGATAGTTCGTCTGCGCGGCGGCATCCTCCAGCAGGCTCCGGATTTCATCGGGCTTCGCGCCCGCGTCGATGCGAAGATGCGCGAGATCAACCCGCGCGAGCGCGGCATGGGCGCTGTCCGGCGCGGCCTTCAACAGGCGGCGCAGGACGGACTCCGCGTCCCGGTTCTGGTTCAACCGGCGATGCGCGGTGGCGAGGAAATAGAGCGTGGACGCGCGCAGGTCAGGCGGCAGGCCATCGTGATCGGCGAGGAGCTTCAATTCCGCAGCCGCCTCCTTGTTACGCCCCGCCTGCACATCGTCTTCTGCGATGCGGAATCGCGCTCGCAGCGAAACCGGCTGCCCGGGAAAGCGTTCCACTGTTTCGGCGTAGGCCACGCGCGCAGCGGCGGCATCGCCCTGGGTGCGACGCGCCTCGCCGATGCGATAGGTGGCCAGCGCCGCGTTGGAGGCATTCGTGCCGCCGGCCACCGCGCGGTATTCATTTACCGCGAGGTCGTAGAGGCCTCGGGCAAAAAGACCATCCGCGAACTGCAACTGGTCCACCGGGTCCACGGCGCGCGCGGGCACGAACGCCAGGAATATTCCCGCGCACGCGGCGCACAAAAGCCGCTGGTGCTTCCGCCGGGACATCTCACCCCTCGGGCACGCCCGTCGCGAAGGAGATGTTCCAAATATCAGACTGGCGGCAGAGGTCGAGCACCGTGATGACGTGTTCGTAGGCCGTCGCCTTGTCCGCCCGGATCAGCACCGGCTGGCCCGGGAAGAGCTCCGCGAGCCGCTTAAGCATCGCCGCCAGGCCGCCGCCATCCAATTCCCGGCTGTTGACGACCACCGCGCCGTCGGCACGGATATTAATGATGATTTCGCCGGGCAGTCGTTGCGGGACCTCGCTGGTCTGCGCGGTCGGCAACGTGATATCGATCTCCGCCTCCCATTGCGCAAAAATCTGGCTGGTCACGAAGAAGCACAACAGGAGGAAGACGACGTCGATCATCGGCGTCATCTGGAAACCGACGGGGTCGGGTTTCAACCTGGAACGGAAGTTCACGCGTCAGTCCTTGTGCAGCAGGGTGATCATTTCGGCCGCGTTTTTCTCCATGTCGGAGATCAGGCGCGAGGTGCGCCCGCGGAAATACGCGTAGGCAATCATCGCGGGGATCGCGACGATCAAGCCGGCGACCGTGGTCACCAACGCCTGCGAGACGCCGCCCGCGAGCAACATTGGCTTCGCCTTCGCGAGGTCGAGCGCGACGGTGTTGAAGGCGGTGAGCATGCCCATGACCGTGCCGAGCAGGCCGATCATCGGCGCGATGACGCCGATGTCGAGCAGGTACTGCGTCTGGTTCTGGATCATCGTGGCCTGTCGCCCCCCCTCGCCTTCCACGATTTCGCGCAGCAGCCCGGGCTCCGGTTTTGGGCTGCGGAGCGCGTAATCCAGCGCGGCGTTCAGGATACTGGCCATCGCCGACGCGTCGTTGCGGCACGCTGTCTGCGCATCCACGAGGCGCCCCTCGCGGATCAGCCCGCGCACCTGGTCGATAAACTCCGGCGGAATGATCTGATTCCGCCGGAGTGCGACGAGGAAATAGAGGATCAACGCCACCCCGGCCACCGACATCGCGCCGAGCACATACATCAACCAGCCGCCTGTTTCGATGATCTGCTGCAAGGTCATCGCCTGCGCCTCCGCGGCCTCGGCGGCCTCCTCCTGCGCATACGCGGCGCCGGCCAGGACCGACGCAGCGACTGCCAGCATCATGCTTTTCATCTTCTTCATGACTTCTCCTTGCCCGTCAAGGGCGCCCACCCGCTATCAACTCCCGGTGCTGAACAAAATAAAGAACGCCGGAGGCCACGGTGATGGCCGCCACGCCGAGGGCCATGCCCTGTGCGATATACGAAAACGCGAAATCGAATTTGGCGAGGAATTTGGGGTCGGCGTGGCGCAGGAGATCATAGCGGATGGCGAGCCCCAGCAGCAGCGCGACGATCACCACGATCTGCCAGACGGTCTTGTGTTTGCCCCACTTGCCGGCGGAAATGATATTGCCGCGCGTCGCGGCGAGCAGGCGCAGGCCGGTCACCAGAAATTCGCGCGCAATGATGATCACCACGATCCAGGCCGGGACCAGGGAAATCATCTGGGAACCGCGCGGCACCTGGATTTCCACGAAGCTGACGAACGCCGCGCACACCATCACCTTGTCCGTCAGCGGGTCCATCAGCCGGCCAAACGCGGAGACGATGCGTTGCTTTCGTGCGATGTAGCCATCGAGGAAATCCGTCAGCCCTCCAATGACGAACACCACCATCGCGGCGCTGTAGAAAAACGGTTTCTGCATGGTCAGCAGGGCCATCATCACACCGGCGAGGCCGAGCCGGCTCATGGTTAGCATGTTGGGAACGTTCATGGCGTGGCTCCGGGGATGGCGGGAATGGTCAGATACGGATCGGAAGGCTCCTGCACCACCGCGGGCGCGCCTTTGCGGGGCGCGAGGACGGGTTGCTCCGCCGCCTGCTCGCGGACATGCCGGACGCAACGGGTGACGCCCGAAACCAGCAACCACGCCACGAGGATGACGCCCAGCACGATCGCGGCGCGGCGCAGATTCGCCGGCGAGAGCAGGTTCAACGCGGCGGCCAGCAAAACCGGGCCCAACGGCGGTCGCGCGGGTTTCGCGGGCTTCGGAACAATCGGCTCGGGCTCATCCGCCACCATCGGCGCGGTTTCGCGCGCCGGCGGTTCCGGCGCCGCGGCCGGAGCGGCGGGTTTGCCGCGCGTACCGGCCTGGTGAAGCCGGTTGTACTCCTCCACGAGCGGGCCCGATTCCAGCCCCAAAAAATCAGCGTACATGCGGATGAACCCGCGCGCATAGGCAGGCGCGGGCATGCGCGAAAAATCGTCGCGCTCCATCATTTCCAGGTGCTGAAGTTTGATGCGCGTCCGGGCGGCGGCGGCGGAAAGCGAAATGCGCTTGCGCTCCCGCGCCGACTTGAATACCTGCCCCATCGTCTCCATGAACGGCTACGCCTCTTCCTTCACTTCGTTCTGGGGAACCTCGCCGTCGAGGTCGATGAGGATTTCGCGCGGCTCCGCGCCCTGCGCCGGGCCGACCACGCCGCGCTGCTCCAGCAAATCCATGATGCGCGCGGCGCGGGTATAGCCGATGCGCAGGCGGCGCTGGATCGAGGAGGTCGACGCGCGCCGCGTCTGGCGGATGATTTCCATCGCCTGCTGCAGGAGTTCGTCGTCCTCCTCCATGTCCGGAAGGTCGACTTGCTTGCCCTCGATCTTGTCCTTGATCGACGTCTCGTACTGCGGCGCGCCCTGCTGCTTCCAGTGCGCGATGATGCGGTTGATCTCCGCGTCCGTCGTGAACGCGCCTTGCGCGCGGATCAGTTTCGGGCTGCCCGGCGGCAGGAACAACATGTCGCCCTTGCCGAGCAGTTTGTCCGCGCCCGCGGCGTCGAGAATTGTCCGGCTGTCCACCTTCTGCGCCACCTGGAAGGAAATACGCGCCGGGAAATTCGCCTTGATCGTCCCGGTGATGACGTTCACCGAGGGACGCTGCGTCGCGAGGATCATATGGATGCCGACCGCGCGGGAGAGTTGCGCGAGGCGCGCGATCTGGTTTTCCACCTCGGCTTGCGCCACCATCATCAGGTCGGCGAGTTCGTCCACGACGATCACGATGTATGGCACCCGGTCGGGAATTCGCTCCTCCGGCGGCTGCTCCGCCGAAGGCAGGCCGTCGATGAGCAGTTCCTCCTGGCGGACGATCGGGCGGCTGTTGAACGCCTTGATGTTGCGGACGCCGACCTTCGCAAACAGTTTGTAGCGCTTCTCCATCTCATTGATCGCCCAGCGCAAGCCCAGCGCGACCTTTTTGGGGTCGGTGATGACCGGAACGACGAGGTGCGGCATGCTGTTGTAACCGGAGAATTCGACGATCTTGGGGTCAATCAACATCAGGCGCATCTGGTCCGGCGTGCGCGCGAGCAGCAGTCCGGCCAGAATCGAGTTCATGCACACCGTCTTGCCCGAACCCGTCGCGCCCGCCACCAGCAGGTGCGGCATGTCCGCGAGGTCCGCGATCTGGACGCGACCGCCGACATCCTGGCCGAGGCACAGCGGCAGGGCGGCGCGACCGCTCTTCCACACATCGCTTTCGATGACTTCGCGGAGATACACGGCGGTCGTCTTCGAGTTTGGAACCTCGATGCCCACCACGCCCTTGCCGGGAATCGGCGCCTGCACGCGAACGGTCTCCGCCTTCATCGCGAGCGCGATGTTGTTGCTGAGTCCGGCGATGCGCTCCACGCGTACGCCCGCGGCGGGCAGCAGTTCGTAGCGCGTCACGACGGGGCCACGTTCGACGTTCGTCACCTCGACCTCAACGCCGAACTCGGCAAGCGTGTCCTTAAGTAGGAATCCGCCCGCGGAAACGTCAGTTTGCGAGAGTTCCGGGTGGCCGGTAACCGCGTCCAGCATGTCGATCGACGGGAGTGTCCATTGGGTTCCGCCGGACGGCAGTACCGCCAAACTTTCCACGGGCGGCGGCGGGGTCGGCGCGGGCGGCGCTGCACGGCGCGGAGGTCGTTCCTCCACGACCGGTTCCGGCGTTTCATGAGCGGCCGGTTCCGGGCTGGGTTCCGCCTCGGGCGTAACCGCGTCCACCGGTTCAGGCTCCCGGCTCTTGCGCCCGAAAAGTTTGAATCCTTTGCGTGGTCCCGACTCCTCATCCGCGGCGGGCGCGTCACCTTCGACCTCCGGAACGGCGGGCGGCCTGGATTCATCCTCCGCCTCCAGAGCGGCACGACGGCCGCGAGGCTGGACCGGCGCCTCCTCCACTTCCCCGGCGGCTTTCTTGCGCACACGCACCACCGGCGCGGCAGGATCTGCCTTCATGGCCTCCTCGAGGCGGCGCCGCTTCTTCATGACTTCGCGCTGTTCCTCTTCAAGCTGGTGCAGCCGATCAAGCCGCGCCTTGCGGGCGACTTCCCATCGGTCGTACCCGGCGAGGATCAACTCCCACGCATTGCGAAAAAGCGCGCCGGGTCGAATTTCCAGCATCAGCACCACGCCCACCGCGAGGACGCCCGTCATCAGAATCCCGGTTCCGATCGGCCCCCACAAATGCACCAGGGTGCGCGCGGTCAGCAATTCGCCCATCAACCCGCCGGAACTGCCGGCATTCAAATCGCGCCGCCAGGCCGCCCATCCACCCGCGTTCAACTCCAGCAACGCGGACATGGCCAGTAGCGTCACGACGCCCCATGCGATTTTCGTCCAGATCCGGCCCTGTCGTTTAAAGAGGCAGACCAATCCGGTGTACGCGAGCGTCAGCGGCACCAGGTAGCCGGCGATGCCGAAGCCCATAAAGACAAGGAAGGCAAACCAAGCCCCCATCGGGCCGATGAAGTTTGCCGGCGGGTCGTTGGGCGGCGATTGCAGAACCGAAATGTCGCCCGGATCGTGGGAAAAAAGCGCCAGCAGACTGAGGACGCTCAATGTGAGCAGCAGGATGCCGCTGACCTCCAGCCACCCGCTTCGTGCGATTTCTTTTTTAACTGCCATCGGTGCAGCATATCAACCGCCATACGGGAAGGGCAAGCGAGGTATGCAACGGACAGACTCGACAGCGCGAAAGACCTTTCATACACTTCTGCCGTGGCCGACTGTGCAAGGAGATCAACGGCATGATCAAGACGCTTATGGTGTTCACCGATGGTTCAGAAGGCGGAAACGTGGCCTGCCGCTATGCGATCTTCCTCGCGAAACGGCTCGACGCCACGCTCACCGGGTGTCACGTCCTTGACTCCCGCATGCTCGAAGGCCCCCTGATGGCCGACATTTCAGGCTGGATCGGGGCCCAGCCCTTCAGCGGCCAGCTCAAACAATTTCGCGACCTGCTCCAGCAAAAAGGCGAGACCGTGGTGGCCGCATTCGCCAACATGGCCGAGGCCGAGGGCATCGACGCGGACGCCGTAATCAAGATGGGACACCCGGCGCGTGTCATCCTGGAGGAGGAATCACGCGCGGAGATGATCGTGCTCGGCCAGAATGGCGAACACGCGGAACTCACGGGCGAATTTATCGGCTCCACCGTGGAGCGCGTAAGCCGCCACTCCCTGAAGCCCTGCCTCGTCACGCCCGCCGCATTCCGGCCCATCGACAAGATCCTGTGCGCGGTCGACGGCAGCGCGCACGCGAGCAAGGCCCTGCACGAAGCGGTCGAACTCGCGCTCGCACTCGCCAGTCCGCTCGTCATCCTCAGTGTCGCTGAAAATCACGACCTTCGCCGCGCCCGTGAAATTGCGGAGGACGGCATCCAATTGGCGCGCGCCCATGAATGCGCCGCCGCCACACTCGTCGTCGAAGGACGCCCCGACCAGATGATCGCCATGAAGGCGGAGGAACTGGGCTGCACCCTCATCGTCGTCGGCGCGCACGGCCACTCCCGCATCCGCGACATGATCCTCGGCTCGACCACACAGAGCCTCATCGCGACGGCGCACAAGCCGGTGTTGCTGGTGCGATAACCGGACAATTCCCCGCCCGCTTTCGCTATCCACCGCCGCAAGGCCCTGACGGATGTGGGTGAACACGGAGACCGGCGGTCATGTCCTCCTGCTTTCTCCGTGACCTTCGTGCCCCCCGTGGTTAATGATTCAGCCCATGCCCTATCTCCCGATCCTGCTTGCCCTGCTGTGCCTCACCGCGTTTATCGGGCTCGCCCTCTGGCTGCGCGCCAGCCTGCGCGAGTTGAAGCCGCGCCCCGAGGACCAGCAGGCGCTCGCGGAACTCAAGGGACAGGTCGGCGCGTTCAGCATGCAGGTCGAGGGGCTGCGCCAATCGCTAACCACCCTGCAAGGACAGGTCGTCACCTCGCTGGATGGGAATCGCCGGGCAATGGATGAGCGGCTCGACGGCGCGGCGCGCGTCATCAACGACGTGCGGCAGAACCTGGGTCAGCTCACGGAAAAAACGCAGCGGCTCGCGGAAATCGGCAAAGACATCGCCAGCCTGCAGGACATCCTGCGTTCCCCAAAATTGCGCGGCAATATCGGCGAATTGTTTCTGGGGGACCTGCTCGCGCAAATCCTGCCGCCGGATCATTTCCGCATGCAACACGCGTTCCAGGGCGGCGAGATCGTCGACGCCGTCGTCATCCTGAAAGCCGGCATGGTGCCCGTGGACGCGAAGTTCCCGCTCGAAAACTTCCAGCGCGTCGTTGCGTCCGCCACGGAAGACGAGAAGAAAACGCATCGCCGCGTTTTCATGCAGGACGTCAAAAAGCACATCGACGCCATCGCGAAAAAGTACATCCGGACCGACGAGGGCACCTTCGATTTCGCGCTCATGTACATCCCGGCGGAGAACGTCTACTACGAAACAATCATCCGGGATGACGAACTCGGCGGCGATGGAGCGCTGTTTGAATACGCGCTGAAAAAGCGCGTGATCCCCGTCTCGCCCAACAGCTTTTATGCGTATCTGCAAACCGTGCTGCTCGGCCTCAAAGGCATGCGGATCGAGGAAAGAGCGCGCGAGGTCATCAACCAGCTCTCCCGCGTGCACGTCGAATTCGGGCGCTTCGCCGACGCCTTCCGCCTCGTCGGCGGCCACCTCGACAATGCACGGGCGAAGTACGATGAAGCCCAGAAGCGACTCGAAAAAGTCGACCTCAAGCTCGCGCAGATCGACGGCGTCGTGCAGGGCGCGGAGCCGGCGGCGCTGCCGGACGCCTCGTAGCGCTTACGCGCCTTCGAGCAGGGCGCGCAGTTCGGCGGCGATATTGCGCGCACGCACGGCGGCCATACGGCGCTGCTGTGATTCGAGAATCTCCCGGCGCAGGGCGGCATCCGCCGTCACCCGGTGCATCAGGACTGCCAGTTGCGGCGGGGTGAGGTCTTCGTACAACACCCCGGCCCCGCCCATCGCCTCCGGCATGCCGCCGGTGGCATGCGCGATCACAGGAACACCACAGTGCATCGCCTCCAGCAGCGGCAGGCAATACCCCTCGTGTTCGCTTGTGGAAACGAAGGCGTCCGCGCAGCGGTAGTAGGTCGGCAGTCCGCCGGGCGACGCAAAGCCTTCAAAACAAACGTTCGGCAGATCGTAGTCGCCCGCCAGCATGCGCAGCATGGCGTGGTAGCGCGGGCAACTGCGTTCCGAGCCGACGATCACGAGGCGGCTGTACGGATTGAGCACGCGATGGTACCAGCGAAAGGCCTCGATCAGCGTCTCGACCCGCTTGTTCGGCGCCACGCGGCCCACCGTGAGAAACGTGGTCAGGCGTGCGGCAAAACGTTTGCGGACCTCGGGATCATCCGGCGCATCCAAAGGCCCGGGATCGAAGACCAACGGAAATACCGCTACATGGCGCGCACCGGCGGCGCGGAGTTCAGCCGCGTTATAGTCCGACACCGCCCACGCGGCGTCGGCGCGCTGCACGACCGCGGGCATGCGCGCGCGCGCGGCGCGCAACTGGTCCGCAACGACGTCGTCGAACCCGTCGTAGAATTCTGCGGGCGTGATGTTGTGGTAGAGCAGAATCCGGCGAGCGGACGACGCGTCGAACACGTCCACCGCCGGCGAGGCGATTGAATAATGGTGCAACACAACGTCGCACGAGGCCCCGTGATACTCCTCCAGCGGGCGGCATTCGGAGCGCACGGCGGGCGCGACGTGCCGCATTGGGGCATAAAGTTCCGAGGCATACCCCCAGCCACGCACGACATCGCGCATGATCCGCGCGCAAGATGAAATCGCGTCGCCTTCGGCGAAGCCGTTGAGAATCTGGTGAATCGCGGGCCGGGTCATGGCGGGCGATTCTCCAGTTCCTTCACCCGGCGCTTCAGCTCGGCGATTTCCACCGCCTGAAGTTCCACCAACGCGATCAGGTTCGAATTGACGAGATTCTGCCGATACGCCATCCGGTCATGCTGATAGCGCAGCAGCTTCCACAGGATACGCTTGAAGTGGAATACGATCGCGCCGCGCGGGCCGCTCCGGCGGGGAACGCGGAACCCAAGGGTGTCCACATGCGCGCGACGACGCGCCAGATCCGCGAATCGGTCGAGATATTCCGCATGATTCTTCGCCTCTAGCAGGCGAAGCGCCGAAATTTCCGGGGGAAAGATGTCGAGCAGTCCGGCCCGTTCCATGCGCGACGCTTCGGCTTGGAGGTCGGCAGCCATTTCATCGGTACGATCCCGTCCGGCCACGATGATCTTCATGGGGTGCGCACGGGCTCCATCAAGTCGGTGAACGTCAACCCCGAAAGGCCCTGCGTGAGGCCACCATTGAATTGCCGGACCGCTTGCGCGACCGCGGCTTCCACCTGCTCCTCCTTGAGGCTGTCCGGCATGCTGCCTTCGCGAAGAACCAGATCCAACACGTCCTGCACGCGGATGGCGGACGGGTCGCGAAGGAGCAGGAAGCAGCCGGGCTGGTCCGCGCGCTCGGCGAGCAGCCCGCCGCGGGCCAGCAGCGCGGCAAGGTCGTTGAGCAGACGGACCGGGACACGGTGCGTTTGCGCATAAGCCCCGACGTCGAGCGGCGGACGCCCACCGCGCAATGCGCGCGCCGCATCGAGCACCATCGCGACGACCAGGGTAAGCTTCGCCCGGACGCTCGTCTGGCTCGCGACGCGTTCCATGTGATAGGTGACGTGGTGCTGCAGGGCGAAGGCGATTTCCGCGCCGAGCAGGATCAGCATCCAGCTCACGTACAGCCACAGCAGGAAAATCGGCACGGATGCGAACGTGCCATACACCGCGTCGTAGCGCGACAGCGAGACCTGCATGGAAATGTAGATGCGCTGCCAGCCCAGCCACAACAGCGCGGTCAGGAACGCGCTCGCTCCCGCCGTCTGCCGGCTCACCTGCGTGTTCGGCATGAAGACGAACAACAGGAACAGCGCAAACCAGACGGTCGCGAGTGGAGTCAGTCCCAGCAAGGTCCGGTACAACCACGCCGTCTCGCCGATATGCGCGGCGACGACCTGGTTCTTGAGCGACGCGCTCACCGCGAAAGCGGTCATGATCAGGACCGGCACAACCACCGTAACGCTGATATAATTCGTGAATTTGCGCCACAGCGGACGCGACTCCTTCACGCCCCATACCCGGTTGAAGGAGGTCTCGATGCTGCCGAGCACCTGGACGGCCGTAACAAAGAGGATCGCCACGCCCACCCAGCCAAGCGTTCGGAAGTTGGCCTGCAACACGATGTCGATCATCGAACTGACAAATTCCTGGAATTGCGGCGGCATCGCGGCCATCGACTCGGCCAGGCGCGCCGACGCCTCCTCCCCTCCGCCGAAGCCCTTCAACATCGCGAACCCGAGCGTCAGCAACGGCACCAGCGAGACGAGTGTCGAGAACGTTAACGCCGCCGCATGTACGGCGAGGTCATCCTCCCTGAACCCCCGCCCGACCAGTTGTGCGACGCGCAGAAGACGTATAACCAGACTCCGGAGCCCGGTTACGGAGGACAGCTCGGCGGTCCATGCATCATGACCGAGAAAGTGCCGGATGCGGGACCAGAGGCTCTCTGCTGGTTTTCCGTCACTCATGGCGCGGGAGACTCCGCGGCGCCCGCCTGGTAAAGCGACCAGGCGGCGAGCGTTTTCGCGTCCTCGATTTCGCCCCTCCGGATGCGCGCGATAAATTCAGATTCTTCGAGCAACTCGACCTCCACCCGCTCGTCATGGTCCAGCTCGCGTGCCCCCTGCCCGCCAGCCTCGGCATAATAGCATACGATCCGTTCATCCACATAGCCGGGCGTTGGATAGAGCACGCCCATCCGCGCGAGACGCGTCAGGGTGAACCCCGTTTCCTCCCGCACCTCGCGCCGCGCCGCGTCATCCGGCGCTTCGCCCGGATCAAGGATGCCCGCGACGACTTCCAGCATCTGCTTCTGGGCGCCGACGCGAAATTGCCGGACGAGGGCCAGACGCGCATCGGGAGCACGCAGGAGGACGCAAACCGCGCCCTGGTGTCGGACCAGTTCACGGTACGCGGTTTGTCCATTTTCGAGTTCGACCTGCAACGTTTCCACGCGCACAAGCCGTCCATCGAAAACCGTTTTCCGGGCTAATGTTTTTTCATGCATGGGCGGGTCCGTCGTTGCCGACGCCGGAACAGACTCTATGATAGCCGCCATGCTTCGATCTAGAAAAGAAACGGAGGCGCTGGAGGAGATGACCCTCGCGCCCTACGCCGCCCGCAGCGCCCGCTCGCGGGGACGCAAGTATGCAGAACCCGCGCACGAGCATCGTGCCGAGTTCCAGCGCGACCGGGACCGCATCCTGCACAGCCGTTGTTTCCGGCGGCTGGAATACAAGACCCAGGTGTTCATCAACGGGACCGCGGACCACTATCGCACCCGCCTGACGCACACCCTTGAGATGACCGCCGTCGGGCGGACGCTCGCCCGCGCGCTGGGCGCGAATCCCGACCTCACCGAGTCCATCGCCCTGGCGCATGACATCGGGCACAGCCCCTTCGGACACGCCGGCGAGGAGGCGCTCAACGAATTGATGGCCGATCACGGCGGGTTCGACCACAACCTGCAAAGCCTGCGCTGGGTCGAGGAACTCGAAGTCAGCTACCCCGGCCATCCCGGTTTGAACCTCACCTGGGAGGTCCGGGCTGGTCTCTACAAACACCAGGCCGCGATACCCGGTTTCCTGGTCGACGGACACCCCATCGGGCCGCACCAGTACCTGGAGGCGCAGATCGCGGACGTCGCCGACGACATGACCTACAGCGCGCACGATGTCGACGACGGACTCGACGCGGGTTTGCTCACGGAGGAGCAGCTCCTCAAGACCGAGGCGTGGAAACGCGCCGCGGCCCGCGTTAAGCAGCACTACGGGGACATCGCCGAAGCGCATCGTCTCGCCGCGGGCGTCCGCGCGCTGCTCGACATGCAGGTGGAGGACGTCCTGCGCCATAGCGAAGCGCAACTGGCCCGCTACGCGCCCGCCTCGCCGGATGACGTCATGCGCAGTCCCGAGCGCATTCTCTCCTACGGACCCGAAATGCGCGAACTCATGCGCGATTTCCGCAAGTTTCTTTTCGAAAACATGTACTGGTCGCCCACCGTGGACAAAGCCAACAAAGAATCCACGGCGATGATGCGGAAGCTATTTCTTCATTACGTCGAGAACCCCGACGTCATGGGCGGCAAAGCCCGCTCCCGAATCGCGAAGGACGGCATCTGGCGCGCCGCCTGCGACTACCTCTCCGGCATGACCGACCGCTACGCCCTCGACGAATTCCACCGCTTCGCCCTCCCCCGCTAACCCCCCTCCCGAAAGGGGTCATCAGAAAGGGGTCAGTACTATTTATTTACAATATAGGATAGAACCGGTCGTAGATTGTAAATAAATAGTACTGACCCCTTTCTGGGATTCTTCAGGGCATCCCCGATGGTGGAGAGGGGCGGGGTTCTGGTATAGGCAACGGGCTAATGCGGTTATTGCGGCCGCTAGGAGGATCGTTCCATGCTTCATGAACCGGCCCCGGTTTCCACGGAACCCGACCATGCGGTCGATGCCAAGGCGCGACTCGGCGTGCGTCTCTTCCTCGCCTACAGCGCGGTCTATCTCGGCTTCGTCGTCATTTGCACCGCGAAACCGGCCCTCATGGGCAAGGTGGTTTTCGCCGGATTGAATCTCGCGGTGGTATACGGGTTCGGATTGATCATCCTCGCCGTTGGCATGGGCCTCGCCTATCACCTGCGCTGCTCGCGGATGGAAGATGAGGCGCGCGCGCAGCACGAAGCGGCCAACGGAGGCGCACAATGATTTATGACGTCTCCCTCTCCGCCGTCCTGATCTTCGTATTTTTCGTCACGGCCGTTGTCTGGCTCTCCTTCTGGCTCGCCCGCAAAACAAAATCAGCCCACAGCTACTTCGCCGCCGGGGGCACGATCCACTGGGGCGTAAACGGCATCGCCTTCGCGGGCGATTACCTCTCCGCGGCGTCCTTCCTCGGCATCTGTGGGATGATCGCGACGGTTGGCTACGATGGGTTCCTCTACTCCATCGGCTACCTCGCCGGTTGGGTCGTCGCGCTCTTCCTCGTCGCGGAACCGCTCAAGCGTCTCGGGCGCTATACCTTCACCGACGCGCTCAACTCGAAATTCCAGTCGCCCGGCGTACAACTGGCCGCTGCGGTCAGCACGCTGATCGTCTCCGTCTGTTACCTGATCCCGCAGATGGTCGGCGCCGGTGACCTCGTCACCCCGCTGCTCGGCCTGCCGCACTACATCGGCGTCATCATGGTCGGCAGCATCGTGATTCTCATCGTCGCGACCGCGGGCATGACATCCACCACCTACGTGCAGTTCATCAAGGGCGGCATGCTGATCATCTGCTCGATCCTGCTGACCCTCTTTGTGCTCCAAAAAGGCCTAAAGACGCGACCCTCGGACGGCTACCACGAATTTCAGACCGTCGCGGTGACGCTCGAAGGAGACCGCGTCACGGCGGTGCAGGACGACCGCTTCGCACTGGCCGGCCAGCATGCCGCGGGCGGCCGACAACTGGTGAAACTTCTGCGCGAAGACGTGCCCTCCTGGTGGACGCTCGACCAGGACGCAGGCGTGCTGCGCGAAGCGCTTTCCATCAGCAAAACAGCATCCGGCGCGGTGCTGTACAACGGCGCCCCCAAGTCCGACCGCCAATTTTTCCCGGTGGGCCATGCCGAACGCATCCTGGTCGACGGCGAACCCGTGGACGAAACCGGAGCGCAGGGCCCCCTCGAATACCTCGCGACCATCGGCGACAGCACCATCATCCGCTTCACCCGCGCGGACGTGCAGGACGGCGCGGACCGCGTCGCCGTCTACAGCCAGACCCCGACTCCGGGCTCCGACATCCTGCGGCCCGGTCTCAAAATCAAAATCGACAAGGGCGCGACGCTCTGGTCGAAGCTGAACTTCATCTCCCTGATGATGGCGCTCTTCTTCGGCACCTCCGCCCTGCCCCACATCCTCATCCGCTATTACACCGTGCCCAGTGCGCGCGACGCCCGCAAGTCCACCATCATGGCTATCGCCGCCATCGGGTTCTTCTATATCCTCACGCTCTACATGGGTCTCGGCGCGATGACCAACGGCGTACTCGACATGCAGAGCGACAACATGTCGGCGCCGCTACTCGCGAAATCTTTCGGCCTCGTCCTGTTCGCCATCATTTCCGCCCTCGCCTTCGCGACCATCCTCGGCACCGTAAGCGGCCTGATCGTCGCCTCCTCCGGCGCCGTCGCGCACGACCTGATGGACCGCTACTTCAAGGTCAACATGTCGGACCGCGGCAAGGTCATGGCGGGCAAGGTGGCCGCCATCGTCGTCGGCGTCGCGGCGATCCTGCTCGGCATCCTGTTCAAGGGCATGAACGTCTCGTTCCTCGTCGGCCTTGCATTCTCCGTGGCGGCCTCCGCGAACCTGCCGGCCATCATCATGCTGCTGTTCTGGAAGCACACCACGTCGAAAGGCGTCGCGGCATCCATCATCGTCGGCATCATCTCCTCGCTCGCGATCATCCTGCTGTCCCCCAGCCTGTTCGAACTCTACGGACTCGGCCGCGCGGCCGCGCCCACGGAGCTCGACAACCCGGGCATCATCTCCATCCCGCTCAGTTTCATCACGCTCGTCGTGGTATCCCTCGCCACGCGTAGGAAGGAAGCCTGACCTCAGGCGGAGCTCGCCATGGGCCGCACCGCCATCACCCGCATCCTTGCGCCGACGATTCTGACGGCGCTGCTGTTCGTGGTCGCGATCTACT
This sequence comes from Kiritimatiellia bacterium, assembly GCA_035327585.1. Taxonomy (GTDB): domain Bacteria; phylum Verrucomicrobiota; class Kiritimatiellia; order CAIVKH01; family CAIVKH01; genus JAMLJG01. The sequence goes on along the minus strand of DAOLDD010000020.1, from coordinate 2,850 downwards.
GGGTGCTGATTCCCGCCGTCGAACGCGCCGTCATGGAGCGCAAACGGGAAATGATCCGCGAGCTCACCGTGTCCGCGTGGAACATCCTCGCAAACCACGAGGAAATGGAGCGCGCCGGCGAATTCTCGCGCGAGGAAGCCCAGCGCCTGGCCATCGCCCAGTTGCGACACCTGCACTACGGCCCCATGCAGAAGGACTACTTCTGGATCAACGACCTCCAGCCGCGGATGATCATGCACCCCTATCGCACCGAGTTGGAGGGCATGGACCTCGCCGGCTACACGGACCCGGACGGACGCCTGCTCTTCACCGAGGCGGTGGCGGTGGTGCGGCGTGACGGCGAAGGTTACCTGACGTATCGCTGGCAGCGCCGCGACCGCGAGGAACAAATCGTACCCAAGCTGTCGTTCGTCAAAGGATTTGAACCCTGGGCGTGGATGCTAGGCACCGGCATCTACATCGACGACGTACAGGCCGAAATCCGGCGCTTCACCAACCGGCTCACCGCCGTTTCCACCGTCATCATGGCCGTGGTCTCCATCCTGCTCGCGTTCGTCTGCCGGGAAAGCCTGCGGATCGAACGGCGGCGGCGCACCGCGGAGCAGGCCCTCGCGCGCGCTGCGGACGCCCTGCGCACGCGTGTCGACACCCTCGAGGAAGCGGAGGCCATGCAGCGCCGCACGATCGAGGACCTCAGCGCCACGCTGGACCTCGTGCAGCCCGATGCGCCGGGACCCGCCAAATGGCGAGAGGAAATCCAGCGCGCCGCCAACGTGTCCGAAATCGCCGCGAGCAACCAGTCGTTCCCCACCCGTCTGCAAACGCTGATCCTCAATGGTGCGCGCGCCGCCTGCATCAACCAACTCCTTTCCGCGAATGCCGACGCCGTCGCAAGCCGGCTCATCGAACTCGCGATCCGCGACCTGGGTCAGCCGCCAGCCAACTTCGCCTTCCTCGTCATGGGCAGCCAGGGCCGCCGCGAATCCACGCTAAAAACCGACCAGGACCATGCCCTGCTCTACGCCGATCCCGCGATCGGTCACGAACGCGCGTGCGCCGACTATTTCCTCGCACTCGGCGCCCGCATCAGCGACGGGCTTGCCGCCGCGGGCTACGCCCTCTGCGCGGGCGGCATCATGGCGCGGAACGCGGCCTGGTGCCGGCCGCTGTCCGCGTGGAAGGAACGCTGCGCGGGCTGGATCGAAGGCCTGGAGGCGGAGGACCTCCTGCAGGCGAAGATCTTTTTCGATTTCCGCTGTATACACGGCGATCCCGCGCTCGCAGCGGAACTTCATTCCTTCATCCGCGCACGCTGCGGCAACGCCCCGCGCTTCTTCCCCCTGCTCGCGCGTACCATACTCCTCTATACGCCGCCGCTCGGTCTTTTCGGAGGACTTGCCACCGAAACGAGGGAGGGACGCCGCCGGGGCATCGACCTCAAGGAGGCGATGACGCCGCTCGTCGACTTCGCCCGCATCTACGCGCTACGCCACAACATCGCCGCCACGCACACCCTCGAACGCCTGCGCGCGCTCGTGCGCGACGGACTCATCCCCCGGCAAAGCGCCGAGGAAGTCGTCCAGGTTTATGAGGCGCTGATGCAACTCCGCATCCGCACGCAGGCACGCGCCATGGAATCGGGCCGTGAACCCGACAACCTGATCGAGATCGCCTCCCTCACCCGCATCGAGCGACGTCTCCTCAAAGAGGCCTTCAGCCAGGTGCGGGTCTTCCAGCAAAAACTCTCCTTCGATTTCACCGGCGGTACGGGTGCCGCGGCATGATCCTGCTGGTCAGCGACCTGCACGGGCGTTTCGATGTCGTCAACAAGCTGATTGCGCAAGCCGTAGGGGATGGCGCGGACGTCTCTGCGGTCATTATTCTCGGCGATGTCGGGCTCTTCGAGCCGGGACTCAACCGCCATTTCCGCAAATCCGGCGCTCGCTTCGCGCGGCCCCTGTATTTCATCGAAGGCAACCACGAGGACTTCACCCAGTTCGACACGCTGGTCCGGCGGTACGCCGATGTGATGACTCATCTGCCGCGCGGGACGATCCATACCATCGCCAACAAACGATTCCTCGCCCTCGGTGGGACCGCGTACATGGACGCCAATACCACGCCCATGGGCTCCGTCATCGAACCACGCCACATCGACGCCTGTCTGCGGCATCCCGCCGGGGCCGTGGAGATCGTGCTCTCGCACGACGCGCCCGCCGGGCTCCCGATCCCCATCGAGCCACGCTTCCGCCGGAGCGACGCGCCCGGCTTCCCCGGCGGCGCGTCGCTGGCCCGTCATTTCCACCCCCGCTACTGGTTCTTCGGCCATCACCACTGCCGCTTCACCTTCGAGCGCGACGGCACCCGCTACCACGGTCTGCCCGAATGCACCGCGGGCGGCTTAATCTTCGATCCGATCCACGACAAGGTCACGCCTGTTGTGTGCGACACCTGATCGTACGGTCCATTCAACACCCGCTCCGCCCCGGTTATCCCGCAAAATACCTGCAACGTGTAATTAGAGCGGTTCTCGAAAATTCTGTCTTGGTCGCTATTCCTCGGCGCCGACGGCGCGGCGCCCTCCAAGACCAAGGCGTGCCATCTGGAGGGCGGCAGGCCCTTGCCGCCCTCGGGGGTTCGGGACAAAACTTTTGAGAACCGCTATAGACGGGATGAACGGGATTTACGGGATTGGGGGGGGGCTCTTCCCGTGCACGTGCGCGCACACCATCTGTGGTTTTTCGTGAACGGGAACGTGAACGGAAAGAGGCCGGGACGCGACGTCAAAAGCCGCGCGAAAAGTTACAACGTCTGTAAATTCTTTTTTTGAGACTTACAACGTCTGTAAAA
>DAOLDD010000019.1:39438-69284 GCA_035327585.1 Kiritimatiellia bacterium | reverse complement strand
GAACTGGTGCAAGGCACGAACAACACGCCGGTGACGTACGCGTTCGTGGTCTCGAACGAAGGCGATGTTGCATTGACGAACGTGGTGGTGAACGACCCGTTGTTGAGCTTCACAACGAACGTAGGAACGTTGGCTGTTGGTCAATCCGTCACAGTCGAAGTGGCGTCGGTGATCTCCGGCGACTTGACCAACACGGTGGCGGTGACGGGTGAAGACCCGAACGGCGATGAGTATACGGAAGAGGATGACGCCGAAGTCGATCTCATCGCTCCGGCGATCACGATTGACAACACGGTGAACGGGGTGGAGCTGGTGCAGGGGACGAACAATACCCCGGTGACGTACGCGTTTGTGGTGAGCAACAGCGGCGACGTGACGCTGACGAATGTCGTGGTGACGAACGCGGCGCTTGGGTTCACGACGAACCTGGGGACCTTGGCGGTTGGCCAGAGCGTTACGGTGGAAGTGGCCTCGGTCATCAGCGCCGACTTGGTGAACAGCGCGGTGGCGACCGGCGAGGATCCAGTCGGCGGCATCGTAACGGATGATGATCCGAGCGAAGTGGACCTGATCGCTCCGGCCATCGGCGTTGAGAAGACGGTGAACGGCGTGGAACTGGTGCAGGGGACGAATGGAACCCCGGTGACCTACGCATTCGTGGTGAGCAACGCAGGCGATGTGGCGCTGACGAATGTCGTGGTCAATGATCCTCAGCTCACGTTCACGACGAACGTCGGGACCCTGGCCGTGGGCCAGAGCGTGACCGTTGAGGTCGCTTCCGTGATTTCGGGCGACCTGACGAACACGGTAACCGTGACGGGCGAAGACCCGAACGGGGATGAGTACACGGATGACGACACGGCCGAGGTTGATCTTATTGCGCCAGCTATCAATGTTGAAAAGACCGTAAATGGTGTTGAACTGGTGCAGGGTACCAACAACACCCCGGTGACCTACGCGTTCGTGGTGAGCAACGAAGGCGACGTTGCCTTGACCAATGTGGTGGTCAATGACCCGCTGTTGAGCTTTACGACGAACGTCGGGACGTTGGCCGTGGGCCAGTCCATCACCGTTGAGGTTGCTTCCGTAATCTCCGGCGATCTGACGAATACGGTAACCGTGACGGGCGAAGATCCCAACGGGGACGAGTACACGGATGAGGACTCGGCCGAAGTTGATCTGATCGCCCCTGCGATCACGATCGACAACACGGTGAACGGTGTGGAGCTGGTGCAGGGTACGAACAACACGCCGGTGACGTACGCGTTCGTGGTGAGAAACAGCGGCGACGTGACACTGACGAACGTCGTCGTTACGAATTCCGCGCTAGGGTTTACGACAAATCTGGGGACGCTGGCAGTCGGCCAGAGCGTTACGGTTGAAGTCGCCTCCGTGATCAGCGGGGACCTGGTGAACAGCGTGGTGGCGACGGGCGAAGACCCGGTGGGCGGTATCGTGACGGACGACGACCCGAGCGAGGTGGACCTGATCGCGCCCGCGATCAATGTCGAGAAGACGGTAAACGGCGTTGAACTGGTGCAGGGTACGAACAACACCCCAGTGACCTACGCGTTCGTGGTGAGCAATGAAGGCGACGTGGCGCTGACGAATGTCGTGGTGAACGATCCGCTGCTGAGCTTTACGACGAACGTCGGGACGTTGGCCGTGGGGCAGTCTGTCACGGTCGAAGTTGCGTCGGTGATTTCCGGCGACCTGACCAATACGGTAACGGTGACCGGCGAAGACCCGAACGGGGACGAGTATGCGGACGAGGACGAAGCCGAAGTTGATCTGATCGCTCCTGCGATCGGCGTGGTGAAGACCGTCAATGGCGTGAGCTTTGTGCAGGGGACGAACAACACGCCGGTGACCTACGCATTTGTGGTGAGCAACGAAGGCGACGTAGCCTTGACCAATGTGCTGGTCGATGACGCCTTGTTGAGCTTCACGACGAACGTGGGGACGCTGGCTGTGGGCCAGTCCATCACTGTTGAGGTTGCATCCGTGATCTCCGGCGACCTGACCAATACTGTTACCGTGACCGGCGAAGACCCGAACGGGGACGAGTACACGGATGAGGACTCGGCGGAAGTCGGCGTCCTGATGGCGATTCGCGGGTTTGTGTTGGATGATATAAACGGCGACGGCTTGTTCGATCCGGAAGACACCAATGGGCTCGCGGGCGTGACGATCACGCTCTATGACGCGAGCACCTCGGTCGTAGCGGTGACGACGACGGATGGGAACGGGGCTTATGCCTTCACCAATATCCCATCGGGCGCCTACACGGTGGTCGAAACCGATCCCGCCGGATACATCAGCACGGGCGACACTTCCGGTCCGAATGACAATGAAATCCCGGTTGTCCTGGCGGGTGGCGTGGACTCGGTCGGCAACAACTTCCTCGATACGCGCCCCGGCACGATTGGGAACTTTGTCTGGGTCGACGTGAACGGGGACGGCCTGCAGGCTGGCGGAAGCGAGACGGGCCTGCCGGATGTCGTGGTCACGCTCTACAACACGAATGGCGTGGTCATCGCGGTGACCACGAGCGACGTGACGGGCGCGTATGCGTTCACCAATGTCCCCCCGGCCTTCTATGTACTCGGGTTTGAACCGCCCATGGGGTACCAGTTCACGGCGCCGAATGTGGGAATCGACGATGCCTTGGATAGCGACCCCGATCCGCTGAGCGGCTTGACGGCGACCATCCAGCTTCTCAGCGCGCAGATCGACCTCTCGCTTGATGCCGGCTTCTTCCTGCCGGGTTCCATCGGTGAGCAGGTCTTTGAAGACGCCAACTACAACAGCGTGCTCGATCCGGGTGAAATCACGAGCCTGGTCACCGGCCTGACAGTGAACCTCTACCTCAGCGACAACACGTTCGTGACGTCGACTGTCACGGATGCGAGCGGGGTCTACCTGTTTACGAACCTGCCGCCGGGCAGCTACATCGTCGAATTCCTGAAGCCGACGAATCTGCTGTTCGTGACGCCGTTCCAAGGCGGCGATCCAGCGCTCGATAGCGATGCGAACCAGGCCACGGGCCGTTCGGAGCCCATCGTGCTGGTGTCGGGTGAAGACAACCGCACCGTGGGCGCGGGTCTTGCCCGCTTCGGCGCGCTGGGCGACTTCGTTTGGTGGGACCTGAACAACAACGGCGAACACGATGAAAATCTGGCGTTCTACGGCCTAAACGGCGTAAAGGTCCGCCTGTACCGCGTGAGCGGAAGCAGCACGACACTGGTGGATACCGCGACGACCGCAACGGATACAAACGGGCAAAAAGGCGCCTACTTCTTCCCCGACCTTGAGTTCGGCGACTACCTCGTCGTTGTTGATACCAACGACCTGCCCAGCTATCTGCGTCGCCGGACGACCGGATTGAATTATCTGGTCACCATCAGTCCCGAATACGCATTCTTCGACGCCGACTTCGGATTCAACACCGACCCGACGCCGATCACGCTGCGCTCGTTCCGCGCGGTGCGCGACGGCGAATCGGTGCGGTTGGAGTGGGAGACGGTGTCGGAATTCGAGAATCTGGGCTATCATCTCTACCGTGCAGCAGACTCCGAGGGCGAGCGCACCCGAATTACGCCGGAGTTGATACTGGGGCAGGGGACCGGAAATGGTGCGACATACTTCTACACCGATGCTGCCGCGCCTGAAGGCACCGCCTGGAACTACTGGCTGGAGGATATCAGCTGGCAGTTTGAGAGCACCTTGCATGGCCCGGTGCAGGTGAATGAAGGCTCGGACGACGAGCGCGCGGTCGATGTGCTGGTTGGCGCCTTTGACCTTGAAGCCGGCTCCGCGGGCCTCTACCGCATCACGCAGGAGGCCTTGGTAGCCGCCGGGATTCCGTCGGCCTCGCTGGATGTGGCCTCGCTGAAGATCGCGCTGGGCGGTGCGGAGGTTGCACTGTTGCCGATTGCGGAAGGTGAAATCCTACGGCCGGGCGAAAGCCTGTTGTTCTTCGTGCCGGAATTGAAGGAGGGCACGTCCGTGAACATTCTGACCGGCCCTGACGCCCGTCGCATGGGTTGGGCGTATGCCGAGCCGCGCGGCGAAGGCGAAGTCTGGACCGGCGTGGTCCGCACCGACGGCCAGTTGCCATTTACGGTGACGCACGAATGGCAGCGCTACCTATTGATGGGCTTTGAGCGTGGCGATGCGCTGGTGCTGGATGTGAGCGATCCTTTGAATCCGCGTGTGCTGTTCGACTACGCGGTTCTCGACATCCCCGGCCAGAGCGGCATCTACCTGTCGCTTGTCGTGGAGGAATCAGCGGACTGCATCGCGATCCAACTCGAGTCGATTCGCGAAGTTCCCGAGGTGCGCGCCCCCTGATGCGGGTTTCGCTGGTCAGCGTTGCCCTCGCGGCGGCGTGGATGTGTTCTGCTCACGCCGCGTGGGAAATGGATGTTCCGTCAGAGTGCGGGATGGAAACCCGCCTTCGGGTCGGCGTGCCTGCATTTGATGGCGAACCGCAACCCGACGGCAGCGTTATCCCGCGCGTGCCCGACGGGAAGCACGCGATCGAGTCCGGCAATCCGAATCTGCCGTTTCTCTTGCGCATGATTCCCGTCCCCCGCAACTGCGTCGCGCAGATCGAAATCACCCGGTTGATCCACGTCGAAACCAACTCGCCGCCCATCACCCCCGTGCCCACCCGCGAACTACAGGAAACGGAGGACGGTCGGCGATCAGTCAAGGAAACGCTGATCCCCCGGGGGCCGGGGTTTGAGCGGAATGGATTCTGGCCCGTGGAACCGCTGGAGATCAGCTACGCGGCGCAGGGGACCCAGCGATGGGCGCGAATCGTCTTCCATCCCCTTCAATACAACCCGGTTCAGGGTATGTTGCGCTGGAACAAATCCATTGAGGCGCGCCTGGTTTGGAATGAACAAAAATTAGGATCCGAATGATTCGTGTAGACAACGCACCCTCACCCCAACCCTCTCCCGCCCGCGGGAGAGGGGGTGCTTTCTTCACCCTCTCCCCGAGGGAGAGGGCAGGGGTGAGGGCTCTTGCAGTTGCAGCGCTGTGCATGCCTTTGCTTTCCCACGCGTCCGACCTGCTGCCGCCGATGACCAACGGCGTGCCGTCGGAATACGCCTCGCGCCGCGCGGGCGCCGAGGTGGGTGCGGATCGCCGCATCGCCGTGACGAATGAGGGGCTGTACCGCATCACCCATGCCGCTCTGCTGAACGCGGGCATCACGAATCCCGTCGGCTCGGAACTCCGCCTCTACTGCCGCACGCAGGAAATCGCGCTTGCGGTCAGCAGTGAAGGGACATGGTCCACCAACGATTTCGCCGTGTTCTACGGCTGGCCGCACGACGGCTATTGGACCGTCACCAACACCTACTGGCTCGGCCGTGGCGGCTCCGGGCTGCGCATGACGTCCCGAAACGCCGCGCCCCAGCCGGGGTGGACGGAGCGCACGTCGCATTGGCGCACCGTGCGCTACGAGCGGAAGAGCATTTTTGTCCCAACCTATCGACCAACCGATGCCTCCTTCGATCACTGGATCTCGCACAATATTTTTACGAATGCCACCAACGTTTTTATCTCAACGCCGGATCCAAGCCCGATGGGCACGGTGACCGTTCATCTTGCCCTATGGGGGCGTACCGCCAGCAATCACGCCACCCGCTTCGCAATCAACGCGCAGGGCGTGCAAACTTCGCTCTACGACGGGATGAATTTCCATCTCGCGACCAATTATGTGGCGCAGTCCGCCATGAGCAATGGAATGAACACCGTCCAATTGCGCCAGGTGTTCACCGGCGCTACGGATGTGGCCTCACTGGAGTGGATGGAGATCCTCTACATGGCCAGCAATCGCGTACGCAATGGCCAAGTTTCCTTCCATGGTGTTCCCATCTCCAACAACTATGCCGCCGCGCCCTGGAATACGAACGAAACGCCGTGGTTGCTCGACATCACGAATCCTGATCGTCCGGTGCGTCTCACTAACTTCACCGTTGAATCGAACGGCGCGACGGGCCACGTGCGTTGGGCGGACTTTGCGTTCGGCACGAATCGCTTCTGGCTTGCGTCGCCCACGACGCTCGTCGACATCGTCATTTCATCGCCCGTGCAGTTCCGCGATTTCACGAACACCGCGCGACAGGCCGACTATCTCTTCATCACGCACTCCTCGCTGTCCACCGGCGCTTACCAGCTCGCGAAGCATCGCGCCCGCGACGGCATGCGCACGCTGATGGTGCCGATCGAAAGTGTCTACGACGAATTCAGCTATGGCATCAAGGATGCCCGTACGATCAAGCAATTCATCGGCTACGCCTTTCATCACTGGTCGAGTCCGCCGCCGAAATATGTGCTCTTGGTCGGTGACGGGAGTTACGACCCCAAGAATTATCATGGCCTGGCCAATCCCACCGATTTATTGCCTGTCTACCTTGGCGCAGGTGCTTTTGAGTATTGTGCACAGGACGGCTGGTTGGCGACGGTGAACGGTGCTGATTTCCTGCGCGATGTTCAGATCGGCAGGCTGCCCCTGCGGACCCATGCCCACGTCACCGCGGCGGTGACGCGTATTGTGAACTACGAAAGCGCCTCAACCTCGGCATCGTGGCGAGGAAAGGCGTTGATCGTCGCCGACACCAACGGGCCGCCCAACGACTTCCAGTCGGTCTCCGACACCCACGTGCATACCAACCTGTTGAAGGCCGGCATGAGCACGAATACCCGCGCCTACTTTAATGGAGCCAACTCGGCGACTGTCATCGCCACCATTACCAATACGATCAATGCGTCCACGCCTTCCGGACCGGTTTTTGCCGTCAGCTATTTTGGGCATGGTTGGAATAATGATTGGGCTGTTGGTTTTGATACGTCCCACGTTGCGCGGCTGGCGAATAGCGTCAGCCAACCCATTTTCACAATTTGGACATGCGGAAACGGCGCATTCGCGAATCCGACGAACCAGTCGATGGCGGAACGACTGATTGAACGGGAACACAACCGCGGCGCCTCCGCCGTCCTGTCTGCATCGGCCTTGAGTGTGAATGAAGCTGCCAGAAATTTTGCCGACGGCTTCTATCGTTATTTCACCAACGGAATTTCGCGGCAGCGAATGGGCGATTCCGTTGATGCAGGTCTGTTGGACCTCTCGGGCGTGTCACCCAACTCCCAGGAACTCCTCTTCTACAACCTCTTCGGCGACCCGGCGCAGGTGGTGAGGCCATGATGAAGGGACAGAGGCACCCGCCTTCGTTCCGTGTGCGGAACTTCGGCGTGGCAGGCACAGGCACAGAGGCACAAAGGGGGGGCGGGCTTTGTCTCGTCCTCGTCGTCGTTCTCCTCCTCGTCCTCGCTCCGTATTCCTTTGCGGACGACGTCGGCAACGCGCCTGCATCAGCGGAATTACTCTCCACCGGCTCCGTCACCCGCGTTATCAATCGGCACGACGACCGGGATGTCTTCCAGTTTTCCGTCCTTCCGTATGTGACCAACGCGATCACCGTGTCCACCGGCACGGTGTGGGATTGCGAAATGGAGTTGCTCAGTCCTTCCGGCGCGAGCGTCGTCTTGTTCACCAATTCCGTCGTTGGCGGGTCAAACACGGTGGTCGTTCTCCACACCGGCAGCGCGCAGCGCGCCTACCTCTCGGTGAAAAGTCTCGCCGAATTCACGACGGGAACTTATTACGTCGCGCTGGCGCACCGCTTCACGGACGCCGACGGCGACGGCCTGCCCGATGCGTGGGAACAGGCGAAATTTGGTTCGCTCACGAATACCTGGACGGGAGGCGATGCGGATGGCGACGGCTTCGCGGATGACGCCGAGTGGCTCGCGGGCACGAATCCCGGCGACGCCTCCTCCGCGCTGCGCATCCAAGCCCTCCTGTTCGCGACGAACTGGACCCACGTCACATGGACCTCGCAGCCGGAGGGTCTCTATCGCGTATCATCCGCCGCATCGCCAACGAGCCTGTGGTCCGTGGTTCCGGATCTCGTTCTGGCCGAATCAAACCTCACCACACGCCCCGTCGCCGGCGCGACGACCAGCGCGGTGTTCCGGGTGGAATTCGTGTATTGAGAATGACGAATGCAGGAAATGACGAATGACGAATTAGGCATTCGGATTTCGTCATTCGTCAATTCCCCAAGATCCGCCGCATCATCCGCCAGGGATGGCGCGCGCGGTCGAGCAGCGATACCTCTGATTTTTCCAGGAAAGCCGCCAGGGCGTCCGGCGAGGGAAACAGCAGGTCCGGCAGTTGCGCGAGGCGTCCCGGCCGCCACGTCGCCGCGTTTGGGCTCATAAAGCGGCGCCTGTTCCGGATGACCATGCGCCGCATCGCCTTGCGGCCCAGTTTCGGATGCACGGTGTCCAGTTTCAAGTTCGCCAGCGCCTGCCGCGCCTTGCTCGCGGGCAGGAAGCGCGTGACGAGTCGCAGCGTAATCGCGACCGGCTTGATGAGGTTCCAGCGCCAGATGCGCTCGATGCAGAGCTTCCAGTCGATCGGCTCGGTCGCCTCTTCCAGCAGCAGCGCGATGTCGAGCCACCAGAGCAGCCGGTTGCCGCTCGCGGGGGACAGGAACCACTCCGCGGGCTGGCCGAGCGCGAGGGCCGTTTCGTTCAGGAACCCGTGTTTGTGCGCGTGCACGCACAGGTAGATCAGCAGGTCCTCGACGCAGGGTCGCGGCAAGCCCTCGGCGCCCATCACCGCTCGCTCCAATCCGGCGTCGTCCGGCAGCCGGTACATGTTCGCGCGGTCGACCCATCGCGTGTGCAACTCCAGCGGCAACGGTGCGTCCGCGGGCGGACACACGACATGAAAATGATACGGCGTGATGCGCGGCGGCGGCTTCCAACCGACCTCCTGTACCGCCGCCGCGGCGTCCGCCAGTCGCGCGGGTTCAACCCACACATCGAGGTCACCATACGGGCGAATGGCCGCTTCCCCGTAGAGCAGGCGCTGCAGCGTCGGTCCCTTGAGAAACAGGTGGGGAATGCCGCGGTCGCCGAGTGCATTCATCAGGCGGAAGGCCGCCTTCAGGCCCGCGCCGTGCCGCAGCAACGATTGCGTGGCCGTCTTCTCGTCCTCCGCCAGCAGGGCATTCACGCCGTGCCCTGCGAGCGCCACCGGATCGAGGCGCAACAGCGCGCCGAGCAGGCGCTCCAAGTCGGGCGACGGGGTGGGGGCGTGGGATTCGTCAGTCACAGATCGTTTTTACAGACGTTGCAGGCCGATAAAAAGTTTTTTACAGACGTTGGAAATTTGGGCGGCAGCGCCTATGATCAGCCCGCTTTTAACCCGAGGAGTGCATCATGGCTTATACACACATCAAAATTCCGGCTGGCGGCGAAAAAATCACGATGGGCCCGGACGGCAAACTGGCCGTTCCCGCGAACCCGATCATTCCGTTTATCGAAGGCGACGGCACGGGGCCGGACATCTGGCGTTCTTCGGTTCGCGTGCTCGACGCGGCGGTGGCGAAGGCGTACGGCGGGAAGCGCAAGCTGGTGTGGATGGAGGTCTTCGCCGGCGAGAAGTGCTTCAAGGCGTACAACGAGTGGCTGCTCGACGAGACGGTCGAGGCGTTCAAGGAATACCGCGTCGGCATCAAGGGCCCGCTGACCACGCCGATTGGCGGCGGCATCCGCTCGCTCAACGTCGCGCTGCGCAAGCTGCTCGACCTCTACGTCTGCCTGCGCCCCGTGCGCTGGTTCAACGGCGTACCGTCCCCGGTGAAGCGGCCGCAGGACGTGGACATGGTGATTTTTCGCGAGAACACGGAAGACATTTACACCGGCCTCGAATTTGAACAGGGCACCCCGGAGAACGCGAAGTTCCTCCAACTCCTGAAAGACGCGTTTCCGAAGGATTACGCGAAGATCCGGTTCCCCAACACCTCGGGCATCAGCGTGAAGCCGGTGTCCCAAGAGGGCACCGCCCGTCTCGTGCGCGCGGCGATCCAGTACGCGATCGACAACAAGCGGAAGAGCGTGACGCTGGTCCACAAGGGCAACATCATGAAGTTCACCGAGGGAGCCTTCATGAAGTGGGGCTACGAGCTGGCGAAGAAGGAATTCGGCGCGGTCGAGATTGACGGCGGTCCGTGGTGCAAGCTGCCGAATGGCCTCGTGATCAAGGACGTCATCGCGGATATCTGCTTCCAGCAGACAATCACGCGCGCGACGGAGTTCGACGTCATCGCGACGATGAACCTGAACGGCGACTACATCTCCGACGCGCTGGCGGCGCAGGTCGGCGGCATCGGCATCGCCCCCGGCGGCAACGTCAACTATGTCACCGGCCACGCGATCTTCGAAGCGACGCACGGCACCGCGCCGAAGTACGCGAACCTGGACCGCGTGAATCCCGGCTCCGTCGTGCTCTCCGGCGAAATGATGCTGCGCTACATGGGCTGGACCGAGGCGGCGGACCTGATCATCAAGGGCATGGACGGCGCGATCGGCGCGAAACGCGTCACGTACGACTTCGCCCGCCTGATGGACGGCGCGACCGAGATCAAATGCTCGGAGTTCGGCGACGCGGTCATTGAGAAGATGTAGGATTCACCGCAGAGGCGCTGAGCGCGCAGAGGTCGGCGAGGGGAATTGCTTTCTTGCCACATGAAAGCCTATGCTTTTCCCGGCGCTCTCTGCGTCTCAGCGGTGAAATGAATGCCGATTCCAAAATACTGACTCGCGAAGCGATGGTCGCGGAGCGGGGGCGACTGCGGGCAGCGGGGAGGAAACTCGTCTTCACCAATGGCGCGTTCGACATCCTGCACGCCGGGCATGTGACCTATCTCCAGTTTGCGCGCGAGCAGGGCGACGCGCTGTGCGTTGGGCTCAATTCCGATGCCTCCGTGAAGCGCTACAAGGGCGACAAACGTCCCGTGAATTCCCAGGACGACCGCGCCCGCGTGCTGGCCGCGCTGGCCTGCGTGGATTACGTCGTGGTCTTCGACGAGGACGAGCCGAAGGAATTGATCGGCGAAATCATCCCCGACGTGCTGGTCAAGGGAGCTGATTGGGCGCACTACGTCAGCGGTCGCGACATCGTCGAGGCCAACGGCGGCAAGGTCGTCCTCGCCCAGATGGTGGAAGGCCGATCGACCACGAACGTGATCCAGCGGATTGTCGAGGCGTATGGACAGAGCAATTCCCGGTCTTGAGCTGATCACGGAATTTGCGAGGGTCGCCGAGGCCTTGCGCGGTAAACGCCTGCGCTATGCGCTGGTCGGCGGTCTGGCCATGGCGGTGCATGGTTTCGCGCGAGCGACCAAGGATATTGATTTTCTGGTGCACCCAGAGGACTTGGACCGTGTTCGACGCGCTTTGGCGACGGCCGGGTTTCGTGTCCGTTCCGAGGTAATGACGTTTAATGCCACCGGCATCACGCTGCATCGATTGATCAAGACATACACGGACACCGAGGACTATTTCCTGGTAGATCTCATGGTCCCGTTGCGTCCCGCGCATTTGGAGATGATCCAGCGTGCGCGGCGTATGAAGTGGAGCAATGGCTTCATCCGCGTGCTCCGCCGCGAGGACCTTATTGACTTGAAGCGAGATGCCGGACGCCCGCAAGATTTGGCTGATATTCAACGGTTGAGTAATGAGGCGAATAAAACAGAGCCCGCTTGAGCGCGCCATCCGCGAGGTGGCGGGCTTGAATGTCTTGTGCGCCTCCCTTCAGCGGGCCGGGCATGGTCTGCGCAAGAGCGAGCGAACGAAGTTCCTTGAATCTTCCGCGAATTACACCGTCCGTCCCCGCACCCCAAAACCCGACACCCGAAACCCGGCACCCCCCCTATGAGCAACTACATCGTCACCGGCGGCGCCGGCTTTATTGGCAGCAACATCGTCGCGGAGCTGAATGCGCGCGGGGAGGACGACGTACTCGTCGTCGATATCCTCGGCAAGGACGAGAAGTGGAAGAATCTCGTCGGCTTGCGCTACAGCGATTACATGGAGGGCGATGCGTTCCGGCTCGCGCTCCAGCAGGACATCCTCGGCAAGGTGTCCGCCGTATTTCACATGGGCGCGTGCAGCGCGACGACGGAGAAGGACGCGTCATATTTGGCCGACAACAACTACCGGTTCACTCGCGAGCTGTGCGAATGGTGCCTGCGCAACGACGTGCGGTTCATTTACGCCTCCAGCGGCGCGACCTATGGGGACGGGTCGCTGGGCTATTCCGACGACGACGCGGTCACGCCAACGCTCGCTCCACTGAACATGTACGGCTATTCCAAGCACATGTTTGACCTGTGGGCGTTGCGGCAGCAGGTGCTCAACGACATCGTCGGACTGAAGTTCTTTAACGTCTATGGACCCCGCGAGGATCACAAGGGGGACATGCGATCGGTGGTGAACAAGGCGTACGGCCAGATCCAGCATGAAGGCGTGGTGAAGCTCTTCAAGTCCTACCACCCGGACTACAAGGACGGCGAGCAGGTGCGCGACTTCGTCTACGTGAAGGACGCGGTGGACGTTTGCCTGCACTTTGCCGAAAACCGCCGTGCTTCCGGCCTATTCAACGTCGGCACCGGCACCTGCCGGACTTGGATCGACCTGGCCCGCGCGGTGTTCGCCGCACTGGGCCGTGAGCCGAACATCGAATTCATCGATATGCCCGAGCACCTGCGCGGGAAGTACCAATACCGCACCGAAGCCGAGATCTCCAAGCTGCGCGCCGCGGGCTACGACACACCGATGACCACGCTCGAAGACGGCGTGCGTGATTACGTAGGGATTTTGAGGACAAAATCCCTATAGAGGAGGAGTGTTTTCGTCGAAGCCGTATGTCGTGCGGGGTTCCTTCACGGTTTCCACGATGCGGCGGGCGGTGGTGGGGCCGATGCCGCGGATCTTCCCGAGGTCTTCTTCGGTGGCGCTGAGGCAGGCGCGGACGGAACCGAAGTGTTCCAGCAGCGCGAAGGCTCTTTCGGGCCCGACTCCGGGCAGGTGTTGCAGGATGCGAAGCTGCCGGGCGCGTCGGTGTTTGCTCTTGGCCACGCGATGCGTGACCAGATTCGGATCCCGCAGCCGGGCGAGCTGGCGGCCGATGTAGAGGATCAAGCGCGCGGCCTCCTCTCCATCCACCGCGCGGAAGAGTGGGATGTCGTAGATCAGCATCAGCGTGACCAGCGCGCCTTGAATCGCATGGCGCGGGACGCCGATGGCAGACCATTCAGCGGCGGAGCCGACGATGATCAGCGCGGGTCGAAACCGCGAGATCGTGAGTCGTGTCGCCTGCGCAAATAGCCGTCCATCCACGATGGACTGCGCGAAATCCGCTGCGGATTTGCGCTCAATGACGACGGCCTCATCGACCAAGTAGTCGCCGACGGGCAGGCGTTCGATGCGCAGGTCCAAATCGTCCTGGCGCGTGAGAATCCCGGGAATGCCGGAAGGCCGTTCGCGATCATCCGCCACGACCTGGATGCGTTCCGTCACGCGTGCGAGTATGGCAGATTCCGTGGTGAGGGGCTATGTCAGCAGCAATTCGAGGTCTTCGCGCGTGAGATTCTTGAGCAGGCTGTTGTCGGCGCTGATGATGGCGTCGGCGAGATCGCGTTTGCTCTTTTGCAGCTCGAGCACTTTTTCCTCGATGGTATCCTTCGCGATCAGGCGATAGGCGAAAACCTTGCGGGTCTGGCCGATGCGATGCGCGCGGTCGATGGCCTGCGCCTCGACTGCGGGATTCCACCAGGGGTCGAGCAGGAAGACGTACTCCGCCGCGGTCAAGTTAAGCCCCACGCCGCCGGCTTTGAGACTGATGAGGAATACCTTGCAGGCGGGGTCGGTTTGGAAGCGCTCCACGCAGGCTTTGCGGTCTTTCGTCTTTCCATCAAGATATTCGTATGCGACGCCACGCGCATCGAGTTCCTTGCGCGCGAGGGCCAGGAAGGAGGTGAATTGCGAGAAGACGAGGGTTTTGTGATCCTCTTCGCGCAGCTCGTCCAGTTGCGCCAGCAGCACATCCAGCTTCGCGCTTTCCGCCTGTTTTATGTCCTTGTCGATCAACGCGGGATGGCAGGCCGCCTGGCGCAGGCGGAGCAGGGCCTCCAGCACCTGGATTTTCGACCGTGCAAGGCCTTTGGCCTGAACGACGCCGAGCAGCGAGGCGCGATAGTGGTCGCGGAGTTCGTCGTAGATCTTGCGCTGTTTCGGCGGCAGTTCGCACCACAGCGTGTCCTCGGTGCGGTCGGGCAATTCGCGGGCGACTTCCTTCTTCGTGCGGCGCAGGATGAACGGCCGCAGGGTGCGGGCGAGCAGTGTGCGTGTGGCCGCATCCTCACCGTTTGCGGCAAGTCCCTGGAATACGGAGGCGCGGCCGAGGAATCCCGGATTCAAAAACTCGAACAAACTCCACAGTTCGCCGAGATGGTTTTCTATCGGTGTCCCGCTCATCGCGATTCGGTGCCGGGCGCGCAGGAGTCGGGCGGCCTTGGCCTGGCTGGTGGAGGCATTTTTGATGGCCTGCGCCTCGTCGAGGATGACGTAATCGAATTCAACGTCTTTAAGCAGGGCGGCATCGCTGCGCAGCGTGCCGTACGTCGTCAGAATCAGGTCGTATTCACTGAGGTGGCCGGTGGATTTTGCGCGCGAGAGGCCGTGATGGTCCAACACGCGCATCGCGGGGGTGAAGCGGGCGGCCTCGGCGCGCCAGTTGTAGAGCAGCGATTTAGGCAGCACAACGAGCGATGGGCCGGCGCCGGCCAGCCGCCGCGATTCCAGCATCGCGAGCACCTGCACGGTCTTTCCGAGACCCATGTCGTCCGCGAGGCAGCCGCCAAAGTGATGGCTGCGCAGGAAATCCAGCCAGCCCAATCCGTCGCGCTGGTAGTCGCGCAGTGTGCCGACGAAAGAGGCGGGCGGGTCAGCGGGCGCAATTGAGCGGAAGGCCTTTAATTGCTCGCGCGCCTTCGTGAACTGTTCATCCACGTTGACGCCCGGCTGCTCGGCGAGCAGGACGTCCAGCAGGACCGCCTGGGTGCGCTGGAAACGCAGCGCGTCGTCCGTTTCCCTGGCAAATGCGGAGAGCGCGGCGAGGCGTTGCTGCCAATCTTCCGGTATGGTGGCGATGGTTCCGTCGGCCAATATGAGGGTGTCCAGTCGATCTCGCGCCGCGCGCAACAACTCGGGCATCGGCACGGGGATGCCGTCAAAGTCTGCATGCGCGCGCAAATCAAACCAGTCCACACCGGAGACCACCTCCAGGGAGAATGTGCCCGCACTTCGAATCGGGCGCCCCTTGAATACGATCCGCCAGCCTTCCCGGCCCAGAACGCGAATGATTTCGGGAAGCCGTTTTTCGGGAAAATCGTAATCAATCGTCTTGTCGCCGAAACTATAACGCGGCAATCGCATGCCCATTTTGGCCAGGGTTTGCCGGCAATTCTCCTCACGCTCCGCGTCGCGGATGATGAATTCGCGCGTGCCGGCGCGCCGGAAACCGCGCGCAGGCTCCCGGTTTCGGAATGTCCGCTCCAGATACTGGAAGGACAAACCGGCATCGAGCACACTCGGTTCGTAGGCATTCGTCTTGAGTTCGAGGATGGGAGTGAATTGCCCGGTCTTCTGCTCGATGGCGAGGTCCGGCGGCAGCACCAATGGCGCGGACATGGGCAGCGATATGGCGCTTTCGATGAATTCCTCCACCTCGACGCGCGGAATGACAAGTTCTCGTTCCTGGCGAAGCAGGGCGATCCAGGGGAAAGCGCCTTTGTGGTCCAGGCGCGCAATTTCCGCTGCGCCAAAAATCCACCCCGAGGCCGTCAGTACTTGGGGTTCATCCAACGGTTTGCGTTCTTCCCCGCGCCGCAATTCCCCGCGCACGCGAACTGGTGTTTCCGAAGCGGTGTCAACGATGAGGTTGAACATCCAGGGCGGTCCTTCATCCATGGTGAAATGCGGCCCCGCCATGGGGTTCGCTTCATTCGCGGTGAAGCGGCCCGTTCGGCACAGGATGGGCGCCACATGACTCCACAGGGCATCGTCGGTCTGATATGCGCTCGCGTTGGCATAGCCATTCCATGAATGGGCCGGAAGCGCGCCGCGCAGCATCAGTAGAATGTGGCGATCCAGTTCGTCGAGGGCGGCGATTCGAGCGGGAAATAGCTGGAAGGGACGCGGTTTGCTCCACGCGCCGTTCTTTTTTCGGAACACTTCGAGCACCTGCAGGCGCGGGATTGCCGAGTTGCGGAGCTCGGCGAGGGAAATCGTGTAGTACACCTGCGTTTCCCGATCAGGTGTTGGGGTGGATGACTCCGGTTGGCCGGCAGCGAGTCGTTTAATGACGCGTTTCCAGCTTGAGTGACCGGCGCCGGGCGCGGCGCGTGTGCGCAAGGCGTCCAGCCGTGAAGAATTCAAACTCGATGGCGGCGGCGAGCCTTCCAGGAAGGATACAAGACGAATCGGCCCCCTCACATGCGGGAATCCGAGTCGTCGCTCCATGCTCGCCTGCTCAATCGTTGCCCAGATGTGTTTGCAGATGCCCGACGATTCAAAGTATGGACACGTGCAAGTCCCATTCAGTGATGACCCAAACCACCGCAGGGTGACGTCATAGACCTCGGTTCCCCGAACTGACGCTTCGACCCCGTAGTCGTCGCTGTCGAGCAGCGTTACGCGGCCGGAACGACAATAGGCGCGACCTTTGGAAATGATCGGCTGCGGAATGCGATGTGTGAGCCGTTCCAGCAAATACGACATTTCAGTTCTGGCGAGCGGCCTTCGCGAGCCCCTTGTTTTTTGCGCGCGATTCGCGGGCCATGCGCTGCTTGAAGACGGCCAGTTTTTTCGCCAGGCGCGTGTCGAATGCCGCGAGGATGGCGACCGCGAGCAAACCGGCGTTGCGCCCGTTGCCGATGGAGACGGTGGCGACGGGCACGCCGGCGGGCATTTGCGCGATGGAGAGCAGGGAGTCGAGGCCCTTGAGCGCCTTGGATTCAATGGGCACACCGATCACGGGCAGGGTGGTTTGGCTCGCCGTCATGCCCGGCAGATGCGCCGCACCGCCCGCGCCGGCAATGATGACTTTCAGGCCGCGTTTTGCGGCGGACTTCGCATAGCGCGCCATGTCGTCCGGGGTGCGGTGAGCGGACACGACCTTGATTTCGTGGGAGACGCCGAACTCCGCCAGCGCATCCGCAGCCTTCTGCATGGTGGGCAGATCCGAATCGCTGCCCATGATGATGCCGATTTGTGGTTTCGTCATCCACTCCGAATAGCGCATTCTGATTTCCGAAACAAACCACAAATCGTGCGGATGGCGGTCGGCGGCGATCAGCGTTGGTCCAACACCTCGCGCAACGCGGTGGCCAACGCTTCCTTGCTGAACGGTTTCATCAGCAGGATTTGGCGTGGGCGCGCGCCCTCGGGGGGCGAATCCTGGGAGAATCCGGAGATGAAGAGGACCGGCAAATCGGGTTGACCCGCGCACAACGTTTCCGCGAGGGCCCGACCGCTGCCATGGGGCATGACCAAATCGGTGACCAGGGCATCCACCGGAGGGGCGGCGTGCGTATAGTGTTCAATGGCTTCGCCCGCCGAAGTGGTCAATGTGACGTGATAGCCAAGCGATTTCAGGTGGCGGGCCACCAGTTTTCCGACGACTTCGTCATCATCCACCACAAGAATATGTTCAGACCCGGACGGAAGTTGTATCGGGTGCTCGTCAACCGCGGCCGCAGCTTGATGGTGCTGCGGAAAAAACAGGCGGAATTCGCTGCCCTCGCCCGGCGCCGTTGTTAACTCAATGAATCCGTGGTTCTTGCTTACCACCTCGCGCACGATGGCAAGGCCCAGCCCGGTTCCCCGCCCTTCGGGTTTTGTGGTGAAGAACGGTTCAAAAATTTTATCCCGAATTTCCTTCGTCATGCCGGCGCCGGTGTCGCGGACGGACAGGCGGATGTAAGGGCCCGGTTCGACATGATGAGCCGCGGCGACGGACGGGCTTACCCTGTCCACCGCGATTCCAATTGTGAGACGACCACCGGACGACATCGCATCCCTCGCGTTGACGGCGAGGTTGACGACGGCCTGTTCCAGCGCCGTGGGGTCAATCAGGACCACGGCGGGTGTTTCGCCAAGCACCGTGGAGAGATCGATCTCGCGGCCGATCGTGCTGCGGAGGAAGCGATGCATTTCCGTGACCGCTTGATTGAGGTCCACCGGACGGGCCAGGTCATTGCGTTGCCGGCTGAACGCCAGCAGTTGCCGGGTCAACTTCGCGGCGCGTTCGGACGAGCGAACGACTTCCGAGGCGAATTCCCGCAATTCGGAGTCCGGGGGAAGGGATTCCGCCAGCAACCGGCCGTAGCCCAGAATCGGCGTCAACAGGTTGTTAAAATCATGGGCGACCCCGCCGGCCAGCCGGCCGATGGATTCCAATTTTTGAGCACGCTGTAACTGTTGGTCACGCTCGCGCAGACTGGCCTCGATCGCACGCTGCTCGGAAATGTCGATCAGGAAGCCGCGGGCGAAGGGCGGGTGGTCCGCTGATTCGCGGACGACAACGGCATGGTCCCGCACCCAGATGATTGAGCCGTCCGCCCGCTGGAAACGATATTCACAGGTGAAGGCACTCCCGCTCTCAAGGGCGCGCGAGATGACTTCCTCCATGGCTCCGCGATCTTCGGGATGGGTGAAATTTTCCCACAACGATCGCTGCGCGGCCGCATCAATGCCAAGCCAGCGATTGATCTGGTTGCTCATGAAATATACAGTCCGGCGCTCGTCGAGCGCGGCAATGTAGGTGACCGCGGGAATCTCCTCGACCAGTTCGCGGTAGCGCCCTTCGGAACGCCGCAGGTTTTCCTCCGCGGCACGGCGGGCGTGGCGTTGGGCCGCGTCGTTGAGTTCGCGTTCGATCACCGGAACGAGCCGGCCCAGACGATCCTTCATGACGAAGTCGTGGGCGCCCGCCTTCATGGCCGCCACGGCCTGAGCCTCCCCGATGGTGCCGGACACGAGGATAAACGGGATGTCGAGATCCCGTTCCCGCAGGAGGGCCAGACCGCGCAGCGAACTCATGTCCGGCATATTGTGGTCGGAAAGCACGATATCCCAGGGTTGGTCCAGCGCGCTTCGCATCTCTTCCAGGGTTTCCACCCGCAGGGCCTGGACGTCGTACCCATGCTTGCGCAGGTGGTGCTGGATCAGGACCGCGTCGTCTTCTGAGTCTTCAACCATCAATACGCGCAGGGTGGGCGCGGCTGGCTGTGGCGTGGAATCGGTCATGGCAACACCGGTGGCGCTTCGTTTAGTACGAGCCAATACAGACCCAATTGGCTTACGGCGGCGACAAATTGGCTGAAATCGACCGGCTTGCGGATGTAGCTATTCGCCCCCAGGCTGTAGCTTTGTAGGAGATCCTGATCCTCTTTGGACGAGGTCAAAATCACCACCGGGCACAGCCGGGTTCGCTTGTCGGCGCGAATGCGGCGCAAGACTTCAATGCCCTCCAATTTGGGCAGGCGCAAGTCGAGCAGAACCAGCGCCGGAAGCTGCGGTTCCTGCATGAGGAGTTGCAGGGCTTCCAATCCGTCGCGTGCGACCCGCACTTCGTTGCTGATGTTGTTTTTTTTGAGCGCCCGCAGGGTCAGGAGTTCGTCGTCCGGGTTGTCTTCGACGAGTAAAATGTGGCGTTCATTCATGGGGTTCCTCCGGGGTTCATGACAGCGTGAAAAAGAATCGCGCCCCGGCTTCGGGGCTGCTCTGCGCCCAGATCCGGCCTCCATGCCGGTGTATAACGCGTTGCACGGTGGCCAATCCAATGCCGGTGCCGGGAAATTCGCGTTCGCTGTGCAGCCGCTGGAAGGCGCCGAACAAGCGATCGGCGGCCGCCATTTCAAAGCCCACGCCGTTGTCGCACACGCAGTAGGCGGTTTGTCCTTCGGCGGTGCTCCGATTGAAGGTGATCCGGGCGGACGTTTGTTTGCCCGTAAATTTCCATGCGTTGTCGAACAGGTTTTCCAAGGCGATCCTCAAGAGGCGCGGGTCCGCGCGGTCGCGCAGGTTCGCTTCAATCTGCACGTCGACGATTCGTTCGGGCGTGCGCTGGCGGAGTTGCTCGACGATGAGCGTGGCCAGCGCACTGAGGTCGAGCTCCTCCACGATACATTCACAGCGAGATACCCGCGATAACTTCGTCAGGTCGTCGATCAATTCGCCCATGCGACCGGTCGCGCGAATGATGCGTTGCAGATGGGATTTGCCCTCCTCGTCCAACTGGCCGGCGCAATCCTCCAACAGTACGCGGCTGAATCCATCTATGCTGCGCAAGGGCGCGCGCAGATCATGGGAAACCGAATATGAAAACGCCTCCAACTCCCGATTCGTGCTTTCCAGCCGGGCCGTGTTCATCCGGAGTTCCTCATTTAAGGCGATAATTCGCGCGCGCGTCTCCTTTTCCTCGGTAACATCGCGCGCGCACGCAAAGATGGTTTGCGTCGCCGTATCCGGCGCGCACATCCAGGACAGCCAACAGTAGGTTCCATCGCGCCGGCGATAGCGGTTCTCAAACAGGATGACCTTTTCACCCGCCGCCAGTTTCTCGGCTTCGCGCAGGGTCGCCGCCCGGTCGTCGATATGGACAAAGTCCATATATGGGCAGCTGAGGAGAACGTCGAGGGGGTGCCCGGTGGTGCGTTCCCATGCTGGATTAAGCCGCCGGAAATACCCGTTCATGTCCGCCACGGCCATGAGGTCGGGGGCCATGGAGAAGATGTGATTCCGCTCGTCCTCCAATCGTTTGCGCTCGGTTCTATCCATCATCACGGAACGGCTTTTCACGAAGCGTCCGGTTTCATCACGAATGGCAGTCGCGCTCAACAGGACGGGCAGCGTCCGGCCGTCGCGTCGAATGAGTTCGAATTC
Organism: Kiritimatiellia bacterium; assembly: GCA_035327585.1. GTDB lineage: Bacteria > Verrucomicrobiota > Kiritimatiellia > CAIVKH01 > CAIVKH01 > JAMLJG01. The sequence continues at coordinate 48,404 of DAOLDD010000019.1, read as the reverse complement.
GAGATCATGAACTTCGCCGGTCTGCAGAAATTGCGGAAAGGTTTGGCTGAACCGCCTCCGGCTGTCCTCCGTCAGCAATTCGGAAAAGCGCAAGCGTCCGACCACCTCATCTCGCGTGTAACCGAGCCATCCAAGTTCGGTGTCGTTGATCTCGACAAAAACCCCGTGTTCATCCAGTGAGTGATATCCGCACGGTGCATGATTATAGAGATCCGCGATCATCTCCGCGGATCGCTGTTGAACCTGCTGGGCCTGTTGGCGCTTCCGCAGTTCGCGCCGAACCAGGTTGTAGCTGATGCCCACCCAGGCCAGCAGCAGTCCGCTCAAGGCGGCCAGCGCGCCCATCGTCCAGCGTGTGGTTCCATGCGCCATTTGCAGGAAATGCAGTTGGCGCTTTTGCATCGTTTGTTCCAGCTCGCGAACGAGGGCGCGAATTTCATCCATGAGGACCCGGCCCCGGCCGAGGGCGATAAGTTGCACGGTGGCGTCCAAACCGTGCGCGCGGCGGGTGTCCACCACCGCTCTTGATGCCTCGCTGCGCTCATGCAGCAGGGTTTCCAATCGATCCAGCAAGGCGACGGGGATGTCATGGAATTCCAGGAGGTTACGAACCGCGGTCATTTGTTCCGGCCACTGCGTCTGGCCGGATTCGTATGGATCGAGATAGGCTTCCTGCCCGGTTGTGGCAAAACCGCGTGCCCCCGTCTCAATATCCTGGACCAGCGAAAGCAGATCGGTCAGGCCGGTCAGCGCCACCTGTGTTTGCGTGATATTCTGCTGGGTGTGGAGTTGTTGTTTGAAGATGCGCGCAACCATCGCAAGAGCCGCCATCAGAACAACGGCGGCCAGGAGAAAAACCCATCTAAGCTGGCTTTCTACTGAAGGCATGGATCTGCGGAGGCGCGTTCAGCGCTCCGTACGTTCGTTCAGCACTCCGAGGTCCACTTTAGTGCGCGGTGATGGGCGTTGCCAATCGCCAAATTGACAATCCGGAGGGTTTTGGAACGATTCATCCACCGCCTCGCGATGCGGGGCAGGGGCCGGGATGCCGGATGATCAACACCCAAAGCGCAAGGCGTCGGCCGCGCGTTGGGCTGCGGCGCGCGCAGTTTCGCGCGTTGCGCCCAATGCCGTGATGTGGCCCATCTTGCGGCCTTTGGCGCTGCGGTCCTTGCCGTAGAGGTGGATGTGGGCGCCGGGGATGGCGAGGGCCTCCGCGATGCCGGTCGGCATGGGTGGGCCATCGGCGGCGCCGAGCAGGTTGACCATGGCGGCGGCGGGCGCGCGCAGGGCGGGGGAGCCGAGGGGCCAACCGAGTACGGCGCGGATGTGGTTCTCGAATTGCGAGCAGTGGCAGGCCTCAATCGTGTAGTGACCCGAGTTGTGGACACGCGGGGCCAGCTCGTTGACGAGGATGTGCCCGTCCGGCATGAGAAACATTTCGACGCCAACGCTGCCGATGGCGTCGATGGCTTCGACCGCGCGCCGCCCGATGTCCGCCGCGGCCGCGGCCTGATCCGGCGGCAATTGCGACGGCGCGACGACGGTGTGGCAGATGTGGTCGCGCTGGACGGTGTCGACGACGGGATAAATCGCGATTTCAGATTTCAGATTTCGGATTTCAGATTTTCCCCTCGTGACCATGACGGCGAGTTCGCGGGTGAAGGGGCAGAATTGTTCGACGTAGAGCGCGTGTGATCCGCCGTCGAGCCGGGCCCAAGCGACGGCGACGTCGGCTGTGCTGCGGATCGTGGCGTTGCCTTTGCCGTCGTAGCCGAGTTTTCGGCGTTTCAAAACCAGCGGCCAGCCAAGTTCGGCGGCGGCCGTGACGACGTCCTCCGGACTCTCCACGGCGCGGAACGCGGCGGTGGGCAGCCCCGCATCCGCCAGCGTCTGTTTTTGGATCAGCTTGTCCTGCACGCGCGCCATGCAGGCGGCGGACGGATACAGTACGTGGCCCGCCGCCTCCAGTTCCGCGAGGGCGTCGGATTCGATGAATTCGTTTTCGAGGATGACGACGTCCGTGCCTTCTGCAAATCGGATCAACGTGTCCGGGTCATTCCAGTCGCCGACCGTCGCGGGCCAGGGCAGGAGCGGATCAGCGGTGCGCTTCTGTTCCAGCACCTTGACCCGGCACCCCAACTGGAGCGCCGCCTGCGCCATCATTTTCGCGAGCTGCCCGCTGCCGAGGATGCCGATGAGGGGACGTTCCTGTGCCGAAATCATCCGCGCATGATGGCGGGGGGGCGGGGGAGGTCAAGAAAAGAGGGCGAGGGGGGGGAAGAGCGAGGACGAAGAGCGAAGAGCGAAGAGCGAGGAGGAGGATCAGGAGGGGGAGGCGTCTTCGCCGTGGCGGATGAGGCGGGCGCTGTTGAAGACGACGATGAGAGAGCCGGCGTTGTGGGTGAGGGCGGCGAGGATGGGGTTCATCCAGCCGAGGCCGGAGAGCGTGAGACCGCCGATGATGAAGAGGCCGCCGATGGCGAGGTTCTGGTAGACGACGCTGCGGGCGGCGCGCGAGAGGCGGATCAGGAAGGGCAGGCGGCGCAGGTCGTTGCTCATCAGTGCGACGGTGGCGCTGTGGATCGCGACGTCGCGGCCGGCGGCGCCCATCGCGATGCCGGTGTCGCTGGCGGCGAGCGCGGGCGCGTCGTTGACGCCGTCGCCGATGAACGCAACGCGATAGCCTTCGGCTTTGACGCGGTTGACGAATTCCACCTTCTGCGCGGGCAGGCATTCGGCCTGCCATTCCAACTTGCCTATTTGTGCGCCGAGCTGACCGGCAAGCTGTCGTGCGACGGCGGTGCGGTCGCCCGTGACCATTGCCAGTCGGCGTACGCCCGGCACGGCGGCGAGCTCCGAAAGCGCGGCGATGGCTTCGGGGCGCAGTTGGTCGCGCAGTCCGATCCACCCGAGATATCGGCCGGCACGCGCAACGTAGATGACGCTCAGGCCCTCGCCGCCAGCCTGGTCGTCCGCATCAAGCGCCGGGTCGGCGATGCCCTGGTCACGCAGCCAGGCCGCGCGTCCGCTGCACAGCGCGTCGCTGCCATCGGTCGCCCTCACGCCGCGCCCGGGTTCCTCGTGGAAATCCTGCGGCTCGCTGAGGCGCAGCCCCGTCTGTTGCGCGAGTGCGACGAGGGCGCGGGCGGCGGGATGCTGACTCGGCTGCTCGGCGGTCGCCGCGGCGGCGAGCAAATCGGCGGGGGTGACGCCATCGCGAGGGGCGAGGCGTACGACGCCCAACTCGCCGGTGGTCAGTGTGCCGGTCTTGTCGAAAACCAATGAGTCGAGGCGCGCGGCGGCCTCCAGGTCGGCCACGTTTTTTACGAGGATGCCGAGGCGCGCGGCGGCGGAGAGCGCGGCGACCATGGCGGTGGGCATCGCGAGGATGAAGGCGCAGGGGCAGGAAATAACGAGCAGCGCGACGACGCGGTTCCAGTCGTTCGTGAAGAACCAGACCAGCGCGACGATCATCAAAACGGCGGGCGTGTAATAGCCGACGTAGCGGTCCATGATGCGCATGACGGGTAGGCGCGTCTTTTCAGCGGCGAGGATGAGTTCGCGCACGCGGCCAATGGTCGTGTCCTCGCCGGCGCGCGTGACCTCCACCTCAATGGCACCGGTGAGATTTTGCGTACCGGCGAAGACGGTCTCACCCGGTTCGCGGTCGACCGGCAGTGATTCGCCGGTGATGGCGGCTTCGTTGAGCGTGGTGCGTCCGGCGCGGATGATGCCGTCGGCCGCGACGTTGTCGCCGGGGCGGATGCGGATCAGATCGCCGGGGTGCAGATGGAAGGCGGGGACCTCCTCGTCCGTGCCGTCGCTGCGCCGTCGTCGCGCCGTGGCGGGGGTGAGGCGGATGAGACCCTCGATCGCGCGGTGCGCCCCCTCGGCGGTGCGCGTCTCAATGACGAGCGAGAGCAGCATGAAGAAGGCGACGATGCCAGCGGTGCGGAAGTCGCCCTGCGCCATCGCGGCAAGCACGGCGAGCGCGACGAGCTCGTCCATGTGCAGGTGCCCGCGCAAGAGGTCACGCAGCGCGGCCCAGAAGATCGGGAGCGCGAGTACAATCGCACCGAGGGTGGCGCTGATCTCGGCGGCTACGGGGTTTTCCGGGTAGACCCAGTCCGCGATGTAGGCGTTGAGGACGAGGGCGGAGCCGGCGAGCAGCCAGCCGAGTTTCACCTCGTGATGTGCGTGGTTCGCTCCGCCGTGTCCGCAGTCGCAGCCGTGTTCGTGCGCGCCGCTCATTCGTGGGCCTCCGGGGTCCAGCGGGGCGGGGCGCCGAAGTTCAGCCGCAGCTCCTGACCGTCGCCGGTGTCGGGGGCGATGATTTTGCGGCCGACGCGGGCGAGCCCCTCGCGCAGCACGTCCTGGCGGAGCGTGTATTCGACGACCTGGGGATGTTTGCGCCATGCGTCGAGCAGGGAGTTGAACACATCGGCCCGCGCGGAAACGGCGGACACGCGGCGCTGGCGATCGGCGGAGCCCGCGGCGATCCGGCGATCCGACTCGGCGCGGGCTTCATTGGCCGTGCGTACGGCGAAAGCACGGGCGTCGCTGATGAGCTGTTCGCGTTGCTGGGCGGACTGCGTGACCATGTCGAAGGCCGGCGCGACGGGGATGGGCGGGGTGATGCCGAGCAGGTCGACGCCATGCAGGCGGATGCCGAGGTCGAGCGCCGCCACGCGGTCGCGCAGTTCGGATTCCACCGCGTCGCGGAAGCCCGCCAAGTTGGTGCGCAGCGCCTCGTCGATGGGGAATCGCGCGCTGATGCGGACGATGGCACGGTCCAATTCGTCGCGGAGCGTTACATCGGGCTGCGCGTGCGCGAACGTGTAGCGGTAGGGATCGGAAATCGTGAAGCGTACCGCCCAGCGGTGGTGGAGCAGGTTCGCGTCGCCGGTCAACGCGTAGCCGTCCTGGCCGGGCCGCAGCGCGGCCATCGCGTCGGATTCATCCTGGAAGGTGCCGGAGCGGTTGAACCAGAAACGGCGGCTTTCCAGCGACTGGAGCCGTTCGGCGGGGATGCGCACGATTTCGGAAAACGGCCGTGGCCAGGTCCAGTGCAGGCCGGGGTCCTTGACGCGGTCCGCGCCAACGCCGGCGATGCGTCCGAAGTGGAGGACGAACGCGCGCTCGTGCTGCGCCACGATGAAGATGCCGGAGGCGAGGTAGGCCAGCAGAACGAGCAGCAACGCGACGCGCAGCAGGCGGAAGGTCAGGCGCAATGCATCGCCGAGCGCGGCGGACCCGGTGTCTTGCGGTTGGAGGGACTCGTTCAACGGCGGCGCTCCGTGGCGGGGGCAGCCGTCGGCGTACCCGGGGCGGCTGGCGTGGCGGGCAGCAGCAGGTCAAAGGGTTCGGTGTCCGCGCTCAGAACGAGCGTCGCCTGTTCGCCAAGCGACTCGCGCAGCGCGTCGAGTTTGCGGAGGAAGAGGGCGAGGTCCGGTTCCTGCGCGAAGACCTGGTAATGGACGGCGGCTTCCGCCTCGCCCTCGGCGCGCAGCCGCCGCGCTTCGGCGTCGGCCCGGGCGAGCGCCTGGTCGCGTTCGCTTTCCGCTCGGGCGCGGATGCGCACGGCTTCGCCTTCGCCCTCGGAGCGATAGCGTTCGGCGAGTTCCTGGCGTTCGGCGCGCATGCGCTCAAAGACGGACTGCGTGATGGCTTCGGGCAGCCCGAGCTGGCGCAGGCCGACGAACTGCACCTCAACGCCATAGCGGCGCAGCGCTTCCGGCTCGATTGCCTCCAGGACCGTTTTCTCGATTTCCTCGTGGCGCAGCGCAGCGGCGTCGACGTTGACGAGCTGGCTGAATTTGATGCGGCCAAGCGCGGAGTTCTTGTAGGTGCGGAGGAGTCCGTCGAGGCTGCTTTCGGCCTGCTCCTTCGTCCCCATGCGCTCGAGGAACAGGATCGGGTCGGCGATGCGCCAGCCGCAGTAGAGCGCGACGAGCACATTCTTGCCGTCGCCGGTCAGCGTCTCCTCGAACGTGCCCTGGAGCGTGTGGAGGCGTGCGTCGTAGCGGTGGAGGCGCTGGATCGGCCAGGGCCAGCGCGTGTAGAGCCCCGCGTCGGTGATCGCGCGCTCCGGGCGACCCAGCCGCGTGACGACCACGGCTTCGCCTTCGCGCACGATGAAGATGGCCTGTAGCAAAGCGAAGACCAGCGCGATGGCCAGGCCGACGAATAGCGGCGTACGGTTCGGGTTCATGGATGCACATCTCCAGGCGACAGCGGGGCCAGTTCGTACAGTTCCGGGAAGGCGGGTTTTTCGAGGTTGAAATACAACACGCGTCGCGCGCCGCGGTGCGCGAGGATGGCGAAGTTTCGGCCCGCGAGCGATTCCGCGAGCGCGGTCAGGTGCAGGTCCTGTCGCAGCACGCCGGGCGCGGACGCCTGCGCGCCGCGCAGTCGATCAAACAGGACCGCCTCCGCCGCGGCCCGTTCACGCAGCGCGACGCGGTTGGCTTCGGCGTCGAGCCGCCGGCGTTCGGCTTCCGCGGCGGTGCGGGGTCCGACCGAGGCCGCGTAGGCGCGGGCGCCAAGAATCGTGGCTTCCTTTTGTTCGAGCGCGCCAACGACGGATTGGAAGGCCTCGGCCACGAGGACGGGCGGATGGATGCCCTGCAAGCCGACGAACAGGATTTCGACGCCCAGCCCGACCGCGTCCGACTCGCGCTGGAGTTCCTCGCGAATCTCGTCGCTGACCGCGAGACGGTCCGCACCGAGCAAGTCGAGCAGGTCGCGCCGGGCGAGCGCGCGGGTCAGCGCCCGGTAGGCGAGATCGCGCAGCAGGGCGGCGGGTTCGCTGTGGCGATATGCGTGCGCGAGCAGGTTGGTGATGCGGTACTCGACCGGGATGTTGACGGAGACGAGGCTCACCGAGCCCGCGTCGCCAGGGTCCCCCGACGCGGCCCGCGTGGCGGTGACGAAGACATCCTCCTCGCGATAATGCGGTACGGTCCAGAGCACCATATCCGGCCGCTGTTCATCCGCATGCGGGGCGAAACCGGCCTGCACCTGGAGAATCCGGCGCGCGGGCATGCGCTGCACGGTCTCGAAGGGCCACGGCGCCTTGAGGTGAAACCCGCTCGCCAGGTGCCAACGGTTCTCCAGCGGGCGGCCCCAGCGCTCGCGAATGCCCTCTTCTTCCGGGCCGATGAAGACGAAGCAGGAGAGTGCATAAAGCAGGAGGGCCTGGACGGCGAGCAGCGGGAGCAGCGCGCGCCGCAGGAAACGCATCATCGCGCCGTGCCCGGCCTGTACGCCGAATTGATAGTCGAGGGAGGCCGCTAGATCGCGTGTCCAGGCGGCGGGGTCGGTGAGCCATGCGCCGATCCGGCTTTCAATTGGCGCGGTGCGGCGGCGGTGCGAGACGTAGAGGGAGACGAGGAAGAGAAAGAGTTGTTCCGCGGCAAGCAGCGCGATGATCGCGGCGAGTGCGCGGGCAAGCCAAAGGTCGAGCGCGGTCCACTCCAAATGCGCGGCGATGGCGGCGATGGCGCCGACTCCGGCGGCCAGCGTGAAGAGACCGAGCGCGATGCCGGGCGCGCGGGCGACGGAAGCGCCTGCGGAACGCGCGAGGCCAATGAGGTAGCGGCTGAACAGGAAGAGCGCGAAGGCCTCGCCCAGCAGGAATGCAGCGGCGGGGAGGGGGTTTTGCGGCGCGGGCGCGAGCGAGAAGTCGGCGGTGAGCAGACGCCAGGCCCACGCGCCGAGCCCGGCGGCGAGCAGGAGGGAGAGGGCCGGGAGCACGAAGCGCTCCAATTGTTCGAGTGTGCGCGCCGCGGAGAAGGGTTGCGTGTCGCCGGCGGAGAATAGCGCGCCCGTCGCGGAGGAATCGGTGGCGCGCGCCTGGTCTTGTTTCTCCTCACGAGCGCGGCGAGCGAGCCGCGCGTGCGTGGCGGCGATCGCGGCGAGTACGGCGGACCAGGCGGCGAACGGCGCGAGCGCGTCGAGGTGGAGCAGATGCGTGCGATCCGCGAGCAGCGCGTTGACGCCGGCGAAAATCGCGGCGAGCAGCCCGGCGGCGACGAGTGTTTTTTCGAGCGACTTGTTCATCCACGAAGTTCCATGCGGCGAAACGCGAATATACCGGCGGCGAGGATGCCCGCCAAGTAGAAGGCGGTGTAGGCGGCGACGCGGCCCACGTAGCTCCAGGGGATGCCGTCGCCCGCCAGCGCGTCCGCGGCCCAGAAGTGCTGGAAATTCGGCGTCAGTCCGTCGAGGAAGGCGAACAGCGTACTGTGCGCGGCGGGGCGGCCCAGCAGGTAATCGGCCATGAGACCGAGCAGGAAGACGACGCTGGTCAGCACGAGCGCGGGCACCACGTCCAGCCGCGTCGCCAGTGCAAGGGCCAGCCCGGTCAGCAGCAGGATGCCGAGCGTGAGCAGTGCGCCGGCGGGCAGGATCGCGAGCGGCAACGCGGCGCCCCACGGGGCGGGAGTGGCGTCCGCCGGCTGGAAGCCGGAAATAACGACCGCCACCGGAACGAGCACGAGCAGGGCGCCGAACGCGCGCGACGCGAAGGGGCGTCGGAATACGTAATTTTGGAGGCCGCCCAGCGCCAGAGCCGCGACCAGCGCGGCCAGCAATGGGCCCGAGCCCCAGAGGTCGTACTGGAAGGCCGTGTGGGCGGTGCGCGTCGCCAGCAGGTTTGCCCCGGTCATCAGCAGGGAGAACGCCGCGATGACGATGGCGAGCCCCGCGAATTTCCCGAGGAAGAAGAGGGGGCGGTGGACGGGCTTGCTCAGGACGGCCGCGGCGGTGCCGCTGCGCAGTTCGGCGCGAAGCGCTGTGCAGGCCATGAGGACCCCCAGCAGCAGGCCCAGAACGAAGTGCAGCGCCAGCGCGCTGTCGCGCACCAGCCGGTCGCCGTCGCCCAGCGTGTGTGTGAACAGCACCGGCATCAATGCGGTGAATGCGAGGGCCGCGCTGGTCAGCAAGAGCACGATCGGCTGGCG
>DAOLDD010000019.1:0-39338 GCA_035327585.1 Kiritimatiellia bacterium | reverse complement strand
GCAGCCGTGAGGGATGGCAGCATCGCCACTCCCGTTGGGGCCGGCGACGTGCCGGGGCGGGTACGTTTGACCCAACCATGTCACTACGCAATTTTTTGGAGCGTTCCGAGGCGTTTGTCCTCGGCGTAATTGAGGACCGCCGCCAAGGCGTGTGGGCGGCTCTGCTGCGCGGATTTTTTCGCGCGGTGTCCTGGCTGTTCCGTTGCGTTGTGCAATTCCGTCTCTGGCTCTACCGCGTGGGGCTGTTTCGCCCGCACGCGCTCGGCTGCCAGGTGATCAGCATCGGAAACCTGACCGTCGGCGGCACCGGCAAAACCCCCATCGTGGAGGTCTTTGCGCGCACCTTGCAGCAGAGCGGGCGTAAAGTGGCCATCCTCAGCCGCGGCTACCGGAAGGAGGAGGACCCCTTTCTCCGCCGCCTATGGAATCGACTCACCTTTAATGTGCAGGAAACGCCGCCCCGCGTCGTCTCCGACGGCAAACATCTGTTGCTGGATTCGGCGTTGTCCGGCGACGAACCCTTTATGCTTGCGCAGAACCTGCCCGATGTCGCGGTCATCGTGGACGCGAACCGCGTGAAAGCCGGCCAATACGCCATCAAGAAACTCGGCTGCGACACGCTCGTCCTGGACGACGGCTTCCAATACCTGCACCTGAAACACCGCCTCGACATCGTGCTGGTCGATCGTACGAATCCGTTCGGGAACCGCCGCCTCTTGCCGCGCGGCATCCTCCGCGAGCCGATCCGCAATCTCAAACGTGCGGGTTTCATCTTCATCACGAAGTCGAACGGTGACGGCGCGCCCGAACTCAAGCAGGTGCTCCGCCAATACAACCCGCACGCGGAGATCTCCGAATGCCGCCACTCGCCGAAATATCTGCAGGACCTCTACACGAAGGAGAAGGCGCCGCTTGATTATCTCAAGGGCCTGCCCGTGGCCGCGATTTCCGGCATCGCGTCGCCGAAAGGCTTCGAGGATGAACTGGTCCGCCTGGGCGCGAAGGTGATGTACCACAAGCGGTACGCGGACCATCACCGGTATGCGCAGCAGGAGATCATTGACGTCATCAATCGCGGACTGTCGAAAGGCGCGAAAATCGTGGTGACGACGGAAAAAGACGCCGTGCGCTTCCCCATGCTGGAGCGGCGTGACCTGCCCCTGTATTTCCTGCGCGTCGAAATCGAAATGCTTTCGGGAGCCGAGGAGTTCCGTGCCTGGATCAACCGAATCTGTTTCAAGTAGCGTGTCCCACCTCGTGGTCGGCGTCAACTGGATCGGCGATGCCATCATGAGCATGTCCGCGCTCCAGGCGTGGCGCCGCGCACATCCCGGCGCGCCGATGACCTTGCTCACGCGGCCCGGTCTGGCCGGCCTGTGGTCGATGCACGCCGCGCCGACATCGGTCCTGATCTACGAGGAACCCCTGCCGGCCATGCGGACCGTCGCGCGCGCGCTGCGCGGAACCGGTGTTTCCCGCGCGACGGTATTCCCGAATTCCTTTCGCTCCGCGGTGATCCCTTTTCTCGCGCGAATCCCGGAGCGTGTGGGCCGGCGGGGCCACTGGCGTCGCGCGTTGCTGACGCACGTGTTGCCGGACGTGGATGCCGCGGGGCGTCATCAGGCGCTGGAATACTACGAACTGCTCGGGCTGCCCGTACCCGCCGCCGGTCCGGAACAGCCGTTGCTCGCGATACCCGAATCGGCCAGGCAGCAAGCCGCGGCATTGCTGCGCGAGCTCCCGCGCCCCGTGCTCGCCGTCATGCCCGGCGCGGCGCGCGGTCCAGCCAAGCAGTGGCCCGTCCAGCACTTCGGGGAGGTGGCGAAACGCTGGAGTGCCGAGCGTGGCGGGAGCGTGATCGCGATGGGCGCGAAGTCGGACGCGGGCCTGGGCGACGAGGTGGTGCGCGCCGCGGGGCGTGGATTCAACCGCGCCGGTCAGACCACACTCATCGAATGGGCCGCGCTGCTCGCCGCCTGCGACGCCGTCGTCTGCAACGACAGCGGCGGCATGCACCTTGCGGCGGCCCTGGGCCAGCCTGTCGTCGCTGTCTTTGGCGCGACGGACCCGCGCATCACCGGCCCGCTCGGCCCCCGCGCACGGGTGGTGCAGGCGGACGGCCCGCGATCGCGCGCCATTTCGCGCACGGATGCGGATGCGGAGAAAAGGCTCGCCGCAATTTTGCCCGGACAGGTATATGATGCGCTTTCCGCCGTGCTGGACCATGCCTGAACGCCCCAAAATTTCCGCCTGCGTCACCACCTTTAACGAGGAGGCGAACATTCGCCGTTGCCTCGAAAGCGTCCGCTGGTGCGACGAAGTTGTCGTGGTGGACAGCTTCAGCACCGATCGAACGGTCGAACTGTGTCGCGCCTACACGGAGCGCGTCTATCAGCACGAATGGCTCGGTTATATCGGGCAGAAGAACCTGAGTCGCAAAATGGCGAGCCACGAATGGATCCTTTTCATCGACGCCGACGAGGAGGTGTCGCCGGAGTTGCGCGAGGAGATTCAGCGCGAACTCGCCAAGAACGACGGTTCCGTGGCGGGCTACCAGTTCCCGCGCATGGTGAACTACATCGGCCGCTGGATCCGGCACGGCGAGTGGTATCCCGACATCAAACTTCGTCTGTTCCTCAAGGATCGCGGTCGCAGCGGCGGCACCGAGCCGCACGACCAGGTCTTCGTGAACGGCGAGGTCAAGACGCTGCGCGGGAAATTATATCACTATACCTACGACGACATTCACGACCACCTGGAGACCATGAACCGGTTCTCCAGCATCACGGCGCAGGAAAAGTTCCGTTTGCGTTCGAGGTTTTCCTGGGGCGATTTTCTCGTCCGGCCCCCCTTCCGCTTCTTCAAGGCTTATGTGCTGCGCGGCGGCTTTTTGGACGGTCGCCGCGGCTTCATGATCGCTTTGGTCAGCGCCTTCGGAGTGTGCATGAAGTACGCCAAGTTATGGGAACTGGAATACCGCGACCGGCAGGGGAAAACCGCCGGGACCTGAACATATGGCGATCTCCTCCTCCACCGTTCTTTTCCTGGAGAAGGTGCTGCTCCGCCCGCCACCGGATCCGCTGCGGGGCGTGGAACTGTTCAACCTGCACCTGCTGGACGATCTGTTGCATTTGGGATACCGCCTGTTGATTCCCGTCCACACCGGATGGAAAAGCGTATTTGAATCCCGTGGCATCCTCGGGCGGGCGACGTGCATATGGCTGAGCCCCCGGGGGTTGAAAGGCCTGATCGCAACCTGGGGTGCGTTGCGCAAAACGTCATTCGACGTGGTTCTGGTGGCGAATGTCGGCAATGGGCTGATTCCGTTGCTGTTGGCGCTGCCGCGTCGAGGGGGCCAGGTTCGGCTGGTCCTGATTGCACATCGTGAGGCCACTTCGCGGTTCGTAGCGGCGCTTCGCTTGTGGCCGGCATGCGTGGTGGCCGTGAACGAAAAAATCGCCGGCCCCTTCCGTACCTCCGGCTTCAAACGGGTGAGCGTCGATTACGGAATTTTCGACGCGGACCGATTTTTTCCGGAACCTCGCGCGGCCAGGGAGCCGGTGCGGTTCGTCGTGCTCGGCGCGCTGGACAACGCGTGGAAGGGCGCGGATACCGCGCGGGCCGCCTTCGCGCAACTGCCCGGCGCCGTGCGCGCGCGTTGTGAATTGCATCTCGCGTCTTACGCCACGCCGCCGCGCGACGTTGAGCCCGGTGTCGTCGCGCATCCGTGGATGCCGGCGGCCGCGATTCCCGCATTCCTGCGTGCCATGGACATTATGCTCTGTCCGTCCCGCGATGAACGGGTAATGCGCGAGACCTTTTCGCAGGTCATCGTGCAGGGCATGTTGACCGGGCTTCCGGTCATCGCGTCGGACCTCCCGATCTTTCGCGGAAAACTGGACCGCGGCGGCGGTCATCTTTTTCAATCCGTCGGCGAATTGTCGCGCCGCATGGCCGCACTTGCGGAAAATCCCGCGCTTTGGCCCGAGCTTGGTGCGCAGGGCCGGGCGACCGCGCTGGACCGCTACGTGTGGGACACGGCCCGATTCGCCGCGCGCTACATCGAACCGAATCCGACGTGATGAGACCGCACACCCATACCTGCGGCCCGTATGCCGGCGAACTGGCGGACGTGATGCTCGGATCGGAAGCCTGCGCGTGGTTTGCGGAACTGGACCGGCATCTCCAAGCCGCCGGGGTCATGGCGACAGGCCAGGGCGGCACCCGCCTGCACCGCGTGGAAATTCCCGTGCGGGGTGGCCGCGTACCGGCGTTGGTCAAAATGCAAGGCGCACTGCCGTTTCCCAGGAATTGCGCCGCTCGACAGGTCGGCACCGCCGCGGAGCGCGCGTGGCGGGTCGCCCGGCATCTCGCGGCGCAAGCCGTTGGCACGCCGGAACCACTCGCCTGGCTGGAGCGCTGGTCGGGAAGCCGCTGCTGTGAAAGCTATTTCGTGACTCGCCTGCTGGACCCCGTCACCAACATGCGCGACGCACTGCGCCACCTGCTTCGCGAAGAACAGGACGCCGGACTCGTCATGGACCTCATGCAGGCCATCGCGCCCGCGATCCGCGCGATGCACGACGCCGGCGTTCTCCACCGCGACCTCGGTAACCAGAATATCCTGCTCACGCGGGACGCCGGCGGCGCGTGGGTGGGCGTGCATTTCATCGATCTCAATCGCGCGCGTATCCTGCCGGCGGCGCCGGACGAAAGCCAGCGGGCGCGCGACCTGGCCCGTCTATATCTGCCGACGGATTTGCTGCGCGTATTCTGTGAGATGTACTTTGGTGGTCCGGCACCCGGCGATTTCAAGCGGGCGCTTCGTGCAGCGCGCTTTCGCTACAATCTCCACGCCTGGAGCCGCCGCATCCGGCACCCGATCCGCCAGGCGCGCCTGCGCCGCGACCCCGCGTATGCGCCTGTGTATCCCGCGCCGCGCGAAATCTGGCTGTGGGATGAAAAATCCGCGCAACCGATCAACGCTTGGGCGAGCCGGGAACGCAACTGGCTGATGCCGGCCCACAACCATTTTGAAATCATCGGCGCGGTGCTTCGCTCGGCGGCGCGGGTGCCCGGGCCCTACCGTGAATTGCGCGCGGGTGCGTTCGGCGCGCCGCGTGCGCTCGCCGGCTGCTGGGGGATGAGCGTCGAGCCGCGCCCGGACGCGTGGGCACGGGAGCGCGCGCTGCTTCCCGCGCATCCCGGCCTGCCGCTTTTGATCCGGCTCTACCACCACAAGGGCGGCGCGCAATGGGACTTCGCGATCGCGGCGGGCCGCGAACTGGCCACCGCGGGCTTCCCCGTCAGCTTTGCACTGTGCCAGGACCGACGCGCGGTGATCGACCCCGCGGCGTGGCGGGCATTCTGCACCCGCGTGCTGCCGCACGTCGCCGCCTTCGCGGAGTGGGTGGAGGTGGGCCATGCGGTCAATCGCGTCAAGTGGGGGTTGTGGTCCCTGCGCGACTACCGGCATCTGGTCGAGCCAGTCGCTGCATTGAAGGCGGCGCATCCGTCGCTGCGGATCATGGGGCCGGCCTGCATTGATTTTGAATACCCGCAGATTCTCGGCGCACTGGGCCGCCTGCCGGGTGGCTTCCATTTCGACGCACTCTCGCATCATCTCTATGTAGATCGACGCGGCGCGCCGGAGAACCGGCAGGGCCGTTTCTCGACACTTGAGAAATTCGCACTCGCACGGGCCATCGCGCGGGCCAGCCGCCATTGCGAGGACCGTCTGATCGTATCGGAAGTCAACTGGCCGCTCGCGAATACCGGCATCTATTCGCCCGTCTGTTCGCCTTACATGTATCCGGGCCAGATCGTCGGCGCGCCGAACGTGGACGAGCAGGACTACGCGCGTTTCATGGTGCGGTATCTGTTGCAAGCCGCGTGCAGCGGGCTGGTGGAACGCGTGTACTGGTGGCGCCTCGCCGCGCATGGATTTGGCCTCGTCGACGATCGCGCCGAACCCTGGCGCCCGCGTCCCGCCTACCGCGCCTGGCTGAGGTTGCTGGATGTGTTGGGGAACGCGACGTTCGACCGCAATCTATCCGTGGGGGAGGGGGCATATCTGCACCTGTTCCGCCGTCCCGATGGCGAGCAACTCGCCGTCGGCTACGCGTGGAACGCTCGGGGCGCCGCCGTGCTGCCGTTCACCTGCGTGCGTGCGGAGGACCTCGAAGGCGCGCCGCTCCCCGCCGTTCCCTCCGCGTTGTCCGGTGATCCGGTTTATTTCCGGGAACTGACAGTCTGACCGGCACAATTTGTTTGAATAGTGGGCAGCGATCCGGCGTCTCATCCTCAGAACAGCATGGAGCACGGAGTCCGGTTCTGGTATAGATTACACCCAGCAGCATGGAGAGCCATTGATGAAAATCCTGACCACGTACCTTTCCGCATTCGCCCTGTCCCTCTGCATCGCCGTGGCGGAGACCCCAATTCGCGCCGTGGTGCTTGAGTTCCAGGACCAGACCGGACAGCGTTCCGACGCCCTGCTCGGCGGGGCCGTTGCTCCGGGCGCGATGGCTGAAAAAGGCGTCTTCCTGCTCGGCAAGGCGATGGGCAATCGCCCCGGCCTGACCCTCGTGGACCGGCGCGACATGATGAACCAGATGGAAAAACTGCGTCCGCGCGACGAAGGGCTGCCCACGCCCACTCGGCCTTCCTTCCTGCAAGCTGCCCAAGCCTTGCGCGCCGACGTCGTATTGCGCGGCACGCTGATGAGCCTCTCGCCCGGCAAGCAGTTGATCAACCAGGGCGGCCAGCAGGTCGAATTCTCCACCCTGAGCGTACGCGTCGGGCTGGAGGCGTTGGATGCGAAGGATGGCGCCGTCATCGCCGTGCAGGACGGCGTTGCGCGCCAGCAATTCCGCCAGACTGCCCAACTACAGACGCAGCTCAGTGAAGACGATGTGCTGCAACTGGTCGAAAAGGCGCTGAACGACGCCGTGCCCGCGCTGGAGAAATCCTTGATGGCCCGCGCGGAACAGGCCCGCAACCGACCGACTGTACGACTTTCCGTGAAAACGAGCGCCGACCCGGCCCTCGTGGAAATCGACGGCCTGCTCGTCGGCACCACGCCGATCGAATCGCTGCAGGTCTACAAGGGCGACCATGTCCTGACCATCGGCAAACCCGGCCACCAGCAGGTCACCAAGCGCATCCTGCTCGAAAACGACACCGCCATTGAAGTGCCGATGCTGCGCGAGCAGTTGACCGCCGAGGAGCTGAAAGAGATCTACGAAAAGATACAGCTCCGGGTCATCCAGACCGAGCCCGGGCTGATCATCCACACCATCGTGGATTGATCCGCGCACACTTCGAATGATGGACGCCATCCAATCCACGCTCAGCGCCATCGGGCAGGGCGCGGGCTGGCTGGGCGTTGTGTCGTGTTGCCTGCTCGGGGTATTGCTCAGTGCGGTGGGCATCTCCGGCACCTGGCTCGTTGTGTTCGCGACCGCGCTTTCGATTGTTCTCACGGAGTCCGCTTTTCCCACCTGGAGCATCGTTGCCGGCATGGCCGTGATCGCCGCGGGGGTGGAAGTGGCGGAGTGGACCGCCGGGCACTGGGGCGTGAAGCGGCGCGGCGGCTCCGGCTGGGCCGGAGTGGCGGCGGCGTTTGGCGGTATCGCTGGCGCGCTGCTGGGTCTGTTTATTCCCATCCCCCTCATCGGGAGTTTCATCGGCATGCTCGCCGGCAGCTTCGGGCTCGCCTATTGGGTCGAGGTTCGTCGTCTGCGCGCCTCCGCGCCCGCCGCCCATATCGCGACCGGTGCCGTACTTGCGTGCATCGCCGTCGTCCTGCTCAAAATCACCGTCACCCTCGCGCTCACCGCCTGGCTCGCCCTCGGCCTCTGGCTCGCTCCGTGACGGAGGGAAAGGGGTCAGTTCCATTTATTTACAATGCGGGATTATAGGACGCATAAATAGTAAATAAATGGAACTGACCCCTTTCCGGGGGGTGGATTGTCCCTGTACGGAGGTGGCGGGCGCGTCTACAGTGAACGGGAAAAGTTTTACAGACGTTGCGCATGTTTCTGAACTGGAATTACGGACGTTGCAAATTTGTCGTCGCGGCGATGCTGGCCGCGACGCCGGCATTTGCGGAAATGGAGTTCACGCCGGACGAAACCGCGCACCTGTGCGCCGCGCTCGCGGCGATGAATGCGTCGGTGGCGGACCTGGGGTTCGCCAAGGACCTCGGGGAGCCGCGTTCCGCGCTCCGTTGGATTCGCGACGCGCTGCACGAACCACTCGCGCTGAACCGCGCGGCGCAACGACTCTGGGAATCTGCGCTGTCAGATTCCTCATCCGCGTGGTGGGCGGTGGCGCTGGAGTTGATGGAAATGAAGGAGCCAGCCGTCGCCCCCGAAACAGCGCCGCCGGTGGAGGAGGCGTGGGACGGGATCGATCCCACCTTGGGCGCGGCCCTGACGGATTTTATGCGGGCGGCGCGTATAGCGAATGCGTTGCTCGACCGCGCGTTCGCCCAGTTGTCGCGCGATGAGCTGGGCTGGCTCGCCGCGCACACGTTGTCGGGCGCGATGAATTTCGAGGATCGCGAGGAGGATCGGCAAATCGCGCGGGATGCGGGGATTTCAGAGGACGCCATTGCGGCGATGATCGAGGCCGGGCGGCAACTCGATGCCACGCCGACGGCGGAACGGTTCCTCGCGCTCGCGGAGCGGGTCGAACTCGATGCACTGTTCACCGCCGGGCGCGTATTCCAGAGCGCAGTCGAAGCGCTGGCGGAGCGCGCGATGCAGTCCGAACGCTGGCCGGATGCGCCGTTGCGATTCGCCACCGAATTGGGACTTATCCTCATCACCGCCGGTCGCGATGCCGAAATTTCGGAGCCCGCGCTGCTGATTGTTTCGCCGCCCGCATGCACAACGTATCGAGGCGCCGCCGGCGTCGCGAATGGTTTGCGCGGACAGCTTCTCGCGGCAATTGTTGATCTGGGTGGCGACGATTCGTATGTCGGCGATGGATTGCTTGGCCCAGGTACGGCGTTGTTCGGTGTGTCCGTGGTGATCGATGTTTCGGGCAACGATGTCTGGCGGCACGAGTGCGTCGGCCCGGCGGCGGGTCTTTGGGGCGTGGGGTGGGTGGAGGACCGGTCGGGTGACGACCTGTATGCCGGGCGCGCGCTGGGGCAGGGCGCGGCGGTCGCGGGCGTCGGCGTGTTGTCGGATCGTGCGGGGAATGACAGTTACCGAATCGGCTGGCAGGGCCAGGGTTTCGCCGGCTGGCGCGGGTTCGGGTTGCTTGTTGACCGCGCAGGGCACGACCGCTACGACGCGGGTGGCCTTGAGGCGGACCACGAGCGCAATCCGGATCGGTTCCTGAGTCTCGCGCAGGGGTTCGCCATCGGCCAGCGTCCGTTCGCCGGCGGTGGTGTGGGTGCGCTCGTCGACCTCTCGGGGAACGACCGATATCAAGCGGACGTCTACGGGCAGGGTGTCAGTTACTATTACAGCGCGGGATTCCTGCTGGATGGCGGCGGGCACGACCGCTACGACGTGCATCATTACGGGCAGGGGTGCGGCATCCACCTGAGCCTGGGATTTCTCGCCGATTTGGCGGGCGACGATATGTATAACGGCGGCACGCTGGTACAGGGCGCGGCGCACGATTTCGCCGTGGGTGGACTGCTCGATCGCGGCGGCAGTGACACCTACATCGCGGTCCGCAACGCGCAGGGGCACGGCATGAATAATTCCGTCGGCTGGTTGCTCAATGCGGCGGGCGAAGATGTCTACAGCGGGCGCGATCTCGCGACGACACAGGGCGTCGGCAATTCCGGTGGCACGCGCGAGTCCGGCAGCATCGGCCTGTTGCTCGACCTCGGCGGGTCGGATGGTTATTCCAGCGGCGGCGAGGATGGGCGCATCACGCTGCGTCCGTGGTATGGCGCGGTGTACGACGTCGAAGTGCCCGTGGAAGCGGAGACCCGGCCATGAACCTTCGCTTTGCCACACGCGGCTGCAGAATGCTGGCCGGTGCAATCGCAATCATGTTTGCGGCGGCGTGCGCGCGCGGGGGCGGTGAAGAGATCGACTATGACGCGGTGCTGTATCGCGCGGTGCGGTACGGCAACACCGAGCAGCGGCGGGAGGAGAAGCGCATCGCGAGAGAGGAACTCTTTGCGCGGGGCGGCGACGCGCTGCGCGAGGTGATGGCGCGCGCGCATGTTGAAAACATCATGTTGCAGGTTCTGGCGCTCGAACTGGTGAGCGACCGCGTGCCGGCGGAGCAGGGCGTGCCGGTGCTGGTGGCGGAACTGGATTCACCGCACGAGCAGACGCGCCGGATCGCCGCGTATTTGCTCGGCTTTTATCCTCGCGCGGAAGAGGCCGTCCCGCGGGTGCTGGCGATGCTGGATGTTGAAAAGGAACGCAACGCCGCACTACGCACGCTGGGCAAGTGGAAGGTCGACGCCGTGCGCCCGCGAGCGGCGGCATTGTTGTCCGATCCCGCGGAACGCACGCGCATCAACGCGTGCAATGCACTGCGCGAACTGCGGCATCCCGACGACCTGCCGGCATTAATCGAAAGCCTGGCCGATCCCGCGCTTCTCGTGCGCAACGGCGCGGCTCGGGCGATAGCGGATCACGGCGAACCGGCCCGCCATCCGCTGCGCGCCGCGCTCGCCAGGAGTGAGGGCGTCCAGCAGCGCCACATCATCCGCCTGCTCGGCGTGCTGCGCGACGAAGGCGCCCGACCCGCCCTCGAGCAACTGGCCGACCAGGCCGATGCGCGCGTGAATGCCGATATTCGCTGGGCCTTGCACCAGATTGACCCGGGCGGGGCAGGCAAGGGACAGCCCATCCCGTATGCGGTTGAAGAACCCTTTTTCTAGCGCTTTTCTCCGCGCGTTCCGTTCGCTATCTTGCCGGTCCATGTCTGCCATGCATTACATCAGTACACGAGGGCAAACGCCGCCGATGGGCTTTCAGGACACCGTCCTGGAGGGGCTCGCGCCGGACGGCGGGTTGCTGATCCCGGATCGTATCCCGGATGTGCGCGACAAACTGGCCTATTGGGCGACGCTGTCTTACCAGGACCTGACCTTCGAGGTGCTGCGGTTGTTCGTCGACCTGCCCGCGGACGACCTCAAGAAGTTGATCGACCGGAGCTATCGCTCGTTCACGCATCCCGAAATCGCGCCAGCCTGGCGGGTGGGGCCCGTCTGGATTCTGGAGTTGTTCCACGGGCCGACGCTGGCATTCAAGGACATCGCGCTCCAGTTCCTGAGCCAGTTCTTCGAGTATGCGCTGGAGCGGCGCGATGCGCGGCTGAATATCCTCGGCGCGACCAGCGGCGATACGGGCAGCGCGGCGATCCACGGGGTGCGCGGTCAGCAGCGGATCAATATCTTCATCATGCATCCGCATGGCCGCGTGTCGCCGTTGCAGGAAAAGCAGATGACGTCGGTTCTCGACGCGAACGTCTTCAATCTCGCGATCGACGGCACGTTTGACGACTGCCAGAACATCATGAAATCCGTTTTCCGGGATCTGGACTTCAAGCGCCGCTACACGCTGGGCGCGATCAACTCCGTGAACTGGGCGCGTGTCGTCACACAGATCGTGTATTTCTTTTCCTCCGGCCTCTACGTGATGGCGGAGACCGGCGCGCCGCGCGTCAGCTTTTCCGTGCCGACCGGCAATTTCGGCGACATCCTGGCGGGCTGGTTCGCGGCGCAAATGGGCCTGCCCGTCGGCAAGCTCGTGCTCGCGACGAACGAGAACGACATCCTCGCGCGATTCTTCAACACCGGGACCTACAGCCTCGGCCGCGTGGTGCCGACCTTGAGTCCGTCGATGGACATCCAGGTCGCGAGCAACTTCGAGCGCTATCTCTTCTATCGGATGGGGCGTGACCCGGCGACCCTCCGCGAAGCGATGTCCACATTCACCCGCGCAGGCGCGTTGACGGTGCCCGGTTGTGATCCGCTTTTCCGTGCCGGGGTCGGCGACACGGCGAGCACGCTCGCGACGATTCGTAGCTACCATGAAAAGCATGGCTACCTGCTGGACCCGCACACCGCGGTGGGGGTGCACGTCGCCGAGCCGCATCTCGCGCCGGACGAGCCGATGATTTGTCTTTCGACCGCGCATCCGGCGAAGTTCAGCGCGGCGATTGAACAGGCCACGGGCCGCGATCTCGCGCATCATCCCGTGCTCGACGCGCTGCGCGACGCGCCGACGCGGTGCGCGCGATTACCGAACGACGAGGCCGCGGTCCGCGAATTCGTGGCCGCGCACAGCACATGAAAAAAACGGGCGATTCCAGACCTTCGCTTTTGCGCCGCCTCAACAACGCGATTGTGTTGATCGCCGGGTATGTCTTCATTTTTCTTTTGCTGGCGGCCCTGCTCGGCCTGCCGTGGAAGGCCTACAACTGGCTGAGCATGTCGGGCGAAGTGCACGAGGGGACGCCCGACGTCATCGTGCTGATGGGCGGCGGCGGGATTCCGAGCGAGTCCGGTCTGACGCGCGCATGGCAAACGGCGCGCGAGGCGGCGCGCTATCCGAAGGCGCGTGTCATCGTTGCCATGCCATACGAGGAAGGCGAGGGGCCTGCGAAACGCGGCGCTGTCCAGACGGAGTTGATCCTGCGCGGCGTGTCCGAAAGCCGCCTGGACCAGGAGGGGAAGGGGCGCCACACCCGCGAGCAGGCGGAACTCGTCCACGCGATGCTAAAAGGCCAGGCGGACAAGACGCGCGTCATGGTCGTTACATCGCCCGAACATGTCCGCCGCAGCGTGCTGGCGTTTCGGAAAGCCGGGTTCGTCCACGTGCGCGGTCGCGCGGTGTTCAGCCAGGAATTGCAGGCCGATCTGGCCTACGGCGGGGAGCCCAAGCTTGAAAAGCCCTCCGCTGAAGCACTGGTTGGCAACAGCATGATGTTGCGTTACCGCCTTTGGGACAATCTGCTGCTGGAAATCAAGGTCACCCGAGAACTCGTCGCGCTGGCTTACTATCGCCTCAAAGGCTGGATCTGATTCACTGATTGTGCGAAAGGTCGCAGCGTATTTGACAAAATCATACTATATGAATATTCTATTATCAGTTTTGTGTTCTAATTATGACGACCAATGTATTAAGTGTGACTGAAGCAGTCCGAAATTTCTCGGAGTACGTCAACCGGGTCGCATACCGGCATGAATCATTCGTGCTGCGCAAGGGCAACAAGGACGTGGCCGAGCTTCGTCCGGTGCCCGCAGGAAGGCTGCTCGGCGATCTGCCCTCCATTCTTCGAACCCTTCCGCAACTCGGTCACGATGACGCCGAGGCGTTTGCCCGCGACGTTGACCACGCACGCGAGGCGCTCCAACGGAGTCCCCTGGGGGATCCATGGGCATCCTGATCGACAGCAGCATCCTCATCCACGCGGAACGAACGGGGGCTGATTATGCCGAGCGCGTGAAAGACCGCGAATCCGAGGCGTCATTTATATCGGTCATCACGGCAAGTGAGTTGCTGCATGGTGTGCACCGTGCCGCGGACCCGAGTATCCGTTCCCGACGCCAGGCTTTTGTCGAGGCGATACTTTCAGCCATCCCGGTCCTGCCGATTGATCTCGCAACTGCGCGATCACACGCGCAACTGTGGGCGGAACTATCGAGGAACGGATTAATGATCGGTGTTCACGACGCATGGCTGGCGTCTGCCTGCCTCGCGCACGGCCTCCGCATGGCGACGTTCAACCTTCGCGAGTTCGAGCGAGTGCCCGGCTTGGAAATTGAGCGCTGGAGTTGACGCCAAACTTTTTCCCCGATTTGGCACCGCGCTGTCGTCTGTCGCGAAGTCCTAAAACTTCTGCCACTCCGGCTTGCCGTCATAGACCCACTGGTAGTAGCTGGTGTTTTGCAGCAGGGCGGAGGCCTGGTTGTCGAGGAAGACCTTGACCACGGGGTGCATCTGCAAAACGGAGGCCGGCATCATCGAGGTCACAGGTCCTTCAATTGTGCGCGCGATGGCGTTGGCCTTGTTTTTTCCAAACGCGAGCAGCATGCACTGGCGCGCCTCCATGATGGTGCCGAGGCCCATGGTGAGGATGTAGTTCGGGACGCGATCCTCGCCGCCGAATTGCGAGGCGAAGTCGCGCCGGGTGCGCGGTGTGAGCGTCTTCGTGCGCATGCGCGACGTCAGCGAAGACGTCGGTTCGTTGAACCCAATGTGGCCTTCCGTGCCGATGCCAAGGATCTGCAGGTCGATGCCGCCCGCTTTGCGGATCGCGGTTTCGTACTGGCGGCAGTACTCCGGAACATCCGAGGACATGCCGTCGGGAATGTGGATGTTCTCGCGCGGAATGTTCACGTGGTCAAAAAAGTTTTTGAACATGAAGCTGCGGTAGGACGAGGGATGATCGGGCGCGATCCCGACGAATTCGTCCAGGTTGAACGTCGTCACGCGACTGAAGTCGATGTGTCCTTCGCGGTACTTGCGCACCAGCTCGGTGTAGAGCGGGATCGGCGATTGTCCGGCGACGAGTCCGAGTACGGCGTTGGGTTTCTCCCGCAGCAGGTGCGAGATGAGGCGAGCGGCCACGACGCTCGCGGATTGGGCATCCGACTTGATGATGACTTCCATGGTTTTCTATTACTTTTCTGTTAAGACGCTGTCAACGCAGTTCCAACTCCCAAATCCACAAGCGGTTGGGATCGTCGTCCGGACCGTGGCCGGCGGGCATCTCCAGGGTCAGGCGTTTGAGTTGCGACGAGCCGAGCTCGATGCGCGTGATGGTCGCCGGGGCTTCGGTCGTCCGCTCCGGCCATGCGATCCATGTTCCGGCGGCACTGTGGCCGATGACGCGCAGCGTGCGCGGAGTGCGCGGGACGCCGTCGATTACGGGCCAGTGCAGCGCCAGTTCCTGCAACGCCGTCGGCGCCGGAAAATCGATATGAATGCGGTGCGGCGCCTCCGCGTCCGTGGAGCGCCAACCTCCGGGTTCCATGTCGCGCCGTTCGTGCGAAAGAATGCCGTCCGCGAGCAATTCGGGGTCGGCGCCGGATTCGGACGTGGGGGCGGTGATGCGAACCCTCGCGTCGCGTGCGAAATTCGCGGGGTCGCCGAAGTCGGGCTCCGGTCGTGAGCGCTCCGTGGCGATGATGGGATCCGGATCCTCCTCCGTTCGCGCGGTGAAGGGGATGGGCGTCCACGCCGACGGCGCCCCCACCGCGTCCGTGCCGCGCATACGCGGGACAAACACAAGCGGATAGGGTGTCTCCGCGATGCGCGTGAACAAATCGTCGCCGGTCATGGCGGGTGGCGCTGCGACCGTGGGTGCGTCGAGTTCCGGGATCGTTTCGGGTGCCGGGCTCGCGAGGCTGAATCGGAATACCGCGCGCCCGGGGAATTGCACGGTGTGGGGCGATAGCGCTGTTTCAACGTGGATGCCGGCGAATCCTTCCGCCGGGTGCACGATGATATCGAAGAGGCGCGGTTCCCGGGTGTCCTCCATCAGTGTGATGGAGCGGTCCGGGTGGGTGAGGGTGACGACATTTACGCGGGCTCGTTCTCCGCGGGCGCCGAGCGGGGTCGGTATCGCGTCCGACACTTCGCCTTCCGTGCGATTCAAGCGCCGTGCGGGTGTCTTCGCGGTCGACCAGGTCCAGCCTGCGAGTTCCATTTCAATACCGGCCACGAGGCGTACAAAGCGCGGCGCGGCGGCCTTGAGCTGGATGGAATACGTTGTGCGTGCGACCGGAGAAGTCTCGCGGTCGGCGATCAACAGCCAGTCGATTTCCAACGCGCGCCCGCCCCAGCGCTGGCGGTTCTCCACCTCGAACCAGACGGCTGGCGTGAGGCGTGTTTCCTCCCCGGATTCCAAGTCGACCAGGGTGAGCCGAAGGGGAAGCACCGTACCGTCTTGTAACTGGAACTCGAGCGGGAACTCGAATTCCGCCCGCCGCCACTCCTGTGTGCTGAGTCGCTCCTCGAACATCGCGGAAAGCGAATCGAACGCGAGGGGCGCTCGGGCCGGCAATTCCATCCGGGCCGCGGCGCGCAACGGAGGCGCGGCAAGCAACAGACAGCAAATGAGTACGCGGGCGGTCATGCCCGGACTATACCGCCTGTCGATGGGAAGAAAAAGCGGACGCTCGTTAAAACGCCCGCTTTTTGACTAGGCCGCTTTGACCTTCGCCGCCTTGGCGAGGCCGACGATCGAGGCGAAGCCCTCGGGGTCGTGAATCGCGATTTCCGAAAGCATCTTGCGGTTGAGCAGGATGCCGGCCTTCGTGAGGCCTTCGATCAGGCGGCTGTAGGTGATCTCGTGCGGGCGGCAGGCCGCCGCGAGGCGCGTGATCCAGAGCGCGCGGAAGTCTCGTTTGCGTTCCTTGCGGTGCTTCGTGGCCTGTACCATCGCGCGGTCCACGGCCTCGGTAGCCTGGCGGAATCGCTTGCTGCGGCCCCCATAGAAGCCTTTGGCAAGTGTCAGGCGCCGTTTGCGGCGCGTGCGGGATGCGGGTGCGTTTGTTGCTCGTGGCATGGTCTCAATCTCCCTGCGTTACTTGCCCAGCAGAATCGAAAGTTTCTTGGCTACCGGCTCTCCCACAACCGCGGCGCGGCGCAACTGGCGCTTGCGCTTGCGCGACTTGCTGGAAGCGAGGTGGCTCTTGCCGCCGTGGGGGCGCAGGATTTTTCCTGTTCCCGAGCGACGGAACCGCTTGGCGATGGCTTTTTTCGTTTTATGTTTGGGCATGGTGTTCCGATCCTTTTCTTCAAATCCCGTCCAACTGGGGCCCGGGCTCCGCCTGCCCCGGCGGAAAAGGGCGTTGTTGTAGGGCAAGCCGCGCGCGGCGTCCAGTATTTTTGTGCAGGTTCCGCGTTGCGCCGCACGCGGGCTGTCGTATCCTAGCGCAAGGAGGCAGCCATGCGAATCATCCTTTCCGCGTTTCTTGTCGTCGCTCTCGCCTGTTCGGCGCGGGCAGCCCTGGTGGAGCAGGAGGTCGATTACTCGGACGGAACCACGACGATGAAGGGGTTCCTCGTCTGGGACGACGCCACCGAGGGGCTGCGCCCCGGCGTGCTCGTGGTCCACGAGTGGTGGGGCCACAACGAATATGCCCGGCGCCGCGCCCGTGAACTCGCGCGGGAAGGCTACATCGCCATGGCGGTGGATATGTACGGAGAGGGCCGGACCGCCGAACACCCCAAGGACGCCGGCGCGTTCGCGGGCGAAGTCATGGGCAATATGGCCCAGGCTGCGGCCCGTTTCCGCGCAGCCCGGGTCTTTCTCGAAACGCAAACCCAGACCGATCCGGCGCGTCTGGCGGCGATCGGCTATTGTTTCGGCGGCGGCATGGTGCTCCACATGGCGCGCATCGGCGAGGATCTCGCGGTGGTGGCTTCCTTCCATGGCAGCCTGCGCACGGTGAGCTCGGCCCGGCCCGGCGAAGTGCGCGCCCGGGTTCTGGTCTATCACGGGGGAGCCGATGTTCTCGTGCCGCCGGAAGATGTCGTGGCGTTTGAGCAGGAAATGACCAAGGCCGGGGTCAATTATAAATTCGTGACCTATCCGGACGCCCCGCACAGTTTCACCTCGCCCGAGGCGGATGACAAAGCGGTGAAGTTCGAATTGCCGCTCGGCTATGACGCCGAGGCGGACCGCGCCTCATGGGCCGACCTGCTCGAAGAATTGAGCCGCCGTTTCCAGCCCCAGCCCGCGCCGGCGGATCGCTGAGGGTTGGTCGTCCTATTTGTGCGCAGTCGCCGCGGCGGTGTGGCGGTTCTCGAGATACCAGGCGATCGTGCGCTTCAGGCCTTCCTCGAAGGGGACCTCGGCGCGGAATCCGAATTTCTCCGCGGCGGAGGTGGTGTCGAGGCAGCGGCGCGGCTGGCCATCCGGTTTGGTGCTGTCCCAAACCAGTTTGCCTGTGAAGCCGCAGAGGCGAGCGATCAGCACGGACAGGTCGCGGATGCTGATTTCCATGCCGCTGCCGAGATTGACCGGGTCAATTCCCTCATAGCGTTCCGTGGCCATCACGATCGCCCGCGCGCAATCCTCCACATACAGGAATTCGCGCGTGGCGGAACCCGTGCCCCAGCAGACCATCTCCGTCGCGCCGCTTTCCTTCGCCTCCAGCGCCTTGCGGATCAGCGCGGGGATGACGTGTGAACTGTCCGGGTCAAAGTTGTCGCGCGGCCCGTAGAGGTTCACCGGCAACAGGAAGACTGAGTTGAAGCCATATTCCTGCCGGTACGCCTGGCCCTGCACGAGCATCATCTTCTTCGCGAGCCCATACGGCGCGTTCGTCTCCTCCGGATACCCATTCCACAGTTCGGCTTCGCGAAAGGGGACCGGTGTGAATTTCGGATAAGCGCAGATCGTGCCGAGGTTCGTCATCTTCTCGACGCCCGCGAGGCGCGCCTCCTCAATGAGGTGGATGCCCATCGCCGCGTTGTCGAAAAAGAACTGGCCCGGGTGCATGCGGTTCGCGCCGATGCCGCCGACCACGGCCGCCATGTGAATGATGATGTTCGGGCGCAGTTCGGCCAGGCACTTGCGCACATGTTCCGGCTTGCGGAGGTCATATTCGCGGCTGCGCGGGGCGTGAATGTTATGCGCGCCGCGCCGCTGAAGCTCCGCGATGACGTGGTGCCCCAGGAAACCCGAGCCGCCCGTCACCAATACCCGCTTGCCGTTCCAGAAACTCATGCCCGCTCCTTTGCGTCGCCAAAAATTGGACGGTTGTCATCATAGGCGGTTTCCGATTTGATGCCACCAGTTTTCGGCAATCTCCCGACGTTGAAGATCAGCATCATAACCCCGAACTGGAACGGCGCGGCGCATTTGGATGCCTGCCTCCGCAGCATTCACGCGCAGCGCGTACCGGGCGTCGAGTTGGAGCACATCGTGCTCGACGGCGGCAGCACCGACGGCTCGCACGCGATTCTCGACCGCCATCGCGACGGGATCGACCACCTCGTGATCGAGGCGGACCGGGGTCCCGCCGATGCCATCAACAAGGGACTGCGCGTCGCGAGCGGCGATTGGGTGGGGTGGCTGAACGCCGACGACCTGTATGCCCCCGGCGCGCTGGCCCGCGCGGTCTCCGTCGCCCAGCGGCGGCCCGACGCCGCGCTGCTCTTCGGACGCTGCACGATCATAGACGAATCCGATCACGAAATCCGAAAGGGCATCACCCGCTTCAAGGAATGCTTTTTCCCGTTCTCCTCTCGCTTCACCTTCCAGTGCATCAATTATATTTCACAACCCGCGACGCTCTTTCGCCGGTCCGCGGTCGAGTCCGCCGGCCCCTTGCGCGAGGATTTGAAGGCGGCCTTCGACTACGAATTTTTCCTCCGCCTGCTGCGCCAGGGCCCGGCGGTACGCGTCCCGGGGTCGCCGCTGGCGTCCTTTCGCTGGCATCCGGCCTCGATCAGCGGCCAGCACTTTGCCCGGCAGTTCCGGGAGGAATACGAGGCGGCGCGCGCGGATGCAGGCCGTTTTTCGCCGCAGACCCTGATTCATCTCGGCGTGCGCTGGGGGATCGTGGCGAGCTACACATGGATGACCCGCCGTGCGCGGGCAGACAGGACCGAATGAAGGTGGCCGTAAATCTGTTGTTCCTGATTCCCGGCGAAGTCGGCGGGTCGGAGACCTATGTCTGCGAAACGCTGCGCGCGCTCGCCGGGACGGAACCGGGCGTCGCATTGCATCTCGTCGCGAATCGCGAGAATTATGAATTTCTTCGCCATCGCTATTCCGCGCATCCCCACGTGGTGGTGCATCTGCTGCACGTCCGGGCGGCAAACCGCTATGCCCGCATCATCGCGGAGCAAACCGCGCTGCCGCGTCTGGTGAAGCGGCTGGGGGCTGATGTGCTCTGGTCGCCCGGCTATACGATGCCCGCCGTGGCGTCATGCCCGCAGGTCGTCTCGATTCTCGATATGCAATACCGGACGCATCCCGACGACCTTTCGCTCGTTGCGCGCTGGACCACCCATGCGCTCGTGTCGATGGCCGTGCGCCGGGCGGCACACATTCTCGCGATCTCTGAATTTTCGCGCGATGAAATCGTGCGGGAGACCGGCGTCGCGGCGGAACGTCTCCAAGTGACGCCGCTGGGCGTGGACCCGCGATTTGGCGAAGATGTTGGAGACGCGCGCCGGGTGGATGCACGAAGGCGGTTCCTCGGCGCCGATTCGCCGTTTTTCCTGAGTGTGGCCCATTCGTATCCGCACAAGAATCTGCCCCTGCTCGTGAACGCGTTCCGTCTTGCCGCCGGCGACATGCCGCATCGACTCCTGCTGATCGGCAAGCCGCGCCGGGGCGAGCCCGCGCTACAACAGGCGCTCGCCGCCGCACCGGCGGGTCGGGTTCACCGGATCAACGGTGTTTCACGGGACGATCTGATTGCGCTGTATCAGGCCGCGGATGCGTTTGTATTCCCGTCGCTCTACGAGGGCTTCGGCCTGCCCCTGCTCGAAGCGATGCAGGCGGGCACGCCCGTGCTCGCCACAGGCGAGGGCTCAACCCGCGAAGTCGGCGGCGATGCCTGCCGCTACGCGGACGGGCGCGATCCGGGCGCGTGGGCCGCCGCGCTGCTGGACTTGGCGCGAATGAAGCCCGCGACCCGGCGGCAGCTCACGCAGGCCGGCCGCACCCGCGCAGCTCAGTTCCTTTGGGAGCGAACGGCATCCCTTACGCTGGCTGCTCTGCGCAGCGCTCGGTCGACGTCCTAGCGGGGTCCTGCCGTTTTCGTGAAGGCCGTCCACTTGCTGTCGGAAGCAGCCGAGGCCACGGCGGACTCAATGAATGCCATGCCGTACACACCATCGTCCACCGTGGGGTGGTCGTAGGCGCCGCCATTTTTTCCGTCGATCGCGTCGCGGATGTGCGCGACCGCTTCGAGGTAGATGTTGGCGAACGCCTCAATGAATGCCTCGGGGTGGCCCGCGGGCAGGCGCGTGAATTTCTTCGCCGCGTCGCCGACATAGCCGTTACCGCGGCGCAGAATGCGCGCCGGTTCGCCCTTGGGCTGGAACTTCAATTCGTTCGGGTGTTCCTGCTGCCAGGCGAGGAACCCCTTCGTGCCGTAGATGCGGATGGCGAGGTTGTTCTCCTCGCCCGTGCTGATTTGCGAGGCGTAGAGAATGCCGACGGCGCCGCCCTTGTATTTCACCAGCAGATTGCCGTCGTCCTCCAGCTGTCGGCCGGGGATGAACGTGGTGAAGTGCGCGCACAGGGCGTCGATTTCAAGGCCGGTGATGTAGCGCCCGAGGTTCTCGGCGTGGGTGCCGATGTCGCCGATGCAGCACGAGGCGCCGGCGCGCGCGGGGTCGGTGCGCCACGCCGCCTGCTTCTGGCCCTCCTGCTCGATGGCGTCCAACAGCCAGCCCTGCGGGTATTCCGCGACGACCTTGAGGATGTCGCCGATCGCGCCGCTGCGCACGAACTCGCGCGCCTGTTTCACCATCGGATAGCCGGTGTAGTTGTGTGTCAGCGCGAAGACCTTGCCGCTCTTGCGCACCTCCTCGCGCAGCGCGACGGCTTCCGCGAGGGTCGTGGTCATCGGCTTGTCGCAGACCACGTGGAAACCCTTGCGCAGGAACGCCGTGGCGACCGGCGCGTGCAGGTGGTTCGGCGTCACGATCGACACAAAGTCGATCCGCGCCTCCGCCGGCAGCGCCGCTTCCTTCGCGGCCATGTCCTCGTAACTCGTGTAGACCCGCTTCGGGTCGAGGAACAGATCCTCGCCCGATGCCTTGCTCTTGGCCGCGTCCGACGAAAAACAGCCCGCGACCAGTTCAACCTGCCCATCGAGATTCGCCGCCATGCGGTGCACCGCGCCGATAAACGCGTCCCGCCCGCCGCCCACCATGCCCATCCGTAATTTACGTTTCATTGGGTAACTTCTCCACGTGATGCTGATTCAGGAAACCGCAGATGAACACGGATCAACACAGATGTGACTGAATGATCCCATATCTGCGTGCCTCTGCGTCAATCTGCGGTTGTTTCATTTCTTCGCGAAGGCTGCGTCGAACGCGGCCTGATTGGGTTTGAAGTCCAGTTTGCGCACGAACGCCGCGGCTTCCGTCGCGCCGTGTACGCGGTCCATGCGCCCGTCCTCCCACTCCACCGAGAGCGGGCCGGCGTAGCCGATGTCGTTCAGCGCGACGATGATGTCCTCGAAGCGGATGTCGCCGTGGCCGAGCGAGCGGAAATCCCAGTAGCGCGCGGGCGTGCCGAAATCTGTGTGCCCGCCAAACACGCCCACCGTGCCGTCGCCGTGACCCCACCAGACGTCCTTCATGTGGACGTGATAGATGCGGTCGGCGAACTGGCGGATGAACTTTACGTAGTCCACACCCTGGTAGCCGAGGTGCGACGGGTCGTAGTTAAACCCGAAGCGTTTGTGTCCGTTCACGGCCTTCACGGCGCGCGCCGCGGACGCGATGTCGAACGCGATTTCGGTGGGGTGCACCTCCAGTGCGAAATTGACGTTTTCCGCCTC
The DNA here is from genome assembly GCA_035327585.1 of Kiritimatiellia bacterium. Lineage (GTDB taxonomy): Bacteria > Verrucomicrobiota > Kiritimatiellia > CAIVKH01 > CAIVKH01 > JAMLJG01. Next base: position 16,858 of record DAOLDD010000019.1, on the reverse strand, counting down.
GAAGACATCCAGGATCGGCGTCCAGCGCGCGGCGAAGTCCTGGAATCCCTTTTCGAGATACGCCTGGCTCGTCGGCGGGAACGCATAGAGCGCGTGCCAGATGCTGGAGCCGGTGAAGCCGTTCACCACTGCAGGGAAATCGTCGCTGCCTGCGCGCCCCGGTTTTGCGTTGAAGAACTTCCGCGCCGCACGCGCCGTCGCCTTGACCGCCTCCGCGGCGCGGCGCCGTACGCCCTCGGGATCGCCATCGCCCCAGACGTGGGAGGGCAGGATCGCTTGGTGGCGCTCGTCGATGCGGTCGCAGACCGCCTGGCCGACGAGGTGGGTCGAGATTGCATTGCAGGTGAGCCCGTGCTTCGCAAGCAGCGCCCATTTCTCCGCGACATAGGCGTCGCTCTTCAGCGCCGCCTGCGCGTCGAAGTGATCGCCCCAGCAGGCGAGTTCGACGCCGTCATAACCCATCTGCTTGACGAGCGGGGCAAGCTCCGCGAGGGGCAGGTCGGCCCATTGCCCGGTGAACAGCGTTACGGTGCGTGCCATGATGCTCCTTGGGTTGGATTCGTACGCGGCTGTCCGCGCATGGGCGTGTCGCGCATTATTACAGCATCCACCCCCGAGACATCCAGCGCTAGTTGACGGGGTTGCCGTCGGTTTATCGGCGCACGATGGTGATCGTGCTTCCGTGTGAAGGGGGCGGTGTGTAGGGCACCCAAACGTATTGGGATATGGTGCGATAGCCGCCGGGCGCCCACTTCGATTGCACCTTGCCGCAGGGGGTGATCCATTGCACCCATTGGCCCGGGACCTGAACGCGCTTGTGTTGCAGCTTCCAGTACCCGTGTTGCGCCTGCCGCGTGGGGGCGTAGCGGTAGTAGACGGGGCGTGCGGCGCAGGGCGGTGGTACGTAGCAGGACGGCGCCGTCGCGCGGGGCGACGACCCGAACTTGACGGATACGTGCTGGGCGCTGGCGGTGCCGATGCACAGGGCGGTCGTCAGGATTGCGCTGGCCAGGATTGTTTTCATCGCGGGCTCCTCCGGGGTTGTGTCCATCCCTGTGACGAAGCTTGCACCGGGTTTATTCAATACGGGATACTGCGCCCATGAACACCATCCTTCCCGACCTGCAATCCGCGATCCTGTGCGACGACGTGCGCCAGGAGCGCAACGGCAAATTCATTCTGATCGGCCTGTTCGACGCCATCATGGTGCAGTCGTTTCCGGCCCGTTATCCGCGCATCTTCATGGTCACCCGCTGGTGCAGCGGGGAGGGGAAATTCAACCAGCGCAGCCGGATCATCAAGCCGGACGGGAACAACGTGCTGGTGGAGGGGCAGAACATTCCCGTGAATTTGCCTACGCCGGAAACCACCGCCACCAACGTCGAGATTTTTCTCAACGTCGAATTCCAAACGGAAGGCACCCACTGGGTCGAGGTGCTGCTGGATGGTGATCTGAAGATCCGCTACCCGCTGCGCGTCGGCGTCACCCAGGGCAACCCGCAGGGCTGACGGGATCAGCTTTCCTGTTCGACCAGGCGAATCGTGCGGGGCTTGGTCGCCTCGCGCACCAGCGTGTCGGACTGCTCGAGGTGTTTGCGCAGCGCAACGAGCGTCGCCTTGAATTCCTCGGCGCTGGACACCGCCTTGATGGAGCCGTCGACGACCTGCTGGACGTGGAGCACCTGCTGGATGTCCTTTTCGAGCTGCATGATCTTGTCGAGCTGGCCCGCGATGGCGGTGGAAGATTTACCGAGGCTGTCGGCATGCGTGGAGAGGATGGTCTTGAGCTGGTCGCGCGATGCCGATTCGACCTTGTCCAACTGCTGCGCGTGCGAGGCGAGCGCGTCGCTGAGTTTGCCCGCCGCGGCTTCGACCGCCTTCGCGGCATTTTCGAGGCCCTGGATGGCGGCCTTTTCGTTGGCCGACCATTTGTCCGTAGCCTGCGACTGGGCGGCGAGCAGGTTCTTGTGCAGGGCTTCGACGCCTTCGCTGGATTTCTTTACGGCCTGTTCGAGGGCGGACGCGGTGGCCGCGGAGAATTTTTCGGGACTCGGCACGTGCGCTTTGAAGGCCGCGTCGATCGCGCCCGCGAGCTCGGCGCCCAGTTCCTTCGCGTCGACCGAGGCGCCGGAATCACGGCCGGTCTTGTCGGCGATATCCCCGAGTTTGACGAGGACGAGGACAAGGACTACGGCGCTAACGAGGCTGGCCAGCGCGGAGACAATCAGAAGGATCGGTTCCATGGAATCACCTGCATCGGGTTACGTGTTGATCGACACTCGCATCGTCCGGCAAACAGTAGTAGAAACATCCGCGTCGTGTCAAAACGTAAGCTGCTGATAATTTGCGTTGCCGCCACCGCGCTCGCCGGAGGGTGTTTTCCAACGTCTGTAAAAGAGGATTCCGGCGACTTCCAACGTCTGCAAAAACTCGGCAAGCCGCCGAAAACACGAGCTATTCGCGACGTGCCGGGGTGGGTGACCGTGCCCGGCGGCGTCGCGGTGCTGGGCAGCCGCGAGCCCGGCGCGCCGGCTCCGCGCGAGGTGGCGGTGGATTCCTTCTGGATGTCGCGCACGGAGATTACGACGGCGCAATTCGCGCGCTTTCTGAACGACACGGGGGTGACGTTAGATTCGCCGCAATTCGCGGGCCATCCCGGTCACTACGCGCCGCTTGCCCCGCGCGACCCCGTTGCCTTCGTGACGCAAGCGCAGGCCGAGGCGTATGCGCGTTGGCTTTCCGGCTGGTTGAAGGTTGCGGTCGCCCTGCCGACGGAGGACGAGTGGGAGTATGCCGCGCGCGGCGGCGTGCATGCGGCGCCGTACCCGTGGGGGTGGGCCGAGGCGTCCGGGCGGGCGGCGTTCCGGCTGGAACGGGCGCGTCCGGTGGGGGCTTATCCGCCGAATCCGTTTAATCTCTACGATCTGGCGGGAAATGTCGCCGAGTGGTGTCGCGCCGAGTCCGACGAGACCGCGTCCGTGCCCGCGCGCGGCGGCAGTTGGAGCGAACGTTCCGAGCGGATGCTGCGCGTCTGGAACCGCGTCGATCTGCCCCGCGCCTACCGCGACGCCGACACCGGCTTCCGCGTCCTCGCCCGCCCCCGCTGAGGAAAGTGAGGAAAGGGGTCAGTTCTACTTATTTACTATTTGCCCAACTCAAGAAGCGTGCGCGGAGCGCCCGCTCCACCGGCTAACTCCTCAACGTTCCTCGGGTGGAACGCGACCTCCGGGCGCGTTTTTCGCTGAATCGCGATGTCAGCAACGGTCCGTTGAGTGAGGCCCTAGTTCCGCGCGATGACGTGGGTGCCGTGGCCGAAGAAGATTTCGGCGGCTTCCATCATCGTCTCGGACAGGGTGGGGTGGGCGTGGATGGACATCTTGAGGTCGTCCGCGCGCGCGGCCATTTCCACCGCGAGCACGCCTTCCGCGATCATCTCGCCCGCGCCGACGCCGACGATGCCGACGCCGAGCACCTGCTCCGTGTGGGGATCAAGAACCAGCTTGGTGAGGCCCTCGTTGCGGCCCAGCGTCGTGGCGCGGCCGGAGGCGGCCCAGGGGAAGCTGGCGATCTTCACTTCGCGGCCATCCTGCTTGGCCTGGAGCTCCGTGAGCCCGCACCATGCCATTTCGGGATCGGTGAAAACCACGGCGGGAATCGCGCGCGGGTCAAAGATGGACGGGTGGCCCAGGATCGCCTCCACCGCGACGCGGCCCTCGTGGGAGGCCTTGTGCGCGAGCATCGGATCGCCGGCAACATCGCCGATCGCATAGATGTGCGGCTCCGGGGTGCGGCGCTGTTTGTCGATCTTCACGAAGCCCTTCGGATCCAGTTGAATCCGGGTGTTTTCGAGACCGAGATCCTCGGTGTTCGGACGACGTCCGACGGATACGAGGACGCGGTCGAAGGTTTGCACCGGCTGGTCGACGTGCAGGCCCTCGAACCTGACCTCGATCTGGTCGCCCTTTTCCTTCATCTCGACGACCTTGGTCTTGAGCATGATCTTGTGGAAGCGTTTCTCGAGCACGCCGATCAAGACGTTCGCCAGGTCGCGATCCGCGCCGGTCAACAATTGCGGCAGCATCTCGACGACGGTGACCTTGCTGCCGAGCGCGGCGTAGACGGTGCCCAACTCGCAACCGATGTAGCCGCCGCCGACCACGAGCAGGGAGCCGGGTACGTCGGGGATGTTCAGCGCCGAGGTGGAATCCATGAGGCGGTCGGTCGCGAGCTTCATATTGCCGGGCACCACGGGGCGCGAGCCGGTCGAGAGGATGCAGTGATCGAACGTGAGGGTCTGCTGGGCGCCGTCCTTGCGATCCACGAGCACGCTGCGGTTGGAGAGGAAGCGCGCGCGGCCCTGCACATAGGTGATCTTGCGTTTCTTGGTGAGCGAACCAAGGCCGCCGGTCAGCTTGCTGACGACCTTGTTCTTCCAGTCGCGCATCTGGTTGAGATCGATTTTCGGCTCCGGGTAGGTGAGGCCCCAGTGTTTCGCCTCGCGCGCTTCCGTGATGACACGGGCGACGTGCAGGAGGGCCTTGGAGGGGATGCAGCCGCGGTAGAGGCAGACGCCGCCTGGATTGGAGTCCAGCTCCACCATGGTGACGTCGAGTCCATGGTCGGCCGCAAGGAACGCGGCCGGATAGCCGCCGGGTCCGCCGCCGATGACGAGCAGGGAGGTGTGCGTGGATTCAGTGCTCAAGGTGTCAACCCTCCAGGGATAGCAGTACGGGGTTTTGGATGGCTTCGATGATCCAGCGCAGGAACCGCGCGCCGTCGGCGCCGTCGATGATGCGGTGGTCGAACGAGAGCGAGAGCGGCAGCATCAGGCGCGGCTGGAAGAAGCCGTTGACGAGGACCGGTTCGTAATTCGCACGGCCCACGCCGAGGATGCCGACTTCGGGGTGGTTCACGATGGGCGTGAAGAAACCGCCGCCGATCCCGCCGATGTTGGTGATGGTGAAGCAACCGCCGGTCATGTCGTCCGGGCTCAGCTTGCGCGCCTTCGCACGGTCCGCCGCGCGCTGCAATTCGACGGCGATCTGGATCACATTGCGGCGATCCACGTCGCGCAGCACCGGCACCATGAGGCCGCGTTCGGTATCCACGGCCACGCCGATGTTGAAGAATTTCTTCACGATCTGTTCGCCGCGCGCGAGGTCGAGGCTCGAGTTGAACTTCGGGTTCACCTTGAGCGCGGACGCGACGATCTTGACGAGGAACGCGGTCATCGTGAGCTTCGCGCCCGCCGCTTCCGCCTTGCGCTTCGAATCCTGGCGCAGTTTCTCGAGTTCCGTGATGTCCGCCTTGTCGTGCAGCGTGACGTGCGGAATGGTGTTCCAGCAGAGCGCCATCTGTTCAGCGGTTGCGATGCGTACATTGTTCAGCGGCTGGTGTTCAACCTCGCCCCATCGGCTGAAGTCGGGCAACGGCGCGTTGGTGGCCTTGCCGGCCTGGCGCACCATGCCCGCGTTGACTGCGCGCGAGAAGTTCTTCACGTCATCGACGGAGACGCGCCCGCCCGGACCCGAACCGGGAACTGCGCCGATATCGACGCCGATTTCGCGGGCAAACTTGCGGGTGGACGGCGCCGCCGGGGCGGCGGAGCCGGTCTCCGCCGCAACGGGTACCGGTGACAGGGGCGGTACGGCGGCCCGGGACGGACGCACGGGAGCGGTTGCCGGTGCAGGTTCATCTTTTTTCACCTCGTCAGCGGCCGCCGCGGCTTCCGATTCCGCTTTCGGCGCCTTCGCCGGCGCAGGCGTTGGCTTCGCCGGGGCTGGCGCTTCCTTTTTTGCTGGGGCGGCCGTTGCATCGCCATCGATCGTGAAGATGACCTGTCCGACACGTGCCTTCGCGCCTTCTTTGACGTGAATCTGCTTGATCACGCCCGCGGATGAGGAGGGGATTTCAACCGTGGCCTTGCCGGTTTCCATTTCCAGCAGGGGCTGGTCCTTGGTCACCGTGTCGCCGACGCTCACCAGCACGCGCACGACGTCGCCGGTGTCTATATTTTCGCCCAGCGCGGGCAGTTTGAATTCGATGGCAGCCATAGTCGTCTCCAGGTTCAATCGGTAAGCGGGTTGGGCTTCGCGGGATCAATTTCCAGATCCTGCACGGCTTTGGGCAGGACGTCGGCTTTCAGTTCGCCCACGCGCACCAGTTGCGTCAGTGCAGCCAGCGTCACGTAGCGGGCATCCACTTCAAAGAAGTCGCGCAGTTTCTGCCGCGTCTCGCTGCGTCCGAAGCCTTCCGTGCCCAGGTTGTACATCGGGCGGTTGACCCAGCGCTGTAGCGCGTCGGGCAGCATCTTGACGTAGTCGGACGACGCGACGATCACGCCCTCCGTGTTGTTCAGGCACGCGGACACGTACGGCGTCTTTGGCGGCTCGCCCGGATTCAACAGGTTGAAACGGTCCGCCTCCATCGCATCGCGCCGTAGCTCCTTGTAACTGGTGACCGACCAGACGTCGGCGGCGATCTGGTATTTTTCAGCGAGCATCTGCTGCGCCTTCACGACTTCGTTGAGGATCGTGCCGCTGCCGAGCAACTGCGCCTTCAGCTTCGCGCCTTTCAGGTCCGACTTCTTGAAGAGGTACATGCCCTTCAGGATGCCTTCCTCCGCGCCCTTCGGCATCGGTGGCATCGCGTAGTTCTCGTTGCACAGCGTGAGGTAGTAGAAAATGCTCTCCCCCTCGACATACATTCGGCGGATACCGTCCTTGATGATGACAGCCATCTCGTAGGCATAGGCCGGGTCGTAGCACATCAGGTTTGGCACCGGGTAGGCCAGCAGGTGGCTGTGCCCGTCCTGGTGCTGCAGGCCTTCGCCGTTCAGCGTCGTGCGCCCCGCGGTGCCGCCGAGCAGGAAGCCGCGGCAGCGCATGTCGCCCGCGAGCCATACGAGGTCGCCGACGCGCTGCATGCCAAACATCGAATAGTAGATATAGAAGGGGATCGTGTTGACGCCGTGGTTCGCGTAGGCCGTGCCCGCGGCGATGAAGGAGCTGATGGAGCCGGCCTCGTTGATGCCTTCCTCCAGAATCTGGCCGTCCTTCGCCTCCTTGTAATACAGCAGGCTCTCGGCATCTACCGGCTCGTAGAGCTGGCCCGCGTGCGCGTAAATGCCGATCGCGCGGAACAGCGACTCCATGCCGAACGTGCGCGCCTCGTCGGGTACAATCGGCACCACGAGTTTACCCACGTGCGGGTCCTTCACCAGCTTCGACAGCAGGCGTACGAACGCCGTCGTGGTGGACGCCTCGCGGCCGTCCGTGCCCTTGGCGAATTCCGAGAACACGTCGTCTTCCGGCGCGACAATCGGCTTGGACCGCGACATGCGTTTCGGCAGGAAGCCGCCCAGCGCGCGCCGGCGCTCGAGCAGGTACTGCATCTCCAGGCTGTCCTTCGCCGGGCGGTAGAACGGCGCCTCCGCAATTTCGTCCTCGGAAATAGGGATGTCGAAACGGCGGCGGAACACACGCAGCTCCTCCTCGTTCAACTTCTTCTGCTGGTGCGTTATGTTTTTGCCTTCGCCCGCTTCGCCGAGGCCGTAGCCCTTGATGGTGCGGCACAGGATCACCGTCGGCGTGCCCTTGTTGTTCATCGCGGCGCGGTAGGCGGCGTAAATTTTCTCCGGATCGTGGCCGCCGAGGCGCAGGCGGGTGATTTCCTCGTCGCTCAAGTGCTCGACGAGTTTCAGCGTCTCGGGATACGCGCCGAAAAAGTTCTGGCGAATGTAGTCGCCGCTCGCCGTGGCGTACTTCTGGAATTCCCCGTCGACCACTTCACCCATGCGCTTGACCAGCATGCCGGACTTGTCCGCCGCGAGCAGGGGATCCCAGTCGCTGCCCCAGATGACCTTGATCACGTTCCAGCCGCAGCCGCGGAAGTTCGCCTCCAGTTCCTGGATGATCTGCCCGTTGCCGCGCACCGGCCCGTCGAGGCGCTGCAGGTTGCAGTTGATGACGAAGATCAGGTTGTCGAGCTGCTCGCGGGTCGCCAGCGAAATCGCGCCAAGCGATTCCGGCTCGTCCGTTTCCCCGTCGCCGAGGAACGCCCAGACCTTTTGATCCGTTTCCTTCTTCAGGCCGCGATCCTCGAGGTAGCGGATGAAGCGCGCGTGGTAGATCGCCGTCAGCGGGCCGAGTCCCATCGACACCGTCGGGAACTCCCAGAAATCCGGCATCAGCCACGGATGCGGGTAAGACGACAGGCCGCCGCCTTTCGCCAGCTCGCGGCGGAAATTCTGCAGATGCTCGCGGGAGAGCCGGCCTTCGAGGAACGCGCGCGCGTAAATGCCGGGCGACGCGTGGCCTTGGAAGTAGATGTAATCCGGTTCCTGCGTCTCGCTGCGGCCGCGGAAGAAGTGGTTGAACCCCACCTCGTAGAGCGTCGCGCTGGAGGCGAACGTGGAAATATGGCCGCCGATGCTGCTGTCCGCTTTGTTCGCGCGGACCACCGTCGCCATCGCGTTCCAGCGGACCAGGCTTTTGATCCGGCGTTCCAGCTCGCGGTCGCCGGGGTACGCTGGCTGCAGGTTGACCGGGATCGTGTTCGTGTACGGCGTTTCCGACGTGACCGGCAGTTTGACCCCCATTTTCTGGGCCTGCAACTGCAGGTCCGTCAACAGGTTCGCCACCCGGCCGGGCCCGCTGTTGTGGTACACGTCCTCCAGCGAATCCAACCAATCCCGTGTTTCCAAATGGTCCGTATTTTCCGGACTCGAATCGACATCCGTCATAAAGGCATCACCCCTCACTTGAAGTCCGCGAACGTACGGGGAGACCCCGGGAAACGCAAGTCCTAGTGAACCAATTAAACGTTTGGATGGAGTTTGATTGAAGGCCCGATTGAAGAATGATAAAGCATGCGAAGTATGAAAACGCTGATGCCAGCGGATGTGTTAAGCTTGAGCGTACCCGAGCGTATACAACTCGTTGAGGACATATGGGATACCATCGCGGCGGTGCCGGAGGCGGTTTCGCTGACGGATGCCCAAAAGGTGGAACTCGACCGGCGACTGGATGCGTATCACCAAAACCCTGAAGAAGGCGCCCCTTGGGCTGCGGTCAGGGAGCGGATACGAGGCCGGAGTTGATCCGTCAGCTCATCGTCCGTCCCGAAGCCGAGGCGGAGATGACCCATGCGTTTGACTGGTATGATGAGCGCCAGCCTGGCCTGGGGGCCGAGTTTCTTCTCTGTTTGGATGCCCTTTTTGCATCCGTTCTGCGTGCGCCGCGACGTTATCCACGAATATACGGGTCCGTTCGCCACGGCATGACCCGTCGCTTTCCATACAAGGTGTTATTCGTCGAGGAAAACGAGCGAGTTGTGATCCTCGCGGTCTTTCATGTCAGGCGAAACCCCGATGTATGGCAACAGCGCAGCTAAGATTTCAAGGGCGCCGTGCGCGGGTATAACCAACAGGGCATGAATTCATTCCGACGAAACGGCTGGCGGGGATTCCTGGCGGCTTTCGGACACGCGGGGCGGGGCGTGTTGCATCTGCTGGCCAGCCAGCGGAATGCGCGGTTCCATGCGGCGGCCGCGGTGGCCGCGGTGGCGCTCGGCTGGTGGTTGGGGATTTCGCGCGGCGAATGGATCGCCATCGCCCTCTGCATCGGCTTCGTCTTCACCGCCGAAGCGCTTAACTCCGCCTTGGAGGAACTCGCCGACGCCGTGCACCCCGACCGGCACCCCGCCGTCGGCCGCGCCAAGGACCTCGCCGCCGCCGCCGTCCTTCTCGCCGCCCTTGCGGCCGCCGCCGCCGGCCTCGTTATTTTCGTTCCGCGGTTGGTTACCGCCGGATTCTTCACCGCGAATTGACGCGAATTTTCGCGAATGGGGAGAGCGCATTTCTGAATTCGCGAGAATTCGCGTAATTCGCGGTTTCCCTCAGCAGCATTCCTCGCGGATCGCCGATACAAATGCATCCGCAAGCGCATCGAGTTCCTGCTCCGAAATCACCAGCGGCGGCATCAAATAGAGCACGTTGCCGAGCGGGCGGAGCAGGATGCCGTCGTTTTGCAGGCGTAGGCGGATGCGGTGGGGGCGCGAGGGTGACGCAGGATCGACGCCGACGGCGCGGCGCCCTCCAGAAAATGGCGCGTCGCCTGATGATGGAGGGCGGCACGCCGTTGCCGCCTCCGGCTCCAACTCAACGACGCCAATCAGACCCAGACTCCGGACGTCCGCGATGCCGGGCTGGCCGCGCAGCGGTTCGAGGCGCCGCGCGAGACGGGCGCCAAGTTCCGCCGCGCGCGCGGGGGCGTCGATTTCCCCATAAATCTGTAGCGCCTCGTTCGCCGCCGCCGCCGCGATCGGGTTCCCGCAAAACGTATGCCCGTGCTGCAACGTGTGGTCCACCGGCTGGTCGGTGAACGTCGCGTGGAGGAAATCCTTCGCAATCGTCGCGCTCATCGGCAGCGTGCCGCCCGTCAGCGCCTTGCCGACGCAGACGAGGTCCGGGTCGACCCCCGCGTGCTCGAACGCGAACCAGCGCCCCGTCCGCCCGAACCCCATCGCAATTTCATCCACAATCAGCAACACCTCGTTCGCCTTGCACCAGTCGCCCAACGCACGCAGATGTTCCGCCGGATACATCCGCATCCCCGCCGCTCCCAGGCACAGCGGCTCCACAATCACCGCCGCCAGTTCGTCCCGGTGGCGCGCCAATTCCTGAATTGGCAATTGGCAATTGCCAATTGCCAATTGAACCGCCTCCGCCAGCATCGGTTTAAACGGCCGATGCCATTCGTCGAGATACCCGACCGCCATCGCGCCCAGCGTGTCCCCGTGGTAGGCCCCGTGCAGGCACGCGAACCGCCGCTTTTGCGGCCGGCCCACGTTGCTCCAATATTGCACTGAGATCTTCAGCGCCTGCTCCACCGCGCTCGCGCCGTCGGAGGCGAACAGGACGTGGCGGTCGGGCGAGGGCATCAAATGGGCGAGTCGGCGGGCGAGTTCCGCCGCCTGCGGATGCGTCAGGTTCGCGAGGATGCTGTGCTGCAATTCCGCGGCCTGCCGCTGGATCGCCGCGACCAGGCGCGGATGCCCGTGCCCCAGCGCCGCGCACCACCACGATGAAATCGCATCGACATAGCGCCGCCCCGCGTCATCGATGAGATAAATCCCCTCGCCGCGCACAATAATCGGTACCGCCCCCTCCGCCAGCGTCGACGCCCGCGTATACGGATGCCACACATGCGCCCGGTCCCACCGTTGGATGTCGTCGATTGCGTTCAGTTTGTTCCTTTAATCGAACAGGCTGCTCTCAAGGGTTCCGACTCTATCTCGCGAGATGAGGAAAGAGCAAACGGAAGAATACGTGGCATCCGCGTCCCCTGCGGCCTTGCGCCGCAAGAACGAAAGTTCTCTGTCGCTAAGAACGCGCACAAACTCCACCCGCCGCCGGTGCTCGCCGGAGGCGAGCCCAGCCAGCGCAGCGGGCTGTCTTCCCGTCGGGAAGGCCGGCGGGATAAGTTAGCGATCATGGCTTGGCCGGATACCTTTGCCTCCTGCGGCGCAAGGCCGCAGGGGGGGGCTCGCCCTTCGGCTAAACAATACGGGTCACCTGGCCATCGCGGCGAGCAGGGATTCGCCGGCGGCGCGGAGGGCGTCGGGTGGTGCGTCGGGCAGGCGGGGGAAACGGTGGACGGGGAGGCCGGGATTCAGGCGCGCGAGTGTGCGCGCATTGTCCTCCTCAATGGCGTCCCCAACCGGATTCGAACCATTGAGCACGATCGCGGCGATGCGCGCTTCGCGTTTCCGCAGCGCCTCGAGCGTGAGCAGGGTGTGGTTCAGGGTGCCGAGGCCGGGTCGTGCGACGACGACAAACGGCAGATTGAATTCCAGCAGCAGGTCGACCTGCATCAGCGCGTCGGTCAGTGGCACCAATACGCCGCCCGCAGCCTCCACCACGAGCGCATGGCCGCGCGCTCGCAGCAGGCGGAACGCGTCGAGGATGCGCGCGGGTTCGATGGCCGTGCCGGCGGTACGCGCGGCGAGGTGCGGCGACGCGGGCAGGGCGAGGCGATACGGCGCGAGGAGGTCATACAGCGCCGTGTCGAATCCGATCCCCGCGCGGGCGAGCGAAAAGTCGAGGTCGGGGGCGCGCCCGTGCTCCGCGCCCGTCTGCACCGGTTTCATCGGCAGCGCGTCGACGCCGCGTGCCCGCAAGGCAAGCAGCATCGCCGCGGCGACGTGCGTTTTCCCGACGCCGGTGTCGGTGCCGACGACGATGACGCCGTGCTCAAGCACCGCGCGAGCCCCAGAAATAGCCGACGTGATACGTCGCGCGAACGCCGTCAGCTTCGCGGTGCCGCGCGTCGTAGGCCACGATGAGGTGCGTGAGTTCTCCGCGTGTGAGGGGCGTCGCGCCGCGCGAGAGCGAGCCGCCGGTCACACCGAGCGCGCGCAGGTCGTGCAGTACAGCGAGTGCGGACTCCGCGTGTGTCACCCGCTCCTCCACCTCATCCATCGCAACGCGGAGCCCGGCGCCGGCCAGCGCGGCGCGGACGGCGGATTCGGACGGCATGCGTGCGGCGGGCGGCTTCCCCGGCGCGATCTCGCGGCGCAATGCGTGCAGTTCGCCGAGCGTATGCTCCAACATCAGCGCGAACGCGAAATTGCCGCCCGGTTCCAGCAGCGTGGCGAGGTGCGCGAAGGTGCGGTCCAGCGGCTGGATCCAGTGGAGCGTGCTCGTGCTGACGAGCAGGTCGTAGCGGTGGCCGGGCGCGAACGTGCGGGCATCGGCGCAGGTGAAGCGCGGGCGATCCTCTGTGCGATGCAGCCGTTGCGCCTCGTCGATCATGCCCGGCGCGGAGTCGATGCCTTCCACCTCGGCCCGCGGCCAGGTCGCCGCGAGTTTGCGCGTCAGCGCGCCGGTCCCGCAGCCGATGTCGAGCACGCGGCGCGGGTTGCCGAGGAACGCGAGGCCCTGGAACAGGCGGTCCGCCACGGCCTGCTGCACGCGCGCGAGCTGATCGTATCTCGCCGCCGCCGCCGAAAACCGCGTTTGCTGGTGTTTGAGATGCTTGTCCATTCGGAAAGGGGTCAGTTCCACTTATTTACTATGATGGGCTGTCCAAAAAATCGGCGATTCGTTTTGCGATCCAATCGACTTCGGTGAGCGGCAGATCATGCCCTGCGGTGGGGTGTTCGTGCAATGTTGCGTTGGGGAGCAGCGCGGCTGTTGCGCGGGCGGCTTCCACCGGAATCACGCGGTCGCGCGCGCCGTGCACGAGCAGGACGGGCGTATGAATCGAGGGGAGTTGCGCGCGCAGATCAAGCGCGGCCAGGTCGCGGAGCCCGGTCGACAGCTCAAGGCGCAAACTTTCCTGCACTCGCGATTCAATCTCGTCGTCGGACGCCGCATCAGACGCGCACAGGCGATGAAACCCGCGCATCGCCTCCTCCGGCGTCCGGGAAACTTGGCGTTGCAGCGCGCGCAGATTCGCCGGGGGGAGTCCCGGCCAGTTGGCGCCATTCCCGCAAAACCGTGCCGTCGAACTAATCAGGACGAGAGGCGTCTTGGCATCGGTTTGTGCCAGTGCATGCAAACCGCCGAGCGACCAGCCGATCCAGATGTCGGCCTCTTCGTGTGTGGATGCGATGGAAAATCCGAGCGCGTTGGTGAGCGGCCGCAGCGCGGCATCGGGAAACGCCCACCCGGTGAAGAGATACGCCTTCATGCGTGGGACCGCGTCGCGTGAATGATGGCGTCGACCGCGCGATCCAGATCGTCCTCCGCATGCGCGAGGCTGATGGACAGGCGCAGGCGCGCGGTGCCCGGCGGCACGGTGGGTGGGCGAATGGCCGCCGCGAGCACGCCTTCCTCCTTAAGGAGAGCCGCCAGGGCGACCACGCGTTCATTCGAGCCGACCAGCACAGGCACGATGTGGGATTGCGAAGCGAGCGTGTCGAGAGTCGCACTCCGCAATCGTTCGTGCACGCGCATCGCTATGGTCCGTAGGGTGGTCGGCCAATCGGGATGGGATTCGATCTCGCGCAACGCGGCGAGCGCCGCGGCGACGGTGGGCGGGGGGAGGGCGGTGTCGAAGATGAAGGTGCGGGCGCGGTTGATGAGCAGCTCGATCAGTTTCGCCGGGCCGGTGACGAAACCGCCCGCCGCGGCGAGTGACTTACCAAGGGTGCCCAAGCTGACCAGGTTTTCAGCGGCTTCCGGGGCGTCGGCGGTAAGGCCCGCTGCGCGCGGGCCCGCGACGCCGAGCGCGTGGGCTTCGTCGACCAGCAGCCAGGCGTCATTCGCGCGGGCGAGGTCGAGCAATTCGCGCCAATGGGCTTCGTCGCCGTCCATGCTGAAGAGGGATTCGGTGACGATGACGCAGCGGCGGTGGTCGCCGCGACGGGACAGACAGCGCGCGGCGTCCGCGAGGTCGTTGTGCTTGAAGCGGACGAGCGTGGCGCCGCTGAGTCGCGCGGCGTCGAGCAGGCAGGCGTGCGCGAGGCGGTCCGCGACGATGAGGTCGCCGCGTCCCGCGAGCAGCGGGATGACGCCGAGCGCGGCGAGGTAGCCGCTGCTGAAGAGCAGGGCTGCGGGGTGACCTTTCCAGGCGGCGAGGCGCGCCTCCAGTTCGTGGTGCAGCGCGCAGGTCCCGGCGAGCAGGCGGGAGGCGGTCGCGCCGGGGCCGATGTCGTGCGCCGCGCGCGCCGCGGCGTCGCGTACGGCCGGGTGCGCGGTGAGGCCGAGATAGTCGTTGCCCGCGAGATTGAGGTAGCGCCGCCCGTCCCGTTCGAGATACGGGCCCGGCGCAGGCCATGCGTCGAGCCGTCGCGTCTCGCCGCGCGCCGCGATCTCCGCCAGTTCCTGTTCGATCCAACCGTTCATCGGAGAAGATTAACCACGAATGGACACCAATGGGCACGAATGGGGATCAGAAGCCTCTTCTCTGCATTCGTTTATATTCGTGTTCATTCGTGGTTGCAGTCCTTGCACCGGTTCTGGACTCTTTTCCTGTTCCGCTGCATGCTAATTGGTGTATGAAGACACCGCAATTCAGGAGACATCATGGCACGTTGGGATGATTTGGCGGACCAGGCGCTGGCGGGCAACGCTCCTTCACGGGAGGATGCGCTGGCGGTGTTGCGGGCGGATGAGGACGAGCTGCTGGCGCTTTTGCACGCGGCGTTCCGGGTGCGCAGGCGCTTCCACGGGCGCGACGTGCGCCTGCACGTGCTTCGCAACGCGAAGAGCGGGCTTTGCCGCGAAAATTGCGCGTTTTGCAGTCAGGCCATCGGCGCGTACAGCGGCGTGGATCGCTACAACATGCAGACGGTCGAGCAGCTCATGGAAGGCGCGCGCAAGGCACACGAGATGGGCGCGGTAAAATATTGCATGGTTACCGCGACGCGCGGCCCGTCGGAGAAGGAGCTCGATGTGATCTGCGAGGCGGTGCGCCGGATCAAGTCCGAGATGAACATCAAGATTTGCACGTCGCTCGGCCTGCTGACCGAGGCGCATGCGGCAAAACTGGCGGCGGCGGGCGTGGACCGGTTCAACCACAACCTCGAAACGTCGCGCGAGCATTTTCCGAAGGTCTGCCAGACGCATACCTTCGAGGACCGAATCCGCACGGTGAAAATCGCGAAGGCGGCGGGCATGGAAGCCTGCTGCGGCGGGATCATGGGCATGGGCGAGACGGAGGAAGACCGCGTCGACCTCGCCTTCACGCTGCGCGAACTGGAAGTCGAATCGATCCCGGTGAATTTCCTTGATCCGCGTCCCGGTACGCCGCTGGGCGATGTACCGAAGATGACGCCGGTCGAATGCTTGAAGTGCCTGTGCATGTACCGGTTCGTGAACCCGACCCGCGACATTCGTGCAGCGGGCGGGCGTGAAGTGGTTCTCAAACACATGCAGCCCCTCGCGCTCTATCCGGCGAACTCCATCTTCAGCGAGGGCTATCTGACCACCGGCGGCCAGGGCTACGAGCAGGACATGGCGATGATCGCCGAGGCCGGCTTCCAGCTCGCGGAGTTGGTGCACGAATGAGCGAATTTAAAATCCCGGTGACCGGGATTTGAAATTCGCTAATGCTCCGGCGGGTTGAACGCCGGGACGCGCAGCTTCCAGCCGATTGCGATGAATCGAATCGCGGCGACGACCACGATGCCGCAGACCGCCGCGGGCATTTGAGCGAGACCCACCACGGTGTGGACCACCAGGTAGACGACGGCGCCGACGATCGACGCGGTCGCGTACACTTCGCGGTCGCGCAGCAGCAGCGGAATCTCCGCGCTCAGAATGTCGCGCAGGACTCCGCCGGCGACGCCGGTGATGCAGCCCATCAGCACCGCGATGACCGGCCCCACGCCGAGTTCGTACGCGATGCGCGTCCCGCTGATCGTAAAGAGCGCCAACCCGAGGGCGTCGGCATAGAGCAGTAATTTCAGCGGCGGCCTTCGGTGATGCACCCACACCAGCGCGAGCAGTGCGGCGCCCACGGAGGCGTACAGGTAGTTGATGTCGCCAATCCAAAAGACCGGACGCCGGTCGAGCAACACGTCGCGCAGCGTGCCGCCGCCGATGGCGGTGACGAGCGCGATGACGACGACGCCGAAAAAGTCGAACCCCTTCCGCCCGGCCGCCAGCACGCCGCTGATCGCGAAGACGGCGACGCCGAGCAGGCTGAAGATGTAGAGCGTGTTCACGGGGACAGGCTGCCTTTTCGCCGCGCGTCTGGCAATATCGGCGGCGCAGGGGGACTTTCCTCGCTTCCCCCCCTGCGGGCTTGTCCCGCAGGAGCAAAAGTTCCCCGGCTACCGGGACACGAGGTCAATCCTGCGCGATCCGGCGCATCCGCGTCGCGGATGCGAAAACGCACGCGTTTTCGCC
>DAOLDD010000018.1:0-69406 GCA_035327585.1 Kiritimatiellia bacterium | reverse complement strand
TGGGGTCGTTTCACTTGTCGTATCCCGTCCTTCTCGATCTGTGAACGACTTACGCCATATTCAAACCGAAAACCGGGGATAGTCCCGGCGAGCGTCGGGTCATTTGCACTTGCGCCGACGGGATGCGCTGCCTAGTCTTCGGCCTGCTCATGAAAATACACGAGTACCAAGCCAAGGATCTTTTCCGCCAATACGCCATCCCCACGCAGGCCGGTCGCGTAGCGACCACGCCCGCGGAGGCCGTCGCCATCGCGCGCGAGTTCGGCCGCACGGTGGTCGTAAAGGCCCAGGTGCACACCGGCGGTCGCGGCAAGGCCGGCGGCGTGAAACTGGCGCGTTCCCCCGAGGAAGCCGAACAGAAGGCCACGGCCATCATCGGCATGGACATCAAGGGCGGGCGCGTCAGCAAGGTGCTCGTCGCCGACGCGGTGGACATCGCGCGCGAAGTTTACCTCGCCATTATTCTCGACCGCAGCGCCCGCGGCATCCTCTTCATGGCCAGCGCCGAGGGCGGCATGGAGATTGAAGAATTGGCGAAGACGGCGCCCGAAAAAATTCACCGGTTCAACACCCTGACCCGCGAATTTCCCGAGGCGGAGGCGGCGCGCGTTGCTCCCCAGCTTTTTGGTCCCGAACACGCCGAAGCAGTGCTCGCCATTATGCGGAATCTTTTCCGCCTCTTCGTTGAGCTGGATTGCTCGCTCGTCGAAATCAATCCGCTCGTGCTCACGCCCGCCGGCGAGGTCATCGCCGTCGACGGCAAGGTCAATTTTGATGACAACGCGCTTTTCCGCCACCCGGATGTCGAGGCGCTGCGCGACCTCGCCGAGGAAAACGCGAACGAAATCGACGCCAAGTCGAAGGGCCTCAGCTACGTCGAACTCGAAGGCGACATCGGTTGCATGGTGAACGGCGCGGGCCTGGCCATGGCGACGATGGACATGATCAAGTTGTTCGGCGGCCAACCCGCGAACTTCCTCGACGTGGGCGGCAGTTCCAACCCGGACAAGGTCGTGCACGCGTTCCGCATCATTCTCAGCCGGCCCGGCATCAAAGCGGTGCTGATCAACATCTTCGGCGGCATTACGCGCTGCGACGACATCGCGCGCGGCATCCTCGAAGCCTTCAAGCGGATGTCAATTGACGTGCCCGTGGTGGTGCGGCTCACCGGGACAAATGCCGAGGAGGGGCTGGCGCTCCTGAAGGGCAGTTCCCTGATCCCCGCGGCGACCTTCGCCGAGGCCGTGAAAAAAGTGATTGAAGCAGCGGGCGGACCGCAGGTGGAAGAAGCATGAGCATTTTGATCAACAAAGACACCCGCGTACTTGTCCAGGGCATCACCGGCCGCGACGGCTCGTTCCATGCGAAGGGCATGCTCGACTACGGCACGAACGTGGTCGGCGGCGTCACGCCCGGCAAGGGCGGCGAGCAGGTCCACGGCGTGCCCGTGTTCAACACGATGAAGGACGCCGTCGCCGCGACGCAGGCCAACGCGACGGTCATTTATGTGCCCGCGAAATTTGCCGCCGCCGCCGTGCACGAGGCGATGGACGCCGCGGTTCCGCTGATCATCACGATCACCGAGGGCGTGCCGACGCTCGACATGATGGACATCTATCACGAGGTGCGTGCGCGCGGCCTCCGCCTCATTGGCCCGAACTGCCCCGGCGTCATCACGCCCGGCCAGTGCAAGATCGGCATCATGCCCGGCCACATCCACAAGCCCGGCCGCGTCGGCGTCATCTCGCGCAGCGGCACGTTGACGTATGAGATTGTCTACGCGCTGACGAATCTCGGCATCGGCCAGTCCACCTGCATCGGCATCGGCGGCGACCCGATCGTCGGGTCCGGCCCGATGGACCTGCTGCCGCTGTTCGAGGCGGACCCGGACACGGACGCCATCGTCGTCGTCGGCGAAATTGGCGGCGACGAGGAGGAGCGCACCGCGGCGTTCATCCAGCAGCACATCAAGAAGCCCGTCTTCGCCTTCATCGTCGGCCACACCGCGCCCGAGGGGAAACGAATGGGCCACGCCGGCGCGATCGTCTCCGGCGGCGCGGGCACGGCGGCTTCGAAACTCAAAGCCTTCTCGCACGCGGGCGTCCCGGTCGCCAATACGATCGACGAACTCGCCGCGACGGTGGCCGCCTCGCTGCGCGGTTGAACAGGCGGCAAGGGCCTGCCGCCCTCCACTGTGCGGATATTCGCGCGCCCGCTTTTCGTGTACACTCCTTGTTGAGGAGATGACATGAAGGATCGATATCCCCTGTTTCTGGCGAATCGTCCCCACGCGCCGAATTTCGATTTGGAGGTGCGCGACAAATTCACCGGGGATGTGGTGGCGCGTGTCGCGCAGGCCGACGCCGCGCTGATCGACCGGGCATTGGAGAAGGCGCGGGCAGCCGTGCAACCGATGCGCGATATGCCCGCGCACAAGCGGCAGGCGGTGCTGGAACATCTGGTGCGCCGCGTGAGCGAGCGCCGGGAGGAACTCGCCGCGCTGCTTTGCGCGGAGGCGGGCAAGCCGATCAAGGACAGCCGGGGTGAGGTGACGCGACTCATCGACACGCTGCGCCTCTCCGCGGAGGAGGCCACGCGGCAGTACGGCGAGGTCATGCCGCTCGACATCTCGCCGCGCACGACGGGCTATGCGGGGATGTGGAAGCGCGTGCCGATCGGCGTCTGTTCCTTCATCTCGCCCTTCAATTTTCCGCTCAATCTCGTGGCGCATAAAATCGGGCCCGCACTTGCCGTCGGGTGTCCCTTTGTCCTGAAGCCCGCCAGCCTCACGCCGCTCGGCGCGCTGATGCTCGGTGAGCTTCTCGCCGAGACCGATTTGCCGGAGGGTTCGTTCTCCATCCTGCCCTGTCCGCGTGACGGGGCGGATTTGTTCACGACCGATCCGCGCATCCAGTTGCTCAGCTTCACCGGCTCGCCGGATGTCGGCTGGGCGCTCAAGGCGAAGGCCGGCAAAAAGAAGGTGGTGCTGGAACTCGGTGGCAACGCCGCGGTTGTGGTTGATGCGGACGCCGACCTCGCGGACGCGGTGAAGCGCATCCTCACCGGCGCGTTCTACCAATCGGGCCAGAGCTGCATCAGCGTTCAGCGCATCATTGTGCATGAGTCGGTGTATGCGGCATTTCGCGAGCGGCTTGTCGCGGAGACGCGGACGCTCAAATGCGGCGACCCGCGCGCGGAGGATACCTTTATCGGTCCGATCATTTCGGCGAAGGAGGCGGATCGGATCGAGCAGTGGATCGGATCGGCCGTCGCGCGCGGCGCGCGTCTGCTCTGCGGCGGCGGGCGAAGCGGCAACGTGATGGAGGCGACGTTGCTGGAGAACGTGCCGCCGGATGAAAAACTTTACGCGGAGGAGGTCTTCGGACCTGTGGCGGTCCTCGAGTCCGTGCCGGATTATGAGACCGCGCTGGCCCGTGTGAACGACAGCCGTTACGGGCTGCAGGCCGGCATTTTTACACGCGATATCCAGAAGGCTTGGCGCGCCTGGGACGTGCTCGATGTCGGCGGCGTGCTGATCAACGAGGTTCCGTCGTGGCGCGTGGACCACATGCCCTACGGCGGCGTGAAGGACAGCGGGCTCGGACGCGAAGGCGTGCGTTTCGCGATGGAGGACATGACCGAGCTCCGCATGTTCGTCCTGCGACGGGGGTGAATGTCCGCTAAATACGCGTATCACGCGAAAAGGGTGACCGCGCTCCGTCGTCGTCCCTCTCCTCGATCCACATTCGCGTTCGTTTGAGGGGATATTCACCGGTTCGATTTCGTGCAGAACCTCCATGGTGGTCCGGGCGCTCCGCGCACGGAAAACGCCGCGCGGAGTGCGGCGTCCACCAGTGTGCATAAATCCGAAGGGCCGAACCGTGATCTACGGCAGCGCGGTCCAGGCGGCGGCGTCGGCGGGGTCGGCGGCGCGGATCAGCAGCGGGGTGCGCGGGTTCGCGGGCGGGGCGGCGATGGCATTCGTGGCATCCGCCGCGTTCCAGCCGGGCGAGGGCGAGATGCCGAGGCGGGTGACGTCAAACGCAACCATGCCGCCGCTGATTCCGAATCGTCCGGTGAGCTTCATCGCGGCCGCGGCCACGCGTTCGCCGTCGACATAAGCGACGACGTTTTCGCCTTCCTGCACGAGGCGGATATCGTGGGGGCGTCGCGGGTTGAGCGGCATGCCGCGTGTGGCCAGTCGCGTCAGTTTCCCGTCGACCACGCGGCCAAGCACCCAGCCGCCTTCCTGCCAGTGCCAGCCGAAGCAGGCATAGTTCTGTTCATCGCTCGCAGCAAAGACGAGGCCGGCCACCTGATCGCCCGTGGAGTGGGGTGGCGAAATGGTGCGCAGGCCGAATACAACCTCCCGCACAAGGTCGGGATACGACTCGGGCAGCAGGATGGCGACGGAGCCGGTGGCGCCGGGGATTCGCCATTCCGCGTTTGCGGTCGTGATGGGAGCGGGCGGTTCACTGGCGAGCCGGTTTTGAAACCACGTGATGCGTACGACATCGCCGTCGGGATCTGTTGAATTGGCCAACAGGCGCGTATTCCCATCCGCCGTGGCGGTTGTCGCGATGGCGGGCGGTCCAGGTGGCTGATTCAGGCGTTGGATTTGGATCGAAAGCGGTACGCTGTGTACGGCCATGCCATCGGCGTAGCGAGCCGAGGCCTGCAAGGAGACCGGGCCGGGACCGATGTCGGCGGGAGAAAGCGACACGGTCTGCGCCTGCGTGGAGGCTGGACCCTGCCACAGCACGCGTTCGTGCGCGGTGATGACCACACTGGTGGCCGCGCCGTCGGCTGCGACCTGCACCGTGAAGGGTCGGTAATAGTCGAGTGTGTTCGTGGCGCCGTCGGTCCGCGCGAGTGTGGTGAAGCGGCCCGCGTTGTTTACGGTGAAGCCGATACGGCCGTGGCCCTGGCGGCGAATCGGGCCGGGGGAATAGGCGACCACGCTCAGCTCGTGGTGGCCGTCGGGCATGCCGGTCGTGTCGAGCTTGAGTCCCGGGTTCTTCCCGCCCGCGGGCAGGCTGCGCCCGTTCAGCATGAACAGGTAGGTGCTGCCGGGAATCGGGGCGAGCGAGGACACGAGGAAGGACGCGTCGCCGCGCAGCGGTTTCTTCGCGTCTTCCATACTGATCAATGTGAGTGGAATCGGCGCGCTCCATGGCTTGACGAGCGGATCGCCGACGAGCAGGAGTTGGAGCGGGGAGCGCACGGCTTGCATATAGCTTTCCAGCGCCGTGCAGCCGCGCGCGTAGTGCGCGAAGAGGCGGGCGTGCGGGAACTTCGTCCAGATGGACAGCGGTTCGACGACGGTGCCCGCGCTGGCGGAGGCGCCGGCGGCGATCCAATGGGTGAGCCGCGTCTGTTCATGGGTGTGGAAGAGGGCGCCGAAGCTGGTGAGATTGTCGACGATGGAGCCCGGCTGGAACCGTCCCCACGAATCCGCGGTGAACGCGGTGCCGAGCATGAGACCGGACAGCGCGGCGCCTTCGACGGGTCGGTTGGATGAGGTTTGGGCGGGAATTCCGATCTGGTTGAGTTCGGCGACCGCGCCGTCGAATTGCCAGCGGCGGCAGGTGGAGCGTGCGTCGTCGCTGACGTGGAAATAGATTCCGTCGCGCGGGCGGGTTCCGTCCGCCGCCGCCGCCCTGCGCAGGCTGTCGACGATGGCGTCGGCGCTCAGGCCGCGTGAACCGGCGTGGCCGAGCAGCATCGCCGGGATCGGCATCTTGTCCCGCAGCAGAACGGCGTATTCCTGCAGGGAGCCCGGAGGCAATCCGGCCTCGCCCGGTTTGTCCGGCCCGCGAAAGAAGGGGGAGGCGTAGAGCCCCTTGTCCACCTGTTCCGATCCGGGGAATTCGCCGCGGGTGAAGGTGATGCCGGTGAGCGAAACGGGTGAGGGGGTGGTAATGCGAACCGGGAAATCGACCGAGTAGATCCAGGCGAGAATGTGATCCTGCAGGCGGCGCGTCTCGATGGCGCGGATCACCGGCTCGTAAATGTGGCGCTTAAACTGTTCCTGCGAGAGTTCGGCACGGGTCCCGAGCGCCTGCTCCGGCACATCCAGATATATGAGGTTGGACGCCGGAACGCGGCGCAACTGCGCATAGTGGTGGGCGACCTCCAGTGAAGCGGGCGAGTTCTGGTTGATCAGCAGGACGATTTCATGAGGCCCCTGCGCCAGCGCCGCGGTCGTGGAGAGGAAAAACGAAAAAAGGAAACGACGAATGACGAATGACCAATGACCAATAAAATTGATTTTCGTCATTCGGCATTTCCTCCATTCGTCATTTCTCAATACGCTCCCTGCCGGGTGGCGACGGCGCGGATGGTGCGGACGAGGATGACGAGGTCGAGCCAGATGGACCAATTGCGCACGTAGTAGGTGTCCCAACGCGGCATCGCGGCATGTCCGGCTTCGCTGCGGCCGGAGACCTGCCAGAGGCCGGTGATGCCGGGACGTACGCGGTCGCGGAGCTGACGCACCCGCTCGGGCAGGTCGTTGTTGTGGTAGGGCGGGAGCGGGCGCGGCCCGACGAGCGACATCTCGCCGCGCAGCACGTTGATAAACTGGGGCAGCTCATCGAGCGAGGTGTAGCGCAGGAACCGGCCGATGCGCGTGATGCGCGGATCCTCGCGCAGCTTGAAATTGGCCGCCCACTCCGCGCGCAGCGATTCGTTCTCTTGAAGGCGTTTCTGCAACTGGGCTTCCGCGTTGCGATGCATGGTCCTGAATTTCAGCGTGGAAAAAATGCGGCCTCGGTGGCCGACGCGTTCCTGCCGAAAAATCGCGGGACCCCGGTCCTCAAGCCAGACGAGCAAACTCAGTACGCCGCCGAGCGGGACCCAAAGCGGAGCGAGTCCGATCACGATGGCGAGATCAAGCGAGCGCTTTACGAGGCGCGCGAGCGGATCGAGCAGGTTGCCGGGAATTTCGATGCCGAGCAGGCCCATCAGGTCGCGCGGTTTGACCCAGAGTGTGGGCGACTCGGTGATGTCCGGGATGACGACGATCCGGCGGTAGCTGGCGAGGGTCCCGTCAAGCAGCTCGCTGACCCGCTGCGGCGTGAGGCCGGATGTGGCGAGCAGGGCGATCGGCGCGACCGTCGTGGTCTGATCACCCGTGCCCCAAACCGGCAACCCGGCGACCGTATCCGGGGCGCGGCCTCCTTCGAGGAAGATGCCGGCCGGGTTGTAGCCCAATCCGCGTTCCTCCCGCAGCGCGCGCGCCACCAGCGAGACGGATTCCGCCCGGCCGTACAGGACTGCCGGAATACCCCAGCTATCGAAACGCAAAAGCAGCCGTTTGATTTCAAGCCGGACGATGGGCACGAGCACGCAGCTCAGGAGGAAGCCGACGGTGAGCGTGAAGCGGCTGGTGACTTCGGCCGCCTTGCCCCAGAAGAGCATCGCGGTGGTGCCCGCGAAGACGGCGACCAGCAGGAAAAACGTGCGGCGCAATTCCTCCACCGGGCCCAGGCCCCAGCCGGGCAGCAATTTGGTGACATAGGCGCCGATCACCCAGGCGCCAAGCAGGTACGCCATCCAACTCGCGAGCATGGGTTCGCCCTTCCACGCGAAGCGGATAAACCCGCCGAGCAGCAGGGAGAACAGCAGGGTTCCTGCTTCCGCGATGCCGAGGGCGAGCGCATTGCCGAGTGCGCGGCGCACGTATGGATAAGGCTGCTGTTCGGAATTCACGGCTGTTCAAAGGTTGGAAGGGGAAGCAGATCGTACAAAATCGCGACCAACTCGTCGAGTTCGCGCACCGTCGCCGCCCGATCCGGTCCGTAGGTTCCGGCGACGGAGATATAGGCCCACGGGTAGGCCTTGCCCCGAATGCGCTCCAAGCCCATCCAGAACATGCGCGTGGTGTGCGAGGCGGTGACGTGGCCGCTGCCCATGAACCAGTAGGCGAAGAAGGTCTGGATGGACACGATGCGATTCGCGTCAATCCGGGCCGTGCGTTGCACGTCCAGCAGGGCAACCGGGAGAAGCGGTGCGCCGCCGCGATTCACCGTATGCCGCGCGCTTCGTACGATTTCCGAGCCTTCCCCCACAAGGCAGACCTCCGGGCGGTGGATGCTGGAGCGGTCGCGACCGCTGAAGACGAGCGCGACCATCAGCCCGTGTTCACGCCCTGGGGATTTCGTGTAGAACATCTTGTCGATCCGCGTGTCGGCGGGCAGCAACTGCCGCTCGACCGGAGACAGGGAGCTGACCGGGCCGCCGCAGTCCGGGCAGGAACCGTCCCCGGCCAATTGATCCTCAAAAAGAATCAAATTCGCATGCGCGGGTAGTTGGCAGTGAAAAACACGGTGGCCCGTCCATGCCCCGGCTTGGGCGGGCAGTCGCGTGTGGATGGATGGCCGGTCGACGAAATCCACCCGGGTCAGCTTCGGCATGGCCGCCAGCGTGGCCAGCATGAGGAGGCCGGCGATGAAGAGGGCGACGGCCGGCTTCATGGCAGATACTCCACATCATTTCGCCGGCCCGGCGAGCGGGAATTCCCGGGTTGGGCCAGCGCGTGGAATCGGGCGCGCAATTGGGCTCCCTGCACGGACAGGAGGCGGATCAGGATGAATTGCGCCAGCGCGAACCACAGGCACATGATCAGCGCGGGATGGGTTTTGTTCCATGACTGCGCGAGGTCCGGGGAGATGGCCTCCGCGAGAATGCATACGGTGAGGCCGCGCAGCGTGTTCGCGATCCAGAAGAGGACGGGCGTCGCCGCGATCAGCAGCATTTTGCGACCGGTCGACGTGAAGCGGAAGTCGGCGAGCAGCACACTCCACGTCAGCAGGGTGAACAGCGCAAAGATGCCGCTCGTGGTGTCCGCGAGATCAATCGTCCACGCGCGCGTCTCCGCCTCCATGAGGAGCGAGCCGGCCGCGTTTACGGCCAGGCCCAGTCCGGAAGCCAGCAGCGCGACGGTTTTCGCGGCGAAGACGCGGAGCGGATTGAGCAGGTTGTCGAAAAAGTTAAGCGGTATGGCCAGCACGAGCGTGGCGGTGGGATAGGCGAGCAGGCGGGCGGTGCGGCCACCCCAGGCGCACCACGCGATGCCCCAGAGCAGAAGAATCATCGCGAGCAGGGACAAGCGCGTTTGCTGGGCGATGCCGCCCAATACATGAAGTCCAAGCGCCAGGAGGATCACCGCGAAGCCGGCGCCCGAAACCTTGTGCGGTCCCTGTGTGAGCGCCGCGCGCCGTCGCCAGGCCAGGGTCAGCGCGACGAGCGGCACGAGAAAACTCAAGGCGTAACCCGTGAGCTTAAAATCGTTCGACCAGCGGGCATGCAGCCAGTTGAAAATCGAGGGATCCGCCTTCGTCGCGATGTAGCCCACGTCGGTGACGCCGCCGAAGCGAAACAGGGCCCACCAAGCGGCGAGGGCGAACGCGGCTGCGCCCGCCTGGAACCATCGCGAATTCGTGGTCGCATGCATCATGAAGCGTCGGCAGGCGGAAGCGTGGGTCGCGTGCGCGTCATCGCACCAGTTTTGCCCAGGAGGGGGGCAGATTGCGCGGCACTTCGATGCCTTCAAACGGTTTGCCCTTCCGCGCGCCGGTGGCCCGGACCCACGCCGCCATGCGGGCGAGTCCCTCGTCGAGCGGGATGTTCCGGATCAGATCGCCGAATTGGCGCTGCACTTTTTCGTGGGAGGAAAAGGCGTGAACCACCTCGTTCCGGGCCGCGAGGTGTTCAATCCGGGGCTCCACACCCATCGCTTTCGCCACCGACTGGGCCAGCGTGTTCACGGAATAGGGCGTGTCCGCGCCCACGTTGTAGACCTGGTTGCAGGCCGCCGGCTGTTCGATCGACGCCGCGATCACGGGGGCGACATCGTCGATGTAGCTGAACGCGCGTGTCTGCGAACCGTCCCCGAACACCGTCATCGGTTTGTCCTGGAGGATCAGGTTCATGAAGATGCCGATGACGTTCCGGTAGGGGTCGCCGATGTTCTGCAACTCGCCATAGACATTGTGCGGGCGGAAAATGATGTAGGGCAGGCCGAACAACTCATGGGCCTCCTTGAGGTCCAGCTCAACGGCGAACTTCGCGATGCCGTAGGGATCTTCGGGCTGGGGCGTCGTATCCTCGGTCATCGGCACCTGGTTGCGCCCATAAACGGCGATGGACGATGTGAACACGAAGCATTTCACCGAGCCGGTATTGATGGAGGCGTTGATGAGGTTGACGCTGCCGATCAGGTTGTTCGTGTAGTTGAAGCGCTTGATGAAATGACTGAGGCCCTCCGCGGCGTAGGCGGCCAGGTGGAACACATAATCGAATCGCTCGTCGCGAAAGAGCTGGTCGATCCGCGCGTGGTCGAGAATGCTGGCCTCGACGAAGTGGGCGCCCGCGGGCACGTTTTCACGGAAGCCGCCCGACAGATCGTCGACGGCCACCACGCGGTGACCGCGCGCCAGCAACGCGCGCGCCACGTGTGCTCCAATGAATCCGGCGGCGCCGGTGACCAGGCATGTGCTCATACGTGCTCCATAAACGTACGACTCTAGCACAAATCAGGCGCGCGGTCCACGTTCAGGGCGCAGGCGGAAAGCGATTCGGATCACGAACAACAGGTTGCCGATCAGGTATCGCCGCCACATGCGGCCCGGTTCGTGGAGCAGGCGGTGCAGCCATTGGAGGCCGAAACGTCGCATCCAACCCGGTGCTTCCCGCTGGACGCCCGCGAGGAAGAGCAAGGTGCCGCCGCCAACATGCCAAACCACGCTGGAGGGCCAGCAGGCGCGAAGCGCCGCGCCTACTTCCTCGGATTTTGGCGTACCCATGCCGAGCAGCACGAGGTCGGTCGGAGTCTCCGCCGCCAGCCGGCGCGGATATGCCTCCACCGGGTCGTAGCCGGATATCACGTGGCGAATCTGGAGACGCGGTTGCAGCCGCCGAATGGCATCCGCAGCCCGGTGCGCTTCCTCTTCAGAGCAACCGATGAGCGTCACGCTGGCCGCCGGCGTGCCAGGGTGCGCGAGAAAGGCGCGAAACGCCTCGGTCATGTTGCAGCGCTCGGGTATTGCCGGAGGGGAAAGACGCGAGGCCCAGACGATGGACATCCCGTCGGCTGCCAGCACCTCCGCGCCGTTGAGAAGGGTGCGAAGTCGTTCGTCGCACCAGCCTGCGTTGAATATGTGCGCATTCAGGCAGAGGATCAGGAGGCCGTCGCGGCGGGGCGCGGAGAGGACGTGATGAATCCGGGCAACCAGCTCGGGCGTCGTGTCGGCGGAGCAGCGATACGGCCCGACCGGACAACGGTTGTCGGGGGGTGGCGTCATGGGAGCCAGCCGGCGAGTTGCTCCGCCGCGAGTGCGTGCCCGTCGGCGTTCCAGTGTGCATCGGTCTCGAAATAGTATGAACGCGCCCGGCCGCTGGCATCGAACGCCGGTTTTAAATCCAGCACGCGCAATCCGCGCGCGTGGAGGCGTCGCGCAAACTCATCGTGGATTCGCCGCTCGGTTTCCTGGTTGTCGCCGAGCCAGAGGGCGAGGGAGGGGATCAGGACAAACCAGGTCTGTTCGGGACCGATGGCGTTTGCCAAACCGGCGGCGCGATTGGCGGAGCTTTCAAGCACCTCCTCGTCGTACAGGTTTTGGAGGGTCAGCTCGTTGATATCGCGCGAAATGCCCAGGCGTTCGAACGTCCGGCGCAACGAGGGAATTCGCTGCAGTTCGTAGCTGCAGGCGAGATAGAGCGCGCTGCGGCTCTGCAGCCGGGCCCGCAAGCGGGCCTTCCAGCGTTGCCGATCGCCGTAGACCGCCGGTTGAATTTTCTCGGACGTCTCGTAGTTCTTGAGATCGTTGTTCATGCAGATGCCGACGAGGGTGCGCGCGAGCGGGGCGCCGCGATCCCGCGCGTAACGGACGAAGCCCTCGTATTGCAGGAGATCGCCCGGCGCCGCGATGTTGAAAAAGCGGACTCCCTTCAGCGCGGCGAGCCGGTCGCTGAAGCGCTCCTCCGCCTGGACACCCCAACCAAATGTGAATGAATCGCCGACGGCAAACCAATCGTCCGCGGTCGCCATCCGGAGATCGTTGGTATCCCTGAAGCCGTGCGCATTAAATGGAATCCACAGGTCGTAGTCGCCCTTGGGGGTGCGTTGCCGGATGGTTTGGCCGGCGGGTCCGACGGCGGCGTTGAGGTAGTCCGGCATCATCTCGAATTCGATCTGCCGACGCGGGTCGTAGTGCGGCAGAAATATCCGGATAAGCATCTCAAGCGCGGCGAGGGACACCGCCGCGGACACGACCAGCAGGATGAATTTTTTCCGGATGGGGGCGCTCATGGCATCCGACTATGGCGTTTTCGAGGAGGTCGGTTCAAGCGCCGGCAAGCTCTGCTGATAAACCGAAAGGACGGCGCGGTAATGCGGTTCAAACTCGAAGCGCGCGAGGAAATCGGTCCGGGCCTGCGTGCCCAGCCGCTCGCGGAGACCGGGGTCCGAGACGAGGCGCCCAATGGCGGCGGCCATGGCCGCGGGGTCGTCCGGCGGGACGAGGAAACCGTTCTCGCCGTCCCGTATCAATTCGGGTGTGGCGCCGCACGCCGTGCCCACGACGGCCTTGCCCAGCGCCATCGATTCGAGGGTGACGTTGCCCAGCGGTTCCGGCGTGGAGGAGGCCATGATCGAGATGTCGCAGGCCGCCAGTGCATCGAGCGGTTGGTCCAGGTGCCCCGTCAGCGCGATATGCTTTTCGAGGCCGAGGTCGCGAATCATGGCGCGCAATGCGGCCAGGTGTTCTTCGTTACCGGGAAAAGGACTGCCGACCAGCGCATAGCGCGCCGACGGGCAGCTCTCGCGCAATAGGGCTGCGGCGCGGACGAGGACATCCTGACCCTTTCGCTTTAGTTTGATGCGCCCCACGAGGACGATCAGCGGGTGGCCAGGTTCGTGCTGGTGAACAAAGTGCCGCGCGGATGCATCCGTTGCCGCGGCGAAATCGCCGGCGGGCAATCCGTCATAAATCGTGGTCGTTTTCGTCCGCTGCTGCCGCGGAGAAAACGTGCCCGCCACATAGTCCGAAATGCAGATGAGGCGCGTCGCCCGGCGACTCAGCAGAAGTCGATAGAGTTTCCATGCGAAGCCGAAATCAATAAACGATTCGCGGACGTGCTGGATGTGCGGAATACCCGCCTTCCGGGCGAGCGCGCCGGCGACGGGCAGCAGCGTGGCGCTGTTCGTGTGCACGAGATCCGGACGGAATTCGTCGAACACGCCGCGGAGCGTTTTGCGGGTGCGAAGCATGTTGCGGAACAGGTGGAGCCAGCCGGACGGACGCGCGAGGTGCGCGCGGTGCAGCACGGGCAACTCCGGTAAAAGGAAAACGCTGACCCCCGCCTGCTCCAGGGCGGTCCGAAGGGGACCGTCCTCCTGCAGCGTGGAAGCCACCGTGTGGCCATCCGCAACCAGTCGCGCCGCCAGGCGCAGCAGGCAGCGGCTCGATCCGTACAGGTCGGCGACGTGATGAATGAAGAGGATGTTCATGGAGCAACCGGAACCGCGGGAAGCGTGAAGGGTCTCGCGGGCCCGGCGAGCCATCGGAGGATTTCCTCCGCGAGCAGCTGATGTCCGGCGGGCTTTAGATGGTTGCCGTCCGGCAGATACAGCGGCTCGCCGCGGTGCGGTCGCAACGCCTCCACGAGTTCGAGTTTCGGGATGCCGTGTGCGGCGAGGTGTTGCGCCAGGTCGCGATGGGCGTGGTTGCCTTCGATACGCCGGTGGAGAAATTGCAGGTTGGGGTGCAACACCACGGCGAAGGGAATGTCATGGGATTGGCAGTGGCGATGCATCTCCACAATGACGTCCTTCATGTGCTGCCACGAAGGATAGCCGATTTTCCGGTCGACGTAGACCGGTGGATATCCCCGGACCCGGGTGATGGCCTTGTTTACGATATCTCTCGCGAATAAAACGGTGCGAAATTGTTTGAGGCGGTCCAACGGGCCGCTTGCGCCGGGTTCGACGGACTGTCCCGGTGGGATCGCCGGCTGACCGTGAAAATACTGGTTCGGTTCCCAATAGTCGTTGAAGTTGAAAACGTATATCACGGCATCGGGATCGAACGCGGGAAGCACGTGCTGCACCATCAGGAAAACCTGGTCCGCATTGTATCCCCCCGTGCCCGCGTTCCACGCCTCGACGCGGCCCGGCGGCGACCAAGCCCGCAGTACGGCGTCCACCAGGTTGGGGAAGGCCTCCCCGGTGGCTTGTGTTCCGACGCCCTGCGTCACGGAGTCCCCGACGAAGAAAAGGCGGAATAGGCCGGGCGGTTTATCCACCGGTCGCTCCGCCATGTTGAATCCGTGGCTGTTGAATTGTGTATCGCCATGCCGGTGATTCGGCCGGAGCGTGTAATTCAACCCCGGTATGTCGGACGGCATGACGTTGGCCGCCTCCTTGGCGTCGCTGATCCGCCGGATCTGCGCCCGTTCGCGGGCGCGCAAGAGAACCTCCGTCAAACCGAGCGAGAGGCCCAGCGAGAGGACAACAAGGGCGGCGGTAAAGACGCGGCGTTTGAGCGGGTAACGTTCCATGAACGGGCGGCGGGAAGTATGGCATACAAGCGGTCCTGTGATCGACGGTAATCCAATGCCCGAAATGCGTCCCGGATCCGCGGGGCGGCGCGTAACGCCACCACGGGCGAGATTGAACTTGCCCGGCCTTCGCCATTTTGCCTTTGTTGACGGGATGAACCCCAACCTGCGCGCCACCCTCAGCCGGACGCTTGTCCGCATTGCCCGGGCCATCGGTTCGCCGATCCGGGATGTCTACTCGGGCGAGGTGATCGGGCGGGGGTTGGTCTTCGCCTTTGGCGGCCGGATCTGGGTGATCGGCGTGGAGGAAAATCTCGTCCCCGTGTTCACCCCGCAGCGCCGCCTGACCTATTGGCGCCAGCAAATCGGCTTCACCCGCCATCCCCCCGTGGATTTCCCCCGTGAAACGCGTCCTTAACGTTGTGCTTTCTCACCTGCCGGCGGTCGTCGGGCAGCCGTGGTTGGACTGGCGCGCGGCGGTGTGCCCCGGCGAGGAATGCCTGCTGGTTTACACCGGGAGTGAGGCGGACTTTGCGGCGCTTCACCACGAACCGCGCCTGCACCTCGCATGTCGGCGCTTGAAGACCCGGCAGCACCAGCGCGAGCGACAGGCCTACACCGAGGTCTGGAGCGCGGTCGCCGGCTGGCTGCGCGAGCGTGATCATTCCCACGTGCGATTTATGGAATATGACCACCTGCCGCTCGTGCCGGATCTTTCCGCGCGCTGGCTGGCGTATCTGGAGGAGCGCGACGCGGACATCGCGGGATACGCGGTCACGCGCGTGGACGGGACGAACAACCCGCACGCGCTGTACCACGATGTGGATCGCGCGCTGGGCCGCTACCTCGAAACCATTTCCGTCCGCGCGGATCGCCACATCGTCCTGAGCATGCTCGGTACGGGCTCGCTGTGGACGCGCGACTCGTTTCTCGCCGTCGCGGAGATGCGCGAACCGTTTCCGGTCTACCTCGAACTCTGGCTGCCGACTGTCGCGCACCACCTCGGTTATCGCGTCGTGGATATGCCGGCGGAACAAAAACCGTGGGTGCGCAGCCGCGGCGAATTTTCGGACCGCATCGACGCCGCGCGCCAGGCCGGCGCGTGGTCGATTCACCCCATCAAGCGCCCGCCGCGTTGTCCACCCGCCGCAGCGTCCATGTCACGCTGAACGGCAGCATGCCGGTCCAATCCGCGATCAACACGTCCGCTTCGACCTGGCGTCCATATCCCGGCGAAACCATGCCGCGCCGGATGGAAAATGTGAGCGCCGCTTCCGTCGTCAATTGATAGCGCCGGTCCGTGCCGGTGAATTCCCATCCGTTTGCGAGTACGCGAGCGGAGAAGTCTGGATGCAGGTGGAAATGCCAACGCAGCGCATGCATGGCGGTGTCATCGAGTTGATCGACGATCCGGCAGCCCTGTGCCGACACCTCGACCGCCCGTCGCGCGCGCACCGGACCCGTGCGCGAGGGCAGCTCAAGTTCGACCGCGATCGCGTCTGCACGTGAGTCGCGTGCGCGTCCCGGTTCGGCGGCGCCGGGCAGCATAAAGGCGTGGCGCGCGTCCAGCGGCGGGAAGGGACGTTGTTCCTGTTCATCCACCAAAATCGTGTTGTGCGATGCCGTCTCGCGGTATCGCCAGCGCGCCGACAGGTCCGAAGTGTAGGCATAGGTGCCCGGATCGATAAGCACCGGTTGGCAACCGTCATCAACGCAAATCGACAGGCGGTCGTTGTGCGCGTGGCCGCCCCAGCCGAAGAAGCCCGCGCCGCCGAAGGAAAGAAATGCCGCGAAATCGCCCGCCCGGCCTTTCCACCAGCCGCTCGACGGGAAAAGCGCTTCCGACGGCGCGTTGACTGCGCCGCCCAGCGCGACCTCCGCCAGCGCACGCAATTGATCCACGCGCCGGGTCGGTACAATGGCGTCCCAGTTGAACACGCGGCCGTCATCATCGTCGCCCACGGGCCATACACCGCCGTCGGCGCGGTAAAGCGCCAGGAGCAATTCCGTCATACCGCGCAGTGCGGGTTTCGCGCTGACGGCGATGCCCGCGGGTTGCACACCGAGCGTGAGCAGCCCGATCTCCACATAGAGCGCGTGGTAGGGCAGGGAGGCTTCATACGCGCCGCCGTCAGGCAGCGTCTGCGTATGGAGCGCTGGTGCAAGTTCCCGGTCCGCAAAAGCGCGCCAGCGCCTGGCTTCGCGGGTGTTGGCGAACGCTATACCGAGCCATGCCAGCCCCAGCAGGTTGGCGAGGTAGTGGTTGGAGCAAATGGTCTGCGCTTCGAGGCGATGCCAGATGCAGCGCCCGTGATTCCAAAGTTGATCGTCCCACGCCTTCCCGCCGACCGCACGGCGCAGTTGGCCGTCCAACAGCGCGTCGGCGGCGATCCAATTGACGGCGCGGATCGCGACCTCCATTGCACACGTCCATGCGGTTCCATCGGGAAACGGATTGTGCGCAATCCACTGGCGCAGCCAGCCCGCGAGTTGTTCCGCCTTCGGCTCGCGCTGGTCCGCGCGACAGCGCGCGGCCTCCTGGACGAGGTGATGGGCGCGGCTGAATTCCCATGCGAGTTTCGCGTCGCCCGCCAGGCCCTCGACCTTCGCCGGGCCTTCCCGGCAGGCGCGCCAGAGTTGGGCTTCGTCCCAATCGCGACCAAAAAAATGGAATGGGGAGGCCGGCGTGCCCGAAAGGTGGAGGCGTTCGATCCAGCGAGTGAGCAGCTCGCCCGCTGCTGGCGGCGTCGAATACGCCGCTGGCGCCGACTCCCAACACAGCGTGGCGCGCAGGCCGAGGCGCGTGCGCAGTTTGCGCAGGATTAGAAATGGGTTCCGCGCCAGCGGCGAGGTGGGGAAGTGACGAATCCGCGAGGGTTTCATGACGCCAGCACCTCGCGAAAAAGCGACGCGAGTCCGCCGACCGCCGCATCCGCGCTGAATCGGTCGCGTTCCGCCTCGTCGAACGGCCAGCGTTGACGGGACTCCACATGGCGTCGGCAGACGGCCAGTGTATTCGCCACCGTGTCCGCGTCGTGCGCGCAGGTCCAGCCGGCGCGCACGCGCGCGATGATCTCCGTCACTTCGCAGGGCTCGCTCACCGCGAGCACCGGGATGCGCGCGCCCATCGCCTCGAAGAGCTTGCCGGGAATATGGATGTTGTCGCCGGGCGCCTGGATGAGCAGCGAGAGATCGGATTCCTGCAGCAAGGACAGCGCTTCGGCGTGCGTGCGCTGCCCGAGAAAATCGATGTAGGGACGCAACGCCAGCCGCTCCAGCATCGCGTCGAGCGCGGGCAGTCCGAGCACGGGCCCGGCCCAGCGGAAACGGAGCTGATCCGGACGAACGGCGTGCCGGTCGATGAACGAGCGGAGTCCTTCAAAAAATGCCGAGGGATTGCGGCCCGTGTACATCGCGCCGATGTAGGCGATGCGCATGGGGCCCTCCGTGCGCTCCGGCGAGGATTCCGCCTTGTATTCGTCCGGGTCAAAAAAATTGTAGTTCAGCGCCACCGGCGCCCGCAGTTCGCGGGAGTAGCGGTCCTGCAAATGTCGCGCGATGCCCCGGCAGACCGCGCTGACGCGGGTGGCCCCGCGAATCGCGTTGCGCTCCATCCGCTCGTGAAGTTTCCGGTGCAGCCAGGTCGCCTGGTCGAGATGGTAGTAGGGGCTGCCGGTCCATAGATCGCGATATTCCATGACGCAGGGCAGACGGAATTCACTCGCGAGACGGTTCGCGACCAGCAGGTTGGTGCGCGGCGCGAGCGAGGCGAAAATCAGGTCGACCGGACTCGCGCGCAGGTATTCGCGTGCCGTGCGCAGCGCGGCGCGCCGCCAAACGATCTGCTTGTCGGGCACCATCAGCCATCGATTGACCGCGCTGGTGAAGCCGATGTTCTGGTTGACGCCACGCGTCGTGCCGGGGGGCGGGGCGTTGCGCGGGCGCAATTTCCGGTAAATCGCCGCGAGGTCGGGAGCTTTGGCGCGAAGCAGCTCGACGCCCTCGGGTAGTTCGACCGTGGAACGTGCGGTGGCGGGCGTCGTGAGGACGACCGGCTGGAAGTCGTGGCGCAACAGGTGGCGCGCGACGCGACGGATGCGGATCGGACCCATCTCGGTCCCGTCGAAGGAGTGATAGACGATCAAGACCCGTTTCACGTGCCGCCCCGTGTTCACGCCAGCACGGAGACCGGTTCCCCGTGCTCCAGGCTCCGTTGCGCGGCCAGGGTCAGCCGGGCGGTCGAGAGAATCTCCTGCCGCGACAGGGGGAAATCCGCGCCGCGCAGGGCGGCGATGAACATTCGCAGCATCTCCGCCTGTCCCTTGTCCTGGCGCGTGATCGAAGCGTCCGTCTGGCCGCGAGCGTCGTACAGCGTGAGACGATGGAAATCATCCAACACCGCCGCGCGTCCGCCGCAGAACACTTCAACCCGCTCCTTCGGCAGGCTGGCGGCGCCTTCAGCGGCATAGAGCAACTGGCCCACGGAGCCATTCTGGAAGGTGACGGTCACCGCAAAATTCGAGGCGGCCGGGATATCGCGGCGTTCGCTGCGCAGGGCCTCGGTGTGGACGCGCACCGGCGGCGAGTCCGCGAGGTGACACAGGTAGTCGAGGAAGTGGCAGCCTTCGCCGAGCAGCCGGCCACCGCCAAGCGCGGGGTCCTGCGTCCAGTGTTCCGGCGGCAGATGTCCCGCGTTGACGCGGATCGTGGCCATCCACGGGCATCCCGCCGGGAGCCACGCCTTGAGCCTGGCCGTCAGCGGGCTGAAGCGCCGGTTGAAGCCGACGGCGAGGAGCCGGTCGGTCTGTTCGAGTGCGGCGGCGACCTGTTCCAGTTCCTCTTCGCGCAACACGAGCGGCTTTTCCGTCCAGACCTGTTTGCCCGCCTTCAGCGCGGCGGCGGTGTATGCCGCATGGCTGTCGTGGCGCGACGCGATGAACACCGCGTGCGTGTCCGGGTCATTCATGATCGCCTGTGGGTCAGACGTGTGAAACGCGAAGCCGAAGCGTGCGCCCGCTGACGCGGCACGGTCGGGCCGCCGCGCCGCCACGCCGCGCAGCGCCACGCCGCCGATTTCGCGCAGCAGCGGCAGCAGGACGTTTTCCGCATACCCGCCCGCGCCGATGAAGCTGATGCCCGGCGTGCCGGTGGGCGGGGGGGATGGCGCGCGGATGGCAAGCGGCGCGGCGGGCGCGCGCGTCGCCGCGTAGGTGAGCAGGATCCCGGCACGCTCAACGGTGGAATCGCGAAGGAGCGCGTATGCTTTGGGCGCATCGTCGAGCGCGAAGCGATGCGTCGTCAGCGCGGAAACGGAAATCGCGCCCGCCGCCGCGAGATCGAGGAACGCCTGCATGTTGCGCTGTTCCGTGAAACGCACGTAATCGGGTGGGTAGTCGATGCCCTCTTCCTCGTAGGTGGGATCATAGCGTCCGGGTCCGTAGGAGCGGGAGAGGGCAAACGTCAGTTCCTTGCGAAAGTACAGTTCGCGCGGCAGCTCCATGCCGGTCGCACCGACCATGATGACGCGCCCACGCGAGCGCGCGAGTTCGCCCGCCAGTACGACCGGGTCGCTGGCATCCGTCGCGGCGCAAATCAGGACTGCGTCCGCGCCAATGCCGCGCGTCGCATGCATCACCGCCTCGCGCGCGCCGTCGCGGTCCGTCGTTGCTGCGCAGCCGTTCGCATTTCCGCGCGCCCGAGCCGCGGGCGAAGGATCAATGCCCGTCACCGTGCATCCCGCTGCGCGCAGCAACTGGGCCGCGAGCAGGCCCACGAGGCCGAGACCGATCACCGTGACGTGTTCGCCGAGCGCAACGCCCGCCTGCCGCACGCCCTGCATGGCGATCGCGCCGAGGGTGGCGTAGGCCGCCGTTTCGTTGTCCACGTTGTCCGGGATTCGCGCGCAGAGGCGGTGCGGCACGAGGATCGACTCGGCATGGTTCGCGAAGCCGATGCCGCCGCAGGCGACGCGGCTGCCGGAGGCGAGGCCGTCCGCCGCTGGATCGCTTTCGCGGACGACGCCCGCGCAGGAATACCCGAGCGGTTCGTAGCCCGCGTATTTGGCTTCAATCTGGTTGCGCAACGCGCCGAGCCCACGGGCTTTCAGCGTTTCCACGCCTTTCTTCAGCAGGTCGGGTTTGTCGGCAATGCGTTGCCAGAGCGAGCGGCCCGTCGCGGCGACCAGCGCGCCTTCCGTGCCGGCGCTGATGACCGAGGCGCGTACGTCAACGAGCAGGTGCCCGGGCACCCGTTGTGGCGCGGGCAGTGCCGCGACGATCACCCCGCCGCTGCGGCGGTCCTGGAGAACTTGTTTCATGCCCATCGTTCCAAGGCGTGCATGATACGCGACGCCGCGTTGCCGTCCCAGCCTTCAATTACAGGCCGGCGCGGCGGCGCCAGGAGCGCGGCGCGGGCGGCGTCGACGAGCGACTCGCGGTCGAGGTTGATCAGCCTGTTCGTACCTTCCGTGATCGTGATTGGCCGCTCGGTGTTGGGCCGCACCGTGAGGCACGGGATGCCGAGGAACGTCGTTTCCTCCTGTACGCCGCCCGAATCGGTGACGACCAGCGCGGCGTCGGATTGCAGCCGCAGGAAGTCGATGTAACCGAGCGGCGGGACGAGTTGGAGCGCGGCGGTTTCAGCGCGGAACCCCGTCTGTTCGATCAGTTTCGCGGTACGCGGGTGCACCGGGAAGACGACCGGCCATTCGCGCGCGAGGTACTGGAGTTCGTCGAGCAGGCGCAACAACGTGCGCGGATCGTCAACGTTGTTCGGACGGTGGAGCGTGACCGCGATGTAGGCTTTGGGTGCGAGACCCCACCGGTCGAGGACGCGGCTCGTCTGCGCCGAGGGCAGCAACTGGACGAGGCTGTCGATCATCACGTTGCCGACCCGGACGATTTTCTCCGCGGGGATGCCTTCGCGCAGGAGGTTCGCGTCGGCGTCCGGGCTCGGCGTCAGCAGCAGGTCGCAGATCGCGTCGGTGACGAGCCGGTTGATTTCCTCCGGCATCGTGCGGTCGCCGCTGCGCAGCCCCGCCTCGACGTGGGCGACGGGAATGCCGAGTTTTACCGCAGCCAGCGCGCCCGCGGCGGTCGAGTTGACATCGCCCACGACGACCAGTCCGTCGGGGCGTTCGCGCAGAAACAGATCCTCCAGCGCAATCAGCGCCTTGCCGGTCTGCGCGCCGTGCGTGCCCGAGCCGATGCCGAGAAAGTGGTCCGGCTTCGGCATGCCGAACTCCGTGAAAAACACGTCGTTCATAAGCGGGTCGTAGTGCTGTCCCGTGTGCACGATGACCGGGCGAAAGTGGTCCGCCCGCCGCAACGCGATTTCGCGCCACAGCGGGAAAATCTTCATATAGTTTGGCCGTGCGCCGGCCAGCAGGACGATGCTGCGCATAAGGTTGATCAATCGCTTCTGTCGGGCGTCCCCAATTCCACGTGTCCGATCCAGCCGGAGTGCGGGACGAACGGGGGAATCGGGCAGGCCCATTCCGCGCTGAAAAAGGTAGCGGGATCCACCCGTTCTCCGCGAACCAAAACTTCCATTTGCGTCAGCTCGCGAACCCCGAAATCGCGGTCGGCGGCGCGTAGTGAAAAAGTTTTGATCCGTTCGACGTCAAATCCCATCAGCCGTGTGGTCGCGAGGTCGACCGCAAGTGGATTTTCACCGAGCACGATGCACCCGGCCGGTTTGGCGGATGGCGCCAGGGGTCCCTCGTGGTCGCCGGCGAGAATGCCATCGACGACGCAGAGCATCCGCCGCTGCGGCGTGGGCTGGAGTTTCCCGGCGCGGTCCGCGAAATAGAGGATGCGGGCGAGGTCGGCGGTCATGCGCCAGGCAGAATCGTTGCCGTGCCAGTTCCCCGCGTCGACGGTCCGGGCCCGTTCCGAAATCGGGCGGAAGGGCTTGATAAAAACCCGGTAGAGCGCGCGGATGGTTTTATAGATGAAATCCGACGCCGGATGCTGGCGCGCGAGCAGGACGTCAAACAAGCGGCGTTGCCCGCGAATCATGCCGCTATCATACACGCCGGCCTGGTCGGGCAGTTGGTCGCCGCCTTCACGTGGTGTGCCGACGCGGTAGTGGATCAGGCAATTTTTGTTCGTGTTGATCCCCACGAGGCCCTTGAGGTTGAGGGTGACGCCCACTTTTTTGTGTGTCTTCATTTTCGGAACGCTGATGAACACATCGGCTTCGAGGACGGTTCGCGAGATCGCGTATTCGTGAAGTTCCCCGTGATGGTGCGCGATGGTTTCCTGCCGGTTGTAATCCGCGCCGTAGAACCGGTCGGACGGGAGACCGTGGAATGCACTCTCGCGGCCGAGGTTGATCCGGACACTGCCCGCGGGATCGCCCGGCAGGGTCCTGCGATTGGTTGAATAGGCGGGTTGGTCGGGATCGATCAATTCGAAGGGCCGAAGATCGTGCACCTCGATGTCGAATCCCGCGTGCTCGCGGTAGAACGCCTGGATGGCGTCGAGGTGAAGCTGTTCGGCCAATAAACGCCAGGTGCAATCCATTTGCGGGGCATCCGCGATGACGATGCGGCCGCGGCCCTCCAGCGCGATGAACACATAGTCAATGAGGGCGCGCAGCACCGAGGGATGGGTAACGACGGCGAACAGGTCGTCGCCGCTGCCGTTGCGATGGAGGACGAAGTTGGGTTTCAGGAGCACGGTCTGGCCCGGCTGGATCAGGTGGCCGAGTGGATTCCAGTCCGGTCCGCCGAAGCGTTCGGCGTCATAGCCGGCGTCACGAAACAAAGTGCGCAGCAGGGCAAAAGGCGCATTGGGTTCCGTCTGTTGCGGGATGGGCAGGCGAAGTTCGGGATACGGTTCGCCGGGATGAAACGGCGGCTCCGTGGCGTAGGCGGATTCCGTGATGCCGGCCACGACGAGCGTCATGCGCGGTCTCCATAGCGCAGGTTGAGTTGCTGGTCGAGGAAGCGGAATTTGCCCGACGGTGTACGCGGCAACTCCGTCGTTTCCTGGAGCGCAAGCGCCACGTCGTCGCCCAGCTTGGCCTGAAGTCCGTGCATGATGCGCGCCAGCGCATCGCGTCCGAGGGGGGCGGCGGGGATGTAGAGAAAGGTGACGCGCCCGGCTTCCTCCTGCCGGAAACGGAATTGCCGGATGCCGTCGAAGATCGCGTCGTGCATGTTGATCGCGGTCATGGAAATGTAGCGACCCCGACCGGTGAGGATGAATTCCTGCGCGCGGCCCGTGATGCGGTCGAGCAGCAGGAACGGTCGTCCGCAGTCCGGGCAGCCGACGCCGCCGTGCACCGCGTAGTCCATCGTGCGGTAGCGGATGAACGGGGTGTGGAAGTTGTGGAAGTTGGTCCCGACAAGTTCGCCCTCCACGCCTTTCCCCACGGGTCGGCCCGCCGCATCCACAACTTCCGTGAGTCCGTAAAAGGGACGGGAATGGTAGCGGGTGGTGTGTTCGCACCAGGGCGCGAGGATGACCTGTTCGGCCTGTCCGTACCAGGCGAAGAACCGGGTGCCCGGCATTGCAGCCCTGAATTTTTCGAGCTGCCAGTCATACACATTTTCCGAGCCGAGCAGGACCAGTTTGAGGGGAAGACGTTGTCCGCTTTCACGCAGCAGGTCGCAGAGCATATTGAAGGAGGAGGGATAGGCCTGCAGCACGTCGATCCGGCGCTCCGCGATGGCCTGCAAATAGACGGGCAGGGTTGTGTGCGAGAGAAAATAGGAGGAAAGCCGCAATTCGCGAAAATATGGGTCGTAATCCGTCGGGTGTTCAGGCGAGCCGATATAGCCGCCGCGCAGGATGGCCGACGGCATGCCCAGTTTCCAACCTGCCCACTCCCAGCCGGCGTGCATGAAGGCCATCTCGACGGCGCGCAGGCGTCGCGAGCTGTAGAACCCGAGGGGAATGCCGGTGGAACCGCCGGTCGTCACGTAGCGGCGTCCGGCTCGCGTAGTACTGAAGGCATCAAGGTTGTCGCGCAACAGTTCCTTGGTGACGAAAGGCAGATTCACGATGTCGGCGGTCGTCCGCAAGTCGCGGGCGGTGATCCCCGCCTTCCGGTAGAGCTCCCGGTAGCCCTCGGTGTGGCGGATGGCGAAGTCCACCATTTCCCGCAATCGGTCCAACTGCCACGCATCGATGCGTTCGCGCGGCCAGAACTGTTTCAGGCGAAGTTTCCGCCGCCACATCGGATACCCGGTGCCCAGGCGGCTCCCGACGGGCAGCACGCACGCGACGCGCCGCAGCGTTTTCGCCTGGGTCACGGGCCGACGCTGCGTTCTCCGGCGCAGGCGTTCCATGTTGTGGTGGTCGATGACCGCCCGATAGAAATCCAGATGCTGCCGCGCAACTTCGCCGGGATCGTTCAGCGTGAGGACCTTCCTGCGTCCCGCGGCGCCGAGCGCGCGGGCCAGGGCGGCATCCCGCAACAAGCGCCCCATGTGCGCCGCGATGGCCTGGACATCGCCGACTTCCGCCAGCAAGCCATCGACGCCTTCATCGACCATGTCCGGGATTCCGCCGGTGCGTGTGGCTATGACGGGGAGGCCGGCGGCGTGCGCTTCGGTGAGTACATTGGGCGACGTGTCCATGCGCGAACCGAGTACGACACAGCGGGCCGCGCGCATGAAACCGAGCAGGGTTTCGCGCGGCACGTGGCCCGCGAAGGTCACGCGTGCGGCGACGCCCAGCGCGGCTGCTTCGCGCTCCAGGTCGCCACGCAGCGGGCCATCACCGGCCAGCACCAGCCGGGCATCGGGCTGGCCGCAGGCCGCGAATGCGCGCAGCACCGTGGCCGGATCCTTCACC
This sequence comes from Kiritimatiellia bacterium, assembly GCA_035327585.1. Classification (GTDB taxonomy): domain Bacteria; phylum Verrucomicrobiota; class Kiritimatiellia; order CAIVKH01; family CAIVKH01; genus JAMLJG01. Next base: position 44,039 of record DAOLDD010000018.1, on the reverse strand, counting down.
GGGTGCAGTGAACCTACGCAAAGCACGACAGGCTCGATGAACGTCGGCTCGTTGGAGAGATATTCCGTGTCCATCGCGTGGGGAATGACGCGGATGAGGGCGCGCGGGTTGATGCCCGCGGCCCATTCGCGGGCAAATGCGGTTTCGGCGACGAGCGCATGGGCGCGGTGCACGACGCGGCGCTCATCCCGCAAATAGGCGGCAAGCCGCAGCGGGTGGATGTCGCGCAGATCCGCGGTTTTTTCGATGATGCCCTGGATGAAAACGATGCCCGGCCAGGGCAGGCGCGTGGCGATTCCGCCACAGCCGTTCTCGATTCCGAAGCCGATGACGATGTCCGGCTGAAAATCCCGCAGCGCCTTGCGCACGCGCCTCGCGCCCGGGCGGTAGCCGTGCAGCGGGTCGGTCCGGATGGGCTCGCGTTTGGGTACGAAGGTGTAGTGGACGCCATGTTGCTCGGCGTGATGGATGCGCGTGACCGCCCGGCTGTCCGCAATGACGCGCAGCGCGATGCCGGGCAGACGGACCAACGCCTCGCCGAGGGTGCGCACCCAGGTGGCCGGATGTTCCGTCGCGTACTTCGGTTTGACCGCGTCCCCCGGCAGGAGGGCTGCCGCGGGGTAGGGAGCGACGAAGGCCACGCGCAGCGGCGCGGCCGGCTCGGAGGCCGGAGTGCTCATGGCTTCAGGATCGGAACCTTCGGGGCCGCCGCGGCCTGGTCGAGGGCGAGCCGGGCGCGTCGGTCGCTGTCCCGCGCGGAGTTGAGCAGCATGTGCATGATCGTCAGGTTGATGAACATGGCGGGGAACGATTCGCGAACGTCGCCGAAGATCACGTAATAGCTGATCACGGCGTAAATATGCTGCGCCAGAAAGAAGATAAACGCGCGTTGAAGGAGCGGATGGTCCTGTACCTCGGGAAGCCGCCGGATCATTTCGATGGTTGAAAAGACCATGAAAAGCACGCCGGCGAGCACGCCGAAAACGCCGGTGTCGAGCAGCAACGACAACGGGCCGCTGTGATAATTGTGGCTGAGGAACGCGTTCAGCGCCCAGTCCGAGCGGGCGGCCATCGTCATCAAGTCGCCGGGATTCACGGCGAACCCCTTGCCGATCCAGAGATAGCGGGGGACTTCCATCCACGCCATTTCCCAGATGCGCATGCGCGACATCGTGGAGATCATCGCCTCGGCGCGGACATCGAACCGGATGTCGATGCCGGGCAGCCACGAGATCGCGCGCTGCATCGCGGCCGGGAGGCTGGACGATATGAGATAGAGCGGAAGCAGGGCGAGCAGGGCGAGAGCGCCCACCGCGACCAGCCGCCTGAAGTTGAATCTTCCGCCCAACATCGTGCCGATCATCACGAGCATGAACAGGAGGTAGAGGATTTGCCCGCGAAAGCCGGACATGCCGGTGAGCACAAACGTGACAAGGATGATAAAGGCGATCATCGCCTTGGAGAGGAAGTTGCGACCCGCAAGGAGAATCATGCCGACCATGAACACGGTATTGGCGATGCCGGCGAGCATGTGGTAGCGCACCGGCCCGCCGCCCAGCGTAGCGTCAAGCGCCACGAGCAGCGTGCCCACGTAGGCCTCAATGAACATGTACTGGTGGTAAATCTTGCCGCCGCTGGCGAGGAAGACGATCTGGGCCAGCGCGGGCAGCGTGGCGAAGCCCAGCATCATGAAGAGGGCCTTTTTGAACTGCCGCTCGGACAAGACCATGGCGCGGGTCAGGAAGAGAAATCCACCGGTAACCAGGATTTTGACGTAGGCCATCCCGCCCCAGGTGTCGCCGCCCATGGCGCGCAGGCCAAAGCCGCGCACGTACGCCGTCATGAAGATTACGGCGAGGAAGAGCAGGAGGAAAAAATCCGAGAGGCCGCGCCGCGCGGCGATTCCCTTTTCGATGCTCATCCGCGCCAGCAGCAGGCCCAGCAGGCCCGCCATCAGCACATGCACAACCTGCAGGCCCTGCGGGAGGCCGGGAAACACCAGGCCGCTCTTCGACAAGCCCAGCACCAGGATCAACCACGTGCTCGGGCTGTTGACGAGGAAAACAAGGATGGGCGCGAAAACCAGCGCGAGGTGGACGAAATAGCCGCGCGTGGTGAAGCCGAACGCGGCGATGGCGACGACGACCAGGACGGCGATAATGGAGATGACGAATTGCGGGAGCATCAGGAGTCCAAAGCGGGCCCGGGCGATTGTGAACGTTCAATATGTCCCTGCCAGCCCGCCGCCGGTTTCATCGGGGTGTGCATTTCCGTGAACACCCCGGCACATTCGAGTGCATCGGGCGTCACGCTCGAAATCGGAAGGGGATGGAGCCCAAACGCCTCGCGGGTAATCGGAATGCGCGCGGGATCGAATCCGACGAGGTGCGCGGCCATCCAGTCCAACGCCGACGCGTTCATGGAAGCGAGTACGGCGCCCATGGGATACGGATCTGATTTTAATGGCCCATCGCCTTCTCCCGCGATGATCGCATCCGCGATGTGGAGCAGTCGTCGCCGCGGGGTGGGATGCAGGGCGGCCTTTTCATCCGCGTAGAGCAGGATGGCATTGAGATCAAGGCACATCCGCCAGACGGTGTCGTTCCCGAACCAGCCGCCCTCCACATCGGTGGACTTGCCACGGATGCGGTCAAAGAAGAGCACGCGGTAGGCGAAGCGCGTGATTCGCGCGTAGAGGCGCGGGCGGTCGAGGTGCCGGTTGGCGAAGTCGAGGAGCTCCTCGACGATCCGTTTGGGCCATGTGGTCTCCGCGTAGTTGTCGCCCCGCCGGTCAGCGCCGCCTTTGCGGTGGTGGGGCAGGTAATCCTTCAGACCATTGATGCCGACCAGGTTCTTCAGTGCGATCGTGAGCCCCGCCTTTTTATGCGATTTGAGTTTCGGGACGTTGATCACGAGGTCGGCTGCGAGAATGTCGCGCGACACGAGATACTCGTGAACGCCCGGCCGGTGGTGTTCACGCAGCCGGCGTGGATCATACATCGTCACGCGAAAACGTTTGGCGTCGCCGCTGAGCGCCTCCATCCGACTGCGCGTACCGAGGTCCACCAGCACAAAATCGTCCATGCTGCGCTGATCCTCGTGTACGACCACGGTACGGTCGCTGCGATCCATCACCGTGCGCCGGAAATCTTTCACGACGACGGGCGCGCCCTGTGCGCGGTACCATTCTGCGACGCGTGAAAAGCCAAGCGCCTGGATGCCGTCGAAGCGACACACCTGGATCGGCGCGTCGCCGACGACGAGGCTGGCCGGTTTGGCGCGCAACGCATAGTCCGCGATCGCACGAAGGACGGAGGCGTGCGTGACGAGGCAATCGGTTCCACCGACTCCTTCGTTGGCGTGAAGGACCCAGTTGGGCTTGATCACGATGCGCGCCCCGGGCGGCACGAGCGCTCCAATGGGGTTCCATTCGGGCGATCCAAAACGTTCAGCATCCAGGCCCAGCTCCGCCAGCGCCTGACGCACCAACCGGTAGGCGTGGTTCGGCCGGGCGGCGATCGGGCCTGTATACTCCGGGTACGACTCCGAGGGGTGGTAGGGCGCGTCCTCGATGGGCGGATATGCGCGGGCAGACGGGTCCCGTGCGATGGCGACGCGCGTGGCACGGGTCGGGTCTGGATCGAAGAAATTCCCCATGGCTGTGGAGTACCACCTAATCCGTTTTAGCGGGCCGGGTCAAGGCGCGCCGCGCGGACGCGGAGGAGGCGTGTGGATGCATCCAGCCAGTGCGCGGACACCTGGTCGATGCTGAATTCGCGCTGGATGCGCACGCGCCCGCTGGCGCCCAGGCGCCGCCGCAGGTCGGTGTCGTCCAGCAAAGCGGAGATGCCGGCCGCCAGCCGCTCCTCGTCGGCCACCGGCGTCACGATGCCGTTCACGCCGTCCTCCACCACGGCGCGATTCCCCGGTATATCGGAGACTACCGCGGGCAGACCCCACGATTGGGCCTCCAGCAGCGCGTTGGACAACCCCTCGCGGCGTGACGGCAGCACCAGCATGGCGGATGATCGATAGAGCGATTCCGGCTGCGCTTGGAAGGCGAGAAACCGTACGCTGTCCGCGCACCCGCAGGTCTCCGCCAGCCTCCGAAACGACCCCGCGTCGCCAGCCCCGGCGAATTGAAGGACGGCATCGGGATGGGTGCGGGCGACGCGGCTCCACGCACGGATCAGTGTGTCAAACCCCTTCCATTCCGCGCCTTGATGAAAATTCGCGAGACACAGCACGCTGCGGTGCAAGCCGGGGTCCGCCGCGGTTTCCGGAATGGGAACACCGTTCGGAATCAGTACCGTGCGATCCGCTGGAAGGCCGTTTTCCTGAAGCGCCGCTCGCATCGGCCCGGTCGTCGCGACATAGAGATCGCACCGCAGCCGCCAGTCCGCCCAGTGCCCCGCGTTCGGTATGAATTCAGGAATGGGCAACAGCGGGGGCTGCGTGGCCTCCTTGCAGATCACCGGAATGGTTCGGGAAGCCGCCCACTCCGCCGCCACGCCCGCCAACCACGAGGTCTCATGAATATGCAGGATGTCCGGGACCGGGTTCATTCGGGTCAGTGCGCGTTGAAACCCCCGGATGACGGTGCAATGCACCGGCCCCGCGAGTGCATCATGGGCGCGCGGCGTGGCGGTTGAGCTGGGTGCGTTTTCCCGAGCCCGCGGATTCCACACGGCGCGTTTAATCCCCCGCGCGAGGCCGAGCAAGGGGAGCAGCGAGTCGACTCGCTGGATGTGAATCCCTTCGCATTGTTCCTCGCGAGGTGCGCTCCAGCGCGACCGCGGTGCGAGCAGCGTCACGTGGTGACCGGCGGACGCGAACTTGAGCATCAGGCGCTCGGCATTTCGTTCCGCACCGCCCATGGCGTCGGGGCGATAGCTCTTGAGGACCACGCAGATGTTCATGGCGTGTGCGAGCGCCGCCGCTGCTGGATTAACGCCAGCATATCCTCGACATGGGCATCCTCGGGCCAGACGGATCCGGGCACCCAGGTGAGATCCGGGGTCCAAAATCCGGGGCATTCCTGCACCACCCGGCTGACGTAGCCGAAGCTGACTTCGACAAGAAGTGGATCGCCCGTCCCCTCCCGTTGCAGGATGTCGCAGGCGAGGGATTGGTTGCCGATGCGCGCTGCCGCCTCAAGGGCCAGGCGCAAGCAGCGCGGGTCGACGGCCTCCGGGGTGTGATCAATGCTTCCACTGCCGGACGCGCGGAAATCACCGGGCCGGTTCCAGCGCCGGTATCCGAATGCGCGGTTCCCGATAACAGTGACGCGCGTGTCGTGCGTGTTGCCGGCCAGAAATTCCTGGAAGTATACGACGTCTTTCTGGGGGACCCATTGCTCCCGGGGCAGCGGCGGATAGCGTCCGGTCAACGCGGCTCCCGCACAGCAGGCGGCGTGGCGCAATCGCCGCGCGAGACGTCGCGCAGTCTGTTCCCACGCCGGCATGGTACGGGGAAACGGGTCTTCCGCCAAAATGCCGCTCCGGCTGAACGCGGCATTGATCCATTGCCCCGCCTCGCGTGCATTCTGAATGAGGCGAACCTGGGAGGAACCCGCGCCGGAGGCCAGTTTGGCGACGACCGGGAAGCGCGCCTGCGCGGCCCAAGCCCCGGCTTCCGCGCGCGTCCAGAAGACCCATGTTTTGGGCGTGGGCAGTTGATGTGCTTGAAAGAGATAGTGCTGCGCGATTTTGTCGTCGAATGTCTGCAACGCGCGCAGATTTGGGAAAACCGGCAGGTGCAGCTCCCGCTCCAGGATGGGGAGCAACCGCCGGGCGAGCTGGAGATCGGCGGCGTGATGCCAGGGATGCCACATCACGGCGTCGACACCGCGCAGGATGTCCAGGATTCCCGGCGAGCGGAGGTCAACGGGCAGTGGACTCGCGCCATGACGCTCAAGGGCCGGAATCCAGCGCTCCTGGAATCCAGCGCCCTGGCGCTCTACAGCCACGCGGATCATGAGCGCGTCCCGATATAGACGAGGTGGGGGGGCGCGGGACGGAGGAGCGCGGTACGCAGCCGGCGTCGCGCCCGTCGAAAAGCCGAGACCGGTTTCCAGTCCTCAAGATCAATGGCACGACAGCTCAGTGCGTGGAATCCGGCGCGCGCGCATTCGGACGTGAGCGTGTCCGAGGTGAAGGACGCAACATGCTGTATGCGGTGGAACCGCGCGCCGCACTCGGGGCAAAGCACCTTGTTTTTCTCCAGGTTCTCCGCATTCGGCACCGTGACGACAAGTCGCGCGCCGGGCTTAAGCACGCGGTGCAATTCCGCGAACGTTTTTCCCCGCCACGGCGGATCAAGATGTTCCGCCGTTTCGACGAGAAAAGCGACGTCATACGAGGCGGAAGGCAGGGTGGTTGGGAACTCCGAAACCAGAAACCCGGCGCCATAGCGGGCATGGCCGCCGACCAGCGTTTCGATTGAGGCGAGCGACTCGGGAGAGAATTCCGCGCAGTCGACCCGCCCCGCGCCGGCTTCAAGCAGGTGCCGCGCCAGATACCCGCGCCCGGCCGCATAATCCAGAATGCGCCCGCGCAGGTCGATCCATGGCGACGTCGCGCGCAAGAGCGCGTCACCCACCTGATGCGTGAAATATTGGTCGGCCGATGCTGAGAGACCGCTCAATGCATCCCAGAATCGCTTGACCTGCATGGGGCTCCACTCGACCTCGTGCACGGTCCATTCGTTGTGCAGGGGTGGGCTCATCCGATCAGGCTGTTTTATTGGGCAGGAGCGCCCGCAAATCCCGGGCCAGTCCGAGGGGCAGGGAAAGCGCCGCATACGCGGCCCCGATTACGCCGCAACCAACGATCAGCGCAGCCAGGGCCGTCCATCCTTGCGCAAGGGACAGCGCCGCATGACCAGCCGCGCCGGCGAGCAGGGCGATAAGCAGCAGGCGTGGCAGCGAGCCAAGCACCCGGCCATAGCGTAGCCATGGAAAACAGAGTCTCAGCAAAGGGAATAGCATGAACGCATTTACGGCATAAAACAGCGTGTAGGTCCACACATATCCCGCCGGGCCGTACCGGTGAATGGACCAGGCGATCGCGCCTACATAAACGGCGGTGGTGCAGGCTTGGTAGGCCAATGCGAAGCCCAGTCTTTGTTCGGCCATGAAGAGCCGCGCGGCCAGTGTGTTGAGACCTACGAATGGAAGCGCGATGGCGAGGATCGCCGTGGCCGCGCTCACGTCCGCCGCGGCATTGACGTCGAATCCGCCACGCTGGAAGAGCAGCGCGACCACGTATTCAGACAGCACGACGAAACACACGCCCAGCAGCGAAAGCACGCCAAATAACGCGCGGCTCGCCTGGACGAAAAACTCCGCGAGCCGCGCCTGATCGCGTGTCGCGCTTAACTCGTTAAATCGAATGCCAATGATTGAGGACGCCTGCGTCGTGATCATGTTCGTCGGCAGCGCCAACAGGCGCATGGCGAGGTGAATCGCGGTGAAGGCGCCGGCCTGAAGCCCGCTCATGAGATAGGCCGCCACATAGCCGGACAGCGCGCTGAGCAGGCCGCCCCCGCAGGCCAGACGAAGACGCCGCCAGGTCGAAGCGTCCGGGCTGCTGGGCCGGATCCACGTTCGCCAGCCGAGTCCCCGCGCCAGCATGCGATTCAAAATGACCAGTTGCAGCGCAAAGGCCGCGGTCCATCCGGCCATCAGGCTCGCGACGCCCAGTTCGCGATGCAGGAGCAGCGTGCCGAGGATGACGAGCACCCGGTTGCCGCAACTGGCCAGCATCGGCATCGTGAAATATTTGCGCGAGTAGAGTATGTCGTTCATCAAGTTCGCGCACAGTTGCATCGGCAGCACGCACGCCGCCAGGCGCAGGAGTGTGACCTGCGTGTCCAGCAGGTCCCCCGTGAAACGGCTGATCACGCCGAACACCGCGACCGGGTGCAGCCACGCCGCCCACCCGAGCAGCAGGCCGATCGCGGCGTAGGCATAAAGAAAGGCGAACAGGTAGCGATGGGCCGCCGCGCTGCCGCGTTCCGTTTCAATGCGCATGGATTCCGGGATCAGCACGGAGGAGTTGAGGTTGCCCGCAAACGTGGTGATCACGGCGATGGCCGCGAGGCAGAAGAAGTACAGGTCCGTCTCCGCCCGGGCGCCGTAAAGAAAAGCAATCAGGGCATTCGGCAGGAAGGCGAGCAGTTGGTCCAGCACACTGAGTGCGGAGGAATAGGCGAAGCCTCGTCTGTAGGACTCAATTTTCACGCGATGAGCGGCCCGCTACGGGCGTTTCGGACAGTGTTCGGGATTGGCGGGAGAGTCAATTCGCATGTTGCACGCAGGCAAACCCGCCGGTTGCCCTCCGTTCGCCACCTGTGGCACAGTGCGCGCATGAATGGATTGGACCAACTCGCGGCGCGGTGCGTGGACCTGATCTCACGGGCGGAGCTGGAGTCGAAACTTAAGGAGGGGCGCCCGCTGCGCATCAAATACGGCGCCGACCCGTCCGCGCCGGACCTGCACCTCGGCCACGTCGTAGGCCTCAACAAGCTGCGCGAATTCCAAGCCGCCGGCCATACCGTTGTCTTCATCATCGGCGACTTCACCGCGATGATCGGCGACCCGTCGGGCAGATCCCAGACCCGCAAGCCGCTGTCGCGCGAGCAGGTGAAGGCCAACGCCGAGACCTACCAGCGGCAGGTCTTCCAGATCCTCGACCCGGCCCGCACCGAGATGCGGTTCAACTCCGAATGGCTCTCGCCGATGGGCTTCGAGGATGTCGTCCGCCTCTCCGCGAAGGTCACCGTCGCCCAGATGCTCGCGCGCGAGGACTTCTCCAAACGCTACGCGGAGAACGCGCCCATCTCCCTCGTCGAATTTCTCTATCCGCTCATCCAGGCCTACGACTCGGTGATGGTGAAGGCCGACGTCGAACTCGGTGGCACCGACCAGCTCTTCAACCTGCTGCTCGGTCGCGAACTACAGAAGGAAGTCGGCCAGGCCCCGCAAGTCGTCATGACGTTGCCGCTGCTCGAGGGGCTCGACGGCGTGAACAAGATGAGCAAGAGCCTCGGCAACTATATCGGCGTCACCGATGCGCCGAAGGACATGTTCGGCAAGGTTATGTCGATCAGCGACGAGCTGATGTGGCGCTACTACGAACTCGTGCTGTGCGTGCCGCCGTCGCAACTCGCGGAGCTGCGCACGCTGCATCCGCGCGTGGCGAAGGACCGCCTCGCGCAGGGCGTCGTCGCCCGGTTCCACGGGGAAGCCGCGGGCGCCGACGCCTCGGCCGAATTCGCGCGCGTCTTTTCGCAGAGCGAACTGCCCGCCGATATCCCGGAGTTCAGCGTGACCGAACCCGAAACCGGCATCATCGCTCTGCTCGTCCACTGCAAACTCGCCGCCAGCAACGGCGAGGCCAAGCGTCTCGTCGAACAGGGCGCAGTGCGGGTGGACGACGCGCGCGTGACCGACCCCCGCGCCAAAATCTTGGTGAAACCCGGCCTCGTCCTCCGCGCCGGCAAACGCGGCTTCGCCCGCATCGCGGGTTGAATCAGGCTGGCGGATCGCGATAACTTCGTCCCTCACCCCCGCCCTCTCCCGGAGGGAGAGGGTGTTGGCTTTCCCCCTCTCCCTGTGGGAGAGGGATGGGGTGAGGGCTCATGTCAGGGCGTCAACGATCGCATCCACCATCTCCGAATCAGCTTCGGGGTGGAATCGAACTGGTTTCAGTGGGAGCGCGGCTTGGCTCAGGCCGCCGGGTCTGCGGCGCGTTGAGCCAACGCGCCCTACCTTGTTCTTCTGGTCCGCATCAGCGAAATCTGCGCGATCTGCGGTTTCTCCTCATGCTCCAGCATCACCTCACGTGCTTCTCGCGGAAGACGCCGCCGACGCCGGCGAGGATCAGGGCGGTGCCGGCGAGCGTGGCGGATGTGACGGCCTCGCCGAGGAACAGCCAGCCGAGGAACACGGCGATCACCGGATTCACGAAACCGTACGTCATCACCACCGGTACCGGCAGCGTGCGCAGCGCGTGCACGAACGCCGTGAAGCCGATGACTGAGCCGAACACCAGCAGATAGCCCCAGCTCCACCACGCCTCCGGCAAGGGGTTTGCCCGCGGCTCGCCCGTCGCCAATACCAGCACCGTGAACCCCGCGACGGCGAAGAGCTGGAGGTAGCCGGAGCTGGTGAGTGTCGACATCGCCAGCGGATTCCGCTGCTGGAGCGCCGACCCGATGCTCCAGCTCAACGGCGCGAGCAGCAGCGCCAGCGTGGACCACAAATCCGCGCGCGTACCCGCCGCCAGCGCGGGCTGCGTCAGCACGAACAACCCCGCCAGCCCGAGCAGCAGCGAGCCGATCAGCAAGAGCGACGGGCGGCGCCGGTTCAACAGCGCCTCCACCACCGCGCTGTAGAGCGGCGTCGATCCGACCACCAGCGCGGCGTAAGCCGAGTGCGCGTGCTGCTCCGCCCACGTCACCAGCCCGTTCCCGCCGTTCCACAGCAAAATCGACGACATCAGCAGCAGGCCGGCCTCCTTGCGCGTGATGCGGATGCGATGCCGCAGGCTCGCCGCGATGCCCAGCAGGATCAGCCCGCCCAGCAGCGCACGCGAGCCCGACATCGTAAACGGCGGAAAGCCGCTGCCTTCCCGCACCGCGTACCGGATCGCGAGATAGGTGCTGCCCCAAATGATGTACACCAGCAGCAGGCTGAACAACCCGCGCGCCGGGTAGCGCTGGAAAAATCCATTCATCGCGCGTGGCGCGAGAAGAAGCGCCAGAGTTCCGCCGTGGCCGACAGGCGGTTCGACGGCTGGCCCACCAGCGACTCGGGCAGCAGGCGGTGGCCGCCCGGCCAGACGTGGCCCAGGTCGTGGATCGCGGTGAACACCACCTCGCGCGGGTCGCCCGCCTCGCCCCAGCGCTCCGTCGTCACGCCGTCGAGTTGCTCCACGCGCGACGCGTCCTCCGCCCAGCCCAGCCGTGACGCCCACGCGAGCGCGGAATCGCGCGCCGCGGGCCGCCACTCCGTCTTGCCCCACGGCAGTTCCACCATGCCGCCCGCGAACGGACTCATCGGGTCGCGGTGTCCGAAAAAGTGGGCGAGGGGGACCGGGACAGGCGGCGCGCCGCTGCCCGCGCGGTAGTGTCCGGCCACCGTGCCGATCGCCGCCAGCAGGTCCCCGGCCTCGACCGCAAAGCGGAAGGTCATCGATGCGCCGTTCGAGAACCCGCACAGGTAGATACGGCGCGGATCGGCGATGCCGCGCTGTTTCAGATCGGCGATCACTGCCCGCAGGAACGCCACGTCGTCCACCGGCGGCCGTTCCGCGTCCGAGCTGCCCAGCCCCGCGTTCCACATCTGCGGATTGTCCAGGAAATGCAGCGGCCCCGCCGGGTCCATGCGGGTCGCCTCCGGATAGACCGCGAGGAAGCCGTGCGCATCCGCGTGCCCGCTCCACCCGCTGCTCTTGATCGCGGTCCACGGCGTCCCCCCGCGCCCGTCCAGCATGATGACCACCGGATTCAGCCGCCCTGGCGTACACGCCGGCGGCCGGTGCAGCACATAGCGGCGCTTCACCGGCCCGGTCTCAACATAAATAACTTCGTCGTGGGAGCTCATATGCGGATGCGGGCGAAAGGTTCCCGTGTTCCGCCCCAAATTTCAACGTCTGTAATTTCTTTTTTGGGGACTTTCAACGTCTGTAAAAACTTTTTGGCGCGCGCCGCGCGTGCGCTCAGACGTAGTTGGTGATGATGCCGCGCGGGAGGATGGGCAGTCCGGCTTTGTGGAGGTGCGAGGTATCGCCGACCGCCAGACAGCGCGGCACCGCCCACTCGGGGGAGCGCTGGTCGAAGAGAATCGTGGTCACGGAGGTGGGGGCCAGCCAGAAACTTGTCCACACGGAAACGAGCGGCATTCGAAGCAGATGCGCCAGCCAGGTCAGTCCGAGTCCGTTGTGGCAGAACATCGCGACCCGATCCTCGTTCGGTTGCACGACGTGATAGCGTCCGTCCTTGCGGACGTAACCCAGCCGGGCGAGCAGCGCGTCCGAATCCTCGTTGATGGCTTGGATTTTGTGGGAGAAGTCGAGCCCGGCATAGGCCTGTTCCGCGCCGCCCGCGTGTACGACTTCGGCGGGAATGTCCCACGCCGCGAGATTTCCCCAGGGCGGAAGTTCGATTCGCATGTCGCTCAGTTCCTGCATCCAGTCGTGCACCTCGGCGGCCCGATTCAGGCGATCCGCCGTGTACTGCATCGTCTGCCGCGCGCGGCCGAGCGGGGAACAGAAAATCCGGTTGATGCCCTCCGCGTGCAGGCGCTCCGCCAGCGCGCGGGCCTCCAGGTGGCCCGCGGGCGTGATCGAATCGTTCGCGTAATCAGGATCGGCGTGCCGGACAATGTAGATGCGCATATTTGAAAACCTCGGGGCCGGAGCGTAGGGCCGGGCGAGGGGAGAAGCAATGCTGCTTCACCCTGCCGATTCTGCTTGTATCGAAATGGATCCGTGAAGTAATACGGATCACAGTGTGAAATCTGCTGAAGAGGGATTTCGAGTGAGTGCGATTCAGATTGCCGCGCAAGAGTCGTCTTTGATGCGAAACTTTGCGCATGCGTTGATCGCTCCTTCCTTCCTTCCTTCCTTCCTTCCTTCCTTCCCGGCGTTTGCTGAGGAAAGGGCTTCGCGGGCGCGGTGCGTTCCGCTTTTTTCCGGTTGTCCGTTCGACGCGTGTGCAGCGTCGTCACTCTGCTCTTGCCTGGAGGTGAAGCCATGAACGCGTCCCGTATTCTGCTCTCGTTCAGCGCGGGGGCTGCCGTCTTGATCGCTGTCGCGACCGCCGTGCATGCGTCGTGTCCGGGGGACGGAACGAACAGCGCGATGGTGGCCGAATATCTCTTCGTCGAAGGGGCGGGCACCAACACCGTGAATACGGGTATCGACGAGGACGACGGTAACGCCACTCTCGTCCATGGCGCGGAGTTCAGCGCGGATGTGCCGCCCCCGAATGATGGTTGCGGGTGGAGCGTTCAATTCCCGAGTTCCGGTTCTGGCTCGACAACGCCGGCGTTGGAAGCGAGCGCGGAATACGATCCGCTTGCCGGCGCGTCGCGTTTTACTCTGATGGCATGGGTCCGGCGCGAGAGCGGCGGCGCGGGCAGCAATACCTCCGCGCGCATTGTCAGTGATACGAGTTCGCTGACGCTCAACACCAACACGGCGGGCGTTGAATTTCGGTTTTCCGGGTCAGCGGGAACGTTGTCGTTGCGGGTGAACGGAACCGAGGTCGGCACAGCAGTTGGCGGGATCGCGCCTAACAGCAATGCCTGGCATCACATGGCGGTTGTCTATGACGGGACCCGACCGGCCACGAATGCTGTGACCCGAAACGTGCATTTCTATGTGGACGGAATTCAGCGCGGTGACGGCAACGTCTTGTCGGGCGTCGTGGTGGGCAGCAATGCGAGTCGGCTGACGGTCGGCAACTCGGCGGTGTCGCGCGGGGTGGGCAGTTTGTTGGTCGGCAAAATCGACGATGTCCTGATCCTTTACGAGTACGCGCCCGATGCGGTCGGGAACGGGAAGACGAACGAGACGATTCGCTGCTACATGCAGCGGGGCGACGATATTGAACTGCCGCAAATCCAGTGCCCATCCGATGTTGTCGTCCAGGTGGCCGTCGGGCAGTGCAACACCACAGACGTTGCGCTCGGCCAGCCGGTCGCGACGGACAACTGCGGAGTCGCGCTGGTCACGAACGACGCGCCCGCGTCATACCCGGTCGGCGTGACCTATGTGACGTGGATCGCGACGGATTATGCCGGGAATCAGGGTTCCTGCACGCAGCGGGTGACGGTGCTGGATACGGAGCTGCCTGCCATCACCTGTCCAGACGACCTTGTGCTGGAGGCCGGTCCCTGCCTGGCGGCGGTCACGAATGCCGTTCTTGGCGAGCCGGTCGTGTCGGACAATTGCGGCGTGGTCGGTGTGGTCAGCATTGCGCCGTCCGAATTCGTCGTTGGGACCAATGTGGTGACGTGGCGCGTTTGGGATGCGGCCGGCAACACCAACTCGTGTGCGCAACAAGTCGTTGTGCACCCGAATATGACGGCGGATTGCGACGGCGACGGCCTCACCGACTGGGAGGAGGTCAATATTTACTTCACCGACCCCGCCAACCCCAGCACGGCGGATGACGGATTGAGCGATGGTTGGAAAGTGCAGTACGGACTGAATCCCACCAACGTCGTCCCGGTGGAGTGCAGGCCGACCTACTGGTAGGAGGATCCCCATGAGAATGAAATTCGCGGTTGCGCTAGGCATTGCGCTAGTCGCCATTTGGGCAATCTGGCTGACTCCCCATCGGGAGGCGTCACACGCCGAACCGACGAACGTTGAGGCGGTTTCGCCGTCCGTCGAAACGACGGAGGATCGCGGACACCCGACCTCTTCGGACCCCATCGCGGTCAGGCTGGCGGAGCCGCTCCCGGCGGAAGCGGTGGCTGAAATTGATGAAAACCCGATCACCGCCACCGCCACAATCACTCGCGGTGACGGCGTCACACTGGAACTCCATGCCATCGACGGCGAGTTCGCTCGCGTAGGGGTCGAAGTGAACGAGGTTCTCGCGATTCGCATCCATTTGCGCGGCGTGGATTCGACACAACCGATCCGCTTGGAGGCAGATCACGGCGGCAGTTTGGAAAGAAGGAGAGGACCCCTTGTGCTCATGCCAAATGGCGGAGATATCGCGTTCTCGTATGCGGTGGGCGGGCACAGCGGGCGCTATCCCTTGATGGTCATTCAGGGGGAACGCCAGGAGCTTCTGGAATTCTCTGTCGGTCCCGAGCCGCCGGTGGGTGCGTCGGGACCCCTCCGAATATTCAATCCTGACCGGACTTAGGGAGAAACACGCGATGAAAAGAACTTTATACTATACAATGTTCGCGGTGTGTATGATCGCCCTGACCTGTACCGGATGGGGATATGTCAATGACTGCGGGAACGATCCGCAGCCGAACGAAGATTGCGAACCCGAGGAACCCCCATGCTGCGAATGTAACATCGCACCCGGCAAGGGCTCGTCCTCGGCGAGCTGCGATGAGGTTGGATCGGATTCGATCAAGCCGCTGACCGCGAACAAACAGCGACGCGTGAAGGATATGGAAATGTTCGGTGTCGGCGGATTCCACTTCTCTCGATTCTACAGCAGCCGCGCAACGCTGTTTACGACCAACTTCGTTGAGTTCGGCGTTCGCCAGACGTGGCAGCACAATTGGAACTTTGAGGTGCGGGATCAAACGGGTACCACCAACGGACACAAACACGTAAAGATTCGATATCCAAACGGAAACGAGCTCGATTTCAAGGCCGTCGATACGAATGGCATCATTCGCGCCCCGCCCGCGTTTCAGGGGGACCGCCTGTACAAGTGGACGGGGACGAATGTGGGCCACACAATGGTGACGCCGGATGGATGGGAATACGATTTTCAACGCACGGTTTCGCCACGTTATCGGCTGGTCCGAGTTAGGAACGGACAGGGGCTGTCCTGGAACCTGACATACGCCGCGGAGCAGAAGCTGGCGCGAATCGAAAACGATTTCGGGCGCTGGATCGAAATCGATCGCGCGATCACCAACGACGTAAGCGTGATTTCAAAACTTCGGGCCAGCGATGGCCGCGAAGTGTCGTACGAATATGGCACATGGGAATACAGCGTACTCGTCACGTCGAGCGTGCCGGTCGTGACCTGTACGACCACGCTTGTGGAGGATGTGGAAGTCGTAGATTGCTCAACCAATTTTGTTCCCGCGATCCTGACGAACCTGGTGGTCAACACCGTGCTGACGAATGTGATCTATCCAGACGAATCGCGTGCCGAATACAGCTATGTCGGTGCGCAAAGTTTGACCAATGGGCGGCCGCTGCTCGCAAAGGCCATCGATCCAATGGTGCGCGGCCCGGGCGCCGCTGCGCAATACGAGTACAACTACAATGCCATATTCGATTTCGGAAACGGTGACTACCTTGTGACGGGGACGACCCTCAAGGAGAACAGCTATCCGGGAATAGTTGGTGGTGGACCCCCGTCTCCCGGTGGATCGGAAGGTGAAACCCGGGTTTCCATGCCCACGGGATCGGGACAATATCCTCAAATTCTGGAGGGGGATGGTACGGAAATCACGCGGATTTATACGAATGGCGTGCTCAAGGAAAAACGAGATGGCGAGGGTCGGCCCACCTATTATTTCCGCGATGCCGGAGGGATCGGGTTTATCGTTGCCGTGGCTGATGCACAGAGCAATGTGACCGCCTATACGCGGGACTATGCCGGGCGCATGCTTTCCGTTGTAGATCCGATGGGTCGCACCAATTACACCGGGCGGAATCAGGCGGGATTCGTCACGAACACGATCGATCGGTTGGGCCGCGTCACGACCTACACGCGGGACATGAACAACTGGTTGCTCCGCATCGATTTTCCCGACGGAAGCTTCGAGGAGATGACCCGGAACGATTATGGTCAGGTCCTCACGCATCGACAACGCAACGGCGGGACTCGGACATTCACCTATTTCGGAACCAACGAACAAGGGGGTGTTTTCGGCGACCTCAAGACCGAGGCCGATGCGATGGGGAATACCAATTCATATTCGTGGAGCGCGGCGGGGCTTCTGATCGGCCATACCGATGCCGGGGGCCATGCGAGCGCCTATGCGTACGACTGGCGGGGAAGTCTTCTTGCGCGAACGAACGCCGACCAGTCCGTGATCGCGATTCAATACGACCGCTTCGGCAACCGGACAAACTACATCGACGAGCGGGGCGTCGAAACGCATTTCGTGTACGATGACGACAATCGACTGGCCACCGTGCGGGATGCGTTGGGTCGCGTGACGTCGTATGAATATGGCCGCTCGCCTTCCGCGTCATCAGGCTGCGGCGGCTGCGGCTCGCACGCCGGCACGATCTCGCGCACGATCGCGCCCGACGGCAAAACGATCGAATACGGCTACGACCGGAGCGACAAGCGGACGAACGAGGTGATCGCCGCCGGCACTGCGGATGAGTCCGTCACCACGTGGACGTACGACGAGGTCGGGCGCTTGAAAACCCAGACCGACGCCAATGGCAATCTTCATACGTGGGTCTATGACCCTGCCGGACGAGTGATCGCCGAAACCAACGCCGCTGGCAATGTGACGGCCTATTCCTACGACCCCGAGGGCAATCTTACCAACCGTGTGGACGGCGCGGGGGTTGTGACAAAATGGGAATATGACGCCATGAACCGCGTCACCGCCATCGAAAGCGATACACTGCGCTACGAGTACGCATACGACCTCGGCGGACGCCGCACCGCCATGCACACCCGCGTCAATGGCCAGATCACCGAGACCACCACCTATACCTACGACTTCGACAACCGCCTGATCGAGAAAATCGACCCCACCGGTTACGCGCTCACCTACGCCTACGACCCCATTGGCAACCGCACGAATCTTGTAGCCGCCCGCGTTGAGGGTGGTCCGCCCGTTCTGGAACAGTCCTATTCCTACGACCCGCGCAATCGACTGACGACGCTGACCGGAAACGGCAAAACGACATCATTCGAATACGACGCCGTCGGCCGTCGGACCAACGCCGTCTGGCCCAACGCCACCACCGCGGCCTACACCTATGACGACGCGCATCAGTTGCTCGCTCTTGTGCATGGTAGGGCGAGCCCTCCGGGCGAGCCGCTGGCTTCATTCACCTACGGCTACGACCTCTCCGGCAACCGGACGAACATGATCACGCTGGAAGGCGAGAACACCTACGCCTACGACAACCGCAACTGGTTGACCTATGCCGCCTATCCCGACGGCAGCGCCCAGGAATTCGCCTACGACCCCGTCGGGAACAGAACTCAGCTTTCCGCGTTTTCCGCGACTTCCGTGGTTGAAACCACCTATACCTACGGCTCCGCCAACCGCCTCCTGGCCTCAGCGTCCGCGCTGGAGACGAACGAATACGCCTACGACGGGGCGGGGCGGTTGACGAATCAACTGGTGAATCCCGCCGTTGGCGGGACAGGTGGACAAACCCGGCGGTTCGCCTACAATTACCGGGGTCAAATGACCGCGCTGCATGACAAGGACGGACGGGTCTTCGCCTACGACTTCGACGGCGACGGCAACCGCATCCGGCAGTCGCTCAACGACTGCCTGGAGACGCGTTTCGTGTACGACGGCCCGAACGTCGTGCTGGAGCTGACGGCGAGTAATGACGTCGCCACGGCGTACATCAACGGACTTGGGATCGACCAGCCCATCGAGCGGATCGGCTTCATCGCCGGCCAGCCGCGCTTCCGGCACGTCTTCCACGCCGACGCGCTCGGCTCGATCGTCGCGCTGACCGACGAATCCGGCGCAACCGTCAAGACCTACGCCTACGAAGCCTTCGGCCGCATCCGCGCCGAGACCGGCGACGCCCCGCTCAACCGCATCACCTACACTGGCCGCGAGGCGCTGGGGGATAGCGGGGGGTGGTATTATTATCGGAATCGGGTTGTGGATGTGAATGCGGGGCGTTTCATATCCGTAGATCCACTCGGTTACGTCGATGGAGCAAATCTGTATATATATATTGGCAATAATGCTATCATATATTCTGACCCGTACGGTGAAAAATGGTCATGGAAACAATGCAAGGCAAAAATTGTGCTTATGGTTGGAATAACTACAGGCGAGTATGTTCCGCCCCCCGACAAACTTCCAAGCGATCCGACACCTATAACAAAGCCTATAGCACCAGAAAACAAGCTTGGGCGTGCGAAATGCGTCTTTCGCGGGAACATAAAATTCAAGTGTGTTGGTGGTATGTGGACGACTCTATTTGAAAGTATGGCTGCTGGCATGGGATATGAAGTCGATTGGACGGATTGGAGCGGTGATATGCCTCCGGGAAGTGGAACCTGAATATGCTGAAGATATTTGACTCCTGCATGGTAAAACGCATTGCATCAAAGCTTGTTAGGAGATTACGCCTGATGCAGTTCGTGCTTATTCGCAGATGCATTATGGTCGAGACCGATGTTGATGTTCCGGAAATATATATCATTGCCGACAAAAACGCCAAGTGGGTTGACGGGCAAGTCATCGCCATAAAACAAGCAATGAATATATTACGTAGGAATATCTCATCAATCGGCGGGGAGGGAAATATACCGCGTAGAATATATATAGGCGATGTTGACGATACAAATGTCAATAAGGATATGAAATATATATATATTAGATATGTATCTGGAGAATCAGATAATCCCGAGCTGCTTGCTGGTGAGATAGCTAGACTTGTGAAGCGCTTTCAGATTACAGATTAAAGATTAAGGTAAAGAGTGGTAAAGGTGGTAAAGGGGTCAGTCCGCACATAGTTGCAGGTTGGGATACTGTGGCAGGGCGGTTGACGAATCAGGTCGTGAATCCCGCCGTTGGCGGGACGGGTGGACAAACTCGGCGGTTCGCCTACAATTACCGGGGTCAAAAGAGCCGCCGGGAGCCGCCGGGGTCAGACATACACAATACACTATTGACGAGTAAGGCGAGCCGTGGGAGGGTTTGCGGCATGCCAAGAAAACCGAGGGTGTTGTTTGAGGGGGCGCTGTACCACGTGACGAGTCGTGGGAATGCGCGGCAGGTTATCTTTCATCACGATGGGGACAGGGAGCGGTTTGTTGAGCAGCTCGGGGATCGGGCGGCTACGTTTGGAGTGGTGGTCCATGCGTTCGTGCTGATGGACAACCATTATCACCTGCTGGTGCGGACGCCGCGCGGCAACCTCAACCGTTTTATGCAGTGCCTCAATACGAGCTACGCTCTGTATTCCCGGTATAAGCACCGGCGGCCGGGCCATGTGTTCCAGGGTCGATACAAGGCGCTGGTGGTGGCGGAGGAGGCGTATCTGCTGCGGTTGACCCGCTACATCCACCTCAACCCCATAAAGACGGCGAAGTGGCGGAAGGCGCCGGCGAACGAGGTGGTGAGCCATCTGCGGAAGTACCGGTGGAGCAGCTATCCCTCCTATGCGGCAGGACAGGCGAACTGGCCGTGGTTGAACCTGGAACTGTTGACGCACTATGGCTGGACGCCCCGGCATGCGAGTGCGCGATACCGGGCGTATGCCGAGGCGATGGTGACGGAGAATGATGAGGAGTTGATGGCGGCGTTGAAGTCGGCGGAGGGGCTGGAAGGTTCGCAATTGTTTGACCCGAAAGCAGTCGTTCCGGCGCGGAACGCGTTCGATTGGGATGCGCTGGACGGGGCTGTCGCAAAGCATTATGGAGTTGAGGCGAAGGTGTTGCGTCAGCACGGCCATGTAGGAGGCGCGGCGAAACGGGTGGCGATGGTGCTGGCCGCGCGGTGGTCCGGCGCCCCGCTTCGCGAAATCGGCCTTCGCTACGGCGGGGTGGGTCCGAACGCAGTCAATATGAGCCGCCATCGACTACAGCCCGAGGATCAGGCTGCCCTCGAGCAGCTTCAGGGTTCGCTAAAGTGTATAGTGTATGTCTGACACTGAACGGCCTCCTGCAGTCATCCCGCTTAATTCCTGCATCCAATCCTGCACCTCGGCGGCCAGGTTGAGCCGGTCCGCCGTGTACTGCATCGTCTGCCGCGCCCGGCCAAGCGGAGAACAGAATATCCGGTTGATGCCTTCCGCGTGCAGCCGATCCGCCAGCGCGCGCGCTTCCAAATGGCCCGCGGGCGTGATCGAATCGTTGGCATAATCAGGATCGGCGTGCCGGACAATATGGATGCGCATGTTTTGAACCTCGGGGCCTGACCCTTGTCGGGCCCTACTTCTTCGCCCGGTAATTCACTTTGTCCAAACCCTTGAAGTCGTCATCTTGCGTCCACAACCACGCATCGTGTGAACGCGCTGTCGCGAGGATCAGACTGTCGGCCATGGGAAGTTTGTGCGCAACACTGAGACGTGCCGCATCGATTGCGAGGTCTTCCTCAATTTCGACCAGGTGCCCGGTTTTCATTTGAGCCGCGACCTGCAGGGCCGATTCCTCGCCCTTCTCGAGCAGAACCTTCTTGAAGACCTCATAGATCGTGATGCTGGGAACCACGAGGCTGCCGACATCTTCAATCGCCTTGGCGAAGTAGTCCGCGTTCGGACCGCCAGCGAAGTATTCCAGCCATGCGGATGAATCCACAACATTCATACGCGGTCAGCCTCACGCACGAGAGTCGTATCCATCCCGCGAAGCAATCCCTTCATGTCGCGCATCTTGCGCAAAGGGATTAGTTGGACTCGACCGTCATAATTGACGACCTGGAATTTCTCGCCGGGGCGCACGCCCATGGACTTGCGCACCTTTTCGGGAATCACGACCTGATACTTCGTCGATACGGTTACGGTGGTCATGGCATCGTTCCTTTGTTCGTAATACGATATACGTATCGATGGAATCGGTCAAGCAACTGCCGTCGACCCGAACGAGCGCGGCCGATAAGCCAGAGGCTATCCCAAAACCCTGTCGACGCCCCCCGCGACCTCGCGTCGCGGGAGCGAACGTTCTGAAACAACGCGGCGGCGAAGAAAACTTAGGCTCCGGCGGGGCAAGCCCGCCGGGGGCCAAAAGGGGTTGGGGATAACCTCTAATCAATTGGCTTTCTACAGCGGGCTCAGCTGTTTCGCGGCCAAAGGCCCTTCCGTCATTCGTCATTGGTCATTCGTCATTCGCCCTTGGTATAGTGCCGCGCATGTTGTTGCCCGAAACCATCAAACGAAAGCTGCAGGCGTTGCCGGATCAGCCGGGCGTGTATGTGATGCGGGACAAGGGCGGACGCATCATTTACGTGGGCAAGGCGGCGTCGCTGCGGAACCGGGTGCGGCATTATTTCCAGCAGGGCACGCTGCGCAGCGCGGACCCGAAGTTGCGCGGGCTGATCCGCAGCATCGCCGATTTCGACATCCTGCCGGTGCGCAACGAGGCGGAGGCGATCCTGACGGAAGGGCGGATGATCAAGGAGTACCGCCCGCGCTACAACGTGCTGATGCGGGACGACAAGCGCTTCCTGCTGCTGCGCGTGCACCCGGATGACCCGTGGCCGCGCTTCGAGCCGTGCCGGCTGGACCGCAAGGACGGCGCGGTCTATTTCGGACCCTACAGCGATTCGCGCGCGGCCCGCGCGGCGCTCGACTTCGTGAACCGCCGGTTCGGCCTGCGAGAGTGCCGCCCGCGCGACCCGGGTCCGGACGACCACCGGCACTGCCACGCGGACATCGTCAGTTTTTGCAGCGCGCCGTGCATCGGCCGGATCGCGTTCGCCGACTATCACGCGCGCGTCGAGGAAGGCATCGCGTTCCTGCGCGGCGAGCGGCCGGAATGGTTGTCGGAACTCGAACAGAAAATGCGCGAGGCGTCGGACCGGCGCGACTACGAAGCCGCCGCCGCGCTGCGCGATACGTTGCTGCTGTTGCGCCGTGCGATCCGCGAACGCGCACGGGGGACGAGCCAGTTCCAGTTGCGCGCATCGGACGCGCAGGGCGGCCTGCAGGACCTGCGCCTCGTGCTGAACCTGCCCGCGCCGCCGAAGGTCATCGAGTGCTTCGACATCTCGAACATCTCCGGCACGCACGCCGTGGCGAGCATGGTGGTCGCGGTGGACGGTCTGCCTGCGCGCACCCGATATCGACGGTTCCGCATCAAGACGGTCATCGGCAGCGACGATCCGGCGAGCATGGCGGAGGTGATTCAGCGCCGCTACCGCCGCCTGTTGGATGAACAGAAGCCGCTGCCCGACCTGGTGCTCGTCGATGGCGGCGTCACGCAGCTCGGTGCGGCGCGGACGGAACTGGCGCGGCTCGGCCTGGCGCACCTGCCGTCAGCGGGCCTCGCGAAGCGCTTCGAGGAAATCCATGTCGCGCCGGACCTCCGGACGCCGCCCGTATGCCTGCCGCGCGAGTCGTTCGCCCTGCGCGTCCTCCAGCAGATTCGCGACGAGGCGCACCGGTTCGCGCTCGACTATCACCGCCGCCTGCGTTCACGGGTGATCCGCGACTCGTTGCTCGACGACGTCGAGGGCGTAGGCGACAAGCGTAAAGAGTTGCTGTTGCGCCGGTTCGGTTCGGTGACGCGCCTCGCCCGCGCGTCGGAAGCCGAAATCGCGGCCGTGCCCGGCGTCGGCCCCGTGCTTGCGAGAAATCTCAAGGAGCTGTTGACCCGTCGCCTTGCGCAGCCGATTATGCCCGGCCAATCGGATCAACCCCTTTTCGCTCCACCCGCTGACGAACCATGAAGCTTGTTACCGCGCCGCCCGACGCGCGCCGCCGTGCCCACCGCACGCTCGGCATCTCCGTCATCGAAGGCTCCTTCACCACGGTATTCATGGTCTGGACCAGCGGCGCCGTGCTCACGGGCTACCTGCTCGCGCTGGGCGCGGGTCCCCGCGCGCTGGCGGCCGCGGCGAGCCTGCCGTTGTTGGTGCAGATCATGGCCCCGCTGCTGGCGTGGCTGGGCACGCGCCTGAACCGGCGCGTGGGCTACCTGCAGGTGGTTACGGCGCTCGGACGGGGCCTGTGGATTCTCGCCGTTTTCCTTCCATGGATCGTGCCGGATGCCTGGCCGGCGGCATGGCTGCTGGTCGCGCTCATCGGGTTGTCGGGATTCCTGCAAAGCGGCGTCGGCCCCGCGTGGGTAAGCCTCATGGCGGATGTCGTTCCTAATGAAATCCGCGGACGCTACTTCGGTTTTCGCAACAGCGTGTGCGGCGTGATCGGCATGGCGGCGGGCCTCGCGGCGGGCGTCTATCTCGATCGCGTGCCGTCGCCGGGCGGATTCCAGATGCTGATCTCCATCGGCCTGCTGTTCGCGCTGATCGGCATCGTGATGTACGGCTGGCACGAGGACCCGCACCGGCCCGCGTTGCGCCTCTCGCTGCCGGACATGCTGCGCACGCCGTTCCGCGATCCGAATTTTCGCCGCTTCCTCGCCTTCTCGATGTATTGGAACGCCGCGGTTATGCTCGGCTCGCCTTTCGTCTTCCCGTATTTCATCCGACACCTCGGCATGTCGTTCACGCAACTCGCGATCTTCAGCGCGATCGCCGCGACGTGCGGGCTGTTCACGATGCCGCTGTGGGGCCGCCTCGCGGACCAGGTCGGACACAAGACGGTCATGGGCGTGACGCTGGTTGTGGTCGCATTCCTGCTGCCCGGCTGCTGGATCCTCGCCGCGCCGGGGTTTCTCGTGATGATCTGGATCAGCGGCATCGTTGACGCCGTGGGGTGGGGCGGGTTCAACATCGCGCTATTCAACCTGAGCCTGAACACCGCGCCCGCGCGCTACCGCATCGCCTACATGTCGGTGCTCGGCGCCTGCGCGGGCCTCACCGGCTGCATCACGGGGCTGCTCTCCGGCCCGCTGCTGGAGGCGCTCGCGCCGTGGACATGGTCCATCCGCGAGTACACGTGGACCGGCTACCACAGCCTGTTCCTGATTTCCGCCCTGCTGCGCGGCTCCGCGTGGTTCCTGCTGCGCCGCATCCCCGAGCCCCGCAAACGCTCGCTCGGCGACGTGCTCCGCGAATACACCCAGCGCGGTTTCAGCCTCCTGCTGCAAAGCCGCACCGGCGCCTGATGCGTCCCCGCGGCGCGCGAAAAATTTACAACGTCTGTAAAAGCTTTTTTCCGCGCTTACAACGTCTGTAAATCCTTTTTCGAAATCCGGCTCGCTCGGAGAGCTCGCCCTACCTGTTACAGGGGTAGGGCGAGGTGTCCCACCGAGCCGTCGAAACCCCGTCTACTCGCCCGCCGCGAAGACGGCGACTTCGCCGGGGGCGAGGAACAGGCTGGCCGTGCCGCCGCTGGCTTCGAAGACGCGATCCGGGAGAACGGCGCGCCAGGGACCGGGGTGGGGCAGGGTTACCGTGAATCGCTGCGGCATGCGGCCCAGGTTGCCCGCCGCGAGCACGGAGCCGTTGTTGCCGGTGCGGTCGAGTGCGACGACGCCGTCGGGCAGGCCGTCGTGCAGATTCACCCACTCGCCGCGCAGCGCGGTGTGCGTGGTGCGCAGCCGCGTGAGTGCGCGCGTGGCGGCGTGCAGCCGGCGGTTCTCGCGGTTCAACCAGCCCTTCGTCTTGTTCCACTGGATCGGATTCGAGCCGACGAATTTTTTCGTGTCTTCGCCGAACTCCTGGCCGGCGTACACCATCGCGGGACCGGGCGCCATCAGCGTGAACGCGTATGCCATCTCCGCGCGGCGCCGCGCCTCGGCGGTCCCGAACTTGCGACGCTTGAGTTCGTACATCACGCGCTCTTCGTCGTGACTCTCGGTGAAGGCGATGCGCTGCAACGCGCTGGTGAAGCCGATGCGCGTGGGGATCATCAGGTCGGCGAACTGGTTGCGGTCGAGCCGCGCCTCCTCGATCATGCCGCGCAGGTTCCACCGGAAGTAGTCGCCCCACGTGGTGTCCATCTCGGTCTGGTTGATCAGCGCCGGGTCGGACGGCATGTGCTCGGCGATCTGGTAGGACGCCGGGTCCGCCTGACGTCCGCACCACGCGAGCCAGCCCGCGCCCCAGTCGTTGTAGCCTTCCCATTCGACGAAGCGCGTCGCGTCGTAGCGGATGCCGTCCACGCGGTAGGCGCGGTGCCAGTGCGTGATCGCGTCCTGCAGGTAGCGCTTCGTGGCGCGCGACTGCTGGTCGAGGTCGGGGAAGCCCCAGTTTTCGCCGCGGTATTCGCGGAAGAACGGCGAGGCCGCGTAGTCGTGGCCGTAAAGCTGGAACAGCGGGCCGCTGCGGTCCATGTGGTTGTAGACCGCGTCCTTGATGACGGCGATGCCGCGCAGGTGCGCCTCGTTGATGAGCTGCTTGAGCTGCTCCGGCGTGCCGTAGGACGACTCAGGCGCGAGGTGGAACGCGGGGTTGTAGCCCCAGCTCTCGTCGGAGGAAAACTCGGTCCACGGCATCGGGCCGATCGCGTTGAAGCCCATGTCCTTGATGTAGTCGAGTTTCGTGATCAGCCCGGTGAAGCCGCCCCCGGGCTGCAGGTCGCCGATGTGCAGTTCGTAGATGACGAGCTGGTCGAGCGGCGGGCGCACGTAGTTGGTCGCGGTCCATACGAAATCCGGCTGGCCGACGCGCAGCACCGTGCGCGCGTCCCACGGCTGGTAGCCTTCGCGCCCGCGTTCGTCCTTCCATTCGACGTCGTGCGAGAGGGGATCGGCGAGCAGGCGCAGGCCCTCGATGGCGTATTGGTATTTCCAGACGCCGTTCGAGACCGGGCGCGTGAGCCACCACGTGCCGTCCGGCGAATAGTTCATCATGTCCGCGAAGGCGTCCCATTCGTTGAAGTCGCCGACGACGGAGACGAAGCGTTTGCCCGGCGCATGCAGGGCGAAGGTGACCGTGCCATCGCCGTTGTCTGTCGCGCCCCACGCGGTGCCCGGCGGGATCGATTCGACGCGGTGCGGCGGCAGTTTCCAGAAGTTGATTTGCTGGAGCGCGACCGCGCCGTTGCGTTCCGCGCGCGCGGTGAGTTGGTGACGGCCAAAGCGCAGTTGTTCGAACGGCAGCTTCAGTTCGAGCGGCGTTTTCGCGACGCTGGCGATGTTGGTTCCGTTGAGCAGCAGGTCGACGCGGTCCGCGCGATAGGCGACCAGATCGACCTCGGGGGCGTCCACGATGGCGTCGTTGTCGCGCGGGGAGAGGATGCGCACGGAGGGCTGGTTGCTGGTGGTGGCGAACGATATTTCCACGTTGTAGTTGCGGCCCGCGTCGGTGTCCCAGTCGTCGCCCCAGTGCACGGCCATGTGGAGGGTGTGGATGACCTGGTCGGCGCGGTTGAACGGGCCGAGCACCGCGGTGGATATGCCGTCGGCATCGGGGCGGCTGAGCGGCGAGTCCACCGCGAGGCCGTCGCGCGCGGGGATGGTGCCGGCCGGCCAATAGGCCTTCACCGGCGGCTGCCACATGTCGTTCTCCGCGTTGACGCCCCAACGAAGCTGGCCGCCCGCGCGGCTGCGGCGAACCTTGACGACGATGTGGTCGTTGATCGTGGGGACCTCGGGCTCGATGCGTACGCGGCCGAAGGAGACGGGAATGTTATAATTTTTTTCGTCCTTGTTCGACCAGGCGCCGTCGTCCCATTGAATGGCGAAGTTCAGGGCGCGCACGAGCTGGTTCGTATCGTTGAACGGACCGAGCGCGATGCGGCTGATGCCGTCCTCATCGGGACCCGCGAGACGGGTTCGGGTGGCGACGCCCCGTTGTTCGGAACCGTCCGGCCGGTAGGTGGGCAGGGGCATCTCCCAAATCGTGCCGACCGCGTTCACACCCCAGTGCAGGGTGCCGCCCTGCGTGACGCCGTGCAGTTCGATTTGGATTACGTCGTCGACAGACGGATACAGCGGACTGTACCGCACCTCGAACTCCGCCGCACATGCCGCGCTCAACGCGAGGCAAGCCGCCAAGCTGCGAAAAAACGTTTTCATACACCCACTCCTTTATTTGGCACGCGAAACTTAATCGCATCAGGTCAAAATATCCAGCACATCCGAAACAAATAATCGGAGGAGCGTCGGTGCAAATTTTGACCGGAAATCGAACCAATGTCCTTGACTCCCGCGCGGGGATTCCTATTCTCTCCCGCTTTTGAACGAGGTACTTCCCATGTCGCAACGCATCTTTGACACCATCTCCGCTGAACAGTTGAAAGACCGCAAGCTGCCCGCCTTTGGAATCGGCGACAGCGTCAAGGTTTACGTGAAAATCAAGGAAGGCGACAAAGAGCGCGTCCAGATGTTCGCGGGCACGGTGATCGCGCGCGACGGCGTGGGCCACACCGAGACCTTCACGGTCCGCCGCATTTCCTACGGCGAAGGCGTGGAACGTATTTTCCCGGTTTGCGCGCAGACGATTGAGAAATTGGAGCTCGAGCGCTCCGGCAGTCCGCGCCGCGCGAAGCTCTACTACCTGCGCAAGCGCAGCGGAAAGAACACCAAGATCCGCGAGCAGCGCGCCCCGGTCGCTGCCGCCGGCGCCGCGAATGCTACGGCATGAGCGAGCGGCCTGGTCGAACGGTATCCTGATCCTCGCCGGCATTGATGAAGCCGGACGCGGACCGCTGGCCGGTCCGGTTGTTGCCGCCGCGGCGTGCATTCCCCGCGAATTTCTCGAGACGGAGGAACTGCGCCTGCTGAAGGACCTCACGGATTCCAAGCAGCTCACTGAAGCGCGCCGCGAAACCTTTTTTGCCCTGCTCACCGGCGAGTCCACCATCCGCCACGGCATCGGCCGCGCGGAACCCGGTGAGATCGACGCGCTCAATATTCTGAACGCGACGCACCTCGCCATGCGGCGCGCCGTCGAGGCGATGGCCGTCGCGGCGGACCTGCTGCTCGTGGATGGACGTCCCGTGCCCGGCCTGCCGTATCCGTCCCAGGCGATCGTGAAGGGCGACGCGCAAAGCCTGCTCATCGCCGCCGCGAGCGTGCTTGCGAAGGTGACGCGCGACCGCGAAATGCACGAGCTGGATGCGCGCCATCCCGGTTACGGCTTTGCGCAACACAAGGGCTACGGTACGGCGGCCCATCTCGCCGCGTTGAGGGAACTGGGACCCAGTCCCGTCCACCGCCGCACCTTCGCGCCCGTCGCCGCCGCCATGCGGAGCGGGACAGCCGCATGAACCTGCTACGCAAGTGGCTCAAACGCGAACCGGCGCATCTCGCGGCGGGCGTATGGGGCGAGCAGCAGGCGGAGCGCTTCCTGTGCAAACGTGGTTTCACGCTGGTGGGACGCCGCATCCGCGTCGGCCGCGACGAACTTGACCTCGTGATGCGCAAGGGACCGGTGCTGGTCTTCGTCGAGGTGAAGACCCGCGGCGGCGACGCGTTCGGGCGTCCATTCGACGCCGTGGATCGTGCCAAGCAATTGCATTTGTCGCGCGCCGCCGTGCGCTATTTGATGAACGCGCGGATCAAACCTGAATACATTCGCTTCGACGTCGTCGAAGTGATCGGCGCCCCGGACGGGGAACCGCCGCGCATCGAACATATTGAAAACGCCTTTCCATTGAGTTCACGGTATCGACTGCCATGGTGAAGAGAGGGACAGAGGGACGGAGGGACAGAGGCACAAAGGGGGGCGGGGGAAGCCTGCGCGCTTTTGCCTGCGGGGTGGCGTTGCTGATTTCAGCGGCGTCCGGTGTACGCGCGCAGGAATTCCAGTTTGAAGCGGTGTTGCAGAAGGGGCTGGACCTCGTGGACCGGCAACTCGACGCGCACGGCTATGAGCTCGACCGCGAGGCGTTGTCGGCCATCCCGCGTGCGGAGGACGTGGCCCGCTTTTTCGGCGGCATCGACCAGGTGCTGGAAAACGGGTCGATCGAGGAAATCGCGTGGTTGAAGCCGGAGGTCGTCGCGACGCTGGCCTGGCTGGAGCAGTGGCCCGCTGCCGCGCCCTACGCGAACTGGCTGCGCCAGCAGGTGGATTACTTTGATGTCGCGGAGGAATCCGTGGCCCGCGAGCCGGATGCCCCGCACCGTCCGCCGCCTGCGCCGACGGAGAAGGCCGTGCCGCTGAAATTGCCGCCGCCGCCGAAGCCCGCGCCGCCGCCCGCGCGCCAGAAGGCGGAAAAGTCGGCGCAATCGCCGGAAACCTGGAAGAAGAAAATGGCGAACCGTCCGCCGCCCGCGCGCGCGGCTGAACTCGCCCCGCAAATTAAATCGATCTTCCGCGCCGAGGGGCTGCCGGAGGAATTGATCTGGCTCGCCGAGGTGGAATCGAGTTTCGATCCACGCGCGCGCAGCCCGGTCGGCGCGGTGGGGTTGTTCCAGTTTATGCCCGCCACGGCGAAGCGGTTCGGGTTGAACCCGGAACGGCCCGACGAGCGGCAGGAGCCGGAGAAAAGCGCGCGCGCCGCCGCCGCCTACCTCCGTTTCCTGCACGGACGTTTCGGCTCCTGGCCGCTTGCGCTCGCAGGCTACAACGCGGGCGAGGGCCGCGTGGGGCGGACGCTGCGGGAACAAAAGGCCACGACCTTCGAGCAGATCGCGGATGTCCTGCCGCTCGAAACGCGCATGTACGTCCCCAAAATCGCCGCCGTCATCGAACACCGCGAAGGCGTCCAACTCGCATCCCTCCCACCGCCGCGGTAGCCATGCTTGGCTCCCGGGTGTTTTACCGACTGCGTTCAGGCTTTCATCCTGATCCGCGAAGGGCGGCCGCCCTCCAGGACTGGTCGTTTTCGTGGAAGGCACCGCTTGCTGCTGACGCGGTCGGCGACCGTGTCTACAGCGTGCACGCAGCGGGCGGCTTGCCGTTAACGCGGTAGCCGTTCGGGGTGCGTTCCACGATGAAGTCGAGCGGCGTGCCGCGCCAGGGCCAGCCGGTGAGTTCCACGCGCGGCAGCTCCGGCGGCAGCCAGGGCTCGATGCGCAGGCCGTCGGGCGTAGGCCGAAGGCCGATGAGGGTGTGCGTGACCATGTGCAGGAACCCCGTCGCGCACCACGTCTGGCGTCGGCACGCAGTCCATTCGATGATGCCCTTGCCGTTCTGGGGCATTTCCTGCAATCCACCGTAAATACGTCCGTCGACCGGGTGATAGATCTCCGCGAACTGGCTGTCGCGCGCGGCCTTTGCGGCGAGCAGGCGCAGTTCCTGCCAGGCCAGGTCGGGCCGCCCGCATACGGTCGTTGCGGCGGCCCACGCGGCGTTGACCTGCGGCCAGATGGTGCCGCAGTGGCGACCGAACGTCGTGCCGTCCGGCGACGTGTAGCGCGCGTAGGCGGGCCAGACGCAGGGGATGCCGTGCGGGGTGTGGTGCTGGCGCGCGAGGACCGAGCGGGTCTGTTCCGGCGTGGCGATGCCGAACCACAGCGCGAACGCGTGGCCGAAGCCCTCCTGACGCGCGGGGTCGTCGCCCGCGTCGAGCAGATAGCGGAACGTGCCCGTCGCGGGGTTCCAGAACTGCGCGCGGATCGCCGCGCCCAGCGCGTCCGCCTTCGCCTGCCATTCCGCCTCCGGTTCTCCGATGCGTTGCGCGATGAGCGCAAGCAAGCGATACGCCTCCGCATAGAGACAATTCGTGGACAGCGCCTTCATCGGCAGGCCGAAGCCGATCGGCGCGCGGGCTTCGGGATGTTTCGTGATGTAGTCCGCGATGCCCGAGGTCGTCGAGTCGGCGAAGGCATCGGGATAGCCCGCGACGCCGTCCTGGAAACACGCCCCGCCGCGGAACAGCCCGTCGCGCGGGTCGCGCTCCGTCGCCTCGAAAAAGCGCAGCGAGTTGCGCGCCACCTCGAAGGCGAGTTGCAGATCGTCGCGCTCCGCTGTTTGCGTCCACAGCGCCCAGGCGCCGGCGACCCAGACCACGGCGTCCCAATATTCACCGCCGATGCGCAGCCCATGCGCGTCGCGCGTCAGCACGGCGCGCAACGTCGCGCGCGCAGCCTCCGGCGCGAGCGCCGCGCCGGCATACCAGGTGTTGAACGCCGCGTCGCGCGTCCACGGCGAGTCGTAGTCGAGCCCCGCCAGCAGGCACGGCTCCGCCCGTGCGGCGAGCGCGCCCTGGTAGGGTTGGATGTTGCCCGCGAGGTCGCCCAACGCGATGCGGAACGCCGCGTCGATGTCCGCGACGCCGGTGTGAAGGCGGGGCAGGTGCACGGCACTCTTCGCGCGGTCCGCAGCGGACCGCGCGAAGAGTGCCGTTTCACCAACTGTCGACGCGCAAGTAATGGCAGTATGAATAGGTGAGATGTTTGTTTGCAGCTTTCGACCTGATCCATGTCGCTTCATGCTGTGCGTTCTTCTTGTGGAGTGCGGCGGCTTGACGCCGCTCTGTCTTCTTCTTCCGGCAGGTTCACCGGTTCAAACGCATCCGCCACATTCACCCGATCCGTTTTGATCCCATCCAGCAATCGCCTGAACACGGAATTGGCCTCCCGCGCAAACCATCCCGCCGAACACCACGGCCAGTTCTCCGCGATTCTCACAACCTTGTGGTGAGCCGGATTCTGATGCACGTACTTCAATCGCGCGTAGTACGAAGCGGAGTTCGTGATGCGCGTGTCATAGTATTGAAACCATACCTTACGGCCTGGTTGTGCGTCCCATTTGTTTAGCTCGCGGGCCGTGAGGGTATGCAGCTTGGAGATCATGCGACTTATGGTGGATGGATCGTCAGGTGATGACGCCACGAAGTGATAGTGGTTGCTCAGGATCGCCCACGCTTGAAGCTCCCAGCGGAATTCTTCTGCACAGGCAAACAACGTGTCGCGGACCATATCCAGCCGCCGGGCGGCGCACAGAAGGTGCTGCTTCTGGTATATCCCGGCGGTGACGATGTAGGCGCCGCGCTCCAGAAGTTGGTGGCGGGGTGCACGGTGCCAGGAAGGCATATATTCTGCATCGCATGAAGAGAGAGCGGCGTCAAGCCGCCGCACTCCAGATAGGGAGCGTTTCCATCCGCAAGGCGGGGCAGGTGCACGGCCCGTTACGGTCCGTACCAGTAGCCGAAGAGCAGGTCGTCGCGGCGCGGGCCGCGGGTTTTCAGGGCGGCGTCCGGCATCCAGCCGTCATCCAGCAGGATCGCGGTGGAGAACAGCATCGCGGCGCTGGTCTCGTGCACGGTGAATTCGCACTGGCCGACGTTGACATGCGGGTGCGCGGACCAGGCGCGGAAGAAGGGCACGGACTTGTTTTCTTCCTTCATGAATGAGACGGGCTTGTCGTCCGGACCCTTGCTCTCCCATACCAGTTCGCGCCCGCGGTAGTGCATCGCCGGGCCGCCGTTGATGCCGTAAATCGTGATGCCGGGCACGGGGTCCATCAACTGGTCGTTCTCGCTGTTCGCGTGCTGGATGTCGATAGGGTAGACGTAGCCGATGCCGGTGGTCCATGACATGCCGAGCGGGTTCGCGCCGAGCATGAAGTCGGTGTTGAGCAGGATCGCCTCGCGATACTTTTCATCGTCCGTGAGCTGCCACGCGATGAACAGGCAGCGGTTGAAGTTCACGACAACCGACGCGCCCCATCCGGCCCAGTAGTCCTGGCTGCGCGGCCACGTCTGCCGGTAGGCGACGTTCGTCATCTGGTTCACCAGCCCATCGGCGGAACGGATGAAGGCCTCACGCCACTTTTGGACCACCTCGGCGGGCAGCCGTTTCTCCCTGTCCAACGCGAGGCCGGCGTAGATCCAGCCGGAGAAATCCTTGTGTGAAAACATCCACTGGAAGGGACCCTGGCCTTGCGCCGCCAGTTCGCCGATGCCTTCAAGATATGCGGGATCGCCGGTCAGCCGGTTGAGTTCCAGCGCCGCGTGAAGGCGGTACGGTGCGACGATCTTGTCGGTCTCCTCCCACTCGCGCGTGTAGGGCTCGCCCGTGCCGCGTTTGGTCTTCGCGTGCAGCGTGATCCTGCCGAGGCTGTTGGCCGGGTCGGCGCCGAACGCCCAGGCCCGCAACGCGCTTTCGCGGTAGAGCGCGCTGCGCTTCGCATCGAACGGCTTCACGAGCCGCGCGTATTGCGCGGCGGCGGCGGCGTAGATCAGCGACGACCAGCGGGTCCGCATCGAAAAGGCGTAGGGATGTTTGGGATCGTCGTAGCCCGGATGCGTGTTGGCCTCGATAAAGCCGGAGACGCCGCCGCGCTCATCCTGGCTGCGCCGCCAGCACTCCAGGCCCCATTGCACCTCGTTCAGGATGTCGGGAATGCCGTCGCCTGATTCGGGCAGGTTCAACTGGCCATCGGTGAAGCGCGCGGGCGCGTGCTCGTAGGCCCACATCATGTCGAACGCCGCGACATAGTGGGCCTGGTTGCGGTCCCAGTCCGCGGCGTCGTACCAGCCGCCGATCACGTTCGTCGTGAAGCGGGTGAGGTCCATCGTGCCGCCGACGGCGTCGAAGATCGGAAGGTCCTTCGGTCCGCCGGTCTGCTGGGGGAACGCGAGATAGCCCGCCTCGTAGATCGTGTCGTGCATCGTCGATTTCGGGCGCGTCCAAACGGTGTACGGCGTTTCCAACGCGGTGGCCGCGCGCTGGTGATAGAAGCCGCGGGCCGCGATGTAGAATGCCTCGCCGTACGCGTCGCGCGCATGGCGGAACGGCCACGAGCGGCCGACGCCGGGAATTGTGATGAAGAAGTTGCCCTCGTCCTTCAGTCCCGTGAGATCAAGTTCATACACGTCCTCGCCATACATGAAGGGACGCGTCGCGGCGTCCTGTTCCGCGTTCTTCGGGGCGAAGCGCGGGTTGCGTTCGATGAGGCGCACCGGGCCGGCGAAGACCGCCTTGCCCGTCCGCGCATCCACCACGCTGAATTCCTTCGCGTGGTCGAATGGCACCGCGCCCAATTCACACGCGAACGCGCCGAGATATGCCAGTTTGCGCGGCGCGTCGGGCCGGTAGCCGGCCTGGTTCACCTTGATCGCGCGCGAGACCATCCGGTTTTCGTCATAGGTGAACGTCACTTCACCGCGGCCGATGACGCGCACCGTGTAGGAACGGCCCGGCTGCAGCGGCGCGGGCAGTTCAAGAATTCCATAGTGCCCGTAGTCCACTTCATGCATACCGGGCAGGCGGTTCCCGCCGAGCGAAATGAGCGTGCGCGTAGCGCGGGCGGGTCGGCGCGCGGTCTTGTAGGCCGGGTCGTCCGTGCTGATGATCGCATAGGCGGCGGGCTCCTCCAGCTTGCGTTCGCCCAACTCCTCCCGCGCGCGCACCGTGAATTCCTTCAGGATCTTTGGGATCGTGACCCATGCGCCCCAGTGCGGCTGACCCTTTTCCTGGCCTTCCCGCCACTGGCGGTTCGCCTCCTCGAGTTTGCCCTCGGACAATTTGTCGATGTGCGCCGCGAGTTCCGGGAGGTCGTAGATGCCGACCACCAGCCAGCGGTCGTTGAGCAGATGCAACTGCCGGACCTGGCCCGCGTACGTGGGCAGTGCGATGGGGTATCGGCCCTCGCGCTCCGCGGGCATCGCGCAAAATTCGACGTCGGTTCTTCCGCCGAGCGGTTTCGCGCCGGCGTGGTCCGCGGCGGCGAAGAGCAGCGCGGCGAGCAGGAAGGGGGAGGGGATGCGTCGTGTCATGTGAGTTCCTTGCGGGTTAACGTCCTTGTTTGCAGGCATCAATCAAGCGGGACAACGAGCCGGTGGCCAAGCCCATGCAGGTGTCGGCCGCACCGTAGTAGACGCGCAACTCGTCCCGCTCCGGGAACGCGAGCGCACCGCAGGCGAACACCACGTTGGGCACGTTGCCCTGGAATTCGTAGTCGCGGTCCGGCGTCAAAATCCAGCTCTTCATGCGGCCGATGACCCGCTCCGGCTCGTCGCGGTCCAGCAGCATCGCGCCGAGCGAGTACCGCGAACCCGCGCAGGAATCCTGCACGCCGTGGATCAGCACCAGCCAGCCCTCGGGCGTCTCGATCGGCACCGTCGGCCCGATCTTCTTGTTGCACCAGTGGAACCCCGCCTGCGCGAGCGGACGGTACCGTCCCCAGTGCAGCAGATCGGGCGAGCGCGAAATCCAGATGTCGCCCTCGCGCCGGCCCGAGGGGCGGTCGAGGCGGACGTAGTCGCCGCCGATCTTCGCGGGGAACAGGCACGGCACGCGGTTCATGGGCAGCGACACGATGCCCATGTGCTCGTAGGTCTGCCAGTCCGTCGTCCGCCCCAGCAGCGCCACCGTGCCGAGATAGCTGTCGCCGGGGCGCATGATGTACCAGGTGTCGCCGATCCGCGTGACGCGCGGGTCGATCGCCCAGCGGTCGAGGTGGAACAGCGGGTCCTTCTCATTGGTATGCGTGAAGCTGATGAACGGTTCGGGGCGGATGCGGAACGCCACGCCGTCGTCGCTTTCGCACACGTGCATGGACGGATAGTCGCGGTCGCGCCGGATCACCGGTTGCAGCAGGTGAATGCGGTCCTTGAAGATGAACGGACAGCCGTTCATCATCGCCTCCGCGCCGGGCATCTGGTCCGGGCGCAGGACGGGATTCGCGGGATGACGGATCAGGTAGGCTTCGCTGCGGTGCATGACGACCTCACATTGACGACGGCATATAGTTTACCATAGACTACTTTCATGTCACGAATCTTCGCCTGCCTCGTTTTGCTCCTGTCCGCGGCGTCGCTCCATGCCGGGCCCCCGGCGATCGTCCAGCGCGCGGAGGATTGGCCGCTGCCGGAGGTGGTTCTGCCCGCGGTGATCACCTCCGGGGTGGACACCGCGACGTGGACCGTCGACCCGGCGCGCGCGCGCATCGCGCTCAGCATCGTCACCAACGGCCTGCTCATCGAGGCCGACATCCGCGACACCGACCTGCGCGCGCCGCACGACCGCCACGACGCGCCGCTGCACGAGGGCGACGCCTTTGAGGTCTTCCTGCAATGCGCCACCGGGTCGACCTTCTACATGGAGATCCAGGTCGCACCGAACGGCGCGTTGATGGAGACGTTCATGCTCGATCGTTACTGGGGGCGCTACGGCACCGCGGATATGCCCGAGTGGAATCTCGCGGGCCACGAGCTCACCGTCACGCCGCGCGGTACGATCAACGACCCGTCCGATGTGGACGACGGCTACAACGTGCGCCTGCTCATTCCGGCGCGTATGCTGAAGGGGAACCCGCACTGGCCGCCAAAGGGGCAGGTATGGCGCGCGAATTTCGTCATCATCGATCACGGCGGCGAGGCGCCCGCGCCGCGCGTCTGGCAATGGTCCGCCTCGCTCCGCGAGGGGGGCTTTCCGCACGTGCAGGACCGATTCGGCGTGCTTCACACCCCGGCCCCCGAATGAGCACGCGCGGCGCCTGGTTCGACAAGCGCGCATGGGACGGCGCACCGCTGCCCGCGTGGCCCGCCGTGCGGGAACGGCTGCCCGATCCCGTTTATGACGAACGACCCTCCGCGGTCGCGGCCTATTGGAAGGGTTGGGAACTCGCGATCCGCGGCATGCGCTCGCCCGCGCCCGGCAGCGGCTTGGTCAGCAACCATCTTTTCTTCGTGTTCAACGACGCCGAGAACGGCGCGATTTTCGCGCACGACTCGGCGCTGATGACGATGTACGGCCGGTTCGGGCATCGGGTTTTTCCCGCGATCGAAACGCTCGACAACTTCTACGCGCGCCAGCACGACACCGGAGAAATCTGCCGTGAAATCCGCCATCGCGACGGCGCGGATGTCTGGCCGAACGACGAGGTCGACCCGATGACCGTGCGCCTCGAGGGCCCCTGGGAGCGGCACGGCGGCGACTGGTCGAAGGTGCGATCCTACCGCTGGACGCGGCCCACGCTCGGCGCGCATCCGCCCGCGCGCTGCCGGGTCGACGCCTACACCGACCATAAATTCCACTGGGCCGAATGGCTGAATTATAAAATTACAGGCGTTGCAAGCCGGTTGGAACGGGTTTTACAGCCGTTGGAATATTTGTATGCGGCGTACACCGTCTACCTGCGCGATCGCAATGGGCTGTACATCACCGACTGGGCCGGCATGGACAACAGCCCGCGCAACGACCACCTCGGCTACGGCGTCGATCTCTCCGCGCAGATGGTCTACTTCGCGCGCGTGCTGGCGGATATCGCGGACGTGCTGAACGAGCCGGCGAAGGCGCGCGCGTATCGGGACGAGGCGGAGCAGGCGGCGGCGCGGGTGCGGGCGCTGATGTGGAACCCGGCGACGGGCCTCTTCCACGACCGCCGGTTCGACGGCGGACTTGCGCCGGTGAAGACGGTGATGGGTTTCGCGCCGTTGCAGGCGGGTATTCCCGACGCGGACCAGTTGTCGGGCCTCGTCGCGCAACTCGAAAATCCGGCGACGTTCAACCGGCCCGTGCGCGTGCCGTCGCTCGCCGCGGACGAGCCCGACTATGTGCCCTGGGGCGAATACTATTTCGGCGGCGTCTGGCCGTACACCAACGCGATGGTGGTGGAGGGACTCGAAACGTGCGGCGAGCCCGCACTCGCGTCCGCCATTGCGCGCAACTACTGGTCCGCGGCGGTGGAGATCTTCGAGCGCACCGGCACGGTGTGGGAATATTTCGCGCCCGAGGCGGCGGAGCCGGGACGCGGGCACAACCCCGCCGATCCGGGCAAGAACGCGCGGCGCGATTTTGCGGGCTGGGGCGCGTATCCGGTCATCGCCACATTCCTCGAGCACGGCATTGGATTGCGCGCCGACGCGCCGGCGCGGACGCTGGTGTGGAATCTCAGGAGCACGGGTCGCTGCGGGTGCCGCCGGTTCCCGCTCGGCGAAATCGACGTGGATCTCATTGGCGCCGCCCGTGCGGATGCCGATGCGGAGCCGGTG
Source organism: Kiritimatiellia bacterium (assembly GCA_035327585.1). Classification (GTDB taxonomy): domain Bacteria; phylum Verrucomicrobiota; class Kiritimatiellia; order CAIVKH01; family CAIVKH01; genus JAMLJG01. Next base: position 5,754 of record DAOLDD010000018.1, on the reverse strand, counting down.
CTGGAGACCGCGACCGCCACCGCGCCCTGCACGCTGGTCCTGCGTTGGGCCCCCGGCCGCGAGCGCACCTTAGCACTCGGCCCGGCGGGATGAAGTGCCTGTGTCCCCGGCGCCGACGACGCGGCGCCCTCCATCATCAGGAGCCGGAGCGTGGAGCCGTCCTGTGCGGTTCCGCGTGGATAAATTGTTGTTTCATGCCGCGCGCAGGCGGCGCGGCTCGCGGACCCAGCGCGCGGTGTAGAACGCGGCGATGGCGACGATGACGAATGTCGCGAGGAATACCGCGTCGTAACCGAAGCGGCGCGCAAGCCAGGCGCCGAGCAGCGGGGCCGCGAGTGAGACCGGCGCGGTAAGGGTGTTCTTGACCGACACGTAGGCCGCGGCGCGCTCCGGGCCGCCGAACTCGAGCAGGATCGAAGTGCGCGAGACGATTTCCGTGTTCACCGCCACCTGGATCAGCACATACGCGGCGATGTAGACCACGAGGCTGGTCCCGAAGTGCAGCGCGGCCATCGCCACCAGCACGAACAGGGCGCTATACACGTGGTTGCGTTTGTGGCCGTGCCGGTCGCCGAGTCGCCCAAAGAGGTGCAGGAAAAGCATGCCCGCCGGCGCGGACAGCATCGCGATCCAGGCGAACACCTCGTCGCGCGTACCGAGGCCGAAGCGGTCGATGCCATAGGAGGTGATGAGTCCGCCGTAGAGACCGCCGGAAGCGAAGAGCAGGCTGGCGACGACGTAGTGCGCGTAGTTGCGATCCTCGCGCAGCAGGCGAAGCAGGTCGCGGAAATGCGCGCGGACGCCGGCTGGCGGGCGAATCGGATCGTCGCGTTCCTCGCGCAGGAACGTTTGCAGGGCCAGTGAGGTCATGGTCAGCAGGAAGCACGTAAAAAAGAGCAGCGCATAACTATGCGGAAACGGCCAGGTGGCGAGAACGTGGCGGGCCGCCGCCGCGCCGCCGATCGCGAGGGTCAGCGCGATGATCTGCCGCCACGCCATCAGGCGTCCGCGCCGTTTCTCCGGCACCAGCTTGCCGATCATGACGAGCCAGACCGGCACGTTGGCGCCCGAGCTCAACGCGAAGAGCGCCAGCGCGGCGAACAGCAGCGCGAGATGCGCCGTGGCATGGCTCGGCGGAATTATCCACGCCGCGAGCGCGAGCAACAGCCACGGGAGGCGTTGGAAAATGCCGGTGAGCAGGAGCAGCCGTTTCTTGCGCGGTACGCGGTCGAGATGGCGCGCCATGAAGACCTGCGGCACGGCGACGCCGAAGAGAAAGAGGGCGACGACGAGGTTCACGAGGTATTCGTTGTCGGTGAACTTCCGCGCGTAGGCGGGCATGAGGACCGTGATCGGGACCATGGCCATCGCCGTCGAAACCAGGGCGCCTTCCGAGACGTTGATCCAGAAGTTGCGCGCCTCGGTACGGTTTGGTGCGGGCGTCATCATGGGGCGCGGGCGATATCGGCCAGCTCCGCCGCGTCAAGCGCGCGGTCGAACACCGCGAGACCGCCGAGGTCGGCGTGCAGGAAATTGCCCATTGAGCCCTGGCGGTGCACCGCGCCCACGGTGAAGTCCGCGCCGTCGGGGCCGGCGTCGAGCAGCGCGCCGGGGTAGGGCAGGGGGTTCCGTCCGGGCCGCGCGTCGAGTCGGCCGTCGAGCCAGGCGGCGGCGGCATGGCCGTCGTAGGTGAGACCGACGCAGTGCCACGCGTCGCGCGGGACCGGCGTCGCCCCGATCGCGGCATCCATGCACCAGCGGTGTCCCGGCGAGGGGCCGCCGGTGTGCGAGACGTGCGCGGCGACCTGCTGGGCGCTGTCGTGGATCCAGAGATTCAGGAAGAGGCCGTACTGGCGTTGGGCCCGGGTTTCATCCCAGCAGCCCGCGACGAATTCGCATTCGCCGCCGTGCTTCGCGCGCCGGCGCAGCCACGCGAGCACCGTCACCGCGCTCGCCGCGCCGCCGCGGTTCAGCGGGCCCAGGTCCGCGCGCGGGATGCGGAACCAGCCGGGTTCCCGCAGCGCGGCGTGGAAACCGGAAAGCGGGCCACCGTCGCCGCGCGCCACCGGTCCGCCCGCCTCGCGCAGCCGCGCGGCCGCGGGGCCCGCGGCGCAGCGGTCCGCGCCGGAAGGCTCCGCGAAATCCCAAAGCGCGAGCAGGCCGGGCGTCGCCAGGAGGTCCGCGCGCAAGCCGTCCTTCATCGCCGCGTTCCAATCTGAAAGAAGTTGTGCAATCTGGTATACCCTATACTATACGCACGATCGCATGGCAATGTGCCGCACCGGCACGGGAGACTTCGCATGAAGGTTTTGTATGCTTCGTTCGCCGCCGTTTTGTTCGTCGCGAGTACCGTAGTGGCCGCACCCCGCTATGTCGATCTCGCGCCCGTGGTCAACACGGCGCGGGAGGACGACGGCATTGCGAACAACGGGCAGGGCGGGTGGACCGATGAGGGCATCAACGACATGGGCATCTATCCGCCCATCCCGGTGGGCGAGGTGGTGCGCAACGCGCACAAGTTCACCCTGGTCGACCCGGCGCGCAACGACGGGCGCGCGGTGCTGATGCTGAAAGGGCAGCGGGCGGGGCAGGACAAGCCGGAACGCGCGGAAATCCCGGTCCCGGGCCTCAAGGGCGCCTATATGTACATCGTGCAGAACGCGGCGGGATCGGTGCAGGGCCAGCCGCCGGAGTATGTCGTGGCGACGTGGACGGTCCAGTACGCCGACGGCTCGTCGGTGGAGATTCCGATGCGCGCACAGGTGGAGATTTTTGACTGGTGGTGCGCCCAGTGGTGGGACAACCACGGCGCGCAGAGCTGGCCGGTGTTCATCGGCGGAAATTTCTACTCGGAGAAGTACAAGAAGCTGATCGGGGTCTGGGCCAGCCAGTGGACCAATCCGAAGCCGGAGCTGGCCATCACCAACCTGGTGATCGCGTCCGCCGGACTGGCCGCGCCGGTGCTGTGGGCGGTTACGTTTGATGACGAGAACTATCACGCCTCGCCGGACATCAAGAAGGACTTCGTCCGTCCACCGGGCGTCCCGGACGGCTTCTTCACCGCGCGGCTGGAGAAGGAGCGCGAATTTATCGTGGCGGCGGCGGTCGCGGAGGGCCGCCTGAAAGGGTTGCGTGGCGTGGAGGTGGTGCGGCCGGACCTGTTGCGGGTGGAGGTGGACTCCGCGCTCGGCGGCATCGGCCCGGGCTCGGGCGCGGGGTTGATCGAAAAGTTCCAGACGCCGGAGATGTTTTCGGTGAGTGGGCTCAAGGTGCAGTCGGTGGGCCGCCACACCTACGAATCGTGGCGCGGCGACATCGGCGCGTTCCCGGCGAACCAACTGTTTCATCACGCCTTCTATCTCAAGCTGGCCGCGCCCATGCAGGCCGGGAAAACCTATACCGTGAAGGTGGCGGGGCTGAAGGCGCCGATGACGAGCGAGCTCTCCATTGCGTTTGATCCGACCGCGGTGCAGACGCGGGTCATCAAGGTCAACCAGGTCGCCTACAGCGGGCGCAGCGCTGAGCGGTATGCCTACCTCGGTTGGTGGGCCGGTGACGCGGGCGCGGTGGACTATGCCGATTTCGCCCGCTTCGAGGTGGTGGAGGAGAAGAGCGGCAAGGTGGTGACCAGCGGGGCGCCCGCGTTGCGCGCTGAACTGGACGAACGCAGCGGAGAGAAGGTGTGGGAGCTGGATTTGTCCGGCGTGCCCGTGGGCCCGGCCTATCACGTGCGCGTCCCGGGCCTCGGTCGTTCGGCTACATTCGCGGTGGGCGGGACGGCCGTGCGCGATCTCTATTACCACACGGCCCGTGCCTTTTTCCATCAGCGCTGCGGACAGGAGTTGAAGGCGCCCTACAGCGATTTCCCACGCGAGGCGTGCCATCTGAAGGTCTACGAAGGGGGTTATCTGGTGGGCAATCCCGGCTATCTGCCCAAGCCGGGCGAGGCGGTGCGCGAATTTATCGGCGGCTATCACGATGCGGCGGACGACGATTGCTTTACCTATCACCTGCGCGCGACGGCGCAGTGGCTGACCGTCTATGAGCAGTATCCGGCGGTGTTCAAGGACAAGGACCTGAACCTGCCGGAGAGCGGCAACGGGATTCCCGACCTGTTGGACGAGGCGTGGTGGGCGCTGGAGTTTTACCTGAAGAACCAGCAGGCCGACGGCGGCATCCTCAAGGGGCGCGGCAACGACCAGGACGCCATCCGCGACTGGGAGCGGAAGCACAAGAGCCGGCCGCCCTTCGGCAATTTCCCGCCGACCCAGATGTCGTGCACCGAGTATGCCGCGGTCGCGGCCCATCTGGCGCGGCTGTTGCGGCCCTACGATGCCGGGCGCGCGGATGCGCTGGTGAAGTCGGCGGATCGCGCGGTGACCTGGGCGGCGACGAACCCCGACGCCGAACCCGACAAGAGCGCGGCCGCGTTTCATTTCTGGGCGCTCTGCGAGCTTTTCCGGACCACGGGCGACGCGCGGTACAACACGCAGGTGATCAGCATGGCCGCCACCGGGGCCTACAAACAGATGCACTGGAGCATGGCCCAGTATGCGCACCTCTTCAAATGGGCCTACGCCACGAGCGAGCAGCCGGGTACGGACGAGAAGCTGCGCAATGAACTGCGCGACTCCATCATCACCAGCGCGGGATTCCAGGTGCGCGGCACGTCGTCGAATGTCTACCGCATGGGGCACGTGAAGGGCGCGCTGGGGTGGGGCAACGGCAACGGGGGCGGGCACTATGCCGACAGCTGCCTGCGCGCCTACTGGCTCACCGGGGACACGGCCTATCTGACCACGGCCTCGCTCAACGCCGATTTTCAACTCGGCGCGAATCCGCTCTCCAAGACCTTCATCACCGGCCTCGGCGCGCGTCCGCCCATCCAGCCGCAGATCAATCGCTCGCTCTACACGGAGCCGAAGAAGACCGGCACGACAGTGAAAGGCATCACGATCTACGGGCTGGGCGGCACGAAGCTGCCGGGCCATCCCGCGGAGGTTCCCCTGTATCGCGGCTGGCGCGACATCGGCGAGAGCGCCGAGATGAACAGCGAATTTACGATCACCGAAACCATCGGCGCCTCGGCCATGCTTTATGCCGCGCTCTACGCAGAGGAGAATCGGTAAACCCCGCGAAAAGCCCGAAAACGCGAACGGGACGGAAAGAGGGTCGTCATCCCGTATATCCCGTTAATCCCGTCTCTCCTCCTTCCGTGAAATTACGTGAGGTTCCGTGGGCCAATCCAATCGGAAGGAGCCCACGGAAAGACACGGAAGGGCACGGAATATTAGACGGGATGAACGGGATATACGGGATGGGGGGCTCTTCCGTACACGTGCACGTTCACGTGCGCGTACGCGGTCCGAGGAGTTTCGTGAACGTGTACGTGAACGTGGACGTGAACGGAAGGAGGGTTGTCATCCCGTATATCCCGTTAATCCCGTCCCTCCTCCTTCCGTGAGGTTCCGTGGGCCGAAAGGAAGGAGCCCACGGAAGAGCACGGAAGGGCGCGGAATATTAGTTAGACGGGATGGACGGGATTTACGGGATGGGGTGGGGGCTTCCCGTTCACGTGCACGTACACGTTCACGTACTCGTGCGCGTACACGGTTTGAGGGTTTTCGTGAACGTGAACGTGAACGTGGACGTGAACGAGAACGAAAAAGGGGGGGCGGGACGAGATATCCAATTGCCCTCGAAAAGTTACAACGTCTGTAAATTCTTTTTTTGAGACTTACAACGTCTGTAAAA
>DAOLDD010000017.1:0-70672 GCA_035327585.1 Kiritimatiellia bacterium | reverse complement strand
GGTCGCCGGCACCAAGTACCGCGGCCAGTTCGAGGAGCGCATCAAGGCGGTGATGGACGAGATCAAGCGCGCAAAGAATGTCATCCTGTTCATCGACGAGTTGCACACGATCGTCGGCGCGGGTTCCGCCGAGGGCGCGATGGACGCATCCAACATCATCAAGCCGGCGCTCTCGCGCGGTGAGATGCAGTGCATCGGCGCGACGACGCTGACGGAGTACCGCAAGTTTATTGAAAAGGATGCGGCGCTCGAACGGCGTTTCCAATCCGTCATGGTAAGGGAGCCGTCGATCCCCGAAGCCATCGAAATTCTCAAGGGCCTGCGCGGTCGCTACGAATCGCATCATCATGCGCAGATCACCGATGAGGCGCTGAGCGCGGCGGTGGAACTCTCCTCGCGATACCTGAACGACCGGTTCCTCCCGGACAAGGCGATTGACGTGATGGACGAGGCGGGCGCCCGTGCGCGTATTTCGGCGATGACCCGTCCGCCGGACATCAAGGAAAAGGAAGCGAAGATCGAGGATATCCGCAAACTCAAGGAAGAGGCCATCAAGGGCCAGCAATTTGAGCAGGCGGCCGCCTACCGTGACCAGGAGCGCGTTGCATCGGAGGAGGTTGAAAAGATCCTCGGCGAGTGGAGAAAATCGCGCGATGAGACGGTAGTGACCGTCGGCGCGGACGACATCATGACGATCGTCTCGAAGTGGACCGGCATCCCGCTTTCCCGCATGGAAGAGCGCGAGATGACGCGGCTGCTCCAGATGGAATCGGAATTGCAGAAGTCCGTCGTCGGCCAGCAGGAGGCCGTGGCGTCGATTTCCAAAGCCCTGCGTCGCTCGCGCGCCGATCTGCGCGATCCGCGCCGCCCCATTGGTTCCTTTGTGTTCCTCGGCCCAACGGGCGTGGGCAAAACGCTGCTCGCGAAGGCGATGGCGGAGTTCATGTTCAACGACTCGAACGCGCTGATCCAGATCGACATGTCGGAATACATGGAAAAATTCGCGGTGTCGCGATTGGTCGGGTCGCCGCCGGGCTATGTGGGATACGACGAAGGCGGCCAGCTCACGGAGAAGGTGCGTCGTCGGCCTTACTCCATCGTGCTGTTCGACGAGATCGAGAAAGCGCATCCGGACGTCATGCACATCCTGCTCCAGATCCTGGAGGAGGGGAAATTGACGGACAGCCTCGGCCGCGTCGTGGATTTTCGCAATACAGTCGTGATCATGACGTCGAACATCGGCGCTGATTTGATCCGCAAGGGGAGTGGATTGGGGTTTGGCGACGTCACGGCGACCGCGGATTACGGCCGCTTGAAGAGCCAGATGCTTGAGGAGTCCAAGCGCGCGTTCAAGCCGGAGCTGCTGAACCGTATCGACGACATCATTGTCTTCCGCCAGTTGACGAAGGAAGACGTGATGCTGATTCTGGATATTGAGGTGAAGAAAGTCCAGGAGCGGCTGGCGACACGCAAGGTGGACTTGCACCTGGCCGACTCCGCGAAGGACTTCCTGATGTCCAAGGGTTTCGATCCCGCGTACGGTGCACGTCCGTTGCGGCGCGCGGTCGAGCGCTACCTCGAGGATCCGCTGGCCGAGGAAATCCTTCGCGGCCACCTGAGCAATGCCGAGGCGGTCGAGGTGACGGCGGACGGCGATCACCTCAAATTTAGCCAGCTCGCAGGCGCAAGCTGATCGCCCGCATTCGTCCGCTGTGAAAAGGCGTGGCGCTTTGCGGCCCCCCGCGCTACCGTTTGACGCATGTATCGCGTCCTTAAAGGACTCACCGGATTCTTTGCCTCGCTTCCGCATCGTCTCGCGCGCGGGGTAGGGCGGGGAATGGGGGCGCTGGCCTTTATGCTGCTGCGGCGTCGGCGCGCTGAAATATTGCGCGAGATGGAGCGCTGCTTCCCACAGGACTCGCGCGCGTTGCTACGGCGTCGCCTGCGCCGCGTCTACCAGGGCATGGCCATCAATTATATTGAGGTCTTCCGCTGGATTGGCGGACGGGAGTCGGAGCTGGAGACCCGGATTCGCGCGGAGGGACTGGCGCACTTTGAAACGGCGCGCGCGCGCGGGCGCGGCGTGTTGGTTCTGACCGCGCACACAGGGAATTGGGATCTGCTTGGGTTGTGGGCCACGCGTCGCATCCCCCTGACGATCATCTCCAAGACCTTGCGGAATGCCGGGGTGAACCGGTTTTGGATGGAGGCACGGGCGCGCTGCGGACTGAACATCCTGCCCGCCCACGGGTCGTACCGCGCCTGCCTGTCCACGCTGCGCCGCGGGGAGGCGCTCGGGTTCATCCTGGACCAAAACATGATCCACACGGAGGGCATTTTCGTCGACTTTTTCGGCAAGCCCGCCTGCACGACGCCGGGTTTGGCGTTCATGGCTGCGCACGCGCAGGCGCCGGTGGTGCCGGTGTTCATCCTGCGCGAGGCGGACGGCTCGCATCGGGTTGAGATTCATCCGCCCCTGGACCCACCCGCGAATCGGGAACCCGAAACGCTGCGCGCGGCGACTCAACACTATACGCGAATCATTGAAGATGTTATACGACGCCACCCGGACCAGTGGATTTGGATGCATCGCCGCTGGCGCACGCAGCCGTTGCCGGATGAACGTGCGGCGGGGCCGGTGGTCGAACAGACGTGACGCAGATTCGAATGGAGAGTTTGGATTATGAGCAACACCCCTGGCACACAAACGTCCGCCGGCTTGGCCGGGCAGGCTTGGTTTGCCCATGCAGGCACCGCACTGACGATCGCCGCCGGCCTCGCGTTCCTTGTGGTGTGCATGGTATTGCCGCTGGTGGGCAAGGCGGGGGTCCAAACGGCACATGCAGACAGGAATCACCATGCATTCCTTGCCGTGCTCCTCGTAAGTCTCGTGTTGTCCGTCGCGGCCACCGTGGCCAAGCTCGCGCGACGGCACATCGACCATAGCCCCGCACCCCATCTTTCGATCACGCTGACTGCGCTGAATCTGCTGCTTCTCGTGGCACTGCTCGGCGGACTGCTCTCCATCTGATACACCCCCGCGATCCTTTTTCTTTTTGCAATCCGGGCCTTCTTTGCTATACCCGGCCTACGTTGTCGCACGGATGCGCACGTTGGAGGACATGGTCGTGGTCAAATCTTTTGTTCGTTTTGCCGTGACAGCCGCGCTGTCGGCGTCGCTCGGTGTGATGGCTGCCCGGGGTCAGGAGCGTGATCTGTTCGAAGAGGCGCCGTGGTATGCGGGTGCGGGCCTGGGCTACATGCATTACGAAGGCGATGAGCAGGTGGATTACGGCATCTTCATCGGAGGCCGTCTCGGCTACGACTTCAACCGCTTTTTCGGCGCCGAGCTGGGTCTCGATTTTGCACCGGCCGTAAAGGACAACGATTCGCTCGTCGACCGCAGCATCATTGACGGCGACATCTGGTCCTTGCGCCTCGCCCTCGACGGGTTGCTCCACCTCCGGAACACGCAGAACCTGCGCTGGGACCCGTACCTGTCGCTCGGCGTCGCGCTGAACGTGTACGAGGAAGACCTCGGCAACGGCAAGTCGGAGATCGCCCTCAATGCGGGCGCGGGCTTGTTCTATCATTTGAGCGATGTGTGGGCCTTGCGGTTCGATTGGCGCTCCGCCGTCGCGGGCGCTGATACGGAGTTCAACCAATACCTCTTCGCCGGCGTAAATTACCGTTGGGGCGCCGTGGTCAAACCGGTCTATGCGGTTTCCGGCGGCGACATCGACAGCGATGGCGACGGCCTTCTCGATTCGGAGGAAGCGGAACTGGGCACGGACCCGTTCAACCCCGACACGGATGGCGACGGCCTTTCAGACGGCGAGGAGGTCCGCATCCACAAGACGGACCCGCTGAATCCCGATACGGATTATGATGGACTGAAAGATGGTGCGGAGGTGCTGACCTACAAGACCAATCCACTCGATCCCGACACGGATCGCGGCGGTGTTAGCGATGGGCATGAGGTCATCGAAGATGGGACGGATCCGCTTGATGGATCGGATGACCTCCAGTTGTTCACGCTGCAAATCGAATTCGACTACGACAAGGCGAACCTGCGCCCGCAGTACCACCATGACCTGGATGTCGTGGTCAAGGTTCTCCAACGCGATCCCGGCGCCACGGCACGCATCGAGGGCCATGCCGACAAGCGGCCCAAATCGCAGGCGGCCTACAACCAGCGTCTTTCCGAACGTCGTGCGCGCGCAGTCCTTGATTACATCGCGACGGCCGGCGGCATCGATCGCGCACGCCTGACGGCGGTTGGATATGGGTTTTCTCGTCCCGTCGCGCCGAACGACAGCGAGTCGAACATGCAGAAAAACCGGCGCACGGAAATTTACATCCGCCCGACAGGCAAAGGCGCCGTACACGCGACGTCGGGTGAGGCGATGAATGTGGAAACGGGCGAGCCGGTCAGCTCGCCCTAAGCGCCCGATTCGAGCTTGCGAAATCCCCCCGTCGCCGCAAAGTGACGGGGGGATTTCTATTTCGGTACGACAAAGATTTTCCGGGCGGCACTTGAGCCCAGCGTCGTGATGCCCCTACCACGGCAGGACAATACAACGGAATCCGCGTTCTCGTCGCGTGATTCGATCCGGACCACGGCGCCCGGCACCAACCCTTTCTTCTCTGCAAATTGCAGGAATCGGGATTCGGCATCGGCGACGCGTGCGATCTTGTAGCTGCGACCCGCATCGCAGTCGGCGAGTGCCAGGGTATGATCGGACGCAACTTCTCCGTGTGCGTTCGGGATGGGGGATCCATGCGGGTCCGCCGCGGGATACCCCAGCAGCGCATCGATCCGATCCAGGACCTTTTCGGATATGGCGTGTTCGAGTTCCTCGGCCTCCGCATGAACCTCCGACCAATCCAGACCGAGCGTACGGACGAGGAAGAGTTCAACGAGTCGATGTCGGCGCAGCACATGCAGCGCAAGCCGCTCGCCGCCGGGAGTCAGTTTCACGCCCGCCCGCGGCTCGTAATCCACCAGGCCGGAATCGGCGAGGGCCTTGATCATCGTGGTCACCGTCCCCGGCACCACGGCCATCGCCTCGGCCAGGCGCCCCATGGGCACGAGATCGCCCGACGAGTGCTGTTGTTCACTGTACAGGCGCTTGATGTAGTCTTCGACGGTGCTGCTGGGCATGGCGTTCCTCTCAGTTCTCCTCGCTATCCTCTTCAAATCGGGCCACCAACAGACGCAAGCTGTTGAGCACCACCAGTACGGTGCTGCCTTCGTGACCAATCACACCCACGGTGAGCGGTATCCACCCGCCAAACGCAGCGGCGGCGAGCAGGGTGACGGAACCCAGCGAGATGGCGAGATTCTGCCGGATGATGGCGCGCGCCCGTCGGCTGATTTCATAGGCGACGATGAATCGGTCGAGCCGATCCTGCATCAGGATCACGTCGGCCTGCTCCAGCGCGGCGTCGGAACCCCGGAGACCCATTGCAACGCCGACATGCGCCGCGGCGAGGCTGGGCGCGTCATTCACGCCGTCGCCAACCATCGCGGGGCGCTCACCGGCCTCGGCCCAGGCTTTCACACGCGCGACCTTCTCATCGGGCGTCAATCCGTGTTCAATTTCGGTCAGGCCCACGGCTTGCGCCACCGTACCGGCGGCTTCCGCGCGATCACCGGTGAGCATCGTCACGCGAAGTCCCCGGCGCCGCAGGCGATCCAGCAGAGGACGGCTCGCGGCTCGTACTTCATCCTGTAGAAGCAAACGCCCACGAACGAGACCATCATCGTAAAACGCCTCCGTGACGCCGGATGAAGGCAGCGGGCGTTCTTCCGCCCAGGTCGCGTCCGAAAGAAAATTCCGACGTCCGAATCGCGCCAAGCGTCCGGCGATGCGACCGCTGACACCGCTGCCCGCGTGGGAACGGAACTCCGCGGAAACCGGCATCGATTTCTTCAGGTTGAACGCGTGGCGTGCCACGGCGTGCGAAACCGGATGACTCGAATGCGTGGCCAGCGCGCCGGCGTGAAGCACAAGGTCCATGCTGTCCACGCCGGGTTCGGGTTCAATCGCGACCACGCGAAGACTGCCGGTGGTCAGGGTGCCGGTTTTATCCAGGGCCACCCGGCGAATTTCGGCGAGCTTCTCCAGCGCGATCCCGCCCCGGAACAGGATTCCGCGCCGGGCCGCGGCAGCGATGCCGGCGAGGACCGCGGAAGGGATGGAGAGGACGAGCGCGCAAGGCGATGAAACGACCAGCAACGTCATCGTGCGGTAAAAGGCCTGATCCGCGGGCAATCCCGCGATTTTCCACCAGACCAAAAACATGATCCCGCAGACCATAAGGACGGAATACGTGTAGCCGCTGCCGAATTTGTCGGTGAAGCGCTGGGTGGGCGCCTTGGATTCGCGCGCCTGCTGGATCAGGTGGATGATTTTGGCCAATGCGCTTTGGTCCGCGGGTTTCAACACTTCGCAGTCGAGACGGCCCCATAAATTCAAGGTCCCCGCCCGCACCGTTTCGCCGGGTATCTTGTCGATGGGAAGCGACTCGCCGGTGAGATTCGATTCGTCGGCCGCCGATTCGCCGTGGAGGACGCGGGCATCGACAGGAAACATGGCGCCAGGTCGGACGGCGATACGCATACCAGGCGCCAATTGATCGACGGGCCACTCGCGCTCCGTACCGTCAGGATCCAGTACGGTTGCTTGTTTCGGGGCCTCCTTGAACAGGCTGTCGATCGCGCGTTCCGTCCGCTGCTGGGCGAGATCTTCGAGCGCATCGCTCAACGAGAAGAGGAAGAGCAGGACCGCGCCCTCCCACCAGTGGCCGATGGACGCGGCGCCTGCGGCCACGGCGATCATGAGAAAGTGCACGTCCAACACGCGCTTGCGAAGGAGCTCCCAGGTTTCCTGGACGGCAAACCAGGCGCCGGCAAGATAGGCGGCAAGATAGCAGGCGAGGGCGGTTGCCCGCATGCCGCTCGTTTTTTCAATCAGGAAACCGGCGAGCGTGAGCGCCCCACAGAGCGCCGCGAGACCCAGTGGCAGCTTCCACGGATGGTGTGCCGTCCCGTCGCTGGCGAGCGTTTCAACGCGTACCCAAGGTTTGGCATGCATGTGCATTTCGGTCGTTTCAATCAAGTGAAGACAAATACAACGGTTGACAGTCTAGTAGGTCCGTCCTATTTTGATAAATCAAAAAAGAAGCTTTGTGGAGTGAAAATATGAAACGAATTAATGTGTATCTGGCTGGCTGCGTGCTGGCGACCATGATAACCGGCGCGGCGAGAGCGGAGCGCCCGCCGCTCCGCGTTACGGCCACGGTGGGCATGGTGGCGGATGTGGTGCGGGAGGTCGGCGGGCCGCGGGTAACCGTGACGCAGTTGATCGGCAGCGGCATTGATCCACACCTGTACAAGCCGACCCGGAGCGATGTTTCACACCTGCTTTCCGCCCAGGTGGTCTTTTATTCCGGATTAAAACTGGAGGGGAAAATGGGCGACACGCTGGCGCGTTTGGCGAACAGTGGCCGCGAGGTGCAGGCCGTCACCGAAGCGCTCTCCGAACACTACGCGATGCGCGACCCGGAAAACGAACGCCACCTGGACCCGCATGTGTGGATGGATGTGGCCGCCTGGATAAAGGCAGCCGAACTCGTCGCCAACGTTCTTTCACGGGTTGATCCGAAGCATGCCGGCGATTTTGCCCTCCGCGCGGCGGATTATCGCAGCCGGCTTGAAGCGCTTGATGCATACGTGCGATCCGTGACGGCGACGATTCCGCAGGAACGGCGCATCCTCGTCACCGCCCACGATGCCTTTCACTATTTCGGACGCGCGTACAACATGCAGGTGCTCGGCATCCAGGGCATCTCGACCGAATCGGAGGCGGGCCTGGCGCGCATCAACCAACTGGTCGATTTGCTGGTGGATCGTAAACTGCCGGCGATCTTCGTGGAAAGCAGCGTGGCCGACCGCAATGTAAGAGCGCTCGTCGAGGGCGCACGCGCACGCGGGCACGCGGTGGCGATCGGGGGCACGTTGTTCTCCGACGCCATGGGCGAGACGGGAACGTATGAAGGCACGTACATCGGCATGATTGACCACAACGCCACGACAATTGTCCGCGCGCTCGGCGGCGAAGCCCCGGCCGGCGGATTCCAGGGAAGACTGCGGGGTGCACCATGATCATGCCCTGGCGCTGGGCTGCGCCGCCCGCGGGGCCCGAGCATTCACCGGACGCGTCCGTTTCAATCCACGACATGACGGTCGCCTATCACCGCAAGCCGGTGCTGTGGGATGTCGATCTCGACATGCCGGCGGGGAAACTGGTCGCGATCATCGGGCCTAATGGCGCGGGCAAGAGCACGCTCATCAAAGCCGTGCTGGGCCTGGTGCCGGCGGCCTCGGGTGATGTCCGCATTTTCGGGGAGCCGTTCGCCCGGCAACGCGCGCTGGTGGGTTATGTGCCGCAGCGCGAGAGCGTGGATTGGGATTTCCCGGTCAGCGCATTGGATGTCGTCGCGATGGGGTTGTATCGCGACATCGGCTGGTTCCGCCGGGTCCGCGCGGAGCACCGGCAATGCGCACTGGCCGCACTGGAGCGGGTGGGGATGGAAGCCCTGGCGCTTCGCCAGATCAGCCAGTTGTCCGGTGGACAGCAGCAGCGGGTCTTCCTCGCGCGCGCATTGGCGCAGGAGGCGCGTTTGTATTTCATGGATGAACCGCTTGCAGGTGTCGACGCGGCGACGGAACAGATCATTATAAAACTCCTGCGCGAACTGCGCGCGGCGGGCCGAACGATCGTGGCGGTACATCACGATCTCCAGACCGTCCCGGACTATTTCGACCACGTCATCATGCTGAACACCCGCGTGGTCGCCGCGGGACCCACCGCGGAAATCTTCACCCGGGAAAACCTCCACAAGACTTACGGGGGCCGGCTCACGCTGCTCGACGAAGCGGCGCAAGCCGTAGCCATGACGGGCCAGCGCTGACGCATGAGCCCATCCCGTCAGTGCATTCGGCGTCCGGGCCGGGTACGCGGCGTCACCTGCGCCGCCTTCCTGCTGCTCCCGCTGTTGCTGCTCTGCTGCGGCGTGTCCACCGCACAGGCACTGGAGCCGCCCGCGTTCGCAGATGCATTGTGGCGTGTACTTTCCCTGCGCGACTACAATACGCGGGTGGTGCTGGTCGGTACCGCGTTGCTGGGCCTCGCCTGCGGAGTCGCCGGTTCCTTCATGGTACTGAGGAAAAAGGCGCTGCTGGGCGACGCGATCAGCCATGCCACGCTGCCGGGCATCGCGCTGGCTTTCATTGTCATGGTGGGATTGGGTGGTTCCGGGAAATCTCTACCGGGCCTGCTCGCGGGAGCGGCACTGACCGGGCTGCTGGGGATGGGATTCATCCTGTTGATCCGCCACCGCACCCGACTGCCGGAAGACGCCGCATTGGGGATCGTCTTGAGTGTATTTTTCGGCGCGGGCGTCGCACTGCTGGGTGTGATCCAGAAGATGGATGCGGGTTCCGCGGCGGGCTTGGAGTCATTCATCTACGGCAAAACAGCCTCCATGCTGGCGGAGGACGGCCGGCGCATCGCGATCGCCGCGGGCGGACTCGTCCTCCTGTGCGCGGTATTGTTCAAGGAGTTCCGCGTGCTCTGCTTCGATCCGGAATATGCGCGCGCGCAAGGCTGGCCGGTGCGCGGTCTTGATGCGTTGATGATGGGTTTGGTGGTGTTGACGACCGTAATCGGGCTGCAGGCCGTCGGACTGATTCTCGTGATCGCGCTGCTGATTATTCCCGCGGTGGCCGCGCGGTTCTGGACGGAAAATTTGCGTTCGATGGTTATTCTCGCGGCCGGGTTTGGGGCCCTCTCCGGCATGCTGGGATCGGGGTTCAGCGCGGTGTATCCGGACCTTCCCGCGGGCGGCATCATTGTGCTCGTGGCGTCGGCCATTTTTGCGGTGAGTCTTCTAACCGGGCGCTCGCGCGGCATTCTCCATCGCCTTTGGGCTCGCATTCGTTTGGAACGACGCATTGACCGCCAGCATGTGCTGCGCGCGTTCATTGAACTGGGAAGTTCCGACCGACCGGCGCTGGTGCTGTCCACCGATGCGCTTCATCGCGCACGCCATTGGTCCCGACTCCGCCTGAGCAGCGCGTTGCGCGGATTGGAGCGGGAGGAACTTGCGCTACAGGTGCCCGGAGGGTGGCAGTTGACGGCGGATGGGCTGGAGGAGGCGAGTCGCGTGGTGAGAAATCACCGGCTTTGGGAACTTTACCTCATCCGTTACGCTGACGTCGCCGCGTCGCACGTGGATCGCGACGCGGATATGATCGAGCACGTGTTGGGGCGCGCGATGGTGGCGCAACTTGAGGAGATGCTTGTCGCCCGCGCGCCCGTCGCACCGGTTCCGGAAAGTCCCCATCCGATTCTTCCGGAGGGTGGGCCGTCATGAACCTGACCGCATTGGACGCGTGGATGGTTGCGGCGGCGCTGTTGTCCGCGCTCTCCTGCGCGCTGCTGGGAAATTTCCTGTTGGTGCGCCGCCTCTCGTTGATGGGCGATGCGATCAGCCACGCCGTACTGCCGGGTCTCGCCATCGCCTTTCTCGTAACGGGGAGTCGCGATGCCGGGCCGATGCTGCTGGGCGCGATTCTGGCCGGGCTCTTGACGGCGCTGCTTACGCAGGGCATCGCGCATGCGGGCCGTGTTGAGGAGAACGCGTCAATGGGCGTCGTCTTCACAACGTTGTTCGCGCTGGGACTGGTGTTGATCGTGCGCGCGGCGGACAAAGTCGACCTGGATCCCTCGTGCGTGCTCTACGGGGCGCTCGAACTGACACCGCTCGACACGATGCCCGTCGCGGGCTGGGTGGTACCGCGCGCGGTGGTGATGAACGCGGCCGTGCTCGCGGTCAATCTGCTGGTGGTGCGGCTTTTTTTCAAGGAGCTGACGATCGGGGCCTTCGATCCGTTGCTGGCGGAAACGCAGGGCTTTCGACCGCGCTGGATGCACCAGTTGCTGATGGCGCTTGTCGCGTTAACCGCCGTGGCGTGTTTCGAAACCGTCGGCAGTATTCTCGTCGTGGCGATGCTTGTTGTGCCCGCGGCCGCCGCGCGGTTGCTGGCGCATCGTCTGCCGGGAATGATCGTCTGGAGTCTGGTCCTGGCCGCAGCCAGCGCGGTGCTCGGGCACCTCGGCGCACTGGTCATCCCGGGATGGTTCGGGTATGCCGACACAACGACGGCCGGTATGATGGCCGTGGCGGCCGGTGGATTGTTCCTGCTTGCGCTCGTGTTTGCGCCTCAGGAGGGGTTGGTCGCGCGGGCGTGGAACCAGACCTCGCTTCGCATGCGCATCGCGATGGAGGATGCACTCGCCGCGCTCTACCGGCGGGAGGAGGCGGGTCGCGAGATGCACCCGCTACCGGCGGATTTCTGGCTGAGACGGCTGTGGCGGCGCGGTTTCACCGAGCCGGGCTCGAATGGATGGCGGCTGACGCCTCGGGGTCGCGAGGAAGCCACCGGACTCATCCGATCCCACCGGCTCTGGGAACGGTATCTCGTGGATCAGGCCAATGTGAATCCAGGGCAGGCTCACCACGCCTCCGAACGGCTCGAACACGTCACGACGCACGGACTGCGGGAGGACTTGGACGCCGCGCTGGACCGGCCCCTTCAGGATCCGCACGGGCGGGAAATTCCGCCCCGTTGACTTTCGCAGTTGAACCGCGCGGCTAATCGCGGTATGAACGCCGGGCTTTTGAGAAGGGAAGTGAGGAACCGATATGGCAGTTACATTCATCCGCAATAAACATCTTCGCCGCAAACGCAAGGGCGCGGCAGACAAGAGCCGCCGCCAGAAAGTCCAGAAGAAGCGCGCGGTGGCGCTCGGCGTGCCGGCTGCGAAGCTGGATAAGATGAACGCCAAGGAAGTCCGCACCCTGCTGCGCCGTCCCAAGAAGACGGCCGCGAAGTACGCCAAGAAGGCCTGAGCAGGTTCAGTCCCGGCGCTGCCATGGCGGTTCGCTGGCGATATCGCGCCGAATATGCGCTGTTGGTTTCCATCAGCGCGCTATTGAACGCATTACCGCTTCGTCTGGCCCTTCTGTTGGCTGCCGGCTGCTCGGCGCTCGTTTACCGGCTGTCGCCCGGACGCCCGCGTGCCGCCCGCAAGCGCATTGCGGAGGTGTTCCCCGATAAAACGCCGGGCGAAGTGGATATCATCGCCCGCCGGGCGCTTCGCAATTTGTTTTTCAGCGTGGTGGAAACCCTGCGCTTTCCGCGTCTGGACAGGGCGTGGATGGAGCGACACATCGACGTCGGGAATTTTCCTGAACAGGTGGAGGCGCACCTGAAGCCGGGTCAGGGCGCCATGCTTGTCATCCCCCATATGGGTAATTGGGAGATGGCGGGACTCTATGCCGGCATGCGCGGCATCCCGATGTTCTTCCTCGTGGGCCGCCAGCGCAATCCCCTGGCCGAGCGTTTCCTGAACCGGGCGCGCAGCGCGACAGGAATTGACGTGCTGACGCGCGACGAGAACAGCGCGCGGGTGATTCTCCGACATCTCAAGGCGGGCAAGGTCTTCGGCATCCTTCCGGATGTCCGGATGAAGATGCCCGGCGTGGCAGTCAATTTTCTCGGCCACCCCGCTGATCTGCCCGGCGGAATCGGACTCTTTGCCCGGCGTCTCGGCGTGCCGGTATTTATCGGGCATGTCCGGAGGATCGGGTGGACACGGCATGCCTGGCAATTCCTTCCGCCGATCTGGTCGGACCCGGAGGCGGACCCGGAGGCGGACGCAAAACGGATCACGCAGCTGGCCGCCGATCACTTCACCGAGGCGGTTCGCCGCCATCCCGACCAGTACTTCTGGTACAACAAGCGCTGGGTCCTGGAACCACGCGGGTGACGGCGGAGTGGTGACCGGTCTCCACTGCCGACGATCCCTTGCTCCACTCTTATGTTCCGTTTTCCAGTTTTCCGTCTTCCGTCTTCCCGGGCAGCCGCCGTCCGATGATCCAGTCGAATACGCATTGCGGCAACAATGCGTGCATCAACGGCGCGGCGTAAGCGGGCAGGGTGACGGGATAGCGCGCGCGAGGGCGGCGCGATTCCAGCGCATGTACGATTTTCACCGCCACCGCCTCGGGCGGTTTCGTGAACGCACCTGACCCGTCCGCACGGGACGCGAGGTCGGGCAGCGAAAACCGGGAGTTCACTTGCAGCGTGGCCTGGCCGATGCTGACGGCATTTCGCCGGAAGGCCGTCTCGATGGGGCCTGGCTCCACAAGCATCACGCCCACACCGGTGCCGCGCAATTCGACGCGCTGCACATCGGCCAGCGCTTCCACGGCATGCTTCGTTGCGCAATAGGCGCCCATCATCGGAATCACCACGCGACCGAGCACGGAACTGAGGTGCACGATGCGGCCCGAACCCGCTGTGATCATCGCGGGCAGCAGGCGATTGGTGAGGTCCTGCAGGCCAAGGACATTGGCCTCGAACTGGGCGCGCAACGCATCGCGCGACACATCCTCCACTGCACCGGGCTGTCCGTAACCCGCGTTGTTCACGAGCGCGCCCAGCGTGCCGCCCGTGCGAAGCAACGCCTCCGACGCGCCGTTCGCGACGCTCGCGGCATCCGCCAGATCCAGCGCGAACGACTCGAAGCCCTCCGCCGCAAGCGCGGCAACATCATCGGGTTTCCGCGCCGTCGCCAGCACACGCCAGCCGCGCTCCCGCAAGATGCGCGCGGTAGCCCGGCCGATGCCGCTCGAACAGCCGGTGATGAGTACGGAGTGGTGCGCTACGAGGGGTAATTTCATGGTCAAACCAGTAGGGTATACGCAAAACGGTGTCAACCCGCCTCCAAACGGATACTCGCCAATCCCGGAATGAAAAACGTTTTACCTGATATTCGTTTTGTGTATTATTAATGTTCATGCGAAGGAGTGCTATTCGGCTGGGGAGCGCCATCCGCCTCGGTGTGCTGGCGGTCTGGGTCACATGGGGCTGCATCTCCGCACGCGCGGGCGAAGTCATCCTCCAATATTTCAACACCAGTTGGCCGGAGATCACGCGGCGTATTCCGGAGCTGGCGGAGGCGGGTTACAACGCGCTGTGGTTGCCGCCTCCGTTCAAAGCCGGAAGCGTCTTTTCAGTCGGCTTCGACACCTATGATCGTTTCGATCTGGGGACGAAGAACCAGAACGGGACCATCGTCACCAAGTACGGCACCGAGACCGACCTGCTGCACCTCATGCAGGTTGCGCATCGCTTCGGGTTCCGCGTGTATTTCGACAACGTCATGGCGCACAACGGCGGGCCAATGCCGACAGGCGCGCCGGGCACGCTGCAAGCCAATGGATTCGTCCCGGAAGATTTTCACCTGCGGCGCACGAGCGAGACGACGTATGAAGGCTTTGGCTGGCCAACCTGGTCGGATGAATGGCAGGTGCTTAACCGGAATCCGTTCGGCCAGGACATCGCCCACGAAGACCCGAATACGAGCTTTGGTTGGAATGAGAACGATGACTTCCCGAAATGGTCCGGCGTCCGGCATCCGAACAATCCGGAATACTACCTCGACACGGATCTGCCGCTGACATTGTCAGGTGGCGGTGTGACCACCACGGTCTATACCTTCTCAAACAAGGAACCGTTCAGCGACGTCGGCTACACCAACAATGCAGCCGTCTTCGTCACCAACGCCGTCGGCAACGGGCGTTTCGACTGGCAGGACGTGAACGCGAATGGCCAGCACGATCCGGGCGAGCCGTCCGAGCCGTTCGAGGATACCGGCATCGATCCGAGCCGACCCGACCGGCAGGTCGCCGCATGGGGCTACGGCAATGGCCGCTACGACATGGGCAATCCGGTGACGGAGGACGTGAACTCGCTGCTGTTTCGCGCGCTGCGTTGGTTCGTGGACCGGGCGAAGCCGGATGGCTTCCGCCTTGATGCCGTGAAGCACGTGCCGTCATACTTTTTTGGGAAGATGGATTTCCCCAAGGACGACGCCAACTGGGGGTACGGTGGCCAGGCGCAGGAACAGTTCAATATTTCGCGCGGTTTTTCCGATTGGAACAACCATCGCAATTCCGTCTTCAGCAATATCGAGGCGCGCGACGACCTGATGTTGTTCGGCGAGCACCTCGGCGACCCGCCGTGGAAAATGTATTACGTGGACGCCGGGATGCGCATCGCGAACGACGATTTTCTCAACGCGGTGAAGGGCAACATCGGCGCGAACCTCGCCGGCATGGATCAGTCCTCGTATGCCGTCATCAACCCGTTGCTGTCGATGCACTACGTGATGAGCCACGACAACAACTATCTCTGGGGCGGGGACCGCGAACAGGCGCACGCGGTGCTTCTGGCGCGCGAGGGGGTGCCGATCGTATACACCGACGGCTACAACCAGAGCGGCGCGCCCGACTGGTTCCCGAAGCCTGCGGAAGTTCCCTTTCTCGGCCAGTTCGGGGCGAAGTACCTTCCCAACCTGGTCAATATCAAACGGCATTTTGGATGGGGCTATCAGAGCAGCCGGTGGAGCGCGTGGGACTATACGTCGTGGGCGCGGTACGATCCCAATGCGACGGGTGGCGGTGCGAACTCCCATGGCGTGACGATGGTCTTCATGCTGGCGAAGAAGTACATCGACACCTGGCCGCTTTGCAACGTCGACGCCATGTTCCCCGAGGGCGCGCGCTTGATCAATTACTCCTATCACGACGAGGGCTTCCAGGCGAAGGTCGAGGGCGGCAAGATCCGCAACATGGACGGATCGTCGATCTATGTCGCGCCGGGCAAGTATTACGCGTTCTCCTGGCGCATCCCGCAGATGCCCAACGTGTGGGGCGAGCATCCGACGAACGCGATCCAGCCGATCCAGATTTATGAAAACGGAACGCGCGTCGGGACCGTCGCGGTGACGCGCAAGGACGGCAAGAACGGCGATCCGAATTTTAATCCCCTGGGCCTGCCGGATACGAATGCATCGGATTTTTCCTACACGATCCAGGTCCCGCGCGTGACCAGTTCCTCAAACCTCGCGTTCCTCGCGCGCGCCGACGGGACGGCGGAAAACATCCTGATGAAACTCGACGGCGGAATTGACCTGAATTCGCACCTCGACATCGTGAGTCAGGCGCCCGGTACCCGCGACAATCCGCCCGCCGTTTCGGGCGACAAGTTCCTTGGCTACGAGCAGATGAAGTTCATGCAGCGCATTTCCGAGAAATTCGCGGCATCGAATACCGTGCGCAACATGATCGGGTCGCCGGGCGCGGAAACCTACATCTGCACGATTGGCAGCGCCGGGTTCACGATCAATGAAGGCGGCACGACCGGCGCGGATGGCGGGCGGTCCGTGGACTGGTTCTACCACAACCCGGCGGCCACGATTCAAATCGACGCCACCCCGCAATTTAATCCTGCTCCCCCCGCGGCGGCCGGCCAGCCGGTCACGATCTACGGTAAGATCGGCTACGCGCCGAACGTGCAGCATGCCTGGCTCTATTACACGACCAATGGCTTGGAGTACCCCGAAGGCGCGGGTGGGGTGGGGCGGGGCACGACGCTGGTTGCGCCGATGGTCTTTCACGCCAATGGATCGATTGACGGCGGCAGCACATCCCAGTGGTGGAAGGCCACGCTCCCAGCCATGCCGAACGGCACGGTGCTGCGCTACAAGATCGGAACGCATCGCAAGAATGCCGCCAGCATCTTCCCGTGGTCCGACAATGATATTGCGATCGGCCGCCGGATGGAGACGCAGTTCGCGATAACGAACTTCAACGCGGGCACGATCCCATATTTCCCCCACAACGATTGGGGCCGCATGGCCACGGGCCTGGAAGAGGGATTCCATGTGCTTCGCACCAAGTCCTTTCTGAACCGGGCGGCCGGGGACACGTCGATCTATCGCGAAGAGACACAGACCTTCTATTACGACACGAAGCGTCCCGCGGGCCACTATGTCACGCCTGTGCAGGATGGCCTCACGCTGACGGGCGGGTCCTACCGCGTGCGCGTACGTTCGGACCAAACCGTCGAGGAGGTCTGGTACCGCATCGACGATCTCGATCCTGCCAACGACGATGCGGCGACCGGCGTGGCGAATGGAAACGGCGCCTGGGCGAAAGCCGTGCGCGGCATCGTGATCGCGCCGCAGCCGGGGCAGCCGCTGGAGCAGCAGTGGGAATTCAACTACGTCATCATTCCGACCAGTGGAACCGCAACCATCAGGACTCGCCTGCGCGAGGTCACGTCGTCCACCAACATGTCGCTTACGGATGGGGACGGCCATTTCACCACCTTGCAGCGCACCGTCATCAATGGCGGGAACAGCGCCTACCTGTTCGTGCAGCAGCCCTCATCCGACGGGGCATTGGTGGGGATCGGAAGCAATCTCGTCGCCTATTTCTCGAAGAGCCTGACCAACGGACTGACGCCGGCGGAATTGCTGGCGGCGTTTACCATTGGAGCCAATGAGGAAATTCTACCGGCGACAAATTACGTTCTGGATTTCAATATCACGACGGGCGAGCACGCCATCCGCACCTCGTTGCCCAATCTATACAACGGACAACCGGATGCGCTGCATCTGCTCACGGTGACCTTCGCGCACACCAGTCAACCCACGCTCGTCGCCCAACGCCTGGTCCGCGCCGAGGTAAACGAGGACAGCAACAACGATGGCATTCCGGACGCCTGGGAGCGCCAATGGGGCATTCCCGCGGGCAGTTTGTGGGCCGATATTGACGATGACATGGACGGCTTTACGAATTGGGAGGAATTCATCGCGAACACACATCCCCTGGTCTGGAACGCGCATCTTGTCATTGAGGATGTCCACCACGCGACCGGCGCTTCATCGTTGTTTTTTGATACCGCATCGAATCGAAACTACTACGTCTGGTACGCGGATCAGCTCGCCCCCGAAGGCTCCAACTGGCATCTCGCGACGCCGCTGACCGAACCGATCCAAGGCAACGGTCAGGCCGGTCAGTTCCTCGACACGTTGCCCAATCCAACGAGCCGCTTCTATCGCCTCGAGGTCAAAATTCCCGCCCCGTAGTTGAACCCTTGCGCTGAATGACTTCCGCCAAGCAGCATGCCTTGACGGGTGGGGTGGGGTGGGATAGTTTCGCGGCCTTCATGCCTGCCTCAAACAAGCCTCGTCTTCAGATTCTTCCGTCCCTTTTGGCGGCGGACTTTGGTCATCTGGCGGACGCCTGCCTCGCCGCGGAGAGGGCCGCTGCGGATGGATTGCATCTGGACGTGATGGATGGACATTTCGTCCCGAACCTGACGATGGGGCCGGATATTGTCCGGATGGCACGGCGGACGACGAAACTCCCCTTGAGCGTACACCTGATGTGCACGCGACCCGCCGGCCTGTTGGATGCGTTTCTGGACGCGGGTTCCGATTTATTAATGGTTCATGTGGAAGCCCACGACGAACCGGCCCCGCTGCTGGAACGTATTCGCGCCCGCGGGCGGCGAGCAGGCGTGGTGCTGAACCCTGAAACGCCGACGGCCGCCGTGCGGAACCTGTTGCCACTGGCGGATGAAATCCTATTGATGACCGTGCATCCCGGCTTTGGTGGGCAGCCGTTTCTGGATCATGTGCTGCCGAAGATCGCGGAAATTCGCGCATGGGCGCCGCAGTTTGACCTTTCGGTCGATGGCGGCATCACGCAGGAAACCGCCCGGATGTGCGCGGCGGCAGGCGCAAACGTATTAATCGCCGGAACGTCGCTCTACCGCGCGCCGGACATGGCGGCGGAGTTGGCGCGTATGCGCGAGAGCTGCGCGGCCGCGCGCCACGGATAACAGATTGGACCTCATGCAAGATCTATCCCACATTCGAAACTTCTGCATCATCGCACACATCGACCACGGCAAGTCCACCCTCGCGGATCGCCTGCTGGAACTGACGTCCACGATCGAGAAGCGCAATATGCAGGAACAGGTGCTCGACGCGATGGACCTGGAACGCGAGCGTGGCATCACGATCAAGGCGCATCCCGTCACGATGTTCTACACGGCGAAGAACGGACGTCGCTACACGTTCAACCTGATCGACACGCCGGGCCATGTCGATTTTTCCTACGAGGTCCAGCGCAGTCTGGCCTCCTGCGAAGGCGCGCTGCTGATCGTGGACACGACGCAGGGCGTCGAGGCGCAAACCGTCGCGAACACATATCTGGCTACCGGGCAGGGGCTGACGCTGGTGCCGGTGCTCAACAAAATCGACATGCAAAACGCGCACGTCGAGGAGGCCGAGAAGCAGTTGGAGGAGATCCTGACAATCTCCGCCCATGACGCCTACAAGGTGAGCGCGCGCACCGGGCTTGGCGTCGCCGACCTGCTGGAGGGCATCGTCGAGCGGATTCCGGAACCAAAGACGACGAAGGCCGAGTTGCGAGCGCTGGTGTTTGATTCCACCTACGACACCTTCCGCGGCGTCGTGACCTACGTGCGGGTGGTGGACGGCACATTCAAGGCCGGCGACCGCATCCGCATGGTCAGTACCGGCAATGACTACGAAGTCAAGGAGGTCGGCATCTTCGTGCCGAATCCGATCAAGGTGGAGCAGCTCGGCCCGGGCGAGGTGGGCTATTTCATCGGCAATATCAAGGACCCGTCGGATATCAAGATCGGCGATACGGTGACGCTCGCGCAGAAGCCGACTTCAGAGCCGTTGCCGGGCTTCAAGGAAATCCACCCGATGGTGTTCAGCGGGATCTATCCGATCAACACGGCGGACTTCGAGAAGCTGCGCACGAGCCTCGACAAGTACAAGCTGAACGACAGCTCCTTCAGCTACATGCCCGAAAACTCCGTTGCGCTCGGGCTGGGATTCCGCTGCGGTTTTCTCGGCCTGCTCCATATGGAAATTGTGCAGGAACGCCTGCGGCGCGAATACGATGTCGACATCATCTCGACCTATCCCAACGTAGTCTACCGCGTGCATACGACCGACGGAGTGATGACGGAAATCGAGAATCCGACGAAACTCCCCGACCAGACGCGGATCACGCGGATCGAGGAGCCGCTGATCAAGGCATTCCTGATCTGCCAGAACGAACACATTGGCGACATCCTGCAGTTGATCATGGACCGGCGTGGCGCGGTTGAGAAAACGGAGTCGCTGGACACGCGGCGCGTGATGCTCACCTGCAAGCTCCCGCTTAATGAGATCCTGATCGATTTCCAGGACAAGCTGAAGAGCATCAGCCGCGGATACGCATCGATGGACTATGAATATGCCGGCTATGAGACATCGGATTTGGTCCGCATGGACATCCTCGTGCACGGCGAGCCGGTCGAGGCCTTCTCCTGCATCATTCATCGGACCAAGGCGGAGGGACGCGGGCGCCAGTTGTGCGCGGCACTCAAGGAGCTGATCCCGCCGGCGATGTTCCCGATCGCCTTGCAGGCCTCGGTAAACAAGAAAATCATCGCCCGTGAGACCATTCGTGCATTCCGCAAGGACGTTACCGCGAAGTGCTACGGCGGCGACATCACGCGCAAGCGCAAGCTGCTCGAACGCCAGAAGGAAGGCAAGAAGCGCATGAAACAGGTCGGCAACGTAAGCATCCCGCAGGAGGCCTTCGTGAAGGTCCTGCGCGGCGGGATTGAATGATCATGATGCAGTGGCTTGAACGGCGTAGACGGCGCAAAATGGTGCGCCACATCCTGCATGAGGCGCGACACCTGCGGCACATGCGCGAGGATATTGCCCCGGAGGACGACCTCGCGGCGATGCAGGCGGCGGAGGACGCGCTCCGCGCCGCGCGCAAGGGTGGGGTGCCCGCCGATATCGACGCCGCTGCGGAGCGTCTCGCTGCCGTCATGGACCAGTTCGCGCCGCACCGCAGTCACCCGCGGGTGCGGGAGAACCTGGAGATTCTCGTCGTGGCGGTTGTGGTCGCCATGGCGTTCCGAACCTATTTCATCCAGCCGTTCAAGATCCCCACGGGCTCCATGCAGCCGACGTTGTACGGGATCACGGTCCAGCCGCAACTGGGCCGCCAGTGGTACGACTATTTTCCCCTCAACCTGGTGCCCCTGGCGCTCTTTGGCGAACGCTATCGGGAGGTGCGAGCCGAGGTGGACGGCCTGGTCGATTCGCGTTATGAGGAATCGGAGGAACTGATACGGTTTTATGTCGGCGGTGTTCCGCACGAAATGCCGCGCAACATGAAGCTCGTGGTCCAGCCCGGCTATACGCGCGTGAAGAAGGGCCAGTTGCTCGCTTCCGGCCGGGTTCGCCTCGGCGACCACATTTTCGTGAACAAGGTGCGGTACAATTTCAACCGTCCGGAGCGCGGGGATATTTTTGTCTTCAGCACCGACGGCATCGACTATCCGCGGATACGGACGGACGCCTTTTACATCAAGCGCATGGCTGGTATGCCGGGGGAACGAATCGAACTGGTTCCGCCGTTCCTGCTGGCCAACGGCGAGCCCATCCGGGAGCCGATGCCGTTCGCGCGGTTGCAGGATCGGAGTCTGGGCTACAACGGGTACCAGTTGCCGTACACCGGCGACGCCATTCGGACGGCGCTCGGCCGCCCCGGACAGGAACTGCATTTGTCTGAGACCAAATATCTGCCCTTGGGCGACAACACGATGTCCAGTCTGGACGGTCGCTACTTCGGCGGTGTCGAACGCAAGAACATCGTCGGCCCGGCCTTCATGGTCTACTGGCCGCTCGGCAACCGCTGGGGCTGGGTCCGCTGAAACAGCGATTTGACGCAGCGTCCCAATGAGATCGCGCCTGAGCGCGCGGCTATCCGGATTCGTTGAAGATTGAAGGCTTTTCACGGCATCCCAATAACGTCGCATAATACATATTATGTCTATATATGGATGCGCGGGACCGCTAGGTCTTGGGGTGCGATGAAACCGCGCGGCGAAGGCGGCACTATCATAACTTCGCGGCTTTGGCGCGGAGGTCGAGGGTGCGAACGTGCGTTCAGGGATCGCACCGCAGACGGCGCACAGGGCTACAGCCGAAGAATTCAGCCGCGATTGACGAGTTTTTCATAGAGCGCCAGATAGCGCTTCGCGGCCTGGCCCCAAGAGACGTCGAGGTTCATCATGTGTCTCAGGACGGCCTGCTTGCGGACAGGATTTCGCAGTAGCGCCAGGGCGCGTTGTGTCGCCTCAAACAAGGCATCCCCGCTGTAGTCGTCAAACTTGATCCCGCTGGCCGGACCGCCTTCCGATGGGTCCGCGACGGAATCCGCAAGGCCACCCACGGCATGAACGACGGGCAGGGTGCCATACCGCTGGCTGCAGAATTGCGTGAGTCCACACGGCTCGGATTTCGACGGCAGGAACATGATGTCGGAACCGGCCTGGATTTCATGGGCGAGGGCGGCGTTGTACCCGATGCGTACCCCCACCCTGCCCGGCCATTTCGTCGCCCAATCGCGAGCCATCTGCTCGTAGGTTTTCTGGCCGGACCCGAGCAGAACGAAGACAACGTCCTCCTCCATGATCCGGTCCATCGCCTCCGCGAGGATGTCGAACCCCTTCATATCGACGAGGCGGGAAACCATCGCAAGGATCAACGTATCCTTCCCAATTTTGACGTTCATCCGACCGGCGATGTGCGTGCGACAAAGATTCTTCCCACCCATGTTGCGCGCATCGTAGTTCGCCGGGAGGTGCGGATCGCGCGCCGGGTCCCATATGTCCGTGTCGATGCCGTTTAACAACCCCACGAGGTGGTCCTGCACGCTGCGCAACAAGCCGTCGAGTCCGAAACCGCCATCGGGCGTCAGGATTTCGCGCGCATACCCGGGGCTCACCGTCGTAACGAGATCCGCACCGGTGATCCCGGCCTTCAAGCAACTGATCTTCCCGTAGTACTCGAAGGTGTCGACGCTGTACGCGCTGAACGGCAGGTTCGTGAGCGCAAATTCGCTGTCGGGATAGATCCCCTGGTACGCCACGTTGTGCAGCGTATACACAACCTTCTCGCGCCGACCCCGGCGCCGCGCCTGCACGCCGTATTCCAGGAAATACGGCACCAAGCCGGTCTGCCAGTCGTTGCAGTGCACGATGTCAGCCTGGAAGGCCAGCCGGTCGAGCAGCGCCACGACGACCTTCTGGAAGAAGACAAAGCGCTCAAAGTTGTCCTCGTAGTCGCGATCCGGGAGATTGTAGAGCTGCGCGCGGTCGAAAAATTCGTCACGCCTCACGAAATAGGTGGTCACCCCACCCTCCTCGATGAACAGAATGTCCGCGGTGTAGTGGCGCAGGCCAACCGGCACGCTGATCCGGATATCCGTCGGAGACAGTGTGCGCGGCCCCTCCAGCACCATGCGGTAGCACGGCATGATGCGAATGACCTGGTGGCCCGCGCGCGCGATGACTTCGGGCAACGCGCCGGCTACTTCGGCGAGTCCGCCGGTCGACGCATACGGGGTAATCTCACTGGCGATATACGCAAATTTCACACGGCCTCCTCGGCTTTGCCGTTGGCTTACCCCATTGCCGGTGTATAGTCCATTTCCATGACGCACGGGGCAAGCCTTGAAAGCCGCTTATTTGCCCTGCTCGCCCGGCCTGATTACCAGCCGCTGAAACACCACGAACTGGCCGCCGCGCTGCATGTCAAAACGCGGGAACGCGCCGCCCTGCGCGCCTTGCTGCGCCGCGCCGAAGCACAGGGCCGGCTGGTCTGCCTCCGCAAGAACCGCTGGGCGCTGCCCTCGGCGGATCGCTTCATCGCCGCGCGCCTCAGCGTCCTGCCCGCCGGCGGCGCCATCGCGACCGCCACCGAAGGCGAGCCCCGGGAATTTTTCGTCGGACGCGCCGGACTTGGCGGCGCACTTCACGGGGACCGTGTACTGCTCGAACTCATAACGCGACGACGCGACCGGCGCGGCGAATCGCAGGAACGCGCGGAGGCCCGCGTCGTCCGCGTGGTCGAGCGCCCGAACGGTCGCATCGCCGGGCTGCTGCTGCGAAATCGCTACTACTGGTACGTCGTTCCCGATCACCCGCGCGTCCAGGAGAATATACAGGTCAGCGATACCGCCGGGGGCATCTCGTTGACGGAACAGCACCACGTGGTGGTTGAACTCGAACCCTGGAGCGGCGCGGGCCAGTCCTTGCGGGGCACGGTGATCGAAGACCTCGGCACAGCGGACCAGCCCGGCCTCGCGACGCGTATCCTGCTTCGCAATCACCAACTGGTCGAAACCTTCGAGGATGACGTCGAGACTCACGCCCGCACACGCAGCCCCGAATTGTCCGACGCCGACCTCGCCGGCCGCGAGGATTGCCGCGCGCTGCTGACGCTCACCATCGATCCAGCGGACGCACGTGACTTTGACGATGCCGTTTCCCTCGTGGCTGTGCCGGAAGGCTGGGAACTCGGCGTCCACATCGCGGATGTTTCCCATTTCGTCCACATCGGATCTCCCATTGACCGCGAAGCGGCCCGACGTGGGAACAGCGTCTATCTCACCGGCAGTTTCATCCCGATGCTGCCGAAGTATCTGACCGCCGATGTGTGCAGCCTGCGCCCGAATGTGGACCGGCTGACCTACTCGGCCTGGATCACGCTTGATCCCGAAGGCCGCGTACTTCGCCACCGTGTCGCGCCCGCGGTGATCCACTCGAAGGCCCGTCTTGATTACGACCAGGTACAGCGCCATTTCGATGCACCGACGGCAACCGAAATTCCGCCCGACCTGCACGAAACGCTGCGCCAGATGTGGGACCTCGCCCGGAACCTCCGCAAACGACGGTTGTCCGGCGGTGCGCTGGATCTCTCCATGCCCGAGGTGAAGTGCATTCTCAACGAAGTCGGCGATGCGGTGGAAATCAAACATCGCGGCGCGCCGGAGGCGTATCACCTCATCGAGGAATTCATGCTGCTCGCCAACATCGCCGTGGCCGAGCGGATCGCCGCGCACCGGGGCCCCGCGCTCTATCGCATTCACGAGGAACCCGCGCCCGACCAGTGGGAGGCGATGGCCGCCGCGCTGGATCAACTTGGCATTCACCGGCCGGTACGCAACAAAATGGAAATCAACCAGGTTTGCGCGCAAGTGGCGGGAACGCCTCGGGAGTACAGCGTCAACCTTGCGATCCTGCGCAACCTCAAACGCGCGCTCTACTCCGACCGGCTCGCGGAACACTTTGGCCTGGGTTTTCCCCGCTACACCCACTTCACCTCCCCCATTCGCCGCTACCCGGACCTGATCGTACATCGCCTGCTCAAGGCGTTGGAGGAAGGACGTCGCGCGCCGTACCGGCACGAGGACGTGCGCCGACTCGCCGGGCATTGCTGTGAGACCGAGCGGAACGCAGCGGAAGCCGAGCAGGAAAGCCTGCGCCTGAAGTGCCTCACGTATTATGCCGCGCAGCTCGAAGCCGGTGAAATCGGGCCGCACACCGCGCTCATCACCGGGATGCTGCCGCGCGGCATACTCGTCGAACTGCACGATTCCCTGCAGCGCGGGCTGGTCCCGATTCACGGCCTCGGGGACGACCACTTCGACATTCGCGTGGATCAAGGCCTCGTGCGCGGACTGCACAGCCGGCGACAATACCGGATCGGTGATGTCGTGCAGGTGGAGGTGATGCAGGTCGACATTCCGCGCCGCCGGATGGACTTTCGCCTGGCGGGCATTGAGTCGCCTGCGCCAGCATCGCGGCGGAAACCGCGGCATCAGCGAATGAGGTAGATCAGCTTCTCTTCCTTTTCACCGCGCTCGACATCGAAGACCAGCGCGCTGACGCGGTCCTTCATAAACTCCGAAATGAAATATTCCGCCCGACGCTGGCTCACCATCCGCATCGAGTTGACGCGGCGCACCACATCGCCCTCCTGGAGGCCAATCGCCTTGAAAAATTCCGCCTCGCCTTCGATGTCCACGTTGTAGCCGGTGATGTCATTGCCCTCGTACGCCGGTTTCATGGACGCGTATACATTCGCGATGCGTTCCGGATCGTCGAGCAATTCGGCGTAGTAGCGGAGGAGTTCCTCGCGGCGCATCACCCAGCGATTCTCGCCCACGCGTTTGCCGAAGCGGCTGCTCTCCAACGCCGGCATATCCTCCATCGACACCGGAGTCTCGTTCGCGTCGGCCGATTTGGCGGTGGCGGCGCCGGCCAGCGCGCTGAAACTCAACTTGATCTCGTAGTCCGTCCCGTCGCGCCGCAACAGCATCCGATCCGATTCAATACGCGTGATGACGTAGCCGTCGATTTCCTGCTCCTCCTGGACCAGCATCTGCTGCTTGGCGGCAAGATCGTCAAGAATTGCGCGACGGCGGGCCGATGCCTCGCCCTCCGGAGACTCGTCGCCATAGAGGAAGAAGGTGCCCGCGAGGCGGAATCGTTCGTCCAGTGGACCCGATGCCTGCGGGGGGCGTGTGGACAGGCGCACCACCTGCCAGGACTCGGCGTCCGGCGCCGGCGCCGGTTCGGACAGCGCGAGGGCGGGCTGCTGCACCGTCTGCGGGTCCAGCGGCAGGCGTATCCATATTCGCGCGAAGAACAGCGCCAGCAGTGCGGCGCCCGCAAGCAGCAGTGCCGTCGTCACCGCCGCGATCGTGGAAAACGTCGCCCTCACGCGTCAGCATTCCGGCCGCCCGGACTCCCGTTCCCATGCCCGTGCAGAGTGTATGTCTCGCTTTTCATCAGCACCCAAATCCATCCGCAACATCAGTGGAGCTGCAAGGCGCGGTAAGCCGGATCCTGTTCCCCGCTTTCGCGGGGCCGGTCATTTATCTATGCGATCAACCCGAGGCCGTCCGTGGGCCGAAACCCCCGGTCCACCGCTTGCGCGGGAGGAGACGGGCCGCCTCCGGCCTCTTATTCGATCTTGCTCCGGGCGGGGTTTGCCTTGCCCCGCGCCTTCCGACGCGGGACGGTGGTCTCTTACACCACCTTTTCACCCTTATCCCGACACCCGCCTTGCGACGGGATCAGGACGGTTTGTTTTCTGTGGCACTTTCCGTCAGCGCGGTTTGACCACGCCGCTCCCGACCGTCACCGGCCGGGACACCCTGCCCTGTGGAGTCCGGACTTTCCTCCCTCCCGCGTCCGAAGACCGGGAGAGCGACCGGGCACCTTGCAGCTCCAAGGGGGAACCTACCCCAATCAGGCGCGCCAGTACAAGAGACGACCGCAGAATGAGCAGGTGGTCATCGTTTCGTTTCGCTTGGCGTCCTGCGTCAGTTGCGGGGGCAGCTTCATGTGACAGCCGCCGCACGAGCCGAACTCCACGGGCACGAGCGCGAAATCGCCGGTGTGCTTAAAAATACGGTCGTAGCGCGCCAGCCAATCCACATCGATATCCTGCGCGAGGGTCGCCCGCTCCGCCTTGAGGCGGTCGATGTCCTCGCGGATGCCGGAGAGCCGCTGGTCGAGACCCTGCGCGTCGGCCTGCACCACCTTCTCCTCCTGCTTCAGCCGCTGCTCCATCAGCGCCGCGTTGGCGCGCAGCCCCTCCGCCTCCTCCATGAGGACAATCTCCTTGTCCTCCTCGTCGCGAATCTGTTTCTCGACTCCGGCGATCTCACGCTCAATCGCGCGATACTCGTCGTTTGAGCGCACGGTGTTCTGCTGCACGCGCAACTTTCCGATTCGTTGCCGCTGGGTCTCGATCTCCAGCTCCACGCCTTTGATGGCCACACTGTTGTTCTTGAGCTGGTCCTGAGCCGCCTGTAGCGCGGCCTTGTGCTCGTTCAATGTCGATTCGTTCAGCTTCTTGCGGGCCGGGATATCTTCCGTATCCTTCAGCGCCTGTTTAATCCTGCGATCCCGGTCCTGCAACACGAGCAGCTTTTCAATGGTGGTCAAGGTATGCGTCTCCTGCGCTAAAACGGCGACCATACGGACGCCGCCCCGCAAAGTCAACGGTCGCCCCGGTGGAAACATCGTGCGCCGGTCCGGCGACATCCCCTATAGTCAAATAACGCGCCGCGATTCAGCGACGCCGGGGAGTGAAACCATGCCGACTTTTGAGCTGAACCGCCTGCTCCGCGACGTGTTTGATCCCGCGCCCGGGGAATCCGTGCTGGTCCTGACGGACCTGCCGCGCGCAGGGGTGGAAGACAACGCCGACTGGGCGGAGCGCCGGCGCATGGCGGAGGAATGGCGCACCGCCTTCGCGTCCGTGGGCGCGGCCCCGCTGCCCCTGCTCACCTTCCCCGCCAGCAGCGGAAACAATGCGGACCTGCCATTGGAAGGCACGATGGGCGGCGCGCGCATCCTCGTGGCCGACGCGATTGCAAAGGCGACGCTCGTGGTCGCGATGACGCGGCACTCCGCCACCGCGCCCCTTTCCGCCCACGTCAAGGCGCGTCCGGACCTGCGCGTCGCCAGCATGCCCGGCGTACTCCGTCGCATGGAGCGCTCCGCCCTCGCCGCCGACTACCGCGAAGTCGCGCGTCGCGCCCAGCTTCTCGCCGAGCGCCTCGACCGCGCGGAGGGTGCGGACATCACCTTCGACACCGGACACACCTGTCACTTCGACCTGCGCTACCGTAACGGACACGCGGACGACGGCGTCTGTACGCGCGACAAGAAGGGCTTCCGCCTCATCAACCTGCCCAGCGGCGAGGCGTTCATCGTGCCCTACGAAGGTGAGCGCCTGAACACGCCGAGCCGGACCGCGGGTGAAATTCCCGTCGCCTGGCAGGGCGATCAGGCGGTCCTCACGATCGAGGGCAACCGCGTCACCGATATCCGCGGTGGCGCGTACGCCGACAAGTTGCGCGCGCACTTTGACGTCGACCCCGCCCGCCGCAACGTGGCCGAACTGGGCCTGGGCTGCAATGAGGCCGCCGTCGTGATGGGCAGCGTGCTGGAGGACGAGAAGGCCGGCTTCCATTGGGCCTACGGACGCAGCGAGCACCTCGGCGGCACGGTCGGCCCCGACGCCTTCACCGACCCCGCCCACGTCGTCCACCACGACATCGTCTACGCCCGCGGCTGCCCCATCGGCATCCGCCAACTCGACCTCACCTACCCCGACGCCACCCGGGAGACCATCCTGAAGGACAATGCGTACACCTTGTGGTAGGACTTGATAAGGATCAGAAACGCAGCCCCTCCCGTCCCCTTATGCAGCAAATACCCTTTGTACACCTCCGCGGCCCAACCTATCGCATCAGCCATTTCTGTATCTATGCGCGGACCGCCCACCCCCGAAAAGGGCACGCCAATCGTAGTATTTCGTAGACCTGATTCTGGTTCCGCCCGGTTCGGACACGTTATTCGATGTAGAATTCCCGCTCGCATACCGAGCAAAACCAAGTTGGGTGGCCACTCATGCTTTGATTTTTCCGGAGGCGTGAAAGCTTGCCATCGGCATCGTGGCAGGTCTGACAGAATGGCCCGGTTCTTTCTGTTTCCCCTTGATCGAGTTTGAGCCAATAAACAAGCCCATCCCAATCGAGGTTAGCCCTTTGTTCGTAATCCCTTACTTTCTCGCGCAACTTGATGTTTTCTTCCTGAAGACATAACGCGGCAACCCGCAGTTCCATTATCTTCTCCTGTGCTTCTAGTGTTGCGCCTTTTTTAAGTAGATCAACGATGTCTCGATAATCAGGTATTACACTCATTTATTGCCCCCCCCTTTTTCAGAGGCCCAAAGCCAGTCGTGATCCACGCGTGGCAGAGCGTTGGCCCCACGCGTGCTGGGTATTCTTTTATCTATGCCCCCCCCCCGTCATCACTTCAGTGCTCGAATGCTTCTCTTCGAGCCATTGCGCTCGCAGTCTCTCTGCGCGCCGCCTCACTCGGTCGAGTAACGGCGTTCCCTCCGGTGACGGGATCGGCGATAGGGGTCCTATTGGTTCGATATCAAGCTGAGCCAGCCTGGCAAAGACGGGTGCCATCGCGGCGTCGGGGTCGCGAAAGAAAAGGCTTCCGCGGATACGCACGAATTTCCACCCCAGACGTTCAAGAATGGATTGGCGTTCGAGGTCTTGCTGGAGTTGTTCAGGTGTGTGCCACCTCTCGCCGTCGCACTCGACGGCGAGGCGCTCGGTCTTGCCCTCAACAACGAGGTCAATCCGGCGCGCACCAACGGGCCACTGCGGATGCACCCGATAGCCCGCGCTGATAAGGCGTTGGAGCACTAGCTTTTCAAAGACGGAATCCGTCCGCTTGCCCTGTTCCTCCATCGCACGCATAAGCGCCTGCGGATCTCGGGCGTGCTCAATGAGCCGCCGGCGAAGGTCGCCGCCTTTGAGATGGGTGTCGGGGTCAATCGAATGGACGACCCAGAGCTGATTGCGAGCACGGCTCACGGCGACGTTGTATCGCTTCTTGTAGCGGTCATTTGGCCCAAATCCCAAGGAGGGATGCTGACCGTCGTCAGGTGGACCATCCACCATTGAGAGGAAAATAATATCGCGCTCGTCTCCCTGAAATTGCGCTGCATTTCCGCAGAGCAACCGATGCTTGGCGAAGACATCCGGCGAGAGCCTAATCCGCAGGATGTTCTCGATACCCAGTGCTTGCTCGTCGCCGAGAAGTGAAATCACGCCAAAGGTTGTTGGCTGTCCGTAATCGTTTCGCGCGTAGTCCGGCTCGTTGAGGCATGCGATGACGAGCGATGCAATTTCCTCGGCCTCCACTTCATTCGTCTTGCCGCGCTCATCACGAAACCCGTTCACACGATGTGCGACCAACGCTGGCTTCACCGGCGCGGAGTGCGGTTCGCGCAGTGGAATAATGGTTTTGTAGGAGAGATGATTGCTGAATTGGATAATCTCCGGTACACAGCGGAAATGTTCACGCAGCGCGACCACTCCGCCGAACGCCGTTTGCGCAAGGTCATAGATCGAAGTCTGGCCATCATAGAGATGCCCGTTGGGAATGCCGGATAGTTCTGTCGCGATGACGCGCGACACTTCATCCAGTCGCTGCATTACTGCGTCCGGCGTGACCTGTTCCTTGTCGCCTACAACCACATGCTCATGACCGAGATATAGGGCGGCGAGGGCCGTAACATCGCTCTGGCTCGCTTCATCAATAATTACAACATCGAAGACGCTCTTATTCGTTTTATCTCTCTCCCGAGGGTCGAAGCTCTCATAGACCCGATTCAACGGCATGATCCACACGGGCACCGCACGCCGCGCGGAAGCCAAAAGTCGGCGTGCTTCCCTCATCATTTCAGCGTCTCGAATTCCTCTGCGGGATTTCGTAATTTTACCTTGTGTCTTTACGAAGCCTTGAAGAGCGAGTTGCTCGGCCAATCCAACCCGATCGCACTGCGCGGCCCATGTCTCGTGCTCAATGATTTGCGCTGCCACGCGGCGTAACTCGTCATCTGTCTTATCGAGCCGTTCCTGAAGTTCCGGAATCGAAACCGCAGCTCGTCTTTCGAGGTCCTGGTGCCACTGCCGCCACCGCCAAGCTGCGGTTGCGTCGCCCGGTGGTTTCGCGCCGTCGTGTGGCTTTTGCCGTTGCACGATGGCGTGTGACCACGCGGGCGCGAAATCCTCGACGCGCGCGAGTAAAGCGAGACGAGTTTCGTAGGCGGCACGCAAACCTTCGAGCCGGGCGAGTTCGCGACAGGCTTCCTCATAACTCTCCACGTCCCACGAGTCCTGCGCGGTGAGCAACACCGAAGCGGCATCGCTCTGCGGGAATCCGGCGAGATAAGCGCGCTGGTTTTGCAAGGCCGCCGAAAGTTCAGCCTGTCTGAGCAAGGCTGCCTTGGCCTCGACAACTCTTGGCAATCCTTGGGATGCCAATTGAACTCTCGCTAATTCGCCATGATCACCAGCAATGGGCTGGTGTGCCGCCAGCCATTCATCCCAAAGGAATCCGACGTCACGCAATTCGCCGATCAATGGTTCCCAAACGGTTTCGCGCCACTCCAAACGGGTGCGAATCTCCGCCGCGTAACCTTGCGCGGCACGCTCGGGCGCACTGGCTAGGCTCTCGATTCGCGGGCCGTCGAGGCTTTCCACTGCGCGTCGCCAGCGTGCGACGAATCGGCCTCGGCTTTCCTTCAACTGTGCGAGCGCGCGCAGCGCGCGGAATTCATCCAGCGTTATAGGCACGCGGTCTTCCACTCGGCATCCGTCAATTAGTTGATGCCATTCTCGATGCCGCAGCTTGGTCATCAATCCCAGCGAACCACCGGTTTCTAGGTGAGAGACAATCGCGCCGAGTGTTGCGGCCATTGCGGACGCCGGTTGAGCGTCGGGTAACTCTGGCCCGTGCTCCATGATGAGGCGATGCGCTGTGCCCGCTTCATTCGCCAGCGCGTGAGCAGCGGCGAGCAAATCATTCCATGCACCGCACAAGTCGCCTCCCATCCATCCCGCGAAGAGTACTTCTCGTAGCCAGTTCTGTCCTTCCGCGAGCACGCCAGCTGCAGCACAAACGCGCTGATGAAGTTCTTGAAGCTTTGACGCGGCATAGCCAACGGCAACGCCATCGCACCACAAATCCGGGCGATGCGCTTGCGCGCGTGAATCAGCACTGGCCTGCTCGTTTGCAAGTAGACGAAAGTCTGCCAACGAAACCAAATCCGCGAGTTCGGGTTGCGAAACTGAAAGCTGCGCTTCGTCCGAGGGCGTGAGCGTCGCATTTGTCGCGTAAAGTTGGTGAACTTCAGATTCCGTGAGTGGGCACATCACACCGGGTTGAAGCGGGCCGGGAATCCAGCCGTCACGCTCGGCATCAGACTTCACACGTTTGGCAACTTCAATAGGACTCAATCCCTCGCCGCCGAGAACGATCTCCTCCACCTCGCTAAATCGCGCGTCGCGAAGTTGTCGACGCAATGCAGCCGCCACGTCCAGCATGTTTCGCCGCTTATCGCGCAGCCAGCCGGCCTCGCGTCGCAGGCTCGCCGCATTTGAGCGTGAGAGCCTGTCGGCGATGTCCTGTGCCGCACGCGAGAGCTGAGACTGACTGTCAGCGTCGCCCTCAAGCACGCTCAAGCACAACGGTTGCAGCGCCTCGTCCACCTGCCGTCGTAACACGCGCAGCGCCTTTGTGGTGTGCGCCGTCACGAGCACCGTCTTTCCTTGTGCCAGCAAGTAGCCAAGCAGGTTGGCAATCGTATGGGTCTTGCCAGTGCCCGGAGGGCCTTGCACCAGCACAGCATTCGACTGTGCCAATCGCTCCGCGATTTGATACTGCTCCGCGTTTGCTGGCTTGCTGAAAAGAATGTCGGGTGTCGGCCCCGGCGGTGTGCGCCGCGTCTCGCCGTCGCCGCTTCCTCCCGGTTCCGGCTCATCCTCATCAGTTGCGACACCGACGATGCGCGACAACCCTTTCGGCGGTTCGGTTTCCTCGTCTTCCAAATCCTCGATGATGTTATCCAGCGTCGTGCTCAGTCCAGCATTGCGAGCGCGGAGAAAAATCACGGGCTCGCGCCAAATACTCGGTCGGTCATCCGCACCGCCGCGCGCTTTCTCGTCGAGAAATTCACCATCGTTGAAAAGTCCTTGCACCAAACGGCGGAAAAAACCGGCGGCACTCTCTCCACCGAGCGGCTCTACTGGCTGCGATTCCATGATCTTGTCGAAGTGCGCAATCATGCGCCCCTCGATACTCGGCACCAATCGGAGCAACGCACGATGCAACTCCACTTTCTCGGTGCCCGTCGAAAAGCGAAACTCCGGCACCGCTGGGTCAAACTCTAGATTCACGCGCTGCATCAATACTGGATGCCGCACCGACTGCGATGGTACGTCGAGCATCCCATCCGCCAAGACGAGTTCAACACGGTCGCCCTCGCGCTGCATTACGCTCCAGAGCGAGTGAATCCGCTCGAATACTTTCAGAGCCGCAATCGCTGGTCGTTCAGCCACACACCACTTCGCTCGCGCGACACTCCAAACATTCAAGGCCGCAACTCTGTCGTCATCTTCGGCGAAATCAACGGTGACGGTCTTTTCCTCGTCATCCCAAAAGTTTCGAGATTCAAGCACTGCGGTTTCCGCATCAGCCACCTGCCAGCCCGGCTTCAGCCAGCCATCGAGCACGCCGGGTGGTTTCGGACAAGACGTGAGCCGTGCGCGTTGGATGCGGATGAGTGGTTCCATCTCCGCCTCGGCATCGGCGTCATCTTCATCTACCCGGTCGCCATTTCGCACGACGATGGTAGGATGCACGGGCCAAGCATCAAGGCGCAGCACCTCCGCGTAGCCCGACAAATCACGTGCTACGGGATTCCTCAACTCATTGAGTTCTTTGAGGAATTTGAATGTCTGGGATAGTCGCTCTTTTGCAAGACTCATTAATGTTTACTCGCTCGCATATCGGTTGTGCTCAAAGTGCTATTGGCCGCACGTCGCGGGGCGTAGTTGGGCCGCGATTTGGTTTGCGCTAGCGTAGCCGGAATGGGTTGTGTGGCAAGGCTGAAGGTTTTGACGGGCAACAAATTAGGGCGAGTGGTCGTCCGTGAAGTCGGCTTTGTACTGATTGGTGGTGGCTGCTTGAAAAGATGAGGCTCTTCCTGAGGGTGGCGGCAGGGACATAAACCCCACTTCGGAGTTTGAAGCGTGGGTGGAGCGCTATGGTTTCACGGCGGGCGGGGTCGGTCGTGCGCCGGAGGTTGGGTCCCCTCCCGGTGCACGGTCCCGCCGCGCACGTTTTTACAGACGTTGTAAGCCCCAAAAAAAGTTTTTACAGACGTTGCAACTTTTCGGGGCGATGCGGCACAATCAAACGCGATGAAAAGCAAAATCGGATTGGTCCAGATGCGGTGTTCGGCGGATGCCGACGAGAATACGCGGCGGGCGGCGGAGTTCGTGGCGGAGGCGGCGGCGCGCGGCGCGCAGCTCGTCTGCCTGCCGGAGATGTACCGCTCCCCCTACTTCTGCCAGAAGGAGGACGCGGCACTATTCGATTGGGCGGAGCCGGTGCCGGGTCCGTCGACGCAGGCGCTCGGCGCCGCGGCGCGCAAGGCGGGCGTGACGGTGATTGCGCCCATTTTTGAAAAACGCGCACCGGGCCTCTATCACAACAGTGCGGCGCTGCTCGACCCGACTGGCGTGGTCCAAGGGCTGTACCGGAAGATGCACATTCCGGATGATCCGTGCTTCTACGAGAAATTTTATTTCACACCGGGCGACCTCGGCTTCCAGGCGTTCGACACGAACGCGGGCCGCGTAGGCGTGTTGATCTGCTGGGACCAGTGGTATCCGGAAGCGGCGCGCCTGACGGCGCTGCGCGGGGCGGGCGTGCTGTTTTATCCGACGGCAATCGGCTGGCACCCGCACGAGAAGGCGCAGCATGGCGTGGCGCAGCGCGATGCCTGGCGCACGGTGCAGCGCGGACACGCGATCGCGAACGGAACCTATGTGGCCTCAGTGAACCGGATCGGCCACGAGAAGCCGGACGCGGATGCGGCGGGCCTCGAATTCTGGGGTACCTCGTTCGTGTGCGATCCGTTTGGCGTCGTGCTGGCGGAGGCGTCGACGGACAAGGAGGAAATCCTCGTGGTGGAAACCGATACGGCGCGCATCGAGGAGGTCCGGCGCGGCTGGCCGTTCCTGCGCGACCGCCGCATCGACGCGTTTGCCGATCTCACCCGCCGTTTCGTGGATTAGCGATGACCCGCGCACTTTATCCCGCCGAGTGGGAACCGCACGAGGCGACGTGGCTGGGCTGGCCGCACAATACGTCGGACTGGCCGGGCAAATTCGCGCCGATCCCGTGGGTGTTCGGCGAGATGGCGCGTCACATCGCGGCGGGTGAGAACGTACACCTGATCGTAAAATCCGCCGCGCATGAGGCGTCCGCCCGACGCGTGTTGGAGGCCGTCGGCGTACCGCCCGGGCGCATCCGGTTTTTCCGGTGGCCGACGAATCGCGGCTGGACGCGGGATTTCGGCCCGATGGTGGTCCGCACGGGCGCACGCGGGAAGTCGCTCGCCGTGCTCGATTACCAGTTTAACGCGTGGGCCAAGTA
Source organism: Kiritimatiellia bacterium (assembly GCA_035327585.1). Classification (GTDB taxonomy): domain Bacteria; phylum Verrucomicrobiota; class Kiritimatiellia; order CAIVKH01; family CAIVKH01; genus JAMLJG01. The sequence goes on along the minus strand of DAOLDD010000017.1, from coordinate 34,743 downwards.
TCCCGACTGGCGCCTGGATGACGGCATCGCGGCGAAGGCGGCGCGCACACTGCGCCTGCCGTGCATCCCGGTGGAACTGGGCGGTCGCCGGGTGGTGCTGGAGGGCGGCGGCATCGATGTCAACGGATGCGGTACCCTGCTGACGACGGAAGAATGTTTCATGGACCAGGAGGTCCAGTGCCGGAACCCGGGATTTTCCAAGGCCGATTGGCAGCGTGTTTTCGCGCGCTATTTTGGAGCGCCGAACGTGCTGTGGTTTGGCAAGGGCATCGCGGGCGACGATACGCACGGACACGTGGACGATCTGTGCCGCTTCGTGAATCCGACGACGGTGGTCCTCGTGAAGGAAGACAATCCGGCGGATGCCAATCACCGGCCGCTCGCGGAAAACTGGGAGCGCGTGAAGGACATGCGCCTGGAAAACGGGGCGCGGCTTGAAGCGATTCCCCTCCCCATGCCCGCGCCGCTGTATTTTAAAGGACAGCGCCTGCCGGCGAGTTATGCGAATTTCTACATCTGCAATGCCGCGGTCCTGGTGCCGACCTTTAATGATCCGAACGACCGCATCGCGCTGGGCGTCTTGTCCGAACTGATCACGGACCGCCCGGTGATCGGCATTCATGCCGTCGACCTGGTCTGGGGGCTGGGCACCCTGCACTGCCTGACCCGTGAACACGCGCGCGCGGCAACTTCCGCGCGATGAAGTATTGTGCCGTAACGAAATGAAGCAGGTAAGCAAATGGCGCGACCCCGATTTGTGGTCGCAGATCGGCATGCTGACGCTGCCCTTCCTCGGGTTCGCGGCGTTGTTCTTCTTGACCAATCCACAACTGCCCGAGAGCATGAGGGATAGCATCCGTCGGGGCCCCTCGACAAGAACCACGCCGCGTGTGGTGATCCCCCAGTCGCTACCCTCGGATGTGATTCCCAAACTCGCCGCGATCAGTCCTGGCGGGCTGGCGAGCGTGGTCGATGTGATGGTGAAATCGACCGAGCGCGACGTTCTTGCGCTCACGCCGGAGGTGGTGAGCGAATGGAGTGGGCCCGTGACGGTCTCCAAGCCGCGCGAGGGATTGCCGGTTCCCGCTTTCCGACGCCAGACGTTTATATCCGGTCTGTCCAGTCCGGACGGCATCACGATTGATCCGCGCACGGGAAATATTTTCGTGGCGGAAGAGGAAGCGCACCGCATTGTGATGATTACGCCGCGCGGCCGGATGCGCACCGTGATTGATCAGGACACGCGGCTGTACGTGATGGACGGAGCGATCCAGAAGCGGATCGGTCCCATCAAATCACCGGAAGGCCTCGCGATGGATCGCTTCGGGCGTCTCCACATCGTCGAGGATCGCAGCGGTGGGCGTATTCTCGCGATCCAACTTGATGAAAATGGCAAGGTGGGACCCACCGAGGTGATTCGCGTGCCCGGCCAGGGCGCTGACTTCGCCTGGGAAGGAATCGATGTGCGCGATACCGGTGAACTGCTTCTGACCGGTTCGACGGCGCAGACCGCGAATATGGTCGGCGGCGGCATGGTGCAGGGTGCGCTGGTCTACCGGGACGCGGATGGTCGCTGGTGGGTGCCGATCATGCGCCCGATGTCGGGGTTGGCGGACGTCAAATTCTCCAAGAACGGAAATTTCGCCATCTATACGGACGAAATCACGGGGACGCTGGGTTGGGTCGACCTGCAATCGCGCTTCCTGCGCGAAGGCGCGAGCCAGACGACGTTCAAGTCGCCCGAGGGGGTATGCGTGCTGCCGGATGGCCGCATCGTGGTAGCGGAGGAAAGTGGCCGCGTTTCCGTCGTTGATCCGGAGGTCGACAGTGTCACGGTCATCGCGGAAGGGCTCGGCCAGATTGAGTCCGTGCTTTGGGATGACCGGGGCAATCGCCTGCTGGTTTCCTCGGATGGCAACGGGAATCTAGTCGAGCTTATTCCCGACGCATCGTTTGCCGCCGGATTGGATCGCATGGAGCGCGCCACCTGCCAATCCGAAGGGGCGATACGTGAGGTGCCACGTGCGACTCCGGAATTTCTGCGCCCCCTCCTCGAAATGAGCGGCCTGTCGGAATACAACCCCGATTTCGATCTCGCCTTCGACGAGTTGACGCGCCGCATCCCGATGCTGGCGACGGACTCGCGCGCCATTTTGCTTCAGGGCTCGGACGATGTAGCCGATCCCGTCGAGCACCTGCGATTTGTCGCGCTGGACCCGAATCGACTGAAATTTGACGAACCGGGCTTTGACTTCGCGTTGAGCGCGTTGATCCTGCGCACACGCTCCGGGCAGATCTACAAAACCCAGATGGCGCGCACGGTCATCATGAGCGGCAACCTCTGGCTCGGTCAGTTCAAGAACCACGGCACCTTTGAAGTGCCCGTCCCCTTTGCTTACCAGGCGCAGCCGGGCCCGCGCGGGCATGCCGTCATTCACTTCACGGGATTGGGCCGGTCGCCGGATATTTCCATCGCGTTGAACCCGACGAACCCGCAGGAAAGCTACATGCTGATCACGCAAGTCAACGGCACGCTGGAGCAGTATCGCCTGCAACAGACGCGTTCGGAGGATGGCGAGGACAACTGGGTGATCTCGATGCCCTCGCGGCGTCAGATTCCCTGGCTGAACATTTCCGAGCCGCTGATGGACATGAAGCCGGCCAAGTCGGAAGCGCTCTAGTTCAAGGCGCCTGGTTTAGGTGGATGAGGACTTCGCCGGCGAGATAGAGTGATCCCGCTATGACAAGCAGGCCGCCACGCTGCTCCGCCCAGCGACGGCCGGCGTCCAGCGCCTGTTCAAGCGGCAACATTTCGCAACGCAGGTCAGCCTGCAGGGCCGCCTCCCGGAGCGTGGCTTCGTCCATCGCACGCGCGTTGTCCAGCGGAACGAGCCAGCATTGATCGAGCAGGCCATCCCACGCACGCAGGCACCTCGCCGCATCCTTGTCGGCGAGGAAACTCGCGAGCAGTGCGACGGGGCGCTTTCCCCGCAATTCCTCGACGGTCTGGCGCAAGGCGTGCATCGCTTCAGGGTTGTGCGCGCCATCCAACAAAATATCCGGCTCGCGCGATAGCACTTGGATCCGGGCAGGCCAGCGCACCGCGGCCAGGCCGGCGCGAATCGATTCCGCGTGGATCGGCAGACCCGTTGCCTCAGTGAACACCTGGATCGCGGCCACCGCGACGGCAATGTTGCCCAACTGATGCCGTCCCAACAGCGGGCAGGCGACGCGCGAGATCGATTCATCCCCGGTTTCAATCCGCATGCGCTGGCCGTCTAGGGATTGGGCGGTGCGCGTAACGGAGCACAGGTCAGCGGCGCGGCGCAGCGGGGCACGCAGACGTGCGGCTGTTTCCCTCATTACGGCGTCTGCGCTTTCCGGAAGCTGCCCGAGCACCACCGGCCGGTTCGCCTTGATGATGCCCGCCTTTTCCGTGGCGATTTTTTCAATCGTGTCCCCGAGAAAGGCCTGGTGATCGAGTCCGATCGAGGTGATGACCGAGAGGACGGGCGTTACGACATTCGTGGCATCGAGTCGTCCACCCATGCCGGTTTCCAGGACCGCGACCTGCACGCCGCGCGCGCGAAACCAGTGGAAGGCCAGCGCCGTCGTGAATTCAAAAAAGGTCGCGTCGCGGGCGCCCGCTGCGCAAACCCGGGCGGCCGCTTCCTCCACGGTGGCGAGGGCGGCCCCCAATTCCTCGTCGCTGATGGCGACGCCATCCACGCGAAGCCGCTCATTGAACCGGCAGAGGTGGGGCGAGGTGTAGAGGCCGGTTCTAAATCCGGCGGCGCGCAAAATTTCCGCGAGCATCGCGCAGACGGAACCCTTGCCGTTCGTGCCGGCCACGTGGATGGCGAGGAAATGATCGTGCGGACGATCCAGCGCATCCAGGAGCGCCAGCTCGGTGTCGAGGCCGAGCTTGATGACGTGCAGATTCCGCGTGTAGAGGCAAGCGAGAACGTCGTCCAGCGGCCGTTGAGGGTTCGCGCTCACGCGACGCCGGGAGTGTGCGGGCCGCTCAGCCCGCCTGCGCGACGGCGGGTTTGCCCTGCAGGTAGTCCAGCGCCGTAACGAGGGTTTGCTTGAGCAGTTTCCGGTTCACGACCTTGTCCAGCAATCCCTTCTTGAGAAGAAACTCGGAGCGCTGGAAGCCCTCGGGCAGGTCCTGCTGGGTCGTTTCCTTGATCACGCGCGGACCCGCGAATCCGATCAGTGCGGACGGCTCGGCGATGATCATGTCCCCGAGCGTCGCGAAACTCGCCATCACACCGGCGGTGGTGGGATGCGTGAGCACGGGAATATAGGGTAACCCCGCCGCGGCATGGCGCGCGAGGGCGCCGCTGGTTTTTGCCATCTGCATGAGGCTGAACATCCCCTCGTACATGCGCGCGCCGCCCGATGCACAGATGAGGACGACCGGCAGCCGGAGAGCAGTGGATTTCTCAATGAGGCGGGTGACCTTCTCCCCGACCACCGAGCCCATGCTCGCGCCGAGAAAGGTGAAGTCCATGACGCCGAAGCCGATGTCGTGGTGCGACATGCGGCCGCGGCCGATGCTGATGGCATCGTGGTAGCCCGTTTTTCGGCGGTTCTCCTCCAGCTTGCTGGTGTAGGAGGCGGTTCCTGTGAAGCCGAGGGTGTCCACACTGAAGAGGTCTCCATCCCATTCCTCAAACGTGCCTTCCTCAATCAGCAGCTTGATCCGGTCCGCCCGGCTCATCTGGAAGTGGTAGCCGCATTTCGGGCAGACGGAGGCGTTCTCCTCCAGCTCCTGCTTGAAAATGATTTCCTGGCAGCCCGGGCATTTGAGCCAGAGCCCGTCCGGAATGTCCCGTTTCCGGACCTTGACGGTGGAATAGTTTTTCTTGCTGAACAGCGGCATAATTTGGTTTCGCCTGCTCTATTGACCCCGGGCCAGCGTCAGGACATGAACCGACCTGCAACCGGCTTTCTTCAACGCTCGGGCGCACGAACTGGTCGTCGCGCCCGTCGTCATCACATCGTCCACCAGCAGGATCGCCTTCCCCGCGATGCGTGCCGTGCGGACCTCAAACGCGTCGGCAACGTTAGAGAGGCGTTGGCGGGCTGTCAAATGCGTTTGCGTCTCGGTTGGGCGCGAACGGCGCAACACGTTGGACCAGAAGGGACGGCGCAAGCGGCGGGCCAGCCCCGCGGCGAGCACGGCGGACTGGTTATAGCCCCGCTCTCGCAGGCGCGCCGCGTGCAGGGGCACCGGACAGATGGCGTCCACGTCGATATCGGAGTAGTGCACCTGGTGGCAGGCCTGCAGCCAGTCGATGAATTCCGCGCGCAGCCAGAGCGCCGCGTGGTATTTAAACTGGTGGACCAACTGGCTGGCGACCCCCTCGAATCGCATGGCTGAGCGCGCCAGATCGAACGCCGGCTGCATATCCGTGCAGTGGAAACAGGTGTAGGCGTGGTCCGTGCGGCCTTCCAAGGGATTTCCGCACCACGCGCAGCACGGGTCGCCGATGGTGCGCAAGGCGGCGCGACAGTTCCAACACAGCATACCCGGGCTGTCGTCCATGCCCGTCCCGCAGCCTCCGCATTGGCGGGGATAGAGCAGATCCAGAAGTGATTCGCTCAGTCGCACGGCGATATTCTGCCTGAAGGCCATTTCGTTGACAACGGGCCAGTTCGCGCCCTACTCTTGACGCACCACTTTCGCGTGGGATAACGATGATTGGAATGGGACAGGAATTCGCTGGTTATGCCATCACCCGCCGCCTAGCCAGCGGCGGGATGACCTACCTCTATGTAGGCGTCGACAACCAGCAGAACCGCGTCGTCATCCGGCGATTGAAAGCGGAATATCTGCGCGACCGCCGGGTGAGGGCCAACTTCCTGAATGGCGCGCAGTTCCTCGGAAACCTGCACCACCCGAACGTCGTCCGCCTGATCAAGGCCGGGCTGTACCAGGACGAACCGTTCACCGTCGTGGAATTCGTCGAGGCGCGCAACCTGCGGGAACTCATCCTGCGCAAGGACCCCCTGCTCTACCAGAACACGCTGACCATCATGCGGCAGATGGCGGCCGCCATGAGTTATGTGCACCTCTCCGGCTTCCTGCATCTGGACATCAAACCCGAGAATTTTATCGTACGGAACGACGGGTTGCTCATTCTGATCGATTTCGACCTCGCGATCGAACGGAAGCCCAAGCCGGTCAAACTTTCGCCCCTGCCCGGAACCTTCGCCTATTTGCCGCCAGAAACGCTGCTTCGTAATCTCGTCGATGAGCAGACGGACATTTATGCGTTCGGCGTTACGTGCTACGAAATGCTGACCGGCCACAAACCGTTCGAAGGCGTGACCTTGGAGGACGCCCGAAAGGCCCAGGTCGATCCGAACGGACGCCCCACCCGGTTCCGTTTCCATAACGTGAACATACCGCCCTCGATGGAAAACCTCATTCTCAAATGCCTTGCCTACCGCCAGATCGACCGCTACCCTTCCATGTCTTTGGTCATGCGTGACTTAGAGACGATGGTATGACGCATCTCGTTATGGATGAACAACCTGCGCGTTCGCGCCGGGGGGCGCTGATTGCGGTGGCGCTGGGTGTACTTGCCTTGGGGGCCGCTGGCTTTTGGGCTTGGCGTGCCCGGCAGGTCGAGCCGCAACAGCCCGCGCCCACCTTAAGTGATATTCCCGCGACGCCGCCAGAGGTAGCGCCGGTCCCGGAGCAGCGTTCCATCCCTGCGGTCGCGCGTGTTGAAACCGTCGCCGTTTCAGACACCACGCTTCTTCCCACCGCGACCGTATCACTTGAAAGTACGGGACCATCACCCGCCACATTACTGGCCGAAGCGGAGGCCGCGCGCGCAGATGGTCGGTTGCAAGCCGCCCGCGAAAAGGCGCTCGCCGTGCTGGCCGCCCCGGGTTCGGAAGCGAACCGTACGGCTGCGGAAACACTCGCCGGCGCCGTGGGCATGGAACTGCTCCTGACCCCGCGTCCCATGCCGGAGAAGCAGGACTACACCGTTCAGCCGGGCGATTCGCTTGATCGCATCGCGCGCCGCAATGGCACCACGGTGGAATTGTTGCAAAAAGCGAACCAATTGCGCTCCTCCGTGATCCGGCCCGGCGACCGCCTTCGCGTCTTTACGGGCGACTGGTCGGTTCGCGTCAGTAAATCCCGCAACGACCTGCTCCTGCTGCTGAATGACCAGTTCTTTAAACGCTACCGCGTCGGAACCGGTGAATATGCGAAGACGCCGGTAGGAGAATTTAAAATCGTCGACCGCATCGCCCAGCCGACTTGGTGGCATCCCGATGGCCGCACCATCCCGTTCGGCGATCCCGAAAACCTGCTGGGCACCCACTGGCTGGCGCTGGACGTGAAGGGCTATGGCCTGCACGGCACCTGGGAGCCCGAAACCGTCGGACGGCAGTCCAGCATGGGCTGCGTCCGGCTCGTCAACGAGGACGTTGAGGAACTCTTCACCATCCTGACCATCGGAACGCCGGTCATCATCGAAGAATAATTTTGCGGAGGAGAACCACCCATGCCCCCTTATACACTGCCCTTCGAAAAACCCGTGCTGGAACTGGAGACCAAACTCAAGGAGCTCTCCCAGTTCAGTGAATCGCAGCAGATCGACGTCTCAAACGAGATCGAGCGCATGCGCAAGCGCATCGTCGAGACGCGCCGCAAGATCTACAGTGAACTGACGCCCTGGCAGAAGGTGCAGGTGGCGCGGCACCCGCTGCGTCCCTACACGAACGATTATATCGCCAACATGACGCATGACTGGATGGAGATCCACGGCGATCGCAACTACCGCGATGACCGCGCCATCATCGGCGGTTTCGCGACCATCGACGATGAACGCGTGATGCTGATCGGCACCCAGAAGGGACGCGACACGAAGAGCAACCTTGAGTGCAATTTCGGATGCGCCTATCCGGAGGGCTACCGCAAGGCGCTCAGGCTCATGAAACTGGCCTCCAAGTTTCGCCTCCCCATCGTCGTGCTGATTGACACGCCCGGCGCCTATCCCGGCATCGAGTCCGAGGAGCGCCACATCGCGGAAGCCATCGCTGTGAACCTCCGCGAGATGTTCACGATGCCCGTGCCGATCATCGTCACCATCATCGGCGAGGGCGGCAGCGGCGGCGCGCTCGGCATCGGCGTGGGCGATCGCGTCCTCATTCTTGAGCATTCCTATTATTCCGTGATCTCGCCGGAGGGCTGCGCGGCGATTCTCTGGAAGGACCGCGCCTATTCGGATCGCGCGGCGGACGCGCTCAAGTTGACCTCCAACCACCTGATCGCGATGGGCTTCGCGGACGAAGTGGTGCCCGAGCCGCTGGGCGGCGCACATGGCGACCCGAAGGGCATGGCGGATACCTTGAAGAAGGTCATCCTGCGCAATCTCAAGGAAGTCAAAATGTTCTCCGACGAGCAACGACTCCAGGCGCGCTACGCCAAATTCCGCGCCATGGGCCGGTTCGCGGAAGGCGAACCACCGCCCAAGAACCGCCGCGTGGAACCGCTGCCCGACGCACCAATGCCGATGATGGCGGGCGACACGCTCGCGGACCAACAGCTCCCCGCCCGCGAGTCCGCTACGTAAACGACGCGAGCTGCCCGGCGCCCGGCTACGTGTACTTGAATTCCGCCAATTGGCGGGCCATTTCGTTGATGATGCGCTGCCGGGCCTCTCGTGTGCCCCAGCCCTGATGCGGCGTGATGATGCAGTGGGGCGCGCGCAACAGCGGATTCTTGGGCGATGGCGGCTCCGTTGACAATACATCAAGCGCCGCGCCGCCCAATTTTCGGTCGCGCAACGCGTTCGCCAGCGCATCCTCGTCCACCAGCGCGGCGTGGGCCGTATTGATCAGAAACGACTCCGGCTTCATGCGGGACAGGGCGTCGAGGTTGATCATCCGTTCCGTCTGCGGCGTGTGCGCGCAGTGCAGGCTGAGGACATCCGATTCCGCCAACACCTGATCCAACGGTGCACGGGTACAATCGACGGGCTCAATCCCCGTCGACTGCGGGTCGTGTGCCAGCACGCGCATCCCGAACCCCGCTGCAATCCGGGCGACCCGTTGCGCGGTATCCCCGCCACCGATCAAGCCCAGGGTGAGTCCGTTCAATTCGCGGATCGCATGGAACTGGAATGTGAAATCCGGGGACTTGCACCAGCGCCCGTTCCGTACCGCGTGGGCGTGATGCCCCACCCCATTCGTAAGTTCCAGCAGCAGGGCGAAAACATGCTGGGCAAGCGAAGCCGAATCCGCGCCCGGGGTGTGCGCGACGAGAATGCCGCGTTTGCGAGCCGCATCCGCATTTACGCAGGCGGGATCGGAACCCAGCACGCCAAGGAAACGCAGCGCCGTCAAATGGCGGATCGTCTCCCGATTGAACGGCACGCGAATCGTCAGCACGACCTCGGCCTGTTGGGCACGAGTCTCAATCTCCTCCGGCTTCGTGCGTTCGTGCAAAACCAACTCGCCTAGCGCGCGGAGAGGCTCCCACGAAACGCCACCCTGCAGGATCGGATGTGCATCAAGGACGACGATTTTCATGAGGTGCTCGGGAGGTTTGCGCTCATCCGGGCATGCACGTATTCCGCCAGTGGGCGTAGATTTCGTACATCCTCGGAATTGTATTCCAGCAACAACTCCCGGGACTCCCGCGATCCGTATTGCCATTCGCGCCACAGCCGAACCGCATCCCAGCCGCCTAGTCCGTCCGTTGCCTCGCCGCGAACCAGACCCAGTTGTTGTTCAATTCGTTTTAATCCGCCCTTGAGGCCGAGTCGGTGCAGGGGGAAACGCAAATCGAGGTGCAGGTGATTATTCAAGCGATGGGTAAACCGCTGGCGGATCAGGGGCATGTCAAAGAACAAGCCGTTGAATGTCACCAGCATCGGAAAGGATTCGAGATGGTCCGCCGCGTCCTGGAGATTTTCCTCCGCGACGAAATGTCGGACTTCCCGTCCGTCGAAGGTCCCGATGACCGTGATGGATTGCGGTCCATAACTCCCGTTCGTTTCGATGTCCACGAAGAGGGCCTGACCGCCCAGTTCCTCCCAGGCGCGCCACTTGTGCACGTTCGCGAGGGCACGCTCGAAATAGGTCCAGTCCTTGCGCTCCAAGGCCGCAAGCGAGGACAACAGTTCGTTGCGTTGGTCTTCACGGCATGGCGCGGCCAGGGCGGTTTCCCAGTCCCGCACGCCGCGCTCCCACCAGCGTCGTTCCGTGGTTTCCCCCACGCCCGGCAAATGGAGGAAGGTTCGGCGTAGCATGGGACTACCGGACCGGCACGTCAGCCCGCCATCTGCACGTTGTGCCGCTGTTCGAACGAGGCGATATCCGCCGCGTGTTCCAGCGTGAGCGCGATATCGTCTAGGCCGTGCCGCAGGTGTTTTTTTACAACCGGGTCGATGTCGAAGTGGAACGCGATTTCCTCCGGCAGGTGCAACACCACGCGCTGTTCATCGAGGTCGATGCTCGCCTCAACGCCCTTGTTTCGTTCAACCATCTCGAAAATCTTTTGCACCTCATCCGCGCCCAGTTCGATGGTCAGCAGGCCATTCTTCACACAATTGTTGCGGAAGATGTCCGCAAAACCGGGAATTTGCGCGCCGCCAATTTCCTGGCGTGGGGCGATGATGGCGCGGAAGCCATACTGCGCCACGGCCCAGACGGCATGTTCGCGGCTGGACCCGCAGCCAAAGTTATTCCGCACCACCAGGACGGACGCGCCCTTGTAGCGGGGGTGGTTGAGCACGAAATCCGGATCGGGATCGCCGTCCGGCAGATAGCGCCAGTCGAAAAACAGGCTCTCGCCAAATCCCGTTCGCTTGATCGACTTCAAGAACTGCTTGGGAATGATGGCGTCCGTGTCCACATTGGCGCGATCCAACAGCGCCACCAACCCGCGATGCGATGAAAATGCTTCCATGGTACGTCCTCTAATCAGGCGGACAGGGCTTTCAACCCGTCCCAGTTGCGGATGTCGACGAAGTGGCCTTCCACCGCGGCGGCGGCGGCCATTTCGGGGCTGACCAGATGGGTGCGTCCGCCCTTGCCCTGGCGGCCTTCAAAATTCCGGTTGGAGGTCGAAGCGCTGCGCTCGCCCGGCTTCAACTGGTCCGGGTTCATGCCCAGGCACATGCTGCACCCGGCGTGCCGCCACTCGGCGCCGAAGTCCTTGAACACCTGGTCGATGCCTTCCGCCTCGGCCTGACGCCGCACCTGCTGGGAGCCCGGCACCACCAGCACGCGCAGGGTGTCCGCTTTCCGGCGGCCCTTCACCAGCTTCGCGACCTTGCGCAGATCCTCGATTCGCGCATTCGTGCAACTGCCGATGAAAATCGTGTCGGGCCGAATTTCCGTCATGCGCATGCCCGGCTTCAATCCCATGTACTCGAGGGACTGCTCGACGTCGCGGCGGCTGTACCCGGGCACCTTGTCCGGGTCCGGCACCACGCCATCCACGTCGGTCACCATGCCTGGACTCGTTCCCCACGTCACCTGCGGCGCGATCTCCGAAGTGTTGATCGTCAGGGTGCGATCAAAGTTCGCGCCCTCCTCGGTGTGCAGCGTGCGCCAGTAGGCGATCGCTTTGTCGAGTGCTTCGCCGCGCGGCGCATACGGGCGGTCGCCCGCGGCCACATACTTGAACGTCGTCTCATCCGGCGCAATCAGGCCGGCGCGTGCGCCGCCCTCGATGCTCATGTTGCAGATGGTCATCCGCGCCTCCATCGAAAGCGCACGGACTGCCTCCCCGCAGTACTCCATCACGTAGCCGGTTCCGCCGGCCGTGCCGATCAGGCCGATGAGCTTCAGCACCATGTCCTTCGAGGTGCAGCCCGGCTGCAGCCGGCCCGTAAATTCAATCTTGAACGTTTTCGGCCGGGTCTGCCGCAACGTCTGCGTCGCCATCACGTGTTCGACTTCGGAGGTGCCGATGCCGAACGCCAGCGTGCCAAACGCGCCGTGCGTCGAGGTGTGCGAATCGCCGCACACGATCGTCAGGCCGGGCAATGTGATGCCCATTTCGGGGCCGATGGTGTGCACGATGCCCTGGTTGCCCGTCGAATAGTCGAACAATTTTATGCCGTTGTCCCGGCAGTTGTTCATCAGCGCCTCGACCTGCGCCTTCGAAATCGGATCCTTGATGTTGAACGGATCATCCGTCGGCACGTTGTGGTCCAACGTGGAGAATGTGAGTTCCGGACGACGAACCGTTCGCTTCGAGAGGCGGAGCCCCTCAAACGCCTGCGGGCTCGTCACCTCATGGACCAGGTGGCGGTCGATGTACAGCAGCACCGTGCCGTCAGGAAGAGTTTTGACGACATGGGCGTCCCAGATTTTTTGAAACAATGTCTTGGCCATAAGGAAGGACGTTATAGGGCGACACGACGCGGGATTCAAGAATTGATCGCGGCCCGCCGCGCATCAATCCTGCCACACCAGCACCGGGGCGTGATCGCCGCGCGCGAGTTGCGCGAGCATGGTTTCGACCGCATCGCGACGGATCGCATTGGGACCCGCGCCCCCGGTCGGCGTCAGCCAGCCCCGCAGCGCGATCACTCCCCGCGCCTCATTCGTCGAAACGAATTCCACCGCGTCCTCCAGCAGGCGGCGCAGGACCGGCAGCACCACGAAATCGAGTTCGAAATCGCTCCCCGCGCGGAACGGCGTACCATCCACGACCACCGCGAGGCCGCCCGGACTCAACGCGGAATCAGGAATCGGACGGATCACCCCGGACGCCAGGGCTCGAATCGCCGACAGGGAAAGCGATGACAGCTGAACACGGTCCGCTACAACCGAGACGCAGGGCGTCATCGCCAGAAATGCACGGGCCGCCTCCGGCTGCTGGCAGGAGGCCAGCGCCTTGGCAAAGAGCAACGCCGCCGCATCCGGACGTCGCAACAACGGCTGGCGCGCGTCGTCGATGACCTGCAACACGGAGTCCCACGCGGCGCGCATCGTATCGGAGGCCGGCGGATTCGCGCGCATCGCCGCGAGCACCAACGGCTCGAGTTCATGACGCGGTGCGGTGGTCGTTGGTTCGGGAACAATCATTCGCGCCCAATCAGTCCTTCCACCTCGCTGAGGAACTGATTCACATCGCGGAAGCGGCGGTACACGGAAGCGAAGCGGACGTATGCCACTTCGTCGAGCTCCTCCAACTTGTCCATCACCTTCTGCCCGATGATGGTCGACGGCACCTCGCGCTCGTACTCGCTCTCCAGTTCGCTGATGATGGCATCGACCATCGACTCAATCTGCTGTGCGCTGATCGGTCGCTTCTCGCAGGCTCGTTCGATGCCGCTTAAGAGTTTCTTGCGGTCCAACTCTTCATGGCGGCCATCCCGCTTGATGATGCGCAGGCCTGCCTTGACCACCTCTTCGTAGGTCGTGAACCGGTACCCGCACTTCAAGCAAACGCGCCGGCGGCGAATGACATCGCCGTTCCGGACCGTCCGGCTGTCGATGACCTTGTCATCCTGGTGGCTGCATTTTGGGCATCGCATGGCGTTTTGGGGCCACAAGATGTGGCGTGTGCCCTATTCCCGTAGCCTACCGGCGGTAGGGGTGTCAACTTGTATCGCTAAGGGCTTGCGTGGGTTGACGCGACTCCGGTAGTAGAAAAATGAAATGACGACTCTTTGATTTGAGGTCGCGAGTCGTCATTTCACGTCTAGGCCGCAGCAATGCGGTCTAGATCTTTTTTAAGCCCTACTTTTTCTTCTTGGCCGCGGGCTTCTTGGCAACGGCTTTCTTGGCAGCTTTCTTTTTCGCCATCTTCAATCCCTCCCTTCCCTGTTGTGTTGTTTGTTTCAGCGATCGTTGCGGGCGAATTACGCCGCGGAAATCCCGTCCATCAGTCGAGTGGTTTCACGGGCGCGGCCCGGCCCGGCGACGCGGGCTGAAGTCAGATGGACTTCGCCCGCCAGAAGGCGGAAACAAAAAACGGAAAAGTGGAAGATGTCAGCCACGAGAGTTTGATGCATCGAAGCGATCAAAAATTTTCTGTTGCGTACTCACCATTGCCTACCGTGTTGCTGACAGAATAGAAACACGTTCGCGCGCAGTCAACAGGAGTCGCAAAAAATTTTTCAAATCGTTCATGCTGTCGCATTCAACAAGCGATGATGCTCCGCGACGATGATCGCGCGCAGCGCGTCGTACGAAGCATCGAGCCGGTCATTGACGATGAGATAGCGATACTCGCGCCAGCGCTGCAATTCATTTTCCGCCTGTTGCAGGCGGCGCTCAATCACGGCGTCGGCATCCTTGCCGCGCAGATGAAGTCGCTTGCGCAGCACGTCGATCGACGGCGGAGCGATGAAGACATCGACAAAACCGCGGCAGAGCGGATCGGACGGCGGCAGCGATGCGAGGCTCGCGCGGATCTGTTCCGCACCCTGCACATCGATATCCATCAACACATCGCGCCCCGACGCGAAACCGCGCTCGATGAAACGGCGCAGGGTGCCGTAACGATGGCCATGCACCGTCGCGTGCTCAACGAATTCGTTGGCCTGCACGCGCCGTTCAAACTCCTCATCGCTGATGAAATAATAATCCGTTCCATCCGTCTCGCCATCGCGCGGGGCGCGCGTGGTGCACGAAACGGAATACACCATCTGGTGGAACTCGCCGAGCAGGCGCTCGCAGAGCGTGGTCTTGCCGCCGCCGGAAGGAGCTGAGACGACGACGAGCAGGGAGCGCACGGGCAGTTCAATCATTGTATGTTCTGGACCTGCTCGCGCAGGCGATCCAGCTCCGTTTTGAACACCACGACGCGGCGTCCGATCTCCGCGTCCGAGGCCTTTGATCCAATGGTATTGATCTCGCGGGAAAGCTCCTGCGCGAGAAAATCGAGGGACTTGCCCGCCGGTTCCGGGCTGCGGAGGATTTCGCGGGCCTGCTTCACGTGGCTCGTGATCCGCGTCGTCTCTTCCGTCACATCCGAGCGGTCGGCGAACAGGATCACCTCGCGTTCGATGCGCTCCGGGGATATTCCGGACTCCGTCCGTATCGCCGCAAGCCGCCGGGTGAGCGCTTCGCGATACCGCGCCGTCGACGCCGGACTGTGCGCTTTGATCTCGCGGTTCAGGGCATCGAGCCGGTCGAGGCGGGCCGAAACATCGCGCGCGAGCGCTGTTCCCTCGCGCCGACGCATCCGATCCAAATTCGCCAGCGCCTTCGCCAGCGCGTCCTTGAGCACGCCCCAGACCGCCTCCGGATCATCCGCCACCGCGGTCACCTGCAGCACGCCGGGAAGTTCCAGCACGTGGGAGAGCGCCAGATCGTCGCGCACGGACAGGCGTTTGCCGGCTCGTCGCAGGGCGGCGAGATACGCCTTCGCCAGGGATTCATTCACCTGGACCGCGTTGCCGGACTGGCCTGCCGTGGGGCGCACGCTGACGTCCACGGAAATTCGCCCGCGCGCGAGAACGGCGGCGATCATTTCCTGGATGCGCGCCTCGAGGGAAGACAGGGACCGCGCGATGGAGAGGGATACATCCAGTTGCTTGCGATTAACCGAGGCGACCTCCACCTCCACGCGCAAACCATTCGCCTGCGCATACGCGCGACCATGGCCGGTCATGCTGCGGGTGCTCATGCCGGACTGCCCCCGCCCTTCGCATGGTCACGGTCCCACGCTTCCATCTGCTGCACGTCCTTGTCGCCACGTCCCGAGATATTAATCACCAGTAGATCGCGCCGTTTGTACTGCTTGCGCGTTTTCAAGACGTACGCCACGGCATGCGCGGTCTCCAGCGCCGGCAGAATGCCTTCCAGCCGGCAGAGCGCATTCACACCCTTCATCGCCTCGGCGTCGTTCACATGCCGGTATTCCGCGCGCTTCAAGTCGCGCAAGAGCGCGTGTTCGGGCCCGATCGCCGCATAGTCCAGACCCGCGCTCACGGAGTGCGTGAGTTGGATCTGGCCATCCGCGTCCTGCAACACGTAGGTCCGCGTGCCCTGCAAAATACCGACGCGACCCCCGGCGAAACGCGCTGCGTGCCGACCCGCCCGGATCGCCTCGCCACCCGCCTCCACACCGATCAGGCGTACGCCCTTGTCGGCGATGAAGGGATAAAATATGCCGATCGCGTTGCTGCCGCCGCCCACGCACGCGATGATGTGCGTCGGCAGGCGCCGCTCCGCCTTCAGGATTTGCCTGCGCGCCTCGCGCCCCACCACACTCTGGAAATCGCGGACCATCATCGGATACGGATGCGCGCCAAGCGCCGAGCCAAGGATGTAATGCGTCGTGCGCACATTTGTCACCCAGTCGCGCATCGCCTCGCTGATCGCTTCCTTCAACGTCTGCTGCCCCGCCGTCACCGCGACGACGGTCGCGCCCAACCGCCGCATGCGCGAGACGTTCAACGCCTGCCGCTCCATGTCGACCGCGCCCATGTAGATGACGCATTCCAAGCCGAACATCGCCGCGACCGTCGCGGTCGCCACGCCGTGCTGGCCCGCGCCCGTCTCCGCGATGATGCGCTGCTTGCCCATCCGCCGCGCCAGCAACACCTGCCCCAGCGAATTATTAATCTTGTGCGCTCCCGTGTGACAGAGGTCCTCGCGTTTGAGGTAGACCTTTGCACCGATCTCCTCCGAGAGACGACGCGCATGATAAAGCGGCGTCGGGCGGCCAACGAAATCAACCAGGTAGTGATTCAACTCGCGCCGGAACGCCGCGTCGCGGCGGACCCGGGCGTACTCCGCCGCCAGCTCCTGTAGCGGCGACATCAAGGTTTCCGGCACATACATGCCGCCGTAAGGACCAAAATGGCCCCGTGCATCCGGCTCTGTTATTCCGCGCGGCATTGTTTGATAAACTCCCTCACCTGCTCGATATCCTTTCGCCCCGGCGTGCGCTCGACACCTGAACTCACGTCCGCGCCCCACGGCTTCACCGCCGCGAGGGCTTCACGCACGTTGCCCGCCGTCAATCCGCCCGCCAGCAACACCGGTCGGTCCGCCCGTTCCACAAAGGCGCGGGCCAGTTCCCAGTTCCCCACCAAACCCGTTCCGCCCGGTGCCGACGGACTATAGGTGTCCACCAGGTACGCGTCAACGGACCAACCGTCGATCGCGGCCAGATCCGCCGGCGCCAGTTGCGCCTTCGCGCCGCCATCGCCACGCAGACTCACCGCGCGCCAAATCGGACGCGGGAACTTGCGGAAATCGTCCGCCCGCTCGCGCCCGTGCAACTGCGCCACATCCAACCCGCCCTGCTCCATCGCGCGCAAAACCTCATCGGGCGTGGCATCAACGAAGACACCCACCTTGCGAATCCCCGTCGGTACGCGCGGCGTCCACTCCGCCAGTTGCTCCACCCGCACGGCGCGTTTCGACGGCGGCCACAGCACGAATCCCATCGCATCGGGTCGCAGCGCTGCCACGGCGTCGACATCATCGGCATTCGCCAGCCCGCAAATTTTTACGAAGTGGCCCATGCGCGCCCCATTAAGTTTCGCACCGCGCGCTTCACGCTGCGCTGGCGCAGCAGATGTTCGCCCACCAGCACCGCATGCGCGCCCGCCGCCCGCACCTGCACCACATCCTCCGCCGAAGCGATCCCGCTCTCGCTCACGAGGCAGACGCCGCGCGGCGCGCGTTCCGCCAGGGCAAACGTCGTCTCCAGCGTCGTCGCGAACGTTTTCAAATTGCGGTTGTTGATGCCGATGCACCGAGCACCGAGGTCGATGGCGGCATCCATCTCGCGGCGGTCATGGACTTCCACCAGCGGCGTGAGTCCCGATTTCAAAATCAGGCCGTGCAATTCCGACAGCGTCTTCGCGGGCAGCGCCGCGACGATGAGCAGGACGGCCGACGCGCCAATCGCGCGCGCGTGCGCCACCTGCCACGGATCGAGCACAAACTCCTTGTAGAGCAACGGCAGCATCACCGCCTCGCGCACCGCACGGAAATCGCCCTCCCCACCCCCGAAATACGGGCCATCCATCAGCACCGACAGCGCCTGCGCGCCGCCCTCCTCGTAGCCGCGCGCAATTACCGCCGGGTCAAAGGGCGTTCGGATCAGACCCGCCGATGGCGAACGGCGTTTGACCTCGGCGATCAAGCCCATCGGCACGGCGCGCAACGCGTCCACGAACGGCGCCGGGTCGGCGACCTTCGCCGCGTGGCGCTCCATCTCGCGCAGCGACATCTGCTCGCGGCGCAACGCGATTTCGCGCCGCTTGTCCGCCATGATTTTCCTCAGGATGTTCACGCCCTCTTCCCCATCCGCAGGTAGGCTTCGATGAACCCGTCGAGGTCGCCGTCCAACACGGCGTCCGTCTGTCCACTCTCGTGGTCCGTCCGGTGGTCCTTCACCATCGTGTACGGCTGCAGCACGTAGCTGCGAATCTGACGGCCCCACGCGATTTCACCCTTGTCGCCGTAAAACTTCTCCATCTCGCGGCGCTGCTTGTCCACTTCGTATTCGTACAGTTTCGCGCGCAGCATCTTCATGCACTTGTCGCGGTTCGAGTGCTGCGAGCGCTCGGCCTGGCATTGCACGACGATGCCGGTCGGCAAATGCACGATGCGCACCGCGGAATCCGTCTTGTTCACGTGCTGCCCGCCCGCCCCGCTGGACCGGTACGTGTCCACGCGCAGATCCTTGTCGTTGATTTCAACCTCGATCGCGTCGTCCACCTCCGCCACCACGTCGAGCGCCGCGAAGGAGGTGTGCCGCCGCTTCGCCGCGTCGAACGGGCTGATGCGCACGAGCCGGTGCACGCCGCGTTCCGCCTTCAAATAGCCGTAGGCATAGGGCCCCGTCACCAGCATCGACGCGCTCTTGATGCCCGCCTCGTCGCCGCGCTGCATGTCGAGCAGTTCCACCGAGTAGCCGTGGTTCTCGCAATACCGCGTGTACATGCGGTACAGCATCATCGCCCAGTCGCACGACTCCGTGCCGCCCGCGCCGGCGTTGATGTTCACATAGGCGTTGTTCGTGTCGAAGCGTTCGGACAGCAGGGACTGCAATTCGAAGCGGCGATACTCCGTCTCCAGCGCGGTGATCTTCTCGCCGGCCTCCTTGAGTACGGCGGTCTGCTGCGGGCCTTCCGCCTCGCCCTCCGCCAGTTCGAGCAGCAGCGCGATTTCCTCGGCGTCCGACTCCAGTTTGCCGAACGGTTCGAGCAGCGCCTTCAGGGTGTTCGTTTTCTCTATGCTGGCCCGCGCCTTGTTCGGGTCATCCCAGAATCCAGGCGAGGCGGATTGCGCCTCCAGCTCCTCCAACTCGCGGCGGCGTCCCGCGACGTCAAAGAAACCCCCTTAGCTCGCCGAGCTTCTGCTGGACGAACTCCACACGCTGCTGCACTTCTCGCGAATCAACAATAGCCACTTGACGGTCCTTCCTCGTCGAACGAACGCAAACGATAGCGCGCCCGCGCGCAACTGCAAACTTCCAATGTCTGTAAATTACAGACGTTGTAAGCCGGGAAAAAAGGAATTACAGACGTTGTAAATTCCGGCGTGCGGCGATCAGCCTTCGACCGGCGCGTTGAAAAAGCACTCGCGGTGAATGCGCGGGAGCGGCACGCCGCGCGTTTGCAGGAAGTTCGTCACGTCGTCGATCATGCTGTCCAGGCCGCAGAGGTAGTAGTCGTGGTCGCCTTCCGGCAGCTCGTCCAAATGCTCCGTGATGCGTCCATGCCAGCACTCCGGGGCCTGCTCGCGCGAAACCGCGAAACGGGCGCCCGCGTGCTCGCGCAACCAGCGGGGCTCAACGAGGTCGCGCGCGGAGCGCACGCCATACCAGCAGGCCGCGGGCCGCATGGCGCCGGGGCTCCGCAAATACGCGAAGAACGGCGCGATGCCGGTGCCTGTCGCGAGGAATACGAATGGGCGCTGGGCCGCGTTCGCGCCGGGACGGAACCAGCCGAAGGGCGGGCTCACCCGCACCTCGTCGCCGGGCTTGCGGCTGCACAAGTATGGGCTCACGTCGCCGCCATCCATGCGCCGGATGATGAAACGCAGCACGGGCTCGGCGGTGCCGGACGCGAGGCTGTACGGACGCGAGACGCGGCCTTCGTCGGCATACAGCGCCATGCAGTCGCCGGGTTCAAATTGAAGACCGAGGCGTTCGATTTCCAGTTCGACGATATCGGGCCCGCAGGGTCTGGCCGCGACGACGCGCCGCATTTCGACGAATTCGCTCATGGAATCACGCCGGTCTCGCCGGGCCATGAGCCGAGCAACCGCACCTCGGGCTGAAGGACAAGGCCGAACTGCTCCTTCACGCGCGCGGCCATCTGGCGCGCCAATTCGGCAACGTCCGCCGCCGTGCAGCCGCGCTCGGCGATGATGATGTTCGCATGTTTGTCGAAGGTGCGCGCGCCGCCGACGCGCAGGGATTTCGCGCCGGCCTGTTCAAGGAACCAGCCCGCGGCCTGTCGACGTTCCGCCTTGGAGGTCGGTTCGATGTTTTTAAAGAAACTGCCCGCGGTCGGGATGCGCTGCCAGTCGGGGTGTTTCGAGGCGCGCAAGGCGAGGATTTCCTGGCGACGCACGCGGAGCCGCTCGCGGTCGCCGGGTCGCAGTCGAAGGCGGGCGGCGACAACAATCGTGCCGGTATCCGCGAGGCGCGACGTGCGGTAGCCGAATTCCAGCTCGTCCGCCGTCATCTCGCGCTCGTTGCCGTGGCGGTCCATCGCCGTGATGGAAACCACGCGGTCGCCGATTTGCTCGCCGAACGCGCCGGCGTTGCCCGCGATGGCGCCGCCGACGGTGCCGGGTATCCCGGTGCAGCAGATGAGTCCGTCGAGGCCCTGGTTGATCGCATGGGTGGCGAGATCGTCGAGCCGCGTCGAGGCCTGCACGAGCAATTCGTTGCCCTGGCGCGAAATCAGGGGGCGCTCGCTGTAGTAGCGCAACACCTGGCTGTCGATGCCGGCGTCGCTCACCAGCAGGTTGGAGCCGCCGCCCATGAGGACGAACGATTCACCCACCTCGCCCAGCGCTTCAATGGCGCGCCGCAGTTCCACGCGCGTCGCGCAGGTGGTGAGTCCGCGGCAGGGCCCGCCAAGTTTGAAGGTGGTGTAGAGCGAGAGGCGCGGCCCGCTCGTGGGCGTGGGGGCACGGTTCATTTCGTCCCTTTGTCCTTCTGGCGGCGCACCTCGCGCAGGGAGAGCGAGTCGCCCTCCTCCAATCGCGCAAGCAGCCAGAGATAGTCCGAGAGGCGGTTGATCCAGACGATCAGGTGCGGGTTTTCAATGAGGTTGGCGCGCATCAATGTGACCGTGCGGCGTTCGAGGCGGCGCGCGACGGTACGCGCGTGGTCGAGGTGGGCGGCGCCCGGCGAGCCGCTGCCGCCGGGAATGATGAAGCCGTCCGGCATGCGGATGCGCGCTTCGAGGGCATCGCGGCGCGCTTCAAAATGGTTCACTTCGTCCGGGCCGATGCGCTGCTTGAGCAGATTCGCGTGGTCGAGCGCCGTGGCCAGTTCCGCGCCGGCGACGAACAGGTCGCGTTGGATCACCAGGATGTCGTCGCGGATTTCCGCCGTCGCGACATGGCAGCGCGCCACACCGAGCACGCTGACCAATTCGTCGAGGTCGCCATACGCCATCGTGCGCAGCGAGTCCTTCGGCACTTCCTCCCCGGAAAAGAGGAAGGTCGTTCCGCGGTCGCCCACTTTGGTCGTGATGGAACTCATGCCGAGGCGGGAACGTACAAGGTACGGGCTCGTACCGCAAGAAGGGGCATGCCGCAATTCGACTTGCCCCGCCGCGTGGCATTGTTCACGTTCGGACCTCGTTGTGGCGCTTGAAGGAAAGGAAACACCAATGTCCGACACGGCCTATGCGCGATTTGAGAAGGAAGACCTCATCCTCCGTGATGAACTCGCGGTGGATCGCACGCTGCTTGCGAACGAACGCACCCTGCTGGCCTACCTGCGTTCGGCCGTCGCCCTCGTGATCGCGGGCGTGTCCATTGTGCATTTTGCG
The DNA here is from genome assembly GCA_035327585.1 of Kiritimatiellia bacterium. Classification (GTDB taxonomy): domain Bacteria; phylum Verrucomicrobiota; class Kiritimatiellia; order CAIVKH01; family CAIVKH01; genus JAMLJG01. Next base: position 12,763 of record DAOLDD010000017.1, on the reverse strand, counting down.
CCGGAAGGCTGGTTCCGCGTTATCGGACTGCTCTGCGTTCCAACCGGCCTGGTATCGGGTGTGATCGGCGTGGTTCGATTCCGAAAGATGAACCGGGCCATCGGCCTCCTTCGCAACCGGGCCAGCCGGCAAACGGGGCCAAGCTGATTCCGACGTATCTTCCCGCTTGTTCCCCACCCCGGCGGCGTGCCAGATTCAGCGCATGAATATTCTGGTCTGCAACGACGACGGCATCCACGCTCCCGGCATCCACGCGCTGCACGAGGCGATTAAGGATCTGGGCGAGGTGCACGTGGCGGCCCCGCACGCGGAACAAAGCGCGGTCGGCCACGCGATCACCATTTCCAATCCAATCAAGTGCAAGCCGGTGGAAAAGGATGGCCGCTTCTTCGGCCACGCCGTGGGCGGGACGCCGGCGGACTGCGTGAAACTTGCGGTCTATGCCCTCCTGCCGCAACGGCCCGACCTCGTCGTCAGCGGCATCAACCTCGGCCCCAACGCGGGCATCAGCGTGATTTATTCCGGCACCGTCTCCGCCGCCACGGAGGGAACGATCCTGGGACTGCCGAGCATGGCGATTTCCCTCGCGACGTTCACCGATCCGATTTGGGACACGCCGGCCCGCGTCGCGCGCGACCTCGTACCCAAGCTTGCGAAGCGGGGCTTGCCGCCGGAAACGCTGTTGAATGTGAATGTCCCCAACGTTCCGTTCGACCAGCTGAAAGGCTACAAGGTCACGCGCATGGGCCGCTCCCGTTTCGTGGAGGTATTCCACCGCCGCACCGACCCGCGCAACAACGTCTACTATTGGATGGATGGCGAAATGGAGCTGATCGGCGATGGCGAGGGTACGGATATCCAGGCGCTGGAGGACGGCTACGTTTCACTCACTCCGATCTGGTTCGACCTGACCCACCACCGCGCGATGGATGACTTCCGGCGCGAGTGGTCGGAATAAAAAAGCAGCCGCCCGCGCGCGCGGACGGCTGCTTTTTTAGCATTTGGAACCGCGCGCAATTCGCGCGGCTTCATTGAAGAGGGCCTAGTAGCCGCCGCGATCGCCGCGGTAGCCGCCGCGATCACCGCCACCACGGTCGCCGCGATAGCCGCCGCGATCGCCACCGCGACCGCCGCCGCCGCCACCACCACCGTAGCCACCACCGCCACCACCTCCGCCGCCGCCATCGCCCCAATCGCGACGTTCCCGGCGCGGACGTTCTTCACGCGCCTGGGCTTCGTTGACGCGAAGCGCACGGCCTTTGAGGTCTTGTTCGTTCAGCGCCGCGATGGCCGCAAGGGCTTCTTCGCGGTTCGGCATTTCGACGAAGCCGAAGCCCCGCGACTTGCCGGTGAATTTATCGAGGATCACGCTTGCCGAGCTGACGGTGCCGTGGGCCTCAAACGCGGACCGAAGGTCCATGTCCGTCGCACTGTATGGAAGGTTGCCAACGAATATGTTCACTACCTGCTCTACCTCTATCTCTTTCTGCCGTCGCTCTTGTTTTTTTTCCTGTCACCCGATGAGCCAGCGACTGTCAACTCCGGCGTGATGGACTTAACAGATAGAGGGTCCGTTTTCCCAAATCAATCGGAATTTGGGGGATTTCGGCAGGTTGAGGCGGGCTCCCGCGCCCCTTATTCGTCCTTCAATTTGCCGGACAGAAAGGCCTCGTAGGAGGACATGTCGAGCAGGCCGTGCCCGCACAAGTTGAACAGGATCACCTTCTTACGGCCTTCCTCCCGGGCCTTGACCGCCTCTTCAATCACGGTGGCGATGGCGTGGGACGGTTCGGGCGCGGGGATGAGCCCCTCGCTGCGCGCGAAGGTGATGGCGCCATCGAAAACGCGGGTTTGCGGGACGGCCACCGCTTCGATCAGGCCCAATTTGTAGGCGTGGCTGACCATCGGCGCCATGCCGTGGTAACGCAGGCCGCCGGCATGGATTTTCGGCGGGATGAAGTCGTGCCCGAGCGTGTGCATCATCATCAACGGCGTCATCCCCGCGGTGTCGCCGAAGTCGTACCGCAATTCGCCGCGCGTCAGGGATGCGCAGGACGCGGGTTCGACGGCGACGATGCGATAGTCCTTTTTGCCCGCGAGCTTGCGCTGGATCCAGGGGAACGTCATGCCCGCGAAATTACTGCCGCCGCCGATGCAGCCGATGATGATGTCCGGTTCCGCGCCCGCGAGTTCCATCTGCCGGATCGTCTCCTGGCCAATCACCGTCTGGTGCAGGCACACATGGTTGAGCACGCTTCCGAGCGCGTACTTCGTGTGCGGGTGTTTCAACGTGTCTTCGAGCGCCTCGCTGATGGCGATGCCGAGGCTGCCGGGGCAATCGGGATCGGCGTCGAGGATTTTCCGGCCGAAATCGGTGTGACGCGTCGGACTCGGGTGCACCGTGCCGCCGTACGCGTGCATCACCATCTTGCGGTACGGCTTCTGGTCGTAGCTGATCCGCACCATGTAGACGACGCATTCCAAGCCGAAAAGTTTGCAGGCGAGCGCCAGCGAGGAACCCCACTGCCCCGCGCCGGTTTCGGTGACGAGACGCTTCACGCCGGCTTCGCGGTTGTAGTACGCCTGCGCGATGGCGCTGTTCGGTTTGTGGCTGCCGGCGGGACTGACGCCCTCGTATTTGTAGTAGATGTGCGCGGGAGTCTGCAGCGCCTTCTCCAGCCTGACCGCGCGGAGCAACGGGGTCGGCCGCCACAGCGCGTAGATGTCGCGCACCTCATCGGGGATGTCGATGTAGCGGTCGGGGCACATCTCCTGACGAACGATGTTCTCGGGGAAAATCGCCGTCATGTCCGCGAGCGTCACCGGTTGTTTGGTGCCGGGGTGGAGCGGCGGCGGAACCGGCTCCGGGAAATCCGCGAGCAGGTTGTACCACTGGCGCGGGATGTCGTTCTGGCCGAGCGAAAAGCGGATGTTCGTCATGCAAGAGCTCCTCCGATGGAAACCCGCATGCTAGCATCTCCCCTTCCCCGCAAGCCATCGGGGAAAGCATGAAATCGCTGTCGCTGACCGCGTCTACAATGCGAGGGCTTCGCGGATTGACGTGCAGAGGTAGTCGAGGTTGACCGGGGTGATCCCGGCGACGTTGATGCGTCCACCGCCGACGATATAAATGCTGTGCTGGTCGCGCAGGAATTTCACCTGCGCATCACTGAGACCGCTGAAGGAGAACATGCCCTTCTGGCGCGCGATGAAACTGAAGTCGCCGGGAACCCCGTTCGCCGCAAGGGCGTCGACGAACAGCCGGCGGGTCTTCGCGATGTGCTCGCGCATCGCGGTCAGTTCACGCTCCCACTTCGTGCGTCGCGCCGCATCGCCGAGGATCGTGCTGACAATCAGGCCGCCATGCGCGGGCGGGTTGGAATAGTTCACACGCACCGCGATTTCGACGTGGCTGAAGGCCGCCGCCGCGTCGACCGGATTCGCGCCGATGAGCGTGAGCGCGCCGGTGCGATCCTGGTAGAGACCGAAATTCTTGGAGAAGGAACTCGCGACCAGCAGTTCCGGGCAGACCGCCGCCAGCGCCAGCAGGCCCGTCCGGTCTTCCACCAACCCGTCGCCATAGCCTTGGTACGCGAAATCCAGGAACGGCATCCAGCCGCGCCGCGCCGCGATCGCCGCCACGCTGGCCCACTGTTCCGCGGACAGGTCCACGCCCGTGGGATTGTGACAGCAGGCGTGCAGGAGAACGATGTCACCCGCCGGCACGGTCTCCAGCGCCTCGATCATCCGGTCAAACGCGAGCCCCTTCGTCGCCGGATCGTAGTACGGATAGTCCTTCACCGCGAAACCCGCCGCCTGGAACACGCCCTTGTGATTCGCCCACGTCGGACTGCTGACCCAGACGCTGGCCTTTTGGGCAAACTTTTGGAGGAAATCGGCGCCGACGCGAAGGGCCGCCGTCCCGCCGGGCGTGTGCGCGGTGTGGACGCGTTTCGCGGCGAGCGCGGGATGGCCCGCGCCGAGGATCATCTCCTGCACGTGCTGGCGGTATTCCGGCGCGCCGGCGATCGGCATGTAGGACTTCGTCGACGCCGTGCTCAGGATGTGGGCCTCCGCCTCCTTGACGGATTCGAGGATCGGCGTACGCCCCTGCTCGTCCTTGAACACGCCCACGCCGAGGTTGACCTTGCGCGGGTTCGGGTCGTTTTTCCAGGCATCGGTCAGCCCGAGGATGGCGTCCGGCGGTGCGGCTTTGCAGTTGCTGAACATGGCGTTGGTCCCGTGGGGTTCGATCAGGCGAAATACTTTTCGGTGTACCAGGAAATCCAGTCTTCCTCCGGCTTCACGATGCCCATCTCGCGTTGCGCGTTTTCGGCGGAATCGGAGGCGTGGGCGGCGTTCACCATGATGTCGCGGCCGAATTCCTTGCGCACGGAGCCGGGCTCCGCCTTGCTGGGATCGGTAGGCCCAAGGATTTTGCGAATTTTTTCCACGGCGTTCACGCCGGAATAGATCAGCACCAGGCTCTTGTGGCGGCCGGGCTGGGTCTTTTGTTCCGACGTGAGGCCGATGGGCGAAACGCCGGTCATGAACTCAACGATCTGGTGGAACTGGATGTCGCCGAAAACGGGGCCGAGTTGCTCGCCCACCGCGCCGCGAACGTTCTCCGGGATGTGGAACCCCATCTCGCGCTCCAGCGCGTCGCCGCCGCGCTTCGCCATCACGCTCTTCATCTTTTCGCGGAGCACGTTGCGCACCGGGCCGTAAAATTCCTCCGCCTGCGCGACCGTCATGCGGTTCACCTTCGCCGCGACGATCCGGAGGCCGGAGCGCGAAAAGATGTCGATGATGTTGCCGGGGCGCGAACTCGGGAACGTGAAGTTGTCCGGCTTGATGATGACGAGGGTCTGCTGGACATCGCCATCCTTGCTCACGTCGTGCGCCTGCGCGACGAGGCCGCCGTCCGTCTGCGCGTACGAAGACCAAAGTTTCAACGTCGCCGCGACGGTCTCGCGCGAACGCGCCATCATGACCGCGGGCTCGACGTACGCCACCTTGCCCTGGTCGTCCACAATGTAATCGCCGTAGGTGTCCCGCACCGTTTCGCCCGAATAGGCGTGCGGGCGCAGCGAGCCGACCGCCTCGCGCACCTTCGCGATGGCATCCTCGCCTTCAAACAACAACAACATCACGCGGCGGCGATGGCCCGTTTTCGGGTCCGGCGCGAAGGCTTGCGAGACATAGTCCGCAAGGACCTTCCGCTCGTCGGGCGAAATGTCGGAGGAGTTGCGGATCAGGTCGGCATACTGCTGCACAAGTTCGGGACTGGGCCCGTACATCCGCGCCGCGACCAGTTCAAGTCCTGTGCGGGTCATGATGCGGCCAATCACGCCGCCGGTGCGGGATTTTCCGATGGTGTAGGGATTGATTAAACAAAAGGACAGTTCAAGCGCCATGAAAGAGCCTCCGTTGGAAAGGCGTAACGTATTGATCCGCGCCCCGGCGATCAAGTGCGGACTTGCCGAATCGACGCGCACCCGCAAGCATGCCGGAATGCGTCAGGAAGCCATTCAACGGCAAGCAGACGAAGCGGTTGCAATCGTCGCGCGGATGCGGGAGGCGGTCGATGCCGGACGCCCCGCGGACCGCTCGCTCGCCATGCTTTTTCGCGAAAACCGACAGTACGGATCGCGCGACCGCCGTTTTTTCAGCGCCGCGGTGTTCGCCTACTTCCGCTGGAAAGGCTGGGTCGACCGCATTTCGGATTTTCCCTCCGCCCTCGCCGCCGCGTGCCAGCTCGACGGCGAAACCGCCCATCCCGCGCTCAATTGTTGGGCCACTTGGGCGGACGCGCCGGACGCCAGCGCATCGTTGCAGGAACGTGCGGAGGCCCTCGCCCGCCACCAAAATTGGTCGGACGTGCCGCCCGTGTCCGCGTTGGTCCCGGAGTGGACTGGCGCCGAACTGCTGGACGATGGTACGCCGCGATCCCTCGAACGTTTCGTGGACTCCATCCAGCGACGGCCCCCGCTCTGGCTTCGATGCCGAGCCGGCCAGCGGGATGCCGTTCAAGCCGCACTCGTCGCAGCAGGACATGCTGTACACATTGACGAGCGGATGCCCGATGCCCTGCGGATTGACGGCGCCCCCGCCTCCTCCCTCCTTGATCCCCTCCTGCATCATCGCGCGGAAATCCAGGACATCGCCTCCCAGGCGGTCGGGACAATCTGCTCCGCGCAACCTGGCGAAAGCTGGTGGGACGTCTGCGCCGGCGGCGGCGGGAAAAGCCTGCATTTGCTTGAACAACTGCGGAATTCAGGACGCCTCCTTTGCACGGACATACGGGAAAGCGCCCTGAACGAAACCCGGCGTCGCGCACGCAGCGCCGGCTACACGAATCTGCATGTCCACGCAATCCCGTCCGATCCCACGGCGTGGAATATCGACGGCTCGTTTGATGGGATCCTTTTGGACGCACCCTGCAGCGGACTGGGCACCTGGGGTCGCGCGCCGGACGCGCGCTGGCGCACCTCGCGGGAATCCATCGCGACCCAGCACGACCGCCAGTGCTCACTGCTCCATCGTGCCCTCGCGCACCTCAAACCTGGCGGACGCCTCATCTACGCCGTGTGCAGCCTTACGCGCGTTGAAACCGAAGCGGTGATCGACACCGTGCTTCACGCGCACCCCGGCGTTCACATCCAGCCCACGACTCATCCACTCAGCGGCACAACCACGCCCGCCTGCCTGATCCATCCTTCGGCAGGCCCCGGCACCGGCATGTGGAGCTGCTCGCTACGCAAAAAAATAATTCAATATCGTACTATTTGTAGATAATTAGTACATTATTGTATTATACATTAGTATCAGCTACAACATTGCAATCACTATCGCGTGCCACAATCCGTTTATATTCAAAGCCTTATACTGCCCACACAGCTCGCTGCGAGAAGTTGGCACACCAGTTGCATACGTATTAAACATCATTCAATGGAGAAATTATCATGATCATGCCGAAAAATCGCGATACAGGTGGAACGATTGAACTGCCGAAACCCGCCCGGGCTGCCCTTCGGGCGCGGGGCGACCAGACGGTGATTGCCGGTGGTCGGACCTCGGTGAACACCGGCGCGAACACCGTGGAACTGTCGTTCGTCCTCCCCCTGCGCGAAGGGATGGCCGTTTTGGAGCAATTGCGATCCGGCGCGCGGACCGAGTCGGAGCCGCTCTTGATGTGGACCGGTCGCCAGGGTGAACTGGAAATTGCGGTACGCAGTTCCGCAAAGACGACCCCGGTGAAACCCGCCGAACCCGTGGGCGCGCGAGCAGACATGGAGCGGATCGATATTGGCGACCTCGTCATCAACCCGGGGCGTCACGAAGTGCTCTACAAAGGGCGCGCCGTTCCTCAGCTCACCTTCACGGAATTCGGCATTCTGCACCATCTCGCACGCCATCCCGGCTGGGTCTTCAACCGGCACCAGATCGTCGCCGGCGTGCGCGGCGAGGATTATCCGGTTACGGATCGCGCCGTGGATGTCCAGGTTGCTGGCCTCCGCAAGAAACTCGGTGATGCCGCGGAATATGTGCAGACCGTGCGCGGCGTCGGCTACCGGTTCCGCGACTAAACGAACCACAGGATGTGGCCCGGCGGCAACGCCGGGCAATTGGGGCGCGGACCGACGGGTCCGCGCCCCTTTTATTTTTTACAGACGTTGGAAGCGCCGCCCGCTATTTTTTACAGACGTTGGAAATCGGGAGGCCACCCTTGACTGAGAACTATCTGGATCGCGCGCGTGAAGTGATGGATGTCGAAATCGAGGGCCTCCGTCGGGTCCGCGCCTCGCTGGATGGCGGGTTCACCGCGGCGATCGACCGCATCCTCGCCGCGCTGAACGGCGGCCACAAGATCGTCGTCACCGGCGTCGGCAAAAACATCCCGATCGGCCAGAAAATCGCCGCCACGCTGACCAGCACCGGCAGCCCGGCCGTATTCCTGCACCCGTCCGACGCGATGCACGGCGAGTTGGGCATCCTCACGCCCGGCGACGTCATCCTCGCCCTCAGCTACAGCGGCGAATCCGAGGAGTTGATGACTCTGTTGCCCGCCGTCAAGCGGGCCAAGACGCCGATCATCGCCCTCACCTGCTCGCGCGACAGCGCGCTGGGGCGCTGCAGCGACGTTGTTATTCCCGTCGCCGTGGACGCCGAGGCCTGTCCCTTCAACATGGCGCCCACCGCGAGCACGACGGCGACGCTCGCGGCGGGCGACGCACTCGCGATGGTGCTGCTCGACGCGCGCGGGTTCCGCAAGGAGGACTACGCCAAGCTGCACCCCGGCGGAGCGATCGGGCGCACCCTGCTCCTCCGCGTCGACGACATCATGCGCACCGGCGCGCGGATGGCCACGGTGCCGCGCGGCGCACGCATCAAGGACGCCGTGATCGCGATGTCCGAGGCGCGCTCCGGGTCCGTCGTCGTTCTCAATCCCGACCGAACGATAGCCGGCATCTTCACCGACGGCGATTTGCGGCGGCACATTGACTTGCCCGACCTCTCCAACCAGGTCATCGACGGGATGATGAGCACGAAACCGATCTCCATCCGCACCGGCCAGCTCGCCGTCGAAGTCCTCGCCCTCTTCGAGAAACACAACATCGACGACCTCGTCGTCATGGATGAGCAGGGTCGCCTCGCCGGCACGGTCGACATCCAGGATCTTCCGAAATTTAAGATCCTGTGATGTGTAGTTCCGACATGTTCCGCCGACAGAGCGGCGGAACTACAGCCTGCGACTCCGGCGAAATTTCGATGGTGCAGCTCCGGCGCTCCGCCGCCGGAGAACCTTACGGATACAACCGCTCAATCCGCCAGGCATTCCCTGCGCGGACATACACCAGCCGGTCGTGCAGGCGGTATCGGCGGCCCTGCCAGAATTCATAGCGATCCGGAAGCAACCGGAAACCGCCCCAATGCGGGGGCAGCGGCACTTCGCGTCCCTTGTATTGCCGCTCGAGATCGGCCTCCCGCGCGATGAGGTCTTCGCGCCGTTTCAACGGCTCGCTCTGCGCGGATGCCCATGCGCCGAGCTGGCTGCCGCGCGGGCGTGAATGGAAATAGGCGGTCGACTCCTCCGTAGTGACGCGCGACAGCACGCCTTCGATGCGCACCTGCCGGTGCAGTTCCGACCAGAAAAACAGCATGGCGCCGCGCGGGTTGCCGGCGAGTTCGCGTCCCTTCCGACTGTGATAATTCGTGTAAAACACGAACCCACGCGCGTCGAATCCCTTCAGCAGCAACATCCGTGAGGACGGCATGCCGCCGGACACGGTTGAAAGGGAGAACGCGTTGGGCTGATAAATACGCGCCTGCTTCGCCAGCGCGAACCAGCGGGAAAACTGTTCCACCGGCTCGGTCGCCGCGTCCGCTTCGCGGAAACCCCGCAGCACGCCCGGCACCCCGCACAACCATGCCCATGCATTCATGCCTACCCCATGCCCGCAACCGCTCCACCTGTCAAGCATCGCGACGCAGCTCGCAATTTTGACATCAACGCATCAAATGGTTTATGTCTTGATGCATGAGAACGACCCTCACCCTCGACGACGATGTCGCCGCCCGCCTTGAAGCGCTCCGCCGCAAACGCGGCGTGCGCTTCCGCGACCTCGTAAACGAAACGCTCCGCCGCGGGCTCGACGCCCCCGCCCACAAACCCCGCCCCATCCGCGGCAGCGTCACGCGAAGCGTGGATTTGGGCCCCTGTCTCGTTGCATCGCTGGACAAACTTCATGATGTGTTGGACGAGGTTGAGGGGCCATGGCACAAATGAGGATCGTCGATACCAATCTTCTCGTTTACGCATTCAACACCAAATCCGCGCAGCACGCTGCCGCAAAAGCCTGGCTGGAGGAACGATTTCAATCCGAGGAACGGCTCGGTCTGCCGTGGGAAAGCCTGCTCGGATTCGCGCGATTGGTAACCAACCCTCGAGCGTTCCTGATGTCCGAAAGCATTCCCGGCGCATGGAGGCAGGTTGATCATTGGCTGGGCCAACCCAATGTCTGGATTCCCCAGCCGACCGAACGGCATCAGTCCGTTTTGCGTGAACTTTTAAGCCAGCCCGGACTCGGGCACCGCCACATCCACGACGCCCACCTCGCGGCGCTGGCGATTGAGCACGGCCTGATTCTCTGCTCGACCGACATGGATTTTGGCCGGTTCCCCCACCTGCGCTGGGAGAACCCGCTGATCCCCACGCACCGCGCGCGCGAACCCCGGGTCGCCTATCGCACGCGGAAACCACGCGCGCGCAAATAATGCGATCCACGGCGACGCGAATCGCTCAGGTCTTCGCTTCCGGCTCGGGCAGGTCGAGTTGTATCCAGATATCGCGCAACTGGCGCGCGTCCACCTGGTCGGGGGCGTTGATCATCAACTCGACGGCCTTCTGCGTCTTGGGGAAGGCGATCACGTCGCGCAAACTATCCGCGCCCACCATCAGCATGACGACGCGGTCGAGGCCCAGCGCCAAACCGCCATGCGGCGGCGCGCCGAATTTGAACGCATCAATCATGTGGCCGAACATCGTCTTGATCTTCTCGTCGCTGAGGCCCAATGCGCGGAAGGCGCGCGCCTGCAGGTCCGAATCGTGGATACGGATGCTTCCGCCGCCCAGCTCGACGCCGTTCAGAATCACGTCGTAGGCCAGCGCGCGCGCCTTGAGCGGGTCGCGCTCGATGAGGTCCACATCCTCCGGGTGCGGCGCGGTGAACGGGTGGTTCACGGAGGTCAGCCCGCCCTCGGCGCTGCGTTCGAAGAGCGGGAAATCCGTCACCCAGGTGAACGCGAAGGCGTTGTCCGGGATGGCTTTCGCCTCCGCGCCGGCGAGCAGCCGGATGCGTCCGAGTGCGATGTTCACGACATCCAGCTTGTCCGCCGCGAACAGGACGAGGTCGCCGGGCTGCATGTCGAGCCGCTCGCGCAGGCCCGACTGTTCCGCCTCGCTGAAGAATTTCACGATCGGAGACTTCCACGACCCGTCCGGCTGCACGCGGATGAAGGCCAGGCCGCCGAGCCCCGACTCCTTCGCCAGCGCGGTCCAGCCGTCGATGGTGCCCTGCGACACGGCGCCGAGTCCCTTGGCGTTGATGGCTTTCACCACACCGCCTTGGCCGATGACGGTCGCGAAGACCTTGAATTGCGTCGCCGCGAAGAGATCGCTCAAGTCCGTCAGCAGCATGCCGAAGCGGGTGTCCGGTTTGTCGGACCCGTAGCTGTTCATGGCCCGGCTGAACGGCATGCGCGGCAGCGGCAGCGCGGGACGCGGATGGCCCGACGCCTCCATGACATCCGCGAGCAGCCCGTCGATCAGCGCATAAATGTCCTCCGGCGTGAGGAACGACATTTCGAGGTCCACCTGGGTGAACTCCGGCTGGCGGTCCGCGCGCAGATCCTCGTCGCGGAAGCAGCGGGCGATCTGGAAATAGCGGTCGAGCCCGGCGACCATGCAGAGTTGCTTGTACTGCTGCGGCGATTGCGGCAGCGCGTAGAAGCAGCCCGGGCTCACGCGGCTGGGCACGAGATAGTCGCGCGCGCCTTCCGGCGTGCTCTTCGTGAGGATCGGGGTTTCGACCTCGATGAAATGCTGCTTGTCGAGGTAGGTGCGAATCGCCTGCGTGATCTTGTGGCGAAGGACGAGGTTGCGCTGCATCTGGTTGCGGCGCAGATCGAGATAGCGGTATTCCAGGCGCAGGTCTTCCGCGACCTTCGCGGCCTTCGCGTCGTCCAGCGGGAACGGCGGCGGCTGGCTGCGGTTGAGAACTTCGATGGCCGAACCGCGCACCTCGATGCCGCCCGTGGGCAGCTTCGTGTTCACCATTTCGGGCGGACGCGCCTGCACGACGCCGGTCACGCGGAGGACGAACTCGCCGCGCGCCGCTTGCGCCGCATCCCACGCCGCCTGCGAATCACGCGGGTCGAACGTGACCTGGGTCAGGCCGTAGCGATCACGCAGGTCGATAAAAATCAGCCCGCCGTGGTCGCGCACCGTATCCGCCCAGCCGCAGAGATGTACCGTCTGGCCCGCGTGTTCCGGCCTCAATTCCCCGCACGTATGTGTCCGCATCATGATCTGTTCCGCCCGTATGAAAGCTACCATTTGCCAATGACAAGCCGCGCATCCTAGGGGGTGGCGCATCGGCATTCAATAGATTTGAATTGCGTTCGCGGGGGTCCGGTTCACATCCTGCCGCGAGTCCGCAATCAGGACGGGAGGAACGCGATATGAATGTGGCGAGCCAGTTTGACGGGGTCAGCGTGGTGGTGAAGGCGAACGTATACTTCGAAGGCCGGGTGGTGAGCCACACGCTGCTTTTCCCCGACGGCAGCAAGAAAACACTCGGGTTGATCTACCCGGGCGTGTTCACCTTCAACACCGGCAAGGCCGAACGGATGGAAATCGTCGCCGGTTCCTGCGAGGTGCGGTTGAAGGACCAGACCGAGTGGACATCGTATGCGGTGGGAACGTATTTCGATGTGCCGGCCAACTCGGCGTTCGACATCCGCGTCGACGGCGGGGTGACGGAATACATCTGCTCGTTTCTGTAATCGTCCTCGTCCTCATCGTCGTCCTCGAACTCCCAGACACAGGGACTGCCCCCATCCCCCGCGATTCAGCACCACCTTGATTCCATCCGGACCCACGCGGACCGATTTACCCGCTGGCACGTAAGGGAGTCGTCGCTGCTGGAGTGGTTCGCGAAAGTTTTGTCCTGTTGGTTGTAGCGACGGGATTGCATCCCGT
>DAOLDD010000016.1:0-71513 GCA_035327585.1 Kiritimatiellia bacterium | reverse complement strand
TGGTCCGGGCGCTCCGCGCACGGAAAACGCCGCGGCGGAGCGCGGCGTCCACCCAGGCGGATGTTTAAACGATTTCGAGTCCGTACATATACCCAGCGCGTTGGGCCAACGCGCCCTACCGGAGTAAGGTCGGGGAATACTGAGCGGGGTGTCAACCGGGCGGCGGGTGCGCCCGGCCGTCCCGGATCAGGTCGGCGAAGGCGTCGATGATCCATTCGGCGCGCTGCTTCATTTCCGCGGCGGCCTTCTTGTGCTCGGCCAGCACCTGCGCCTTTGTGACGCCACTGCGCAGCAGGTCCGCCGGGCAGTGCGTGCACAGCCGCTCGAGGCCATCCGCCTCCAGTTCAAGGTGGAACAGCAGGCCGTACCCGGCGCGCCCGATGCGGAAGGCCTGCACGGGATAGCGGTCGGATTCCGCGAGCACGACAGCGTCCTCCGGGGCGGTGATGCCTTCGCCGTGCCACTCGACGACATCGAAGGCGGGCGGCATCCGGTAAAAGAGAAGGTCTTGCGCGGCGGCCGCTGTGCAGCGCACGGGCATGATGCCGATTTCCGGCTGCGGGCCGGGCGCCACACGTCCGCCGAAGGCGGCGGCGAGCAACTGGCTGCCAAGGCAAATCCCCAGCACGGGTGTCCCACGCGCGACGGCTTCGCGGATATATTCGCGCTCGCGGCGGATCCAGCCGTCCGGATCATTCACCGACATCGGCCCGCCCATCACGAGCAGCGCGTCGAACCGCCCGGTCGGCAATCCGTCGCGCGGGACGAGCGTAGGCTCCACCGTGAAGCCGCGCGCGCGCAGGAGCGCATCGAACGCGCCGGGCCCCTCGAAAGGGACGTGTTGGAGACAGGCGATGCGCCCGGTGCTCACAGGCTGACGTAGCGGAAGCCGCGTCGCCGCGCCTCGTCGCCGGGGAAGAAGTTCTTTACGTCGACCAGCACCGGCGTGCGGCACTTCTTGCGCAGCGCGGCGAGCTTCAGCGGGCGGAACGCGTCGTGCGCGTTGATCAGCACGATCGCGTCGAGGTCGCGCGCCTGGCGCGGCAGCGTCGTTTCCAAATTGAAGTATTTTTTGATCTGCTCCGCGGTGCCCATCGGCTCCCACGTGGTCACGTTGCAGCCGAAGCCGCGCAGATAGGCGACGACGTCCTCCGCGCGCGTGTTGCGGAAATCGGGCACGTTCTCCTTGAACGTCATGCCGAGCACCCAGACCTTCGCGTTCTTCGGCAGCCGCCCCGCGGCGATCATCTCGCGGATGCACAGTTCGCCGACGTAGGCGCCCATCGAGTCGTTGATGCGACGGCCCGCGAGGATCACCTCCGGATGGTAGCCCAGCGCCAGCGCGCGGTGCGTGAGGTAGTAGGGGTCCACGCCGATGCAATGCCCGCCGACGAGGCCGGGGTGATATTTGTGGAAGTTCCACTTCGTCGCCGACGCCGCGATCACGTCGCGCGTATTGATGCCGATGCGCGAAAAGATTTTCGACAGCTCGTTCATCAGCGCGATGTTCAGGTCGCGCTGCACGTTCTCGATCACCTTCGCGGCCTCCGCCGTCTTGATGTTCGCCGCGCGGTGCACGCCCGCGGTGATGATCGACCCGTAAACAGCCGCGCAGCGGTCGGCGGATTTCTTGTCGTGTCCGCTGACGACCTTCACGATGGTGGTGACCGAGTGCTGTTTGTCGCCGGGATTGATGCGCTCCGGCGAGTAGCCGAGATCGAAGTCGCCGAGCTTCAGGCCCGATTCCTTTTCGAGGATCGGCAGGCAGATGTCCTCCGTGACGCCGGGATACACGGTGCTTTCATAGACGACCATCATGCCGCGCTTGAGGATGCGGCCCACGGTGGTGGACGATTTCTCGAGTGGTTCGAGGTCCGGCTCCTTCGCGACATTCACCGGCGTCGGCACGGCGACGACGATAAACGTGCAGCGCGCGAGGTCGTTGGGATCGGCGGTGAAGCACAGGTTGCGGTGACGCAGGTCGCCCGGCTCCGTCTCACCCGTGTGGTCGCGCCCGGACTTCAGTTCCTCGATGCGCGCTGGCTTCGCGTCGAAACCGACCACCTCATACTTTTTCGAGAACGCGACAGCCAGCGGCAGTCCGACATAGCCCAAACCGACCAGTCCGATGATTTCTTTGCGCGGCATAAACACCCCGTTTTACAGAGCCTGTAAATTACAGACGTTGCAGGCGTGCGGAAATACTTTTTGCAGACGTTGAAAGGCCGGAAATGACCAATGACGGAATGACCAATGACGAATGACGGAATGACCAAGGACGGAAAAGAAACCCGTTCGTCATTCGGATTTGGTCATTCGGATTTTCTTTTAGGCGCCGGGGCCGCTTTTGAGCAGGCGGTCGATGACGACGAAGGCGAGGGCGGCGCGCTCGTTGCGGGAGAACTTTTGCTCCAGCGCGGCGATCTCGGCCTGGATGCGCGGGGACGCGTCGGGGTCCTCGTGGGCGAGGCGGAACGCGCTTTTGAGCTGCGCTTCGTTGATGCAGTAGACGGACTCGCCGCCCAGCAGGTCTATCGGTTTGACGGCCATGCGGGTCAGACGGCGAAGGAGGAGCCGCAGCCGCATGCTTTGACGGCCTTCGGGTTCTTGAAGCGGAAGCCGGAGGCGATGAGGTCGTCGGAGTAGTCGATGCTGAGGCCGTCGAGGAACATCGCACTGTTCGGGTCGGCAATGACGCGCAGGTCGGCCTCCTCGAAGATCACCTGGTCGGAGTCGGAGAGGGTGTTGTCGATGCAGGCGGAATAGGTCATGCCCGAGCAGCCGCCGGAAACGACGGAAATACGGAGGAAATTGGGGCCGGTGGCCTCCAACTTTGCCAGTTCCTGCTTCGCCTTGTCTGAAATCTGAATCGCCATGTGCACTCCTCAATTCCGCCCCAACGAACGGGAGAAGCTACGGGCGCCGGGGCGTCGTGTCAAGCGGAGGGCGCGAATGGCTAAACCTTATCCCGAAACCCGTTTGCGGCTCGGTGGGACACCTCGCCCTACCTTTCAAATCAAGGGAAATGCGGTGGATGGTAGGGCGAGCCGTCCCGGCGAGCCGGAATCAGGGCAGGTTGATGACCTGGCCGACCTTGAGGCGGTTGGGATTGAGGCCGGGGTTTACCTTAAGGATGGCGTCGACGGTGGTGCCCTGGGTGTGGGCGACTTTGCCGAGCAGGTCGCCGGCGCGGATGGTGTAGGTGCCTCCGGCGGACGCGGGGCTCGCGGTGGTGGCCGCGACGGATGGCGCCGCGGGAGCGGCTGCGACGGGCGCGGGCCGCGTTTTGAGTTCATCGCGCAGTCGGTTCATTTCTTCGCCGACATTTTGCAGCGAGGTGCGCGTTTGATTGTAGAGTCCGCGAATCTGGCCGTTCAACTCCTCGGACGCGCCGGTGAGTCGATCGACTTTTTGTTCGAGTTCGGAAAGGCGGTCGTCTTGACGCGCGTCGCCTTTGCCCGAGTTGAGCGCCACATAGAGTGCCGTTCCGGCGAGCGCTACGCCGAGAATGGCAATGCCTGTGCTGACATACGTGCCCATGCTGCTGCCGCCGGAATCCAAGTTCATAATGCCGCTACTATGGCGGGCGCGTTTTGGGAGGCAAGCGGATTTGTAGGCGCGGCTTATGCGCTCAAGCCTTAATGTTGATTTAATGAAGTAAAGGTTTGCTCTCTCTCAATCGTATGCGCGAGAATCCCAAAAGGAGTGACTGGTTCCGCGCACGCAGCTTGGGCGTGCGCTGTTGTCGCGTGCCCTTTGGATGAACGAGGTCCAAAGATGGAGGGAATGTCTATGCGATTGCATGATTTTCGATCGAGCGCCCGAACGGCGAAATGCCGTCGCCCCGTGCTCAACTGGATGCTTCCCCTTTTCGCCCTGTTGTTTCTCGGGGCGTGGTCTGCCGAGGCCGGGTTGCTGCGTACGCAGCAAATCGTGCTGACGCCAGGCTGGAACGCGATCTACTTGGAATTGGACCCGGAGGTGACTGATCCCGCGGCGTTGTTCGCGGGTGCGCCGGTGGATGTGGTGGCGTCGTACGTGGCGCCGAAACGCGGCGCGCAGTTCGTCCGCAATCCGTCGGCGAGCTTGTTGTCCACCTACGGCTGGTCGGTCTGGTATGCCCCGTCCCGGTCGGATGCCTTCCTCACGAATCTGCGCGCGGTGTATGGCGCGAAGCCCTATTTGGTCCACGCGACGACGAACGCGACGCTGGAGATCACGGGCACGGTCGCGCTGGAGCGCCCGAATTGGACGCCGAATGCCTATAATTTTGTCGGTTTCACCGTTGCATCACCGGGCGCGCCGACGTTCCAGCAGTTCTTCCGCGGGTCCGCCGCGCACAACCACAACAAGATCTACCGGCTGGTGGACGGCACGTGGCGCCAGGTGTTGGACCCGGGTGCGCAGGTTATGCGGGCGGGCGAGGCGTTTTGGATCTACTGCGAGGGACGCTCGGACTATCCCGGCCCCTTGCAAGCGACCGCAAGTACGCAAAAGGGCCTGATGCTCTCCTCGCAGGGCGGCGGCGAGGTGGTCTTCCGCAATCGCACCGATCATCCCGTGGCCTTCTGGGTGGAGCATCTCACCGACCCGGCGAACCCGATCCCGGTGAGCACGCCGGTGCTGGTGATGGACGAGGCGGCGGGCGGCTTGACCACGTTGAGCGTGCATTTTGACGCCGATCATTTTTCGCAGTCCTTCCCGGCGCTGGCGGCGGGCCGGGCGATGCGGCTCCCGCTCGCGTTGCGCGTGCAGGATGCGGGGCCCGGCGTGCGTCATTCGGTGCTCAAAGTGGCCTCGGACCTCGGAACGATCACCTACATCCCGGTCGTCGCCTCGCGGGACGACCTTTAAGCCTCTGCTTCAACAAGGAACGAACGTATGCGTGCCACACTACTGTTAGCTCTCGGGGCTGCCGCTGGGTTTTCCTTTTCCGCGCCGACCCCGGCCTCCGGCCAGGCCAGTCCATACCGCGGTTTGTGGGTGGGTTCCGCCTCGCTGGCGGCGGTCAACGAGGTTTCCATTCCGCTTGACGCGCAGAATGTGCCGATTGCGCCGAATCCGGAAGTGCCGACGCCGACGTTCGACCGGGCGGACCTGCGGATTGTGATCCACGTCAACGGCGCCGGCCAGGCGTTCCTTCTTAAGGACGTGGCGATCCTGAACCGGGTGCACGGCCAGTCGACTGGCACCGTCGGATTCGCGGAGGAAAAGGACCTTTCGCTCGTCACCGACCCGCGCATCTATTCGGTGTTCCCGCCGCAGCCGGCGGTGCGGATCGCCAGCGCGGCATTTGATTTCGGCGATGCGAAGGCCACGGAGGCGCTCGACGCGATCGTCGAATCCGCCGCGCAGCAGGCGGTGGCGTTCACGACCAACGCCTCGCTCGACGTGAGCACGCAGGGGGCGCGCGTGACGGCGCGGAACAACGCGGTGGCGCAGATCCAGCCGTCGCTCGACGCGATCGCGGGAAACGCGGACGTGGCGGAGGCGTTCAACCAGTTCCTGCTCCTCTTCAACCAGGCGGCGCTGAACCTGATCATCGCCGATACGGCGGACCCGGTGGTGACGATGCTGACGACGAACGCGCAGAACCTGGCGGCCCAGTCGTTTTATGGCGATACGCGCGCGCTCGACATGGTGAACGCGGTGGTGGACGCGATCGACGCGGCGGCGCCGGCGGACCGCGCGAAGGCGGGCAACCACACGGCCTCCTCCTACGCCGATGTCGACAATCTGTACCAGCGGTTCATCAGCGGGTCCGGCTTCGGCGACATGATCGACGCCGCGGCGGTGGCGGCGGGCGACGCGGCGACGCAGCCGGGCGCGACCGAGTCCACGATCGACGCGGAAATGCGCGCCACGCCCGAGGCCGTCGCCGCGCTGACCGGTGCATTGCAGGCGCGGGTGATGATGTATGAGGACGCGCGCGCGACCGACGCGATCAACGCCGTGCTGGCCGCGATGGCGGCCGATGCGCTGGCGAACGCCGCGTTGACGCCCGCGGAAATCGCCGCCAGCAGCATCGTCGCGGGCCGCGCGGAGCTGGCCGACATGGTCGCCCGCTATCCGCTGCCGGTGCTGACGCCGACGGTGGACTACAACCAGTTCGTGGACTCCAGTTCATTTGCCGCCGCGCCCGCCGCCGCCGCGTTCGCCGCGGCTGACGCCGCGATTTCGGAGCGCTACACGAATCCCCTCTACACGCCGCTTTCGCTTTATTCCGCCGCGAAACTGGCCGCGGTCAAGGCGTTGCAGGGGGCGTACAACGAGGCCGCGCGCGTGTTGCGGACGGAGTTGCCGCTGGCTGGCGAATTCGGTGCGGGCTCCGGCGATCCGCGCCCGGTCGCGTCGCTCGCCCAGCCGTCCGACCTCGGTCCGGCCGGCCTGGAGGGGCGCATCTACCTGCCCGCCAGCCATCCGACCAACCCGTTCCGTCACCGCCGGCATCCCGACCATACGACGGGCTACAACATCGAGCGCCTGCTGCGGTTCGATTTTGACGGGATGTCGGGCGACGCGCTGGAGGCGGCCGGTCTCGGCGTGGACCGCATCACGGGCACCTTCCGTGAAGAGATTTTCGGGCTGCACAAGCCGCTTGGCCCGGACCCGGACACCGCCCCGATCGGGCTGCGAACCGAGGGCCGGTTCGAGCTCAACCGGATCAGTTTCATCGACACCCTGAACACGCTTTGAGGCGCACCCTATGAACAGAATCAAATCGCGTTGGATGAGCGGCCGGTTGCCGGTCGCATTGCTGGCCTTCGTGCTGACGGCGCTGCCGCTCGGCTTGCTGGCGCAGGCGCAGCAGAACGACATGGCGTTCACGGCCAAAATCACGCCGTGGGGCGCGAATTCCTTCGACTTCACGCTGCAGAACGATTCGCGCGAGCCGATCACCGGCATGTTGCTGGAGATGGATGGCTCGGACCATGAATTCGCGCTGTTGTACGCCGGGTCCCTCACGCGGTCCGCGCGCGTGCTGGAGCCGCTGTATCTGTCCGGCGAGGTCGGCCTCGTGCGCGAGGTCTGGACCGGCGTAGCGGGCACCAGCCTCGCGAACCTGACGTCGTGGGCGCAGTATCCAAACTCCCCGAATTCCCGCAACCTGGTCACCGGCAACTTCGAAGCGCCGACCGACGTCGCCGACAATTACGGCCAGCGCATGCACGGCTATCTGCTGGCGCCGGAGACCGGCACCTATACCTTCTGGATCGCGGGCGACGACAACAGCGCGTTGTATATCAGCACGGACACGAATCCGGCCAACGCCTCGCTGGTGGCGTCCGTGCCGGGATGGACGTCGCCGCGCCAGTGGGACAAATTCGGTGCGCAGTCCGGCACGCGGTTTCTTACGGCGGGTCAGTACTACTACGTCGCCGCGTTGATGAAGGAGGGCGGGGGACTGGACAACCTGGCCGTGGGCTGGCAGCGGCCGGGCGGTTTGTTGCAGCGCCCGATGCCGGCGAACCATTTCCGGATCGTCACGCCGGGCGGCGAGCCGTTGAACGTGTCGGATCCCTCCTCGTCGTCCGACCAGTCCACCACGATCCGCATTCTCGACATCGCGGGCCTTGACCGCGGTTCGGCCTTCGCCTTCAAGGGGGCGTTCACGACGCCGCCGACGAATGCGAACGCGGCGAAAATTCTTTGGAACAACGGCCCGTCGCGCATGAACGCCAAGCTGACCGTGTTTGGCGCGAATGGCGGGCGCGGCGAGTTGACGCTGGCGGACACGGCGTCCAACGAGAAGGGCGTGGAATACGTTTTCCTCTCTGAAAAACGGCCGCGCACGCTGACGGTGAAATCGGAGGAGCTGGGCGGGCTCTTCGTCTCGAACTTCACGGTTCGGGTGCGGAACAGCCAGGGCGGACTCATCGAGGAGAAGATCCAGCCGGCGGGCAATGTGTTGATTTCGCATCTGACGGATGGCATGCGGGTCGAAATCTCCGCGGCGGGCGAGGTGTATCAGGACTCGGCGGGCAACTTCCTGTATGACGCGTCGAGCATCCCGGCGGATTCGGGCGTGAACATGCCGAACCCGCCGCGCCAGCGTTTCGTGGCGACCGGGTTGTCGGTGAACAACACGCCGCAGACGGGCGATCCGACGGAATACGCGTTCGACCTGAACGGCAACACGGAAATCAAGATCCGCTGGCGCCAGGATTATGCGCTGTTGGTGACGCACGATTTCAGCGCGACGGAGAGCCCGGAGCGCGACGCCCAGAACAATCCGTGGGCGGGCCCGCTCAATTCGGCGGCGTCGGGCAACCCGACCCCCGAGGCGACGCAGATCCAGTGGATCCAGAAGGGGCAGGAGATCATCGCGCAGATCGACGGCCAGGTGCTGGATTTCAGCCGGCCGGGCCTCGACATCCGCTACGTGCCGATGGGTTACCGCGCCCAGGGCAGCGCGCGCAGCGTGTTCGTGCAATTCGATGTCCACACCAACCAGTTCATCGTCGGCCAGTCCCCGCCGCCGCGCCAGCAGGTGGACTCCTTCGTGATGAACGGCTGGGGCAGCATCCAGTACATCTGGCAGATCCAATACGGCGTCCGCGTGAACATGGACGACACGTCCCGCGCTTCACTGCCGCGGGTGTACCAACTCGCGCAGGGCAGCGGGGCGCTCCAGGAAATCGGCAGCCTGGAGGGCGTGTATTGGTTCAATCCGAATACCAGCGTCCGTGTCGCGGCGGCGGCGAACGTCGAGCCGGATCCCACGACGCTCGCGTTGAGCGGCTGGATCAGCGGCGACGGTTTCTACTTCAGCGCCAGCGGCGACATCAACAGCCATGACGGCAGCCTGCTCACTGGCGGGCCGCTCGTGGAGGCGGGCAACCCGGTCGCGCTGTGGACGGAAAGTTTCACCGACGTGAATGGCCGGAAATATCGCGGCCTGACGATTCCGAACCTGCGGCGCCCCGCCCGCGTGCTGTGGTCGTACGGCGATCAGATCTACCTGGATACGGTGCGCATCGGCCAGTACATGTTCCAGACGAACGAGGCGCTGCTCGCGGCTACGCCGACGCTCGCGGCGTTGATTCTACGTCCGCCGGACCAGATCAAGCAACTGAGCGTCGCGGGCGCGAACCAGAACGTCGCCGAGGCGGACATGGCCGTCTGGGACCCGAACGCCTTGAAACTCTATCCCGTGGTGCCCGGCCAGTTCCGCGCGAAGTGGACCGGCGACAACGGAACGTCCATCCAGGTGCTGGTCGACGCGATTCCGCCGGATCAGCCGCACTATCCGCACATCGCGGGCACGCCCCCGGTGCAACTCACGCCGGACCCGAACGGCACGTTCTTCTTTAAGGAAATGAAGTACACGGAGAACGACGCGGCGATCAGTGGCGGCAGCCTGTTCACGGCGGACCAGCCGGGCCGGAGCGTGCTCGTTTTCGGCGAAATCAAGCGGATCGGCCGCGGCGACCCGCAGGAATACCTGCGCGTGCGCATGGTGCAGACGCGCGCATGGAACGATGCGATGCCCGCGCCGGCGACAGCGGTGATTGGCCGCGCGATCAGCGATGCGTCGCTCGACCTCGCCAAGCTCGGCACTGGTTTCATCAAGTTTGAAAACGCGCGGTACAACCCGAACGTGTACCACCCGGCGCTGCTGGACGGCATCGTCTCCCGCTCCGTCTACGACATGGGCATCCTGCGCTCGACGTCGGGCGACAAGATCGTGGTGAACCGCGATGCGCTGCCCGGCCCGGTGATCCCCGTTAACCTGCATCCCGGCGCGGCCGCCGAGCAGCGGATCGTCGTCGTCTGGTACTACGACCCGGCGCTGACGGATGAGATCCTCTGGCCGTACGCCGCGCGCACCTATCTCCCGCGCTGGCCGACGACGGAGGCCGAGGGGCTGAGCCGCATCGTGATCGCGAGCCGGTTCGGCAGCGAGAGCCTGAGCGCGGCGGGCCAGGACCAGCTCGTGGCCCCCGCGGTGACCAATGTGACGCCGGACGGGCTGGGCGGCCTGGTTACGAACATCATTCCACGCGCGACGACGTACAACCCGACCCGCATCCAGCAGCCCGCGGTGTATGTGCAGAACGATCCGTCACAGCCCGGCTACAACCCGAATGAAGAACACGGGCTGATGGCGCCCTCGCTGCGGTTCGCGCAGGTTTCGCCGCGTCCGCCGGCGGCCTATGCGCTGCGCCACAACGACCTCAACCGCTACAGCTCGTCATCGAGTTCGGAGGCCGGCCAGCCCGCGGATTATACGTCGCACCCGTTCGTGCTCGTGCAGTACTTCGACACGGCGGTCGGCGAGTTCCGCATGCGGGTCTACAAGGTGGAGAAAGAGGACCAGAACATCCCGAACTACCGGTTCGTGAACCAAACGCTGGTCGCGCTCGGCTCGAACCAGACGTCGATCGCCGCGTCCCCGCTGACGCTGGTGCAGGAGCCGCACGTGCTGATGGAAGCGGGCGAGCCGGTCATTCCGTTCTATCCGCTCGGCGTGGTGATCGGCGCGTCGCCGTCGCCCGAGACCTTTGGTGTGAACATCAAGGGCCAGTCCACCTACTGGGAGGACCACAAGGGGTCGAGCTGGGCGGTGTCCGGCGGCTCGAACGCGTGGTTTACCTTCTCGATCTACTACCCGATGTCGCCGAGTTTCTGGTGGCCGCCCAACACCCCGGGCCGCGTGCGCTACGACGAGGCGACCGGGCAGAAGCGCGCGGTGTTCCCGAACACGGGCGACAGCGTTTCGTTCATGCCCTCGAATGTTGGCCCGCTGAAGAACCTGGGGCTGAACAGCCTCGTGGTGGAATCCGTCGAAAACAACGCGAAACCGAACAAGATCCTCTATAAGAGCGACTGGCCGAAGGTCGCGCCGGTGTTGAAGGCGGGCGAGACGCTGACGTTCGCGGGCGGCGAGTACCGCGGCGACAACCCGAACACACTGGTCCTGGACAACAACGGGAACGTGCAGACCGTGCCGACGCCGGGGCTGCCGGGCGTGCTGGCGTTCGCGGTGGGCGAGGTCGTGTTCGACGCATTGAACCCGCAGGGCCAGACCTCGCTGCTCACCAACAGTTGGACCGTTCGCATGGGCCAGGTGCTGGACGTGCGGTCGCAGGTGTTGCCGATCGGCAGCTTCCCGACCCCGCTGCTGCCCGCGTCGGGCCGCACGCGCGTGAGCGGCGGCAAATATGTCTTCAACGACCTGCCCGCCTCCTTGCAGAAGCGGTTCCGCTACGATCCGCTCGCGCAGAGCATCGACCCCGTGAGCGGCCTCACCGTCAGCGGCCGCCTCGAAATCGAGGGCATGCTCAACGACAAGCGCATCAGCGACTCCACGCTGACCGCGCCGCCGCCGGCCGTCTATGTGCTCGAACCGAACATCATGACGGAGAGCGACGTCGAGGCGCTGTTCGCGCTGGCGGAAGACAGTGAAACGGCGTGGCGCGAAGCCGTGCTTCTGCTCTACGAGAAGACCCGGAATCCGGAAGAACTCCAGCGCTCGAACGGCCAGTTGATCACCGGCCAGTATCTCGTCGGCCTCCAGCAGAAGGTGCAGCGCGACCCGGTGACCGGGCTGCCGCGGACGACGCCAATCGAACCCGGCTCGACGGTGCTCGTGCCGTTGACCGATCCCAAGGTGCCGGAGGCCGCGCGCCAGTTCGGCCCCGGTCTCGCGCTGATTCCGAACGCCGGCTTCCTTGATCCGTTTGGCGTGATCCCGGGCAGCCCGGCGGTTCCCTATCCCGATGTGAGCTGGGTGACGGTCGCCGAGAATAACGACCCGAGCATGGGCGGTTCGCCGGTCACGCTGCACGTGATCAAGGTTGACCGCAACGAACGGTATCGCGGCGCGATCAAGACGATCCTGTCCGACAACGTGTTCGACGAGAACGTGGTCCTGCGCCACATGGGCGATTTTGGCGCGAATTCAGGGGACCTCGTGTTCGAATGGTGGTACCGACCGGACGACGGCTCGCTGAACGTGCCGCCGCCGTTCATCGCGGACCGCAATTCCGCCGGGCCGTGGCTGTTGTTCCCCGACATGAGCGGGAACCAGGGCCGCGGCTTCGCCGAGGTCCTGTTGAAAGGCAACCCGAATACGCCCGAGACCCTCATCGCGGATTCGTGGTGGTTCGTGCGCTACCGCCACAAGAACGACACCACGCAGGACACGGACTGGTACCGCCCGCAGCAGAACGGCGATGACCAGGTCAACTTCGAGTGGGCCGGCGCGGGCAACAACGATCCGTTCAATGACTTCGATCTCGACGGCCTGCCGGACTACCGCGCGCAACTGTCGATGGGCTGGATCAAGCGCGTGCTCGACGCGGTGAATCCCTACGAGGCGCGCATCCGCGACTTCGAGGGTGACAGCCCCGCGACGATGTCGTCGATGCTGCAGCAGCTCGGGCCGCGTTTCGAGGGCCCGGTCGCGTTGAACCCGGACAAGAACGTGATTGAGAACGTCGGGCTTATCGAGCTCTACGAGACGATCCTCAAGCGCGGCGCGGACCTGAGCATCAACCTGTCGACGCCGGTCTCGACGCCGGCGATCGCGAACGCGCTGCAACTGGCGTCCACGCGGATTTCGGACTTCTACGCGCTGCTCGCCAACGAGGCGTACACGGACGCGAAGGATCCGATGATCGGGATCGGCAGCAGCTCGATCGAGTTCGGCGCGCTCGCGCCGGTCGTGTTCAGCTTCCAGAACCAGATGTCCTCGCTGATCGAGGAAGAGCTGTCGCTGTTGCGCGGCGTGGACGACTTCTTCGCGCGCCCGGTCTACAACCGCCTCTTCTGGAACTTCACGAAGGGCGAGGGCGAGGTCGCCTACGCGCTGAACTACGGCATCACGGACATCAACACCGACGGCTTCATCGATGAGGACGACGGCATGATCCTCTATCCGCAGGGCCACGGCGACGCGTGGGGCCACTACCTCACCGCGCTGCGCAAGCAGTACGAACTGCTGCGGCACCCGTACTTTAACTGGGTCTCGCGCTCCGAGTTCTACAACCTGATGGACATCGTGATCAAAGTGGACTTCCTCGATGAGCGGAAGTTCGCGCAGATCGCCGCGTCGAAGGCGCGCGCGGGCGCGGAAATCCTGTCCACGACCTATCGCAACCACTACGTCGAGGACCCGGCCGCGCAGTGGCAGGGCTACACGGACGTGAACAAGGATCGCGCGTGGGGCGTGCAGGACTGGGCGCGCCGTTCCGCGCAGGGCGCATATTTTGATTGGGTCACGGCGAACGCCCTGCTGCCCTCGCAGCATCCAAACGAGACGCTGGAAGGCATCCAGAAGGTGGACCGCCAGGAGAACGGCGACATCAAGGTCGTGTCCGCGAACCTGAACGCGATCCAGCAGACGCTCGACGACGCGAACCGCGGCATGAACCCGCTCCGCATCTCGTCCGACGCGGTGCCGTTCGACATCTCGCCCTCGATGGTGGATGACCTGGTGTTCGGCCGCTCGTATTTCGAGCAGATCTACGATCGCGCGATGATCGCGCTCAACAACGCGCGCGCCGTGTGGGACAACGCGAACGAATCGCAGAACCGCCTCCGCCAGATCGCGATGACCGAGGCCGAGTTCCGCAACGACGTGTTCCAGGAAGACCTGTCCTACAAGAACCAGTTGATCGAAATTTTCGGCCGGCCCTACAGCGGCACCGTCGGCCCCGGCAAGCTCTTCCCCGCGGGCTATGACGGCCCCGACCTCGCGCTCTACATGTATGTGAACACCCGCGAGATCAGCAACAAGACCGTGCCCGGGCCGACGCTTTCGTTCGCCTCGTTCAACACGAATGGGGTGCTGACCGGCGGCGACCTCTACACGGGTTACGTCAATGGCAGTGGCGGTCTGAGCATCACGACGCTCGGCAGCGATATGCGCGCGTTGTATTCGCCGACCTTCGCGCCGGACACGTCGGTCAACACGCCGGTCATGGCGCGCGACGGCTACTATTCGGTTTCGTACACGGATGTTTCCTCGCCGAAGGTGCCGTTGGAGAACTTCTCGCAGCTCATGCCGGTTACGGCGGCGGGCTATACCTTCCAGGCGCCCGCGGCGTGGGACAGCCGTCCGGCGGTGGGCGAATTGCAGACGATCATCAACGAGATGATCCAGCAGGAGGCGGAGGTCGCCATCGCGATCGGCGCCTGGGACGCGTTGACGGGCGAGATCATCCGCAACCTGCGGCTGGCGAATGCGCAGTTGCAGACCACCAAGGAGATCAAGGACCGTACCGACGCGTTCATCCGCTCCAAGTATGTCATCGGAAACCTGATCAAGGGCATCAACGGCGTCATCGAAATCATTGAGGACTCCAAGGATGTCGTGACCGGTTCGTTCGAGGCGGCCGGCAAATCCTTCCCGAAAAACCTGCCGACCGGCGGTCTCGCGATTTCGCCGGGCGACGCGCTGGCGCCCGCGGTCGGCGGCTTGAAGCTGACCGAGGTGGCCGTCGTCGGCGGCATCAGCGTGGCGCAGGCGGTGTCCCGCGGGTTGCTGCTCGCGACGGAGATCGCGTTCGACATCGCGGAGGCGGAGGTCGGCATCGCGAATGAAAACGCCGAGCGCAAGCAGGCGCAGCGTGAACTGCTCAAGGGCATCGAGGACCTGATGGGCGACGAGCCGGTGCTGCGCATCGCGATCTTCAAGGAGATCGAGGCGCTGCGCGCGCTGTCGGATCGCTACCGCACCGTGGTCGCGCAGGGCGCCCGCCTGATCGACGAGCGCGCCGCGTTCAACAAGCGCGTCGCCGCGATGACGCAGTTGAACCGCTATCAGGACATGGCCTTCCGCGTGCACCGCAACCACGCGCTGCAGACCTACAACTCGATGTTCGACATCGCCGCGCGCTACACGTATCTCGCAGCGAAGGCGTACGACTATGAGACGAACTTCGATCCGTCGGACGCGGGTTCGCCCAGCGCGCTCTTCTCCGACATCGTGAAGGCGCGGACGATCGGCTACCTCCCCGATGGCGAGCCGCAGATCGGCGAGGGTGGGCTGGCCGAGGTGCTCGCGCGCCTGCGCATCAACCACGAAGCGCTGAAGGGCCAGCTCGGATTCAACAATCCGCAGTACGAGACCGGCAAGATGTCGCTGCGCACCGAATACTTCCGCATCCTGCCGAGCGGGGAAACCCAGCCCGTTGGGGACAGCCATTTCCCCGGCGGCGGCCAGGACTCGGACGAACTCTGGCGGCAGACGCTCGAAAACGCGCGCGTCGAAAACCTGTGGGACATCCCGGAATACCGGTATCTCGCGCGTCCGTTTGCCTCCGACATCGACGCGAACGGCAACGCGGCGGTGGAACCCGGCATCGTGCTGCGGTTCGGGACGACGATCACGGCGGGCCAGAACGCGTTCGGGCGTCCGCTGAGCGGCGGCGACCACGCCTACGACCCGTCGGTATTCGCGACGAAGATCCGCTCGGTTGGCGTCTGGTTCTCGGACTACCTGTCGGATGACGTGCTCAACGACCTCCCGCAGGCGCCGCGTGTGTATCTGTTCCCGGTCGGGTCCGACGTGATGTCGATTCCCAACGCGTCGTCGCCCGACAAGGTGCGCGTGTGGAAGGTCGTGGACCAGCAGGTGCCGGTGCCGCTGCCGTCGGTCACGGCGAATCTCGACCAGAGCGCGTACCGGCCGCTGTTGGACAGCCTCAATGGGCGGATTGGCTCGCCGCGCCGCTACCCCAGCTTCCGCGCCTATCACAACGCGGAGGCGGAGGTGGACTACGATGAACTGGTGTTCGACAGCCGCCTCGTGGGCCGGTCGGTGTGGAACACCGAGTGGCTTCTCATCATTCCGGGTCTGACGCTCAATGCCGATCCGGACGAGGGCTTGGACCGGTTCATCGACCAGGTGACGGATATTCAACTGATCTTCCAAACATACGGGTTCCCCGGATACTGATGAAGAGGATGGGATCGAACATGAGCATTTTAAGTAACCTGTTGCGCCCCGCGTGCGTCGCAGCCGCGTGCATGGTCCTCGCGGGGGGGCTGTCCCGCGCGGAGGCCCAGACGTTCAGCGAGCCGGCGACGATCTTCTACGGGAAAGTCATCGGGACCGGGTCCGCGCAGCCGTTCATGATTAATGAGGGCGCGTTGCAGTGGACGATCCAGCGTTCGGACGGTGTGGAGGTTACGCTGACCACCTCGCTGTTTGCCTTCCAGGGCGGGGAGTTGTCCTATCGCCTCGAAGTGCCGCATTCCGCGATGGCGCTCGGGCTGACCCAGACCGGCGGCGTACCGTTGCCGCCCGTGCCGCAGACGCATGTGCACAAACTCGTCACGGTCGATGGCGAGACCGCCGCGTTGCTCGGCCCGGCCAGCAGCGCGTTCACGAGCGAACAACTTCTCCGCACCGCGACGTACCGGATGGATCTGGCGCTCGGTCGCGCGGCGGTGGACACGGACGGCGATGGCATGGCCGACTGGTGGGAGGACAAGCACGGCCTCGACAAGCAGAACCCGAACGACGCGAACACGGACCGGAGCGGCGACGGGCTGACCGCGTTGCAGGCGTATTTGCAGGGGCTGGATCCGAACCACGATTATCGCAATCCCGAATTGCTGACCGGCGAGCTGGTCGTCTATCCGGCCGGGGCGACTGCGGTCCTGCTGGATGTGAAGGATCTCAACAGCGGGCCGAGCAACCTCGTCTTCACGCTCACCGGCTTGCCGGCCGCAGGCGCCCTGACATTGCGCAACACGATGGCGAATCCGGCGAATCCCGACACGGTGCTCGAAGTCGGCGCGCAGTTCACGCAGGCCGAGCTCTTCCGCGGGCGCCTGGTGTATACCCACGATGGCTCGCTGGCGCAGCCCGGCTTCTTCACGGTGGAATTGCGCGATGAAACGGCGTCCGCCATTTCCACCGGCACGGTCCAGTTGCTGGCCTATGAGCCGGCGGACCTGCTGCCCGCCGAGTTGCCCGCGCTGGAAGTGCAGCGCCTCGACAATCACCTGTTCGCTTCCGCGGGTTACGTGATCGCGGATGGCGGCTCGATTTCGACGAACGTCTCGCTGGCCGCGCCCTCCGCGGGTCTCGATGCCGCGGGACTGGCGAGCCATCTTGCGAGCTACGGCGCCGAACGTCAGTACGTCTTCGCGGACGGCGCGGGGCACGACACGGTGCGCGGCGGCGCCGGGGACGACGTCCTCTTCATCGGCGCGGGGAACGACCTGCTTGCGGGCGGGCCGGGCGCGGACCGGTTTGTCTTCAAGTCCTTCGTGGGCGGACTCAAGACGATTGAGGACTTTTCGCTGGCGGACCTCGACGTGCTTGATCTATCGCGTCTGACCGTCACGCCGGGCGCGTTCGTGCACCACTACCTGCGCTTCTCCCCGACCGCGGGCGTCCAGCGCCTGCAGGTTGATCTCGATGGGGACGGCGTCGGGTTCACCAACCTGGCCGTGCGCCTGCCCGGCCTGTCCGCGGCGGACGCGGACCTGTACAGCCTGATCGAATCGGGCCGCCTGCTCGTGGCCGGGTTGAAGTTGGAACCGATGATCACGGTGGCGGCGACGACCGCGCAGGCGTCCGAAAACGGGCCGGCTCCGGGCATTTTCACGCTGACCCGTCGCGGCAGTCTTGACGGCGACCTCGTGGTGAACATCGCCATGTCGGGCGCCGCGCAGAACGGCGTCGACTACGCGCTGGTGCCCGGCACGGTGACGTTCCCGGAGGGCCAGGCCGCGGTCACGGTCACGATCACGCCGTTCGCGGACAGCATCACCGAGCCGGCGGAGACCGTGCAGCTTGTGGTCCAGCCGGGCAGCGGCTACCGCGTCGGCGCCGCCGACCGCGCCACGCTGACGATCGAAGATCTCTTGATGCTGGTCGAAATCGAGGTGCTTGAGCCCGTCGCGGTGAAAGACACGCTCACGCCCGCGACCTTCCTGATCACGCGCCGCGATGTGGTGAACGTTGACGTGCTCGTGCGCCTGAAGATCGCCGGTACGGCCGCGAATGGGACCGACTACAACACCATCGCCACGACGCTGTACATGCCCGCCTGGCAGACGATGGCCATGGTGCAGGTCACGCCGAAGGCTGGCGCGAATCTCGCGGGCGGCATGGAGACCGTGGTGCTATCGATTAACACGAGCGCGTCCTACCGTGTCTCGGGCAGCGCGACGGCGCAGGTCGCGATCATTGAGCGCATCGACTCCTTTGACGCGTGGCGCACACGCGAAGCCGGCGGCGAGGGCGGCCTGGCGGACTTCGCCCAGGCCGCGCCGGGTGAATCGGGCATCCCGAACCTGGAGCGCTATGCCTTCGGCGCGGGCGCGTCCGCCACGGACCTTTCCGGCATGCCGCAACCGTTCCTCCACGACGGGCGTCTGGGCGTGACGTTCAAGAAGCCGTTGAGCGTGAGCGATGTGGCGTACCGCGTGTCCGCGGCGACGGATCTGCTCAATACGACCGGCAGCCAGGTTCCGCTGGTCGAGATGCCGGCACTGAACGCGCAGCAGGACCCGCAGCGGGTGTTCTATGTGGTCGATCCCGCCGCGGGCGAGGTCCAGGCGATCTTCACGATCGTGGAGGTCGAATGGACGCCGTGATGCACGGGCGTGCGCGCATCCTTCGCGGGGGGGGCTTGCTGGTCGGGACATTGGTCCTGCTGCTCGCCGCATCCTGCGGAAAGAAGTCGCCGGCGCCATCCGTCGCGGAGCCGGAGTGGCTGGCGCGCGTGAACGGCGAGCGGATCACCGAGGAAGACGTCCAGTTTGAGGTCCAGCGCCGCCTCGCATCGAAGCGGCCGGTTGGCGACCCGCAGGCGATCCTCCAGGAGCTCATCCAGCGGCGCGTGATG
The DNA here is from genome assembly GCA_035327585.1 of Kiritimatiellia bacterium. Lineage (GTDB taxonomy): Bacteria > Verrucomicrobiota > Kiritimatiellia > CAIVKH01 > CAIVKH01 > JAMLJG01. The sequence goes on along the minus strand of DAOLDD010000016.1, from coordinate 52,698 downwards.
TTGCAGGAGGCGCGAAAATCCGAGCACCTGCACGATCCCGCGGTGCAGCGGGAGTTGGAGAACCGCGAACTCGGCCAGTGGCTCGATCGCACGCTGCAGGTCATGCGCGACGGCGTGCGCGTGACGGATGACGACCTGCGCGCGCATTACGACTCCAATCTCGCGGGCTACACGCGCCCCGAAATGGTTCGCCTGGCGGTGCTGTTCCGCAGGGTGCAGGCGCGCGATCCGGATGCACAGGCGGAAGCGCTGCGGGAGGAACTCGAAAAGGCGCGGGCCGCCTTCCTCGCCGATCCCGCCGCGGCGACGCAGCAGGGACGTATCCCGGGGTTCGGCACGGTGGCCGCGGAATATTCCGAGGACACGATCAGCCGCTACCGCGGCGGCGATTTGGGCTGGATTGAAGTTAACAGCGCGGAACACCGGCACCCGGACGCGGTGCTCAAAGCCGGCCTCGCGCTGGAACTGGGCGCCGTCAGCGAGGTGATGGCCGCGGGCGACGGCTTGTACGTCGTGATGAAAACCGGCCTGCAGCCCGCCGAGGTGACCTCGTTTGAGGAGGTGGCGCCGGTGCTGCGCCGCCGCCTGATCCGCCAGCGGCAGGAGGAGATCGAGCGCTCGTTCGCCAGTAACTTAATGGCCGCCGCCCGCATTGAAATCGACTCGGAGAAGGCGTCGCAGCTGGCGATTCCCATGCCGGAAACGCCGGAGCCGCCGGAGCTGCGTTCGCCCGCCGAATGGCGGCCGGAACAAAAACCACCCGCCCCATGAATGACCATAGCCTCAAGATTCTCATGACCCCGATGGAGAGTGCCGCCTCATGAAAACGTGGACCCCGCGCCTTCCCGCCTCAGCCGTCCGGCGCCTCACCGCCGCCGCCTTGTTCGCCGCCACGCTTGCCCCCGGGCTGGTGGTTGCCCAGCCGGAGGTGAACCTGACGTTCTCCTCCCCGGCGACAAACTCCGCGCCCGGCGCGACGTTTAGCGGCGGATTTAACTTCGGTCCGTTTGGGGCCACGCTGGACAGTTTTATCGTCGCGGGAACATCCATCGTTCCGCAGACCAACATTACGATTACCGGGGGCGGTACGAACCGCACCGTGAGCTTGGAGCCACTGCCCAACCAGTCGGGCTCCGTGACCGCCCGAATTGAAGCGGTCAGCGGCGGCTCAACCGGCAGTGTGCAGTTCGTGGTCGTGTTTCGTCCGTATCCACCCGTCATCAGCGCGGTGGCGAACCGGACGATTCCGGAGGACGGGTCCACCAACGTGCCGTTCACCGTGTCCGATCCCGACACCCCGGTCACACAACTCGTCGTCACGGCGACCTCCAGCAATACGAACCTCGTGGACGCGGTGCTCGGCGGCTCCGGCTCGAACAGGACGGTGCAGTTGACGCCCCGGGCGAACATTAACGGAAGCTCCACCATCACAATCACCGTGGAGGACGGCCTTCACACGACCAACCGCATTTTCACCCTGACCGTCACGCCCGTGCCCGACCCGTCGACCATTTCCGGCCTCGTCAACCGCGCCTTCGGCGACAACGTCGGCGTAACCAATGTGTTTGCCAGCGTCTCCATTGCCGATGTGGACCACCTGATGCCGTCGAATGAACTGCTTGTGGCGACGGCCGTCCTCGCCAACGACCAGTTTGCCACGCTGGCCAACGGGCAGCTCACCCAAATCTTCACGGGCACCCCGGCCCAGGTCACCACCGCGATTGCCGGGGTCGGCGTGCAGCCGCTGCCCTTCCGCGGCATTCCCGGCACGATCAACAACCTTTCCTCCTCCGTGCGCGTGCGCGGTGTGGCCGACAACATTTCGGTCACGAGCACGGTGACGCTGGCCATCGAGGTGATCAATACGCCGCCCTCGTTCGCGATGACCCTCAACCCCACTTCGGTCGTCGAGGGCTTGCAGGTCCAGCCGTTCCAGGTCGGGTTCATCTATGACCCCGACCTCGGCGAGGATGAGTTTTCGCTTTCCATCCAGCTCGTGAATACGAACCAAGCCTCGCTGCTCAATATCATTCCGACCACCGCGCTCACGAACAACATCGCGGGACTCATTGCGGATGTGCAGAACCTCGTCGTGCAGGCGACGCCAGCCGCGCTCACCTCGCTGACCGAGCAGGTCGCCTTCCGGTTCATCCTGAACGACGGCTTCGGTGGCGTCGCGACGGAAACCAACATCTTTACGATCGTTCAGTCGCAGAGCCCCCCGCAGATTTCCGGCATCCCGGTGCAGACAGTCAACCGGACAGACGCCGACCCCGCGTTCACCGTGTTCCCCACCGTGTTCGTTCAGGACCAGAACCAGGGCGGCCTGCAGCCGGTGCAGGCGGTGCTGACGCAGACGGACCCGTCGCTTGGCACGTTCTCTGCCACGGGTTTCCCCTTCCAGACGCCGGCGCAGCTTTCGCTGGCGCTGCAATCGGTGACCTACACCCCGACGCCCGGCGCGCTGCCGGTGGATGCGATTGGCGAAAGCACGTTCACCCTGGTCGCCACGGATAGCTCCGGCCTGAAGGCTTCCAACAGCAGCGTCAAGGTGCGGATCACGAGCGTCAACCTCGCGCCGCAGTTCGTTAATCTGCCGCCGCCGGAAGATCAGCCGTTGCTGCTCGCGCCGGCCGCGCCGTTGCTGCCGTTCGCGGAACTCGGCCTGTGGAATGACGACTCGAACAGCGTGCTCGTTACGCTCTCCATCGACAACGTCAGCAAGGGCAGCCTGACCAACCTGGGGTCCTTCAGCCAGACCGGTCCCGGCCAGTACCAGATGTCCGGCTCGCTCGCCGCCGTGCTGGGCTCCCTGACCAACATCGCGTACACCCTCAATCCGCTCTTCCCGTTCCCGCCGGACGACCCGGGCGGCACGGTGTTCACGTTGAGCGCGCGCGATTACGCGCTGCTGACCACCACAAAGACGCTCTACATCCAGGTGCAGGAGGCCCCGCGCAATCATCTCGTCACGCGCACCGCGAACGACGGGTTGCCGGGTTCCTTCACCTACGCTCTCGCGAACGCCGGCAACAACGACGTCATCACGTTCGCGCTGCCGTCCTATCCCGCGATCGTCCGCATGCCCGGCTCATCCCCATCGACACTGCAACGCAACGTGACCATCAAGGGGCCCGGCGCCAACCTGCTGGCGATCAGCGGCGACGGCAATGGCGACACGACGCCGGATCGGCAGTTGTTCCGCATCCGCTCCCGCGTCACGATTGAAGGCGTCACGCTGACGCACGGCACCGCGGCGTTTGGCGGCGCGATTCTCGTCGAGTCGAACGGCTTCCTCACGCTGCGCCGCTGCGCCGTCGTGGATTCGTCGGCGACCCAATACGGCGGCGCGATTGATGTGGATGGCGGCCAGTTGACGCTCGATGGCTGCTTCATCGCCCGCAACCGCGTGTCCGAGGATCTCGGTGTAAGCGCTGGCGGCGTCTCGATCTACTCCGACAAGGAAATCCAGATCATCAACACGACCTTCGCCGGCAACGTGCAGCCGAACGCGACCGGCGACGGCGGCGGTGCGCTCGTCGCGCAGCGCCGGAGCAACGGCGTGTTCATGAACACCTACGTCAAACACTGCACGTTCATCGACAACGAGGACGCCTCCACGCGCGCTAGCGCGGCGTTGAGCGTCGACTTCGGCACGCGCATCCGGGCCGCGAACTCGATCTTCAGCGATTTTTCGGGACGCAACATCGACGTCGCGGGCGCGGGCGTGTTCATTTCGCTCGGCGGCAACATTTGCGACGACAGCACGCGCACGCTCAACCTCCAGGAGGGGCAGAGCGGCGATGTCTTCCTGCTCGACCACATCACGGACGATACGCTGACCGACCCGCTGCTCGCCCCGTTGAATCTCTCGGGCGATCCCACGCCGTTCGCCGAGCCGCTCGCCGGCAGCCCCGCGATCAACAAGGGTTTCGGGTCCACGACCGCCGTTGACCAGCGCGGCGTGCTGCGCCAGGGACTGCCGGACGCGGGCGCCGCCGAGTTTAACGCGCTCGGCCGCCTCGTCATCAATGAGATCCTCTTCGAGGATGGACCCGTCCACTTCGTCGAGCTGTATGTGCGCCGCGACTCGACGCCGGTTGACCTCGCGCCGTATTCGCTGTTCATCGACGGCGTGAAAGTGCACGACTTTGCGGCCAGCACGATCATCGGCACGAATGCGTTGTTCGCGGCGAATGATCCGGCGCCGACGCTGGTGAATCCCGGCTTCGGATTCGTCGTCGCCTTCACGAATAATCCGATCAGCGTCACGAGCGACAGCAACCCCACGCCGGTCGTGCGGCCCTCGGAAACGAACGCCCCCAACAGCCTGCCGTCGCGCGGCATCATCACCGTGGGCGCGGGCGGCGCGATGGAGCCCGTTGCGCGCGCGGCGTACCTCGGCGATTATCTCGATCCGGCCTCGGGCACCAACCTGCTGGATACCACCGGCAATTCGATCGCGCTCGCGCCGCAATATCGCGGTTTCGCCCTCGTCCCGCACAGCCTGATCCTGCCCGGTCCGTTTGACGGCGTGGACATGAGCCGCAACATGGCCGTGAACCAATACTCCATTGGCGCGGACGTGCTGGGCACGCCGTTCGGGCAGGAAAACGCCGAACCGCTGGCGGTGCCCGATGTCTTCACGGTCTCCGAGGACGACCTCTCGACGCTCCTCGTGCTCGCGAACGATTTCGACGGCGACGGAAATGACCGGCTGGTGATCGTGGACGTCAGCGCGACGTCCGACGCGGGCAGCGGTGACGCCGCCGTGACGAATTCCCAACTCGGCGCGGAACTCGCCATCTCGCCCGACGATCTTCCGCTGCGCGGCACGCACATCGTCTACGATCCCCGCGCGACGGCGGCCCTGCAAGCCCTGCCCGTGGGCGTTGAAATCATCGACACCTTCTACTACGAGATCATTGATTACGGCTCGGCCGCCGTGGAGGGCTACAGCGACGGCACGGGTGGAACCACCATCGTCGCGGCGACGAACCACCGGCTCACCAACGACGCCGAAATCGTGATCACCGGCGCCTTCCCCGCCGATTACAACGGGGTGCACGCCGTCACCGTCGTGGACGAAAACGAATTCACCATCGCGGTGCCCTATGTCGCGGCGACCAGCAATGGGACGTGGGAAACTGTCCTGCCGCGCGCGCCCACCTCCCGCGACGAGGCGTCGGTTTCCGTGCGCGTTGTGGGCGCAAACGATCCGCCCGTCGCGAACCTCGACGTGATTACGAATGTCACCGAGCGTCAGACCGTCCGCCTGATGGTGCGCCCCGAACTCGCGGGTACGCCGCTGGTCTTCCCGGGCGATCCCGTGCCCGCGCCGGACATGCTGGCGCAGGACATCCTGTCGAACGATGACGACATCGACTCGGACGACACCTGGTCCACGCTTCGCGCCTATGCGGTGCTCGGCTCCGTGAATGAAATCGTGGGCTACACCGGCACGCCCGGTGCGCAGCCCGTCATCGTTGAGGCCCCCGCGCACGGGTTGCTCACCGGCGATCAATTGCTCATCGCGAACTACGGCGGACATCCGTCCTACAACGGCTTCCACACGGTCACGGTGTTGAACGACAATTTCCTTTCCATCCCGGTCTTCTACGTCGACAACGCGGCGGAGAAGGGCGTCTGGGCCGTCGTCACCGAGGCCAACCGCTACAGCGCGACGACCGACGTGGGCGCGACGGTCACGCTCACCCTGCGCGCGAACCAGGAGGAGGATCACCTGATCTATGACGCCTCCGCGTCCGCGTTCCTGCAGGGCCTCGCGGAAGGCGAGCTCTACACGAACCGCTTCTATTACGCGGTCGCGGACAGCCACGGCGCGATCGGCATCGGCCCGATCGACTTCGTCATCGTGGGCGTGAACAACACGCCGACACCGGGGAACGATCCCGGCGCGCTGGACCAGCTCGACCCGCTGGTGGGCGGAACCAACACCCTGTCTCAGGTGCTCAAATTCGGACTCGATTTGATGTACACGCTGCCGCCGACGGCGGGCGGCAGCAACCGCGTTGACCTCCAGGTGCTGGACCTTGGTGGAACGATTCCCGGCACGATCGTGTTGAATGACTTCTTCACGACCACCGAGGACAAGGTGCTGCAAATCCAGGCCGCCGACCTGCTGGCGAACGACACCGACATCGACCGCATTGATGTCCTGAACGTCATCGCCGTGGATGCGTTGAGTCGCGAAGGCGCCCTGGTCTCGCTCGGCGGCACGACGATTACGTTCAACCCGACGACGGCCAGCAACCTGCAGGCGCTCGCCCGCGAGGAACTGTTGGTCGACACGTTCAATGCTGTGATTTCCGATGGCATGACCGGCGGCACCGTGACCTCGCTGGTCGCGGTGCTCGTGGTTGGCGTCAACGACACGCCCATCGCGAACCCGGACTTCCGGATCACGAATGAGGACGAAGTGCTGGTCATCGACCCGCGCACGAACGACGTGGAGCGCGACATCAACTTTGTCATTCCGGACGACCGGTTGCGCATCGTGGCGGTGACCAACTGGCCGAACCCCGGCCTCGCGCTCGTCAACATGAGCGGGACCAACGTCACCCACGACGCGCCCGTTTCGCAATTGCTGAACCAGCTCGCCGATTGGCAGTCGTTCACCAATGTGTTTGGCTACGCCATCACGGACAACAGCTTCCTGTTCGCGATGGATGACGAATTCTACGTGCCGGCCGGCACGGTGGGCCGCGTGCTCGATGTGCTGGCGAACGACCGCGACTTCACGGATTCGGCGGGGAACCTGACGATCATCAGCGCCGGCCCCACGCTCCAGGGCGGCGTGGTGTCGATCAGCACCAATGGCCAGTCGCTGGTGTACAGCTCCCCGGCAGCCTTCGCGGGCGACGATTACTTCCGCTACACGATCCAGAACGACAAGGGCGACGTGAACAGCGGGCGCGTGCTGGTGCGCTCCGTGGTCGCGTCGATCAACGGCGTGCTGCACGCGGCGAATGATCATTACGCCGTCGCCGCGGGCGAAACGGCGGTGATGAATGTCCTGTCGAACGACGGCATGCTGCCGGCGAACGGCGGCGCCCTCGCCATCTCGGGGATCATCTCCAGCTCGATTCCGGGCCAGCCGATCCTCACGAACAACACCTTTGTGTACGTGGCGACGAACGGCGCCCCGACGCTGACGTTCCGGTATGAGGTGAATGGCGGCGGAAGCTCCACGGCGCAGGCGGACGTCACGCTGGCGGTGATTGAGCGGCGCGGCACGCTGAACATCCGCGACGACGCGTTCAGCGTACTGGCGGGCAGCTTCGACAACGAACTCGATGTGCTGGCGAACGACGCGCTGGTCACGGCGTCCACGGCCGGGTTGTTCATCAAGGAGATCGTGCAGCCGCCGCTGAACGGTACGCTCACCACGAACGGAGCCGGGACGCGGCTGGTGTATACGCCCAATGTCGAATTCATCGGCATCGAGCAGGTGGCCTATCTGGCGGCGGACGGCATCGGCGGCACGGGCACGGGCCTGGTGTCGATCGCGGTGGGCCGGGTCGACGTGGCGCCGGACTTCTTCAAGATCGCGGCCACGACAAATCCCGTGCCCGTCGGCCTCAACGTGCTGGCGAACGACCGCATGCTGGCGAATCCGACCGGCACGCTGACGATCGTCTCCGTCAACCCGTCCGCGCCGACCGCGATCGGCACGCTGCAGATCCACGGCTCCGGCAAGTCGCTCCTCTTCACGCCGTCGAACACGCTGGGCCAGCTGGACTTCGACTACGTGGTGGAGGACGGCGGCACGCCCGCGCGCGTCGCGACCGGCCGCGTCACCATCGCGACGGTGGCCTCGGGCATCTACGCGAACCCGGATCGCTTCATCGTGCGCGGCGGCGGCGCCGACTACGTGTTCAACGTGCTGACGAACGACATCAGCTACCCGAACGTGAACAAGACCTACACCATCCTGAGCATTGGCGTGGGACCGAACGCGCCGAATCAGGGCGGCGTGGTGTCGATTGTCGACAACCGCCTGGTCTACACCCCGGCGAACGGCTTCTTCGGCGAGGAGACGTTCACCTACCTGATGTCGGACTCCGTCAACACGGACGTCGCGCAGGTCAGCGTTTCCGTCCGCCGCGGCGACCTCATCGCGAATGACGACGCCTACACGGTGTACTACGAACTGCTGCCCGGCACGAACGTCGCCGCGAGCTTCACACTCCCCGTGACGCTGAACGACCGGATCCAACCGCCGTTGGACCAGGTCATTTCAATCTTCGCGCTCGGCGCCGGGACGAACCAGCCGAGCCAGGGCGGCTCGTTGCAGGTGGCGCCCGACAACCAGTCGCTCATCTACCGGCCGGTGCTCGCGACCGCGACCAGCTACGTCGAGCAATTCACGTATGAAATTTCCGATGGCGGCGACCGGCGCGCCTCCGCGGTTGTCCGCGTGCTTGTGCAGAACCGCGCCAGCAACCTCGTCGCGGTTACGCAGGACGATGCCTTCACCGTCGCGCGCAACAGCACGAACAACGTCCTGCCCGTGCTGGCGAACGACTTCGTGCTGCCCGGTTCGGCCGCGGGCTGGAAGGTCACGGGGGTCGGCGCATCGCTCTATGGCGCGACGGTATCGTTCAGCAACACCGTCGTCCGCTACACGCCACCCGCTGGCTTCGTCGGCGTGGATGTCTTCTCGTACAGCGTGTCCGACGGATTGGGCGGCACCGGCGAGGCGCTCGTCACCGTGCGCGTGGGCAGCATGCCGACGATGCCGGACCTCTTCGTGGCGCTGTCCGGCACCTCGAACAACGAACTCGACGTGCTCGCGAACGATCCGCTGACGACGGACTACGAGGAGGAGTACACGCTGCACAGCGTATTCGGCCAGAACGCGGGCGGCGCCGTGTCCGTGAGCGGCGGCAACACCGTGCTCTATACGCCCGTCGGGGTCTATACCGGCGGCTATCCCTATACGGAGTCCTTCTTCTATCGCGTCGCGGATGAATCGAGCGTGCTGGTGACGGGCCGTGTGCAGGTGCTCGTGCAGAATGCCTCCAGCGGACGCTCCACGTCGACGATCACCCTCGTGGTGGAGGGCCGGAACGACCAGCCGGAAATCGACAACCCGGCCATGCCCATCGCCATCACGGACAAGGAAAGCACGAAGCCTTTCCTGCATGTGCTCTTCACCGAAGTTGACCAGCAGTTGCAGGAAGTGGTCGATGTCACCGTGGCGCTGGACGACGCCGCGAAGGGAACCTTCCGCAACCAGGACGGCTTCGTGGAGGTGCTGCCCGGCGTGTACGCGTTGACCAATGTCACCGCCGCGCACGCGACGGTCCGCATCCGCGATATCATCTTCGAGCCCACCGAAAACCGGATCACCGTGCCGCAATCGGAGACCACGTTCTTCACGATCACCATCACGGACAACAAGTCCGCGCCGGTGACGGATACCAACTCCACCGTGACCGTCACGGCGATCAACGATCCGCCGCAGATTCTTGGGACACGCGCGGACCAGACCACGTTCCGGCTCATGCCGATCCATCTCTTCTCGTCCGTGACCATCGTCGAGGTGGACGACCTGACCCTGCAACCGCTGACGGTCACCATCACCATGGACATCACGACGAATGGCGTGCTGACGAACACGAGTTCCTTCGCGCTGCTGACCGCGGGCGTGTACCGCGCGACGGGCATCACCGCCGCCGCCGCCACGGCGCAACTCCGCCTGATGCAGTTTGTGCCGTCCACGAACCCCTTCCCGATCGGAACCAGCCGCACCAACGCCTTCCTGCTTGAGGTGAATGACGGCTTTGCGCCGACGGTGTCGGATTTCACCACCACGGTCATCGCGCTGAACTCCTACGAGGGCCAGCTGCAGCCGACGAATATCAACCTGCGTGGCCAGTTCGGCACATCCGTGGACACCCTGAACGACTTCGCGGTGGTCGGCGCGCCCGGTGCGACGACGAACGGCATCAACGCCGGTTCCGCTTTCATCTACAGGCGGGATCCGACGCCCGCCGTGACCAACAACTGGATCGAGTGGCGGCATCTGCGGCCCGCGCAGGTGGACACGAACGACCGGTTCGGTCAGTCCGTCGCGATCTCGCCGGATCTGATCGCGGTCGGCGCGGATGGCGACGAAACCGGCGGCATCGATATGGGCGCCGTCTATCTCTTCGGGCGCCATGTCGGCGGCAGCAACAACTGGGGCGAACTGGTTCGCATCGCGCCGACCAATGTCGCCAATGCCGCGCGGTTCGGCTACGCCGTGCAGGTTGAGGGCGACTGGCTGGCGGTCGGCGCACCGCGCGCCGCGCTGGACGGCACGACGAATGGCGCGGTGTTCATCTTCAACCGCAACGCGGGCGGACCTGATGCCTGGGGCGAAGTGGCGCGAAGGACGCCGACCGGGGCGGGCATCACGAATTCCGACTTCGGCTGGAACCTCGCGCTGTCCGGGGATCGCCTCGCGGTGGGCGCGCCGCGCGCGGACATCAACACGAACCTGACGCTGCGCGAGGGATCGGCCTACTTCCTCTCCCGCAACACCGGTGGACCGGACAATTGGGGCATCGCCCAGCGCGTGGACTCGTTGGTGACCAATCAGGCTGGTGAATTCGGGTGGAGCGTGGCCGTGGATGGAAACCTGGCGCTCATCGGCGCGCCCGCGGTCGCGTTTGGCACCAACACGAGCGTCGGCGTGGCGTATCTCCTGGAGTGGAATGCAACGAGCAACGCCTGGGTCCATGTTACGCGCTTTGATCGCCAGACCGAAAATGAGCGGCGGTTCGGGAATGCCGTTGGCATCAAGGGCAAGCGGCTCATCATCGGCGCACCGTTCACGGCCACCACGCCGAATCTTGGTGCGACCTTTATGCTGCGCCCGGATCCCGCGAGCCCGACCAACTGGATACAGGTCTTCAAGTTTAATCGTCCCGCGGGCAGCACGGCCGGCCAATTTGGCGCCTCGCTGGGCATTGATACGGAGACGTTTATCGTCGGCGCGCCTGCGGATACGGCGGAGGGAAGCAATCGCGGCTTCGCCTATATTTTCCGCTACAAGCCGAACAATCCGCCCGTGCTGGCGCTGCCGGTCGCGGACCAGTTTGCTGACCTCGGGGATCCGTACCACTTCCCGATTCCGGCCGGCACGTTCACGGATCCGGATTTGGACGATGTGCTGACGCTCACGGCGACCTTCCCGTCCGGCTCCAACGGCCTCGACTTCATCAGCGGCGCGGTGACGGGCACGTCGGAATACATCGGCATGACGCCCGTCGCGTTGCAGGCGACCGACTTGAGCGGCGCGTCCGCCAGCCAGACATTCCAAGTGATCGTCATCGACGGTATCCTGTTGTCCAATACGCCGCGCGACCTTTGGAATCTCGCGCGCTTCGGCAACGACGTGACCAACGCGGCGCTCGCGGCCTCGCTATGGGGCGGCGGTGCGAATCCGGATGGCGATGACCTGTCGAACGACGAGGAATACGCCTTTGGCGGCGACCCGAACGCGCCGGAAGACCGCCGCATCACGCTCGGCCCGTCGCCGGATGGCCACCTGATCATCACGTACCACCGCCGCACCGACGACCCGGGGCTGCTCTACACGCTGCAAGGGTCCAACAACATGACCACGTGGATGGACATGGCGTGGACCGTGATCAGCGAGACGACGGCGCCGGTGGAACCGGGTGTCGAGTTCGTCACCGTGAAGATCGCGGTGATCGGGCCGGTCACGGTCCAGCACTACCGGATTCTCGTCGGATTCTAGAGTGCTTCTCGAAAGTTTTGTCCTGATTGCCGACATCTTGACTCGCTCCCTCACCCCAACCCTCTCCCTCGGGGAGAGGGAGAAGCCAGCACCCGCTCCCTTGGGGAGAGGGCGGGGGTGAGGGGCTGTTCAGGACAAAATTTACGAGAACCGCCATAAGCGGGCGCGCCGCGCCGCTTGCAATTCGCGGCGGCGCGTCGATGATGGCGGCATGAGTCGCATCGCGCGCGTGGTCGTTGATTTGTCGCTGGACCGGGAGTTCGACTACCTGGTGCCCGACGAACTCGCCGACGCCGTGCGCGTCGGTTCCCGCGTCGCGATTCCCTTCGGCCGCCGCGAGGCGCACGGTTACGTCGTCGCGTTCGCCGAGTCCTCCACCTTCTCCGGGCTCAAGCCGATCCGCTCGGTGGTCGGCAAGAAGCCGCTCGTGGAGGAAAACATCCTCAACCTCGCGCGCTGGATCGCGGATTATTACGTCGCCCCGGTGGAACAGGCGGTCCGAACCGTCCTGCCCAGCGCTGTGCGCCGTGCGACCGCGCGCTTCAAGGAGGTCACGGTGGTGACCCCGACCGCCCTGGCGCGCGATGCGCTGGCGGTCGTGGAGCTGCGCCGCAAAGCCGCCGCGCAGGCGAAGATCATTGACGCGCTCGCCGCGGGGCCGGCCACGATGCCGGAACTTACCAAGGCCAGCGGAGCGAGCGCGGCCGCGGTGCGCGGGCTCGCGCGCAAGGGCTTCGTCACGGTGGGCAAGCGCGCGTCGCGCCGGCGCGCCGACGCGGGGCACGAGGTGCTGCCCACGCAGCCGCTCCCGTTGATGCCGCAGCAGGCCGATGCGCTGGCCACGATCAAGCAGGCCATCGAAGCGCCGAAGCCGGGTGTCGTGCTGCTCTTCGGCGTCACCGGCAGCGGCAAGACGGAGGTCTATCTCCAGGCCATCGACCAGGTCCTGAAAAAGGGCGGGGGCTGCATCGTGCTCGTGCCCGAAATTTCGCTGACGCCGCAAACCGTGGACCGGTTCCGCTCGCGCTTCGGCGACACCGTTGCCGTGCTGCACAGTGAATTGTCGTCCGGCGAGCGGCATGACGAGTGGCACCGCGTACACGAGGGTGAGGCGCGCATCGTGATCGGGCCGCGCTCCGCTGTGTTCGCGCCGGTGCACCACCTCGGCCTCATCGTCGTCGATGAAGAGCATGAGCACAGCTACAAGCAGGAGGAGGCGCCGCGCTACAACGCACGTGATGTCGCGGTGATGCGCGGGCACCGGGATGGTTGCGCGGTCGTGCTGGGTTCCGCCACGCCCTCCCTTGAATCGCTGCACAACGCGCAGCGTGGCAAATACACCCTCGCGCGGATGCCGCACCGGGTGGACCACCGCCGCATGCCGGGGATGCGGATCGTGGATATGCGACAGGAGATGGAGAAGGAGGGTCGCCTCAACGTGCTTTCGCGCGACTTGAAGGAGGCGATCCAGTCCCGCATCGAGCGCGCCGAACAGACGATCCTCTTCCTGAACCGGCGCGGCTTCGCGACGTCGCTGGTGTGCCCGTCCTGCGGGACCGTCGCGCGCTGCGAGCAATGCAGCGTCGCGCTGACGTACCACAAGCCGACGGACCGGCTGGTCTGCCACATTTGCGGCGCGCAGCAGCGGGTGCCGGAGCGGTGTCCGAACGCGCAGTGCCGCGATCCCGCGTTTAAATATTCCGGCATCGGCACGCAGCGGGTCGAGGACGTGATGCGCAAGGTGTTCCCGAAGGCGCGCATCGAGCGGATGGATTCCGATACGATGACGCAGAAGGATTCCTACCGGAAGACGCTCGGCGCGTTCCGCGGCGGCCAGATCGACATCCTGATCGGCACGCAGATGATCGCGAAAGGACTCGATTTTCCCGGCGTCACGCTGGTCGGCGTCGTCGCCGCGGATTTGAGTTTGCACCTGCCGGACTTCCGTGCCGGGGAACGGACGTTCCAGTTGCTGACGCAGGTCGCGGGGCGCGCGGGGCGCGGCGATTTGGTGGGCGAAGTGATCGTGCAGACCTTTACGCCGTTCCATCCCGCGATCCAGGCCGCGCGGAACCTGGACTACGACGGGTTCATCGACCAGGAACTGGAGTTTCGCAAGGAGCTGGGCTATCCGCCGTACGGGCATCTGGTTTGCGTGACGCTGCGCGGCGTGCAGGAGGAACTGGTGAAACTGACCGGCATGTCGCTCATGCGTCGCCTGCAGGATCTGCTCGACGTCTCCGTCCGCATCGGCGGCCCCGTCCCCGCGCCGCTCGCGAAGGCGCGCGGCGAGTTCCGGTATCAGATCATGATGCGCGCCGCGACGACCCGCCAACTCACGGACCCCATCAAGGCGATCCTGCGTGACTTCAAATGGCCCGACACCGTCGCCTGGTCCGTCGACGTCGACGCGGTGTCGCTGTTGTGACTTCGCAACTGCTCGCCGGGCGGCTCTTAACGTTCTGGCCAGTCAGGCTGCCGTCTCGGCGGGGCGGCGCGCGGTCAGCAGGGCGATGGCGTGGAGGGCGAGGGCGGTGACGAGGATGGTGGCGCCGCCGGCCGCGAGCACTTGAAAGAGCATGAATTCGTCCGGATAGAAATGGTGGCGGCGCGGCAGGCCCTGATAGCCGAGCAGGAACAGCGGCGCGAAGGTCAGGATCACGCCCGCGACCAGCGTGCCCGCTCCGGCGCGCAGCAGGGTGTCCCGCGGAATGCGTCCGGTCCAGCGCGGCCAGTGGTGGACGAGGACCGCGAGCAGCGCGGTGAGTACGCCGCCGACCAGCACCACGTGCAGGTGCGCGACGACGAAGACGCTGCCGTGCAGGTGCCGGTTCAGCGCCGGCGAGGCCAGCGGCAGGCCGGTGAGCAGGCCGACGGCAAGCAGCAGGACGAATCCGCGCAGGAGGCCGGCCGCCGCCTCGCCGGTCCAGCCGCCCCGCGCCGCGGATATCAACCAGCTCATCACCACGAGTCCCAGCGGCAGCGCGACCAAATGGCTGAGCAGCGCGGCCACGCCCGCCTCGGCCGGACCCGCGCCCGCCATCAGGTGGCGGCCCCAAAGAAAAGCGCTGAGCACGGCGACGGCCGGCAGCGACCAGGCGACGGCCCGGCGCATACGCAGCGCGCGGCCGCTGACGCTCTCCATGAGGTCGCTCATCGCCCCCGCCGCGGGCAGGACCACGGCGTAGAGGGCGGGCGTCGCCGCGACCCAAAAGAGCTGGTTGAAAATCGACGGATCACCGCCGCGCGCCGCGTCAAACAACTGGAGGCCCAGCAGGCGCTCCAGCAGGAGCAGCGTCATCGCCAGCACCATGAGCGGCGCGGAAACGAGCGTCGCCAGCGAGCCGGCGTAGAGACCCGTCACGCTGAGCGGACCCGCGGTCCACGGCTCGGTCGTCTTGCGCGCATGCGCCGTCGCCACCCCGTTCACCGCGAGCAGCAGGTTCGCGAGCGCGGCGCCAATGACGCCCAGGGCGGCGAGCGTCACCGGGGTCTGTCGCGTGAGGAAGCTGTACGGGGCGGAGAACGACCAGCCCGTATCAAGTCCACCGAGCGTGAAGGCGCCCAGCACGAGTGCCCCGCCCGCCGCATAGCACCACCAGGCGAGCGTGTTGAGACGTGGCATGACAAAACCCGTACGCCCGAGCAGGCGGGGCAGGGTGGTGAGCCCGAGCAGGGCCGGAAAGGCGGGCAGCAGGACGAAATACACCATCAGCACGCCGTGCATGCTGAACAACTTGTCGAACGTGTCGGACTGCATCAGCCAGCCCGCCGGGCGGATCAACTCCAACCGCAGCAGCAGCGCCGCCGCGAGCCCGATGCAAAAGAACCCCGCGATCGCCCACCCAAACCGCCGCGCCAATTTCATGTGCAGTTCCATACCCGCCTCCTGCCCAAATTCTTCTCTCGTGCCCTCGTGTCCTTCCCCCTCTTCTCTCTCTCTCTTCTTCCCCGCCCGCACCTTCTTCATTCACAACGGGTTGCGCAATCGGGGAAACCCTGATTGCATGAGCGCGTTCGCTTTTTTGCCGCGGTGTGCTACGTTCCGCGTTTGGAGGACTATGAAACCGATTCTGATCCAGCAGGAAGAAACCCCGCTTATTCGCAAGACCAAGGAGTTGTGCCAGACCATTTTGGACCAACCCGCGTACCAGGACATGAAGCGCACCATCCAGCAGTTCCTTGCGGATGAAAAAATGAGCCAGCAGTACCAGCGCCTCTGCGACCTGCAGGACACGCTGCACGGCAAGCACGAGAACGGCGAGCAGATCACCGACCTCGAAGTCGCGCAGTTCGAGCGCGAGGAGACGGAGTTCCTGTCCAACCCCATCGCGCAGGGGTTCATCGACGCCCAGCGCGCGATGCACAAAATTGAATCGACCGTCAGCGCCTACGTCCGCAAGACCTTCGAGCTTGGCCGCTTGCCGACCGACGACGATTTCTCCAGCGGCGGCTGCGGCCCCTCCTGCGGGTGTCATTAGGAAGGCACAAAGGGTCAGAGGCACAAGGGGACAAAGGGGGGGAGCGGAAATCCTTTCGTGTCTTTCGTGTGTTTCGTGGTTAACTCTTCCTCATGAGCGGGAGGAGATTGGTCGTTGCGGGCGGCGGGGCGGCGGGCTTCTTTGGCGCGATTGCGGCGGCGGAGGCCGATCCGCGCGCGGAGGTGGTGCTGCTGGAGAAAAGTCCCGAGTTGCTCGCGAAGGTGACGATCTCCGGCGGCGGGCGCTGCAACGTCACGCACCACTGTTTCGACGTCGACCAACTCGTCCGCAACTATCCGCGCGGTGCGCGCGAACTCATCGGCCCGTTCCATCGCTTCCAGCCGCGCGATACGGTGCAGTGGTTCGAGTCGCGCGGCGTCCCGCTGAAGGTCGAGCCCGACGGGCGCATGTTCCCGGTCAGCGACTCGTCGTCCAGCATCGTCAACTGCCTGCGTGAGGCCGCGCGCAGCGCAGGCGTGCGCGTCTATACGGGTCGTGGCCTCCACGCCATCCGGCCGCGCGCTGCGGGCGGGTTCGACCTCGACCTCACGACGGGCGAGACGCTGGATGCGGATCGGTTGCTGCTCGCGACGGGCGGCAACAAGGCGACGGCGGGCTATCGGCTCGCGGCCTCGGTGGGCCACACAATCGAACCGCCCGCACCGTCGCTTTTCACCTTCAACATCGACGACGGGGACCTGCACGCGCTCGCCGGAATCGCCGCGTCCGACGCGGAGGTGGCTGCGCCCGCGCAGGGACTGGCGCAGTCAGGCCCGCTGTTGATCACGCACTGGGGCGTCAGCGGCCCGGCCGCGTTAAAGCTGTCCGCGTGGGGTGCGCGCGCGTTCGCGGAGTGTGACTATGCATTCGACCTGCGCGTGAACTGGCAACGCGGCGCGCGCGAGTCGTTGCCCGTCGGCATTGAGCGTATGCGGCGCGAGCACCCGCGCCGTGTCGTCGCGGGTGGCGGGTTGCTCGACGTGCCGACCCGGCTGTGGGAGTGGCTGTGCCGCCGCGCGGAGATTCCGCCCGACCGGCAGTGGGCCCAACTCGGCAAGACGAGCGCGCAACGCCTGCTCGACGAGGTCGTCGCGTGCCGCCTGCCCGTCACTGGCAAGAGCATGTACAAGGACGAGTTCGTGACGTGCGGCGGCGTACGGTTGCGCGAGGTGAATTTCAAGACCATGGAGAGCCGGCTCTGCCCCGGCCTGCATTTCGCCGGCGAGCTGCTCGACATCGACGCCGTCACCGGCGGCTTCAACTTCCAGGCCGCCTGGACCACCGGGTGGATCGCCGGTCATGCGATGGCCGGCGCGTCATAATTTTCAACGTCTGTAAAAACTTTTTGCGGGACTTTCAACGTCTGTAAAAATTATTTCAGCAGGAACGGCTCCCAGAAGGCGCGGTCGTATTTTTGCCAGGCGTGGCAGCCGAAGGGGAGTTCGCCGCCGGTTTGAGCGAAGCACCAGCGGGGTTCCATTTCGAACGCGAAGCGCACGGCTGTGTCGGGCGGGGCGACGCGGAGGGCGGGGTCGAACAGCGGGGCGACGAGGGACCAAAATAGATCCTCGTGCAGCGTGCTGTGTTCGAGATAGCCGCGCAGGCCGCCCTGTACGCTCCAGAAGAGCGTCCGGCGCACCTCATTCAACTCCGCGCCGTGCCAGCGGCACGGTGGTACATTCGTTTCATCGGGCAGCGGGATGCATCGGCGCAGCCAGGCGTTGGGCAGCAGGTGGTGTTTCCGGTCGATGTGCGCGAGGTGGTCGATCGCGCGTCGGGGCAGCGTGCGGGTGAACCGGCGGGAGGTGAGCACGCGCAGCAGGGCGTCGATCCGGCGCAGTGAAAATCCGCCATTGCCCGCGATCCAGCGGGCGTCGTTCCCGGTTCGCGCGATCCACGGCGCACCGATGTAGTCATACGGCATCCCGGCCCAGCGCTGGAGCTGGTCCGAAAAGACGAGGCAATCGAGCTGGTGGATGAGCAGGAATTCGCAACCCTCGAACGCGCGGTAGAACTCGGCGGAGCGCAACAGCCGGCTATATGCCGCCCGCGAGCGAAAGTGATCGGGATGGAACGACACACGGTGGGCGCCGGGCAGAAGCCGCTCGTAGGAGGTGAGGTCCAGGCCCTCGGGCATAACCCACGCCATGGGGTGGTCGCCGAGGTGGTGTTTCAGATGCCGCAGCGAGAGCTCCTCGTCCGCGTCCGGGGTGGGCCGGTATACGGGCACCGCGATGATGACGGGGGGGGATGGGCTCATAAAGCGGTGTATGCCGGTGACGAATGGAGGGATGTTTTAACCGCCCGTCGCCGAAAAGCGAAGTGCTTTTGCCCGCGAATCCTTTATCCTCGTGACAATCAGGTCATAAATGCATTATGACAATCTGGGCCTGATGCCCGAATTTGAAGAGGGGAAGCTATGAAGTCCACACTGCCGGATGGCGCCGTTAAAGCGATTGTATACGGGATGCACGGGACGCCGTTCGATGTGCTGGGGCTGCATACACACGACGGCCGGCAGATCATCCGCACCTACCAGCCGTTCGCGGCGCAGGTGGACATCGTGCGCGGCGGTTCCCCGGCGCGAATGGAGCGGACGCACAAGGACGGCCTCTTCGAGTTGTTCGTCGACGGCGTGGAGAAGGGTGCGTATCGCCTGCGCATGACGGGCTTCGACGGGCATGTGTGGGAGCTGCACGATCCGTACGGCTTCCCGCTGCAGATCACGGATTTTGACCAGTACCTTTTCGGCGAGGGCACGCACTACCGCACCTACGAGAAGATGGGCGCGCACCCGATCACGGTGAACGGCGTGGAGGGCGTGCACTTCGCGGTGTGGGCGCCGAACGCGATCCGCGTGAGCGTGATCGGCAACTTCAACCGCTGGGACGGGCGGCACCACCCGATGCAGAATCGCGGCACGGGCGTGTGGGAACTGTTCATCCCCGCGCTGCGGCCGGGCGACCTCTACAAATTCGAGATCAAGGGCGAGAACGATTTCCTCGCGCAGAAGGCGGACCCCTACGCGTTCTGTTCCGAGCTGCGCCCGCGCACGGCGTCAGTGGTGTGGGACTATCACCAGTACCAGTGGAACGACCGGAAGTGGATGGAGTCCCGCACGTCGACGGACTGGCACAAGAAACCCGTCAGCATCTACGAGGTGCATCCCGGCTCGTGGCGGCGCGTCACGGACCAGGGCAACCGCTGGCTGACGTACCGCGAGATGGCGGACACGCTGCTGCCGCACGTGAAGAAACTCGGCTTCACGCACATCGAGTTCCTGCCGCTGTCGGAACACCCGTTCGACGGGTCGTGGGGCTACCAGACCATCGGCTACTATTCGATCACGTCGCGCTACGGCACGCCGGACGACTTCAAGTATCTGGTGGACCGCTGCCACCAGGAGGGCATCGGCGTGATTCTCGACTGGGTGCCTGCGCACTTCCCGAAGGACGGGCACGGCCTCGCGTATTTCGACGGCACGCACCTCTACGAGCACGCCGATCCGCGCAAGGGCGAGCACCGCGACTGGGGCACGCTGATCTTCAACTACGGGCGCAACGAAGTGCGCTCGTTCCTGCTGTCCAACGCGATTTTCCTGATGGAGGTCTACCACATCGACGGCCTCCGCGTGGACGCGGTGGCGAGCATGCTGTACCTCGATTACTCGCGCAACCCGGGCGAGTGGATTCCGAACCAGTTCGGCGGCCGTGAGAACCTGGAGGCGGTGGACTTCATCAAGAAGTTCAACGAAGTCGTGCATGCGGAGTTCCCCGGCATCCTGACGTTCGCCGAGGAATCGACGTCGTGGCCCAAGGTGTCGCGCCCGCTGTACGACGGCGGACTCGGCTTCGGCCTCAAGTGGAACATGGGCTGGATGCACGACACGCTGCAGTATATCGAAAAGGATCCCATCCATCGCCGCTTCCACCACCACAGCCTGACGTTCTCGATGATCTACGCATTCAATGAGAACTTCATCCTGCCGTTCTCGCACGACGAGGTGGTGCACGGGAAGGGTTCGATGCTGAACAAGATGCCGGGCGACCTCTGGCAGAAATTCGCGAACCTGCGCCTGCTGCTCGCCTACATGTACGCGCATCCCGGCAAGAAGCTGCTGTTCATGGGCGTTGAGCTCGGCCAGTGGAACGAGTGGAACTACGCGGAGAGCATGGACTGGCACCTGCTGCAATACGACTCGCACCGCAAGCTGCAGGATTTCGTCGGCGCGCTGAACAAGGCCTACGCCGCGCAGGCCCCGCTGCACGAGATCGATTTCAGTTGGGAAGGGTTCGAGTGGATCGACCTGCACGACCACGACAACAGCATCCTCTCGTTCCAGCGCAAGAGCGCGAAGCCGGGCGACGCGGTGCTGTGCGTGTTCAACTTCACGCCGGTCGTCCGCAACGTGTACCGCCTCGGAGTGCCCGAGCCGGGCGAATATGAAATGGTGCTGAACAGCGACCACGCGGAATTCGGCGGAAGCGACGTGGGCCGCGGCGCGCGCATGGCGAGCGAGGCGAAGCCCTGGCACAACCACGAACACTCGATCACGTTTGCGCTGCCGCCGCTGGCCGCGGTGTACCTGCGGCGGAAGACGCCGCCGGTGGTTGCGGCGAAACCCGCCGCGCCGGCGGCCCTCGCGGCCGCGCCCACCGCGCCCAAAACCACGACCCCGGAGAAATAACGTCGCAAGGGGGGAATGACGCGATGATCACCACGCCGCTGCTGCCGCCGCCGCTGGTGCATGAATTGCGTGCCCGTTCCTTCGCGCGTCTCTTCCGGATGACCGGCAATCCAGGCAACCGGGGCTTCGGCCGCGTGCTGCGCCAGCGCATCCACCTGATCGTCCGGCGCGAGCGCTACATGGTCGAGAAGGCGATCACGGTGGCGTATCTCGGGTCCTACCTCACGGACCACATCATCTTCGCGGAGAAAGAGGCCACGCGCCTGTTGGAATCGCGCGAGCTGACGGACCGCGAGGAGCACGAACTCTGGGAGCAGAATTACGCCGGCGTGATCACGAAGTTGCTCGGCGAACTGCCCGAGGGCGGCGCGATCCAGTTGGAACTCGCGCGGCTGGAAAACTACACGCGGCTGCCGGCGAGCCTCTACGTGCTGCGCACGCGGCACTGGCGCCACCTGCAGGGCATCCTGCGCAACGCGCTGGCCGACACCGAGGGCAACATCTCCGATATCCCCGTGGTGACGCGCATCCACGATGTCGTGATGGGGCGCCGTTCCACGCGGGGCAAGGCATTCGGCGTCTGCCTCGCCGCGTCACTGCTCGCCGACTTCGACTGCTGGAGTTCGCATCGTCCCTGGCCGGAGGCCTACCAGAAGGTGATGACCGAGCTCTACCCGCTCCTGCAACGGCACCCCGAAGTGCTTGAACAAATAGTGCGGCTTCGATAGTCTTACACGTTTCAGTTTTTGGCGGGTAGAGCATAATAGAGCATATGAACGATAGCCCTCACCTCAACCCTCTCCCCCGGGGAGAGGGAGACGAATCTTCACCCTCTCCCGCTGGGAGAGGGAGGGGTGAGGGGAGGGTCGAGGATTAACCGCAGAGGAGGCCTCATGTACATCGTCCAGATCGCATCCGAATACGCGACCGTCGCCAAGGTGGGCGGGCTTGCGGACGTTGTACAGGGGTTGAGTCGCGAGCTGTCGATCCGCGGGCACCATGTCGAGGTGATCCTGCCGAAGTACGACGTGATGAAGTACGACCGCATCTGGGGCTTCACCAAGTGCCACAGCGACCTCTGGGTTCCGTACCACCACTTCTGGGTGCACTGCGACGTCTACTTCGGCTACGTCGAGGGCGTGAAGTGCTACTTCATCGAGCCGCACTTCTTCAAAAATTTCTTCAACCGCGGCCTCGTCTACGGGCACCAGGACGACCCCGAGCGCTTCGCGTTTTTCAGCAAGGCGGCCCTTGAGTTCATGCTGAAGACGAACCGGCACCCGGACATCATCCACGTGCACGACTGGCAGACGGGACTCGTGCCGGTGATGCTCGCGGAGACGTACCGCGGCTTCGGCATGACGCACCCGCGCGTCTGCTACACGATCCACAACATCCACCATCAGGGCGTCACCGGCGAATTCATCCTGCGCCAGATCGGGCTGAACCCCGCGCACTTCATGACCATGGAGCGGCTGTTGGACCCGCGACATCAGAACGGCGTCAACGTCATGAAGGGCGGCATCGTCTTCTCGAATTTCGTCACCACCGTATCGCCCACCTACATGAATGAAATCATGTGGACCGCGCACGGCCACGGCCTGCAGGGCGTGCTGCAATACTACCGCGGCAAATGCGGCGGCGTGCTCAACGGCATTGACTATGCGGAATGGAATCCCGAGGTCGACCGCTTCATCCCGCACAAGTATTCGCTGAACAACATGGACGGCAAATATCGCAACAAGGAGGCGCTGCGGAACCGCTTCTGGCTGCGGCAGGACTACAAGCCCATCATCGCCGTCGTCAGCCGGCTCGACCATCAGAAGGGCGTGAACCTGATCCGCCACGCGATTTTCTACGCGCTCGCCAACGGCTGCCAGTTCGTCCTGCTCGGCACGAGCCCCGAACCCGGCATCACGCAGGACTTCTGGAATCTGAAGCGGCACCTCAACGACAATCCCGACGTGCACCTCGAGTTGAGTTTCGATGAGTACCTCTCGCACCTCATCTTCGCCGGGTCCGACATGATTCTCATCCCCAGCGCCTTCGAGCCGTGCGGCCTCACGCAGTTGATCGGGCTGAAATACGGCACGGTCCCCGTCGTCCGCCACACCGGCGGCCTCGCCGATACCGTGTTCGACGCGAACCACGCGCAAAAGCCGTACCACGAGCGGAACGGCTATTCGTTCAACGACCTCAACAACGAGGGCCTCGAATCCGCCCTGCGCCGCGCCATCGGCATGTGGTTCCACTATCCGCAATACTGGCGCGAACTGATGCACAACGGCATGTGCCAGGACCACTCCTGGAACCACCCCGCCCAGGACTACCTCAACATCTACGAGCATATCCGCGAGAGGTGAGGTGACCGGTGTCCGGTGACCCGTAACCGGTTGCCGCACGTCTCCCGCCGTACGAAGAACCTGCACGTTGTCGTGGAGTGCGGGGATGGGGGGGCAATTGATTGACATATACGCATACGCAGGGTATGCGTGTATGCAATGAGAACCACGCTGGTCATCCCGGATCCCCTGTTCAAGCGGGCCAGGGCGTACGCGAAGAAACACGACAAGAATTTGTCCGATGTGTTCGCGGAGGCGCTCGCCGAGCGTCTGGCCCGCGAAGACCGTTCCCTGCGTGAGCCGCGCGTCCGCTACGAAGTGCGGCCTCGCTCCATGGGCGTACCGGTCGTCAACCTCGCCGACCGCGAGGCGCTGGGTCGGGTGATGGACGAATCATGATTCTGGTCGACACGAACATTTTCCTCTACGCGGTGAACGGCGACGATCCGCGCTCCGCCGCCGCGCAACGGGCGCTGGAGTCCGTGATCAACAGCGGCGGCTCGTGGGCCGTGTCGTGGAGCGTGGTGTATGAATTTCTGCGGGTGGCCACGCACCCGCGCGTCTTTCCCGCGCCGCTGGACGCCGAGACGGCGTGGGCTTTTGTCGCCGAGCTCATTCGGCATCCCAATTGCACGATGTTGACCGAGTCGGTTGTGCACCCGGAGACCGTCGATCATTGCCTTGCGGAGGCACCGCGCATGAATGGAAACCTGCTGCATGACTTTCATATCGCCGTGCTCATGCGCGAACACGGCATCAAGCGGATTCTGACGGAGGACCGCGACTTCCTGATGTTCCCGTGGATCGAGGTCCATCGATTGCCGTCCGGATGATTTCCGGAACGCGCGGCGGCGGAAAAAGTTTCAACGTCTGTAATTTCTTTTTTCGCGGCTTACAACGTCTGTAATTTCTTTTTCCCGCTTGCCGGGTGGGGCGGGGGGCGGCATCTTGAGACGTCGTCGGGTGGGCCGGGCGCTCCGCGCACGGAGGTACGTCGCGCGGAGCGCGACGTCCACCACGACGGTGCGAGAACTCAGTTTATTCCGGAGGATGGCGATGACGCAACTGGCTGAATATGTGGATGGGCTGCCGAATATCTGCGGGCAGGAGGCGGCGGTGTCGAAGCGGACGGGCGCGGTGAAGGACGCGTATCGTTCGGCGGGCGGGGTGGACTTCGGCCGCATCAAGAGCGCGGCGGCGATCGCGCTGCACATGCAGCAGCCGCTGATCCCGGCGGGCGGGGGCGACCTGCGCACGGCGGAGCTGATCAGCAACCTGAAGTACATGATGGACAACCAGCACATCGGGGACAATCACAACGCCCCGGTGTTCCACTGGTGCTACAAGCGCATCGGCGAGTTCGTGCCGCAGCTCGTGGGCGAGGGCAAGCAGCCGCGCGCGATGCTGGAATACACGGGTTGCCTGCTGCACGGGTTGCGTCACATGGGCGCGCACGATGTGCTCGACGCGCTGAAGCGGGTCACGGTCGACCCGGCGTACCGCCACTGCGTGGAATGGCTCGGCTGCCCGTGGAGCCACGCGGTCGCGCCGTCCACGCCGCCGCAGGATTACCGCCTGCACGTGCTGGCGTGGCAGCAGCATTTCGCGTCGATTTTCGGTTGGGAGGCGCTGGAGCGCGTGAAGGGCTTTTCGCCGTCGGAGATGGCGCTGCCAAATGATCCCGACGTGGCGTACGCGTTCGTGAAGACGCTGCGCGATTGCGGGTTCCAGTGGGTGATCGTGCAGGAGCACACGGTGGAGCGGGCCAACGGGCACGGCATCGAGCAGCGGCACCTGCCGCACCGCCTCGTGGCGCGCAGCTCGACCGGCGAGGAGGCGTCGATCATCGCGATCATCAAGACGCAGGGCAGCGATACGAAGCTCGTCGCGCAGATGCAGCCGTGGTACGAGGCGAAGAGCATCGGCCGCATCGAACTGGCCGGGAAATCCGTGCCGCCGCTGGTCACCCAGATCGCCGACGGCGAGAATGGCGGCGTAATGATGAACGAGTTCCCGCACAAGTTCATGGAGGTCGTGCGCGAGTCGTCGCACTCCGAGACGCCGCTGATGAACGGATCGGAATATCTTGAGCACCTCTTCGCGCTGGGCATCAAGGAGACCGACCTGCCCGAGTGCCAGCCGCTGTTCCAGCACCGGATATGGAACAAGATCCAGCCGGGCGCCGGGCCGGAGAAACTCGCGCAGGCCATCGCGGAGTGCAAGAAGGAGGACCACCGCTTCCACATGGAGGGCGGGAGCTGGACGAGCAACATCTCGTGGGTCCACGGCTATGACAACGTGCTCGGCCCGATGGAGCAGGCGAGCTCGCTGTTCAACGAGAAGGTGCTGAAGAAGCGGGTGCCGACGACGGACCCGCGCTACCGAAACGCGCTGTTCTACCTGCTGACCAGCCAGACGAGCTGCTACCGCTACTGGGGCCAGGGCCTCTGGACCGACTACGCCCGCGAAATCTGCCGCCGCGTGACGGATATCGTGGAGAATGATTTTTAGCGGCCAGCGCCGGATGCGACCCGCGATTCGTTCGCGTGCGCGTTCACGTTCACGGGTGGCGTGTACGGGTACGTGAACGTGAAGATCGGCTCCATTGGGCGATTCGCCGGGTGGATCGCCGTGTTCGCCTTGCTGATGCAGCCCGGCGCGGCGGATACCGTCTTCGCCGGCGCATCCCCATTCCGTCCGCTGCTGGATGCTGCCGCGGCGTCCACGACGAATCATCTTGCGATCGTGAGCGGCGGGTATGACGCGCTGTTGCTGCGCGTGCATTTGATCCGCGCGGCGCGGCGCAGCATCGACATCCAGACGTTTATCTGGAGCAACGACGAGTGCGGGCGGCTGCTGATGTACGAGCTGGTGGGCGCGGCGCGCCGCGGGGTGCGCGTACGGATCATCGCCGACCAGATGGTGTCGGAGAAGGACCCGGGTACGGCGGCTTTCCTGTCTCAGGTGCACACGAACCTCGAGGTGCGGCACTACCGACCTGCGTTTTCGCGGCTCGACCCCTCGCTGTTGCAGTTGGCATGGAAGGGATTGACCCGGTTCCACGACATCAACCAGCGCATGCACAACAAGGTGATGCTGTTCGACGGCGTTGCGCTGCTCACCGGCGGCCGCAACATCGAGAACACCTATTTTGACCACTCGACGGAGATGAATTTCCGCGACCGCGATGTGCTGGCGATCGGCCCGGTGGCGGAACAGGCCGCGGAATCGTTTGAGGAATTCTGGGACTACCGCCATACGCATCGCAGCCTGGATCTGGTGGACGTGCGCGGCGCGCGCGAGTCGGGAAAATTCCCGCGATTGGAAACGCGCGACGACTATGCGTTCGGATCGTTTTTCACGGGATTGGACGGCGAGGTCGGGGACCCCGCTCGGTGGCAGGCGTGGCTGGATCGCCACCTGCAACCGGTGCGGCACGTGGAGTTCATTGCCGATGTGCCGGGCAAGAAGCGGGGTCTGCCGCTGACCGAGCGCGCGCGCATCACGCGCCGGTTGAAGCACGTGCTGGAGGAGGCGCGCGAATCGATCGTGGTGCAAACGCCGTATCTGGTGTTGAGCAAAGCGGCGCGTAAGTTGTTCCGGAACCAGGGTCGCCAGCATCCGAACCTGCGCATCCGGATTTCGTCCAACAGTTTTGCGTCGACGGACAATCTGCTGGCGTATTCCGCGAATTACCGGTTGCGCGGCGTGTATGTCGAGGATCTCGGTCTGGAGATTCATGAATACCGGCCGGTTCCGGCGGATTGGCCGGAGCTGTTTCCGCGCTATCCGGAGATGAAGGCGCTGGCGGAGACGCGGATTCGAGCGGGCCGCCAGGCGCGATTGCCGTTCCTCTGCATCCACGCGAAGTCGCTGGTGGTCGATGGCCGGTTGGCGTACATCGGTTCCTACAACCTCGACCCGCGCTCGGAGAATTTGAACACCGAAGTCGGGCTGCTGGTGGAAGACGAGGCCTTCGCGCACGCGTTGCAGGCGGAGATCGAGCGCGATATGGAGGATCGCAACAGTTGGACGATCGCCAGGCGCAAGTTGCCGCTGGGGATGGGCGTGGTGAACGGCTGGATTGACGGCGTCTTGTCGCTGAGCCCGGTCGACATCTGGCCGGTCCAGAATACCAGCAGTTTTGAGCTCGCGCCGGGCGGCGAATACCGGCATCCCGGCGCGCGGGATTTCCACGCGCACTATCGCGAGGTCGGTTCGTTCCCCGGCGCGGAGGGGGCGCTGTCCACGAAGGAAATCCTCACGCGCATCTACAAGGCCGTGGGCTCGCCGTTGACGCCGATTTTGTAGCGGCTATTCCTTGAACGCGGCTCGCTCGGAGAGCTCGCCCTACCCGGGTGGAGCGCTTGAGTTTCCACGTTCACGTACGCGTACACTGACCCGGGAGGGTAGGGCGCGGTGTCCCCACCGAGCCGATCCTTTGGAAGGTTGTCTCTTTTGATTTCGCCATCGCGGCGGTCCGTCGCTACAGTACCCGCCATGCCGAAAACGATTCATCATGCCTTGGTGTTGAACCTCCACCAGCCGTGGGGGAATCTCGATGCGATGCTCAACGATCCGGTGGAGCAGGAGCGCTGGCACGCGAAGGAGTGTCTGTTCGCATACGACCGGATTCCGCGGGCGGTGTGGGGGTGGGAGGACGTGGCGCGCGTGCACCTCGCGGCATCGGGCTCGCTGCTGGAGTCGCTGTCGAACCCGGAGTTCCAGGCGCGCGTGTACGGCGTGGTGAAGTGCGGCGACGTGTTGTGGAACTGGCGGAATCCCTCGCTCGATCTCCTGGGCACCGGCTACTATCACCCGGTGCTGCCGCTGATCCCGGCGGCCGACCGGCGCGAGCACATCCAGCGCTGGCTTGGCATCGGGCGTCACTTGTTCGACCGCGGAAACTTCAACGGGTTCTGGCCGCCGGAATGTGGGTTCAGCATGGAGCTGATCCCGCTGCTCGCCGAGGCGGGATACCGCTATGTCATCGTGGACAGCGAGCACATCGTGCCGATGACGCCGATGCGCTGGGAGGAGCTGCGCTACCGGCCGCACATCGCGAAATTCGGCGACGCGGAGATCGTGATCATCCCACGCGACCGCGACCTGTCCATCGCGCAGGAAGGCGGCATGGAGGTCGGCTGGTACCTGCACGAGGTGAACGAGCGCTGCAAGTGGTGCGACTTCGAGCCGCTGGTGTGCACTGTGACCGACGGCGAGAACGGCGGCTGGTTCCGGAACATCAAGTGGGAATCCAATTACTGGGGCGCGTTTTATCATCCGTATCTGCACCAGGTGCGGCACGGCGAGACCAACGTGCGGCCGACGTTCATTCATGACTACCTCGACAAACACGGTGCGCACGGGCAGGTCATCGTGCGGACCGGCGCGTGGAACACCGGGTTTCACCATGGTGTCGGGTTTGTGCAGTGGACCGGGTCGCAGATGCAGCGCGACGCGTGGGCGCGATTGGGCGAGGTTAGCAAGTTGGTGCACGACGCGCGCTGGCGCTCCGGCGCGGAGGGCGCGGATGCGGAGGTTTGCCACGCGCTGGACGAGGCGCTCTGGCGCCTGCTGCGCGCGGAAACGAGCTGCCACTTTTTCTGGGGCGAAGCCTGGGTCCAGCGCGCCCACGACGGCCTCGACGACGCCCTTGCGTGGCTTGCCCGGGCGAAGGGGTTGACGCGCTGATTCAGGTCTTCCCGCCCCCCGCGGGCTTGTCCCGCGGGAGCGGAAGTTTTTGAGCTACGGTCGTGTAGCCCGGCAAATTCCTTCACCCGCGGGACAAGCCCGCGGGGATCGGAGTCGGCTGCGTCCTAAACTGAAAATAATTTTACTCCCCCGCCGCGCGCGGCTAGACTGCGACGAATATGGCCGCGAGGTACCTTCGCGGCAGCGTGAATTTTATGGCGGAACCAACCAGCACCCCAGAACCGACGCCGCCGGACCTGCCCAATGAGGCGATTCCGGACGCGCCGTTCACCCCCGAGGAATTGCGCTCCGTCGCGCAGGACGTGTCCGCCCTCTATCCCCCGCCGCGTCTCGGCACGGAGCTGGTCCTGCTGGAGGTCAATCCGCATCGCGCCCATGCGTATTGGAACGTGGATGTTGAGGATTACCAGGCTGCCGTCGCGTCGACCGGGTCCGCGACGCCGCCGATGATGCTGCGCCTGCACGATGTGACGGGGATCGAATTCGACGGTAGCAACGCGCACTCGTATTTCGATCTCCAGGTGCAGGGCCTCCAGGGGCACTGGTATGTCGACCTGTGGCAGGCCGGCCGGGCCTATGTCGCGGAGCTGGGTCTGCGCCGCGAGGATGGCGGGTTGATGCTGCTCGCCCGCTCGAATCCCGTCGCGACGCCGGCCGCGTCCGAGTCGCCGCGGTACGAAACCACCGCGGTTGCACTACACCCCGAAGGTCCGCGCCCCACGGATTTGTCCGCCGACCCGAATCTGAATCCGGAGACGATGGATGTGGAAACCGGCGCCGAGGTCGGGCTGAATCCGCCGCCGCTTCACGTGGTCGCCCCCGTGCCCGATGCGGCGTACGGTGCGCCGGATGCCGGTGTGGAAACGCGCCCCGCGACGGCGGCATTTGCGCCGTCCGCAGCGCGCGAATTCCCGATGCCGCCGCTGGCCGCGAAACCCGAAGCGCCGGCGGTGGGGCGGCAAGGGCCTGCCGCCCTCCAGCCGGATTCGGCGGAGCGCACGGATTGGCCGTCGGCCGAGGAGCTGGCCCGCCACGTGCCCGACACGTCGGGTTCCGTACCGGAGATGCCCGCGCCCGCCGCGAACGCACCCGCCGTTCACGCGGAAGCCCCCCCCTCGCACGCGTCCCCCGCACCCGTGCCTCCTGCGCCGCCCGCCTCGCTGCCATTGGAAAATTACGTGACGCTGTCGAGCTACGAGCACGGCAATCCACAGGTGGCGTTGGAAGTGAACGTGGAGTTGCATGTGTACGGTCGCGCCAAGCCGGGCACGCAGGTTTCGTTCTACGGCCAGCCCGTTGCGCTCCGGCCCGACGGCTCGTTCTCGCTGCGTAAACCACTGCCACACGGCGCCGTGGTCCTCCCGCTGCTCGCCGTCGACCCGCCACAACCGCCGAAGTAAGACAACCGCGGATTGCGCGGATTACGCGGATAGAAACGTGATGAACATTCAATTGTATCCATGGGTCGCCTTTGCAGGCGAGCGCTTTACCCATTTCTGTATCCGCGAAATCAGCGTAATCCGCGGTTTCCCCCATCCGGGAGCATGACCATGCCACGCGGATATCTGAGCCTGGTCCTGCACGGGCACCTGCCGTATGTGCGGCATCCGGAGCACGAGGAATTTTTCGAGGAGCGCTGGCTGTTCGAGGCCATCACCGAGTGCTACATCCCGCTCATCAAGACGTGCGGCGGTTTGCTCGCGGACGGCATCCCGTTCTGCCTCGCGCTGTCGCTCTCGCCCACGCTCTGCGCGATGTTGCAGGACGAACTGTTGCAGCAGCGCTATATGCGGCACCTCGAAAAACTGATCGAGTTGTCGCACATGGAGGTCCGCCGCACGGCGAACGAACCGAAGCTCAACCGCCTCGCGCGCTTCTACCGCGACTGGCTCACCGAGACCGCCGGGCTCTACGAGGTCCGCTACGGGCGCGACCTCATCAAAGCATTCAAGCGGTTCCAAGACGCGGGCGCGCTGGAGCTGTTCACCACCTGTGCGACGCACGGCTACCTGCCGCTGCTGAAGACGCATCCGCGCGCGGTGGAGGCGCAGGTGAAGGTCGGCGCGGAGAGCTATCGCCGCACGTTTGGCCGCGCCGCGCGCGGCATCTGGGTGCCCGAGTGCGCGTTTTATCCCGGCCTCGAGTCCGTGTTGGGGGCGGCCGGGTTCTCCTATTTCTTCGTCGACTCGCACGGCATTCTGCACGCGAGCGTGCGGCCGCACTACGGGTTGTTCGCCCCGCTCGCCTGCGAAAACGGCGTCGCCGCGTTCGGGCGTGATCCCGAGTCGTCGCGTCAGGTCTGGAGTTCACACGAGGGCTATCCGGGCGACTACGACTACCGCGATTTCTACCGCGACCTCGGGTTCGACGCCGACTTCGATTACATCAAGCCCTACATTCTCGACGGCAAAACGCGCATCCTCACCGGCATCAAGTACCACCGCGTGACCGGGCGCAGTGGCGAAAAGGAATTGTACGATCCCGGCATCGCGCGCGAGAAAGCCGCGCTGCACGCGGCGCACTTTTTCGAGTGCCGCGTCAAGCAGGCCGCGTGGCAGGCGGAGCGTATGGACCGCCCGCCGCTGATCGTCTCGCCCTATGACGCCGAGCTGTTTGGCCACTGGTGGTTCGAGGGCCCGTGGTTCATCGACTTCCTCGTGCGCCAGGCCGCGCGGCATCCGGAGGACGTGGAACTCATCACGCCAGGCGACTACCTCGACCGGCATCCCGTGTTGCAGCGGTCCACGCCGTCCGCGTCGAGCTGGGGCTGGCAGGGCTACAACGAGTGCTGGCTGAGCGGCTGCAACGAGTGGATTTATCCCGAGCTGCACCGCGCCGCCGGCGTGATGACGGACCTTGCGACGCGGTTCCAGGGCGACCCGCCCGGCTCCATGCGCGAGCGCATCCTGAATCAGGCCGCGCGCTCGCTGCTGCTCGCGCAGTCGTCCGACTGGCCGTTCATCATGAAATGCGGCACCGCCGTCGACTACGCCAACCGCCGCGTCAAGGACCAGCTCGCGCGCTTCCACTTCCTGTGCGACGCCGTAAAGAAAAACGACGTCGACCCCCGCAAGCTCGCCGCCTTGGAGCACCTCGACAACCTCTTCCCCTTCCTCGACTTCCGCGTCTACGCCGAGCCGCGACGGGCAGGAGCCCAGTCCGTCGAAGCCGCGCTTTCCGCGTAATCCGCGCCAGCCCCTTGCGTCCCGTCGGGCAAATCGCTAGTCTCGCCCGATACGTGTTCCCCGCGTTTCCCCGGAGAGGTGGCCGAGTGGTTTAAGGCGTCCGCCGGACCGTGACGGTCCGGCGAGACCTCGCCAGCCTACGGCTGGCGGGCACGCTTGGTTTGGGTGTAGAAGTGGAGAGGTGGCCGAGTGGTTTAAGGCGTCCGCCGGACCGTAGCGGTCCGGCGAGACCTCGCCAGCCTGGGGCTGGCGGGCACGCTTGGTTTAGGTGTAGAAGTGGAGAGGTGGCCGAGTGGTTTAAGGCGCACGCTTGGAAAGCGTGTGTACGTTAACCCGTACCGTGGGTTCGAATCCCACCCTCTCCGCCATCACTCGCGCGGTGTAAGGAACCGCAGACCTTGGGGTGCGGTGCGGATGGGGATGGGTTGGTAATCGGAGGGCGGGCGAGTGACACGGCCCAGGCCGAAGACACAGTCACCGAGCCCGGAGCCCGAAATTTTTGCGCCGTGAATTCCGGGATCCCCGCGCAATGCAGTCACAATCTCCGCCAGTTCCGGGGTGTTCACGCCAAGTTCTTCCAGCAACGCCTGCCCGGCGTTCAGTACGGCGCCGAAGCGGGGAATATCCCCGGACGCGAGCGCGTTGAGCGCGTCGCCGACGCAGGCGTCCATCCGTTCATACAGCGCATCCCGCGCCGGCTCGCGTCCAGCCCATTGTTCGTCCACGCGACGGATGACTTCCGGTGTGGGGATTTTGTAGCCGCAATAAACGGCGAGGCCTTCGAGGGAAACCGGCAGCCGCTCCGCTTCGCGCGGTTCTGCGCGGTAGACCACCACGCCGCCGTGCGTACTCGCCGCGACGTCGCCGCCTGATCCCCGCCCCTGCACAGCGCGGATGATGGCGATGCTTTCGTCGCGGATGGCGGGTTCGTCCACCGGCAGCCCGATGTGCCGACGCAGTGCGGCCACGCCCGCGACGGTGACGGCGGCGGAGGAGCCGAAGCCGATGGTGTGGGAAAATTCGGACTCGACGCGCAGGGTGAAGCCGCGCGGACACCGGGCGGCGTGCCGGCGGATCGCTTCGAGCAGAAAGCGGAATTGCGGGTGCGGAGCGCAGTCGTGCAGCGTGGTGGCGTGCCGGCCGAGCGCGGACACGATTTCAACGCGGTCGTCGTCGCGCGGCGTCAGTTCCACGCGCAGTCGCTGGTCCACCGCCATGACGAGCGCGCGGTGTCCGTGCAGGACCGCGTGTTCGCCGAGCAGCATCAAGCTGCCGGGTGCGCTGGCGATGATGGATGGGGGTGGCGGCATTGCAGGTAATCAAAAAATCCCTCACCCCAACCCTCTCCCGCCTCGCGGGAGAGGGGGCTCTCGTTTCTCCCTCTCCCCGTGGGAGAGGGCGGGGGTGAGGGCTGAATCGGGCGCGTCACACTATCCGCGCGCCGAGCGGGTCGCCGCGGACGGTGATCAGCTCGTAGCCGAACTGCTTGCAGAGCTCGACCGGCGGTTTTTCGGCGATGACGAGCACCATGCCGCCGTTGTCGCCGAGCACGGAGCCCGCGCCGCACACCTTCGCCGCGCCGCCCTGGGTCTCGACCTCGCGCACAAAACGGCTGACCTTTTCCGGCACCACGCCGATGCGGTTGAGCAGGCGCTGGTTTTCCGAGACCATGCGCTGGAACGTCTCGCGGTCGTTGGCGCGCAGCGCTTTTTCCAGTTCCAGCGTGACCGACTCGAAGTCATTCCAGATCGGGTCATTCGCGAACTTGCGTTTCACCTCCACCACGCATTCGCCCGTCGTCGCGGCGGGCGTGCCGGTGTTGACGAGGTAGAGGCGCAGGCGCGGCAGCGGGACGGATTCGGCCGCGCCGTCGCGGAAGAGCGCGCAGCCGCCGTGCAGCGAGATGTAGGAGTCCACGCCGCTGGGGAACCCGTGCTGCAGTTTCTCCGCCTCCATGCTGTATTTCAGGAACCAGTCGGGCCGGAACTCGACGCGGAAATAGTGGCCGACCGCGCGCAGCATGCTCAGCACCGTTGCGGCGGAGGAGCCCATGCCGCAGCCGATCGGGATGTTCGACTGCGTCTGCACGTCCACGCCGTCCCCGAATTTCAGGTGCAGGCCGTCGAGCAGCGTGATGAAGGCGAATTCGAAGAGTTCAATCGGTTTGTGCAGCACGTCGCGGATGCCGAGTTCGCCGTTGAGGAACAACTGGTAGTTGCGGCCGAGCCGCGTGCGCAGTTCGTTCAGCGCGCGCAGGGTGAACGAATCATGTTCCTTCAGGTCGAGCAGGTTAAAGGAAACGAGGTCGCCGCGGCCCGGCGCGATGATCGACTGGGCGCAGCGGTCAATGGCCATGGCGAGGGCGGGGCGGCCGTACACGACGGCGTGTTCCCCGCTCAAGATCAGCTTGCCTGGCGCGATCGCAATCATGACGCCGTCTCGTATAATCGCTTGTGCTCCTTGACCCCCGCCAGGCGGAAGGGCCCGGTTCGGTACCGGGAAAACGTATGCGCCCCGCCATCCGTTGGAAAGACCAGATTGTAGATGTCTTCGTACTGACGATACGTGAGTTCGCTGCGGTTGTCCAATAGCGCGCGGTGTTCCGCGGTGAACAGGCGGTCGCGGTAGCCGGGCTGGACGACGCCGCTGAAGTATTCGCCGACGCAGCCGGAGCCGTAGCTGAAGAGGCCGATCCGCCGCCCCGCGAGGTCCGCCGGGTCGGTGTCGAGCAGGCAGGCGAGGCCGACGTAGAGCGAGGCCGCGTAGCTGTTGCCGGTGATCCGGTTGTAGCCGAGCGAGCCGCCGACCTGTTCCGCGAGCAACGCGTCCGTCATCGCAACGCCGCTGTCCTTCGCGAGTCGCTCGTGCGCCTTTTCCGCCATGCGCGTGAAGGGCAGGTGGTAGCAAAAGCGGTGCAGGTCCGCGAAATCCCGTCCGGACTGTTCGCGGTATTGTTTCCAGCATTCCTGTAGCGCCTGCAGGTAGACGCGCGTGGAGTATTTGCCGTCCACCAGCGCCTGGTCGCGGTAGTTGGGGCGCCAGAAGTCCATCACGTCCGCCGTGTAAAGGCCGTGTTCCGGGTCGATGGCGAGGATGCGCGGGTTCGCGGTGACGAGCATCGCGACCGCGCCGCACCCCTGCGTCGGCTCGCCGGGGCTCGCGAGTTCATAGCGCGCGACATCGGTTGCGATGACCAGCGCGCGGATCTTCGGGTTGCGCGCGACCGCGGCGCAGGCGAGCTGCAGCGCCGCCGTGCCGCCGTAGCACGCCTCCTTGAGTTCCACCGTGCGGCAGCGCGCGGGCAGGCCGAGCAGGCCATGCACGAACACGCCGCCCGCTTTCGACTGGTCGATGCCGGACTCGGTGGCGAACAGCAGCAGTTCGATGTTGTCCCTGCCGTCGCGGTCGATGAGGGCCTTCGCGGCCGACGCGCCCATCGTGACGATATCCTCGTCCGGCGGCGGGATCGCCATCTTCTCCTGGCCGATCCCCACCATGTATTTGTCGGGATCGACCCCCCGCACCCCGGCCAGCGTGCGCAGGTCGATGAAGTAGTTCGACGAATAAAACCGGATCGCATCAATGCCAACGGCAACACTCATGACGCCGGACTATCCGCCATTTTCTTCCGAATATCCAGCCGTCAATCCGATTGGGGTAGGGCGAGCTCTCCGAGCGTGCCGAATATCGACCACGGCTCGGTGGGACGCCTCGCCCTACCGCTCTCCTCGGACAAACTTGTGCGGCCAATTTTCCGTGGATGACGCCAGAAGTTTTCGCACGGGATTAAGAAGCACGTAGGACATCTTTTCGTCGAATTCGGGCTCATTCCGCAGTCGGTGTTCAAAGAAGCCCGATTGCCAGTCGATCCCGCAGGTGCGGGCGAAGTAGCGTTTCCATGATTGCATCGTGGTGAGCAGGCCGGGCTCTCGCGGGAAACTTGCGATCAGGTGGAGGTGGTCCGGCATCACCATCATGACGAAGATGAACCACAGGCCGCGCTGCTCATACGCCGTGACGCTTTCCAATAGCCGAAGGGAAACGCCATTTGCGCATAGTGCGTTTATGCCCCGCGCCTTGCAGTTAACCGTGATGAAGTAGCGACTTCCGTCTTGCACCCATCCCGGCACGTCGTGGGGCAATTTCTTGCGCCTCGGAAATCTCGTCTCTTCGCTCATCTGAATCCATTTTCTGGTAGGGCGAGCTCTCCGGGCGAGCCAAATATTGCCCACGGCTCGGCAGGGACACCTCGCCCTACCGGTCGGGTGCGTTCAGCAGGGCGCGGGCGCGGCTGTAGGAGCCGGCGTTGACGGCGCGGGTGTAGCCGAGG
Source organism: Kiritimatiellia bacterium (assembly GCA_035327585.1). Lineage (GTDB taxonomy): Bacteria > Verrucomicrobiota > Kiritimatiellia > CAIVKH01 > CAIVKH01 > JAMLJG01. The sequence continues at coordinate 16,185 of DAOLDD010000016.1, read as the reverse complement.
TCCTTGAGGATTTTCGCCGCGGCCGCGCTGCGTGCGCCGCTCGCGCAGTGGAGCAGGAGGGGCTGCGTTTTGTCCGGCGCCACCGAGGCGATCCGCTCGGAGAGTTCACCCAGGGGAACATTGATGGCGTCCGGCAGGTGGCCGGCTGCGAATTCCGAAGCCGTCCGCACATCAATCACGCGCCCGCCCTCGGCGCGCAGCTGTTTGACAACGCCAGCCCGTGCCTGCCCCAGTTGTTTGAGCAGGATGAATACCGCCAGCACGGCCAACGCGATCATCCACACGGATGAGTTCATGACGTGGAATCCCTCACGCAGGCGGGTCGAGCAGCAGGCGTTCCGCGCCGAGCAGGGCGGGGATGCGGGCGACGCCGAGCAGGAACATGGCGGTGCGCAATTCGCGCTGCAGGCGCTCGATGACGGTAACCACGGCGTCTGCGGATTCCTGCGCCGGTTTCAAAAACGGCGCGGCGAGTCCGCAGAGCGAAGCGCCGAGCACGATCGCCTTCGCCATGTCGAGGCCCGAGCGCAGCCCGCCCGATGCGATCAGCGTGACGCGCGGGCGCAGGTCGCGCAGCTCCCACAGCGCGCGCGGCGTCGGAAGGCCCCAGTCCTGGAAGACGATTCCCAAATCGCTGCGGCGCGGGCCGGCCTGACGGTGGTGTTCGATCCGGCTCCATGACGTGCCGCCGGAGCCCGCGACATCGATGTACTGGAGGCCATGCGAGTGGACGAGTTTTGCGTCCTCCCGCGAAATACCCGCGCCGACTTCCTTCAGGATGACGGGCACGCCCAGCTCGCGCGCCACGGCGCCGATCTTTTTCGCCAGCCCGCCGAACTGCGTGTCGCCCTCCGGCTGCACCGCCTCCTGCAGCGGATTGAGATGCAGGTACAACGCGTCCGCGCCGACCGCCTCCACCGCAGCGCGGCAATGCTCAAGGGCGAACCCTTTGTTGAGTTGCACCGCGCCGAGATTCGCGAAAAGCAGCGTCGTCGGCGCGACGTCGCGCAGCGCGAAGCTGGCGTGAGCCTTCGGGTGCGAAAACATGACCCGTTGCGAGCCGACGCCCATCGCGACCTGACAGCGCTCCGCCGCCTCGGCCAGGTTCCGATTGATCCGGCGCACCATCGTATGGTCGCCCCCGGTCATGCTCGAAATCAGGAGCGGGCACGCGAGGCGCTTGCCCATGAATTCGACGGACGTGTCCACCGCGTCCAGGTCGATTTCCGGCATGGCACGGTGACGCAGGCGGAGTTCGTCAAAATAGAATTTGCGGCGGTCCACCTCGTGATCCGCGTTGATGATCTCGATGTGCTCGACCTTGCGCCGGTTCGTCCGGTCCGACGTGGAGTTTGCCTTCTTCACAAGCAGCTCCCGCGCAGGAAAACCGCGGATGGACGCAGATGCACGCTGATTGGAGGGAAATCCTCGCTGCTGCGCATTCCCCATCTGTGTGAATCTGCGTCCATCTGCGGTTTTCCTGGTCAATTATGAAGCGCGCCGTTCCAGCGCGACGTGCGCGCGCATCAACTCGCCGGGATTCGTCTGCGCCGCGAGGAGGGACAACTCGCCGCACCAGACCGCCGCCGCGCAGAGCGCCGCGAGCCGCCGCGCGTTCGCGCCCGGTTCGCGCGTTTCCGCGCACCCCATCGCCGCCAGGTTGTGTTGCACGAAATCCAGTCCCTTTCCATTGCCGACCGTGCCGACGATCAGGTTCGGCAGCGTGCACGAGAAATACAGCGCGCCCTCCGGCGTCGCTTCCGCGTGCACGAAGCCCTGTGATCCCTCGACAATATTCGCGGCGTCCTGCCCGGTGGCCAGGTAGAACGCGAGCAGCATGTTCGCGAAATGCGCGTTCGCCGCCCGCACCCCGCCCGCGAGCGATGTGCCGATCCAATTCTTCTTGAGGTTCAGATCCGCCACCCGCGCCGCGGTCGTCTTCAGCAGCCGCTCGCAGATGGCGGCGGGAATCGTCGCCTCGGCGACAACATACTTGCCGCGCCCGAGAATTCCATTCACCGCCGACACTTTTTTATCGGTGCAGAAATTGCCGGAAATCGAAATGTAGCGAAGGGTTGGAAATGCGCCGAGCAACCAGCCCATCAGCGCGTCCGCCGCCTTCGTCGCCATGTTGTGGCCCGACGCATCGCCCGTCGCGAAGGCGAACCGGATGTAAAGCAGGCGCCCGACGACCTGCGTATGGATGTCCTGCATGCGGGCGAAGCGGCTCGTTGTCGCCGTGACCGCCTGCATCTCTTCGCGGCGTCCCGGCAGCGCGTGCGCGAGTTCCGCGGCGGCGGCGGCGGTTTCCGCCTCGACCGCGATGGAGCGCGTCATCGCGTCGGAAACCACCACGACGGAGAGGCCGCCGATCTCGCGCGTCACGCGGGCGCCGCGCGCCACGGATGGCCACAGCGGCGATTCGTAGGTCGCCAGCGGCACCTCGATCTCGCCCGAGACCTCGGGACCCGCCAAGGCAATCGGTCCGACCCAGCGCATCGGGACGGCGGCAAACGCAGCTTCCTTTGTCATGGGCCGGATGTTCCACCGCCCGCCCGTTCCCCGCAAGGCGATAGTTTTTCCCTGTTCCATTCACGTACACGTTCACGTTCACGCTCGGGAAACTCGTGAACGTGAACGGGAACGTGGACGAGGAGGATGGCGGATGATGGGGAGGCCGCATACCCGGACTCGACAGCGCGGGCGCGTTGCCTCCATTATGGTCGCCGCATGGCCACCCTGTTGACCTGTGTGGATGAGTGGGACCCGCTGCTTCCGGGCCGGGCGGATGAGGCCGCTTGCCTGGGGCCCACACTCTCGCTGCTCGCGGCGATCCCCACCACGCGGCTCGTTCTCCTTGTCACCACCGCCACCGCCGATGCCGCCGCCGCGCTGGCATCCGAATTGTGCCGCCGGCACCCCGCGCTCGACGTGGAGTGGGCGTCGGTGCCGCTGGCGGCCGATGCGCTGCCTGCGCGGCTGGCCGACGTGCTGGCGCAGATTGGCGCGGGCGAAGCCGTCACCGTTTGTATGAACGCCGGTCCCGATGCCGTGCGCGACGCGTGGTCGCAGGTTGCCGCCGGTACACCCGCCGCGCGCTGGGTGGCGGTGCGACTTGCGCAGGGTGGCATCGCGGCGTCGATCGAAGATGCGCGACCGGGACCCGCGTCCCGCGCCATGGTAAAGGAGGCCGCGCTGAGCTGGCCGGTGGATGCCCCGCGTGCGCAGGCGCCGGATCTCGCGACCGCGTGCCGCCAGCTGGGACTGCGCGGCGAGGACCCCGCGTTTCGCGCCGTATTGGAAATGGCCGCCCGCCTCGCGCCGCATCCCGTGCCCCTGTTAATCCAGGGCGAGACGGGTACGGGCAAGGGCCTGCTCGCCGCGCTGATCCACGAGTTGAGCGGGCGCGCCCGCGCCCCGTTCGTCGCGGTGAACTGCGCCGCGCTGCCGGAGACGCTCGCCGAGAGCCTGCTTTTCGGCCACCGCAAGGGATCGTTCACCGGCGCGGCGACCGACCAGCCGGGCAAGTTCGTACTCGCCGACGGCGGGACCCTGTTCCTTGACGAAGTGGGCGAGTTGCCGCTGCCCTTGCAGGCGAAGCTGCTGCGCGTGCTGGAGGACGGCGTCGTCGAGCCGCTCGGCGCGGTGCGCGGCACGGCGGTCAATGTGCGCGTCCTCGCGGCGACGCATCGCGACCTGCGCGCCGCCGTCGTGGACAAATCCTTCCGCGAGGACCTCTATTTCCGCCTGTGCTACGCGCAACTTGCGCTGCCGCCCCTGCGCGCGCGCGGCGGCGACATCAAGGCGCTTGCGTTGTACCAATTGACCCAGCTCAACCGGTCGCTCCCCGCGCCGCGCCGGATCGACGCCACCGCCGTGAAGCGACTTGAGCAGCATACCTGGCCCGGCAACATCCGCGAACTCGCGCACGTCATCGGGCGCTCCGTCCTGCTGTCCGACAAGCCCGTCTTGGAGGCCGCCGACCTGCTCATTGATCCGCCGCCCGCGGCGCGTATCGAGCCGGCGCGCCTGCCCGACATCAGCGCCGGCTTTGCGCTTGAGGAGTATCTGGCCGATCTCCGCCGAACGCTGATCGACCGCGCAGTCGATCAGTCCGGGGGAAACAAATCACAAGCCGCGCGCCTGCTCGGCATCTCGCCGCAAGCCGTCCACGCCCATCTGCGTCCCCGCTGACGCGCCGGGCCGTGTGGGCAAAACGTTCTCTGCAATGGCGTTGATCACCAACAACAAACTGGCCGACCTGACCCCGCGTTGGGCGGAGTTCCGCGGGTTCTCATTGCTGTTCGACAACCCGGGCGACTCGCTCGCGGTACGGGGGGCGCTGGCCTGTTTGGTGGCCGATGGCGATCTCGCCTTTTACCGCGGCGTGCGGGAGGCACTGCAGCGGATCGATTTGGAATCGCTGGCCGTGCGGCATCTCTTCTTTCCTCTCGCGCCGCGGTCGTACCATGTGACGGCGTGTGACGGGGGCAATGCCGACAACGTGGAGGGGGTGGCGGAGCATTATCGCGACGCCTTGCGCCGCTTTCTGCGCGAGTTGCCGGAGTCGGTCTGCGCTGACAATCCATTCGCGCAGTTGATGAATGAATCGACCCTGGTGCGCAAAAGGGATTGGGGCATTCGCCTCGCGTTTGACCGCCTGGCAAACTGGTCCGGCATCTCGATCGTCGCCTGTCTTAAGGCCGCGGACCCGGATGCCGCCGCGCGCCTCGATGCGTTTGCTTCGGCGCGGCGCCTGCTTTGTGGACAGTTGTCCGCCGCGTTCGGCATTCAGCCGCCCGCGTGCTTTGTCCCGCATATTACGCTGGGCTACTTCGCGAATGCGGAGCGCGGTCAGGCGCTGGGTGCGCCGCCCGCATCGTGGCAGGAAACGTTTCGAGAAAGGCTGGATGCCCTTGTTCTTTCTTTCGATCACATGAGCCTGTACGGGTTCACCGACATGGAATCGTTCTTTGCGCGTGCGAAATTTTGAACGCCCGGCCGCCTGCGTGGGTCGTATACGATTGTCCGTAAGTTCCCCGTGCCTGGGGCGACGGAAGGAAAAGCAAACAGGAGGAGTTGCCATGACGAAATTCGTATGGGTTGGTGTGGTGGCCGCCGGGCTGGCGGCCGCGGCGTATGCGGGCGGCGGTGCGGCCTGCGGTTGGTCGGGCGCGAAGGCCGACAAGGCGGACAAAGCCGGAAAAGCCGCCTGCGCGGTCGACAAGGCGGCCTGCGGGACCGAGGCCAAGATCGACAAGGTGAAGGTCGGCAAGATCGACACCGCGGCGCTGAACCAGAAGATCCAAAGCGGCGCGGCGTTTACCCTGATCGACGCGCGCACGGCGAAGTGGGATGACGGACGCCGCCTGCCGGGCGCGATTTCCATGAGCGCCGAGTCGACCGACGAGCAGATCGTCGCCGCGTTGCCGGACAAGGCCGCGTCCATCGTAACCTACTGCAGCAACGAAAAGTGCCCCGCCAGCGACACGCTCGCGGCGCGCCTGATCGGGCTCGGTTACGAAAACGTGGTCAAATATCCGCAGGGCCTCGATGGCTGGGCGGAATCCGGCCACGGCGTCGTCGACACCCGTTCGGCGAAGCCCGGCCAGAGCTGATTGCCGCTCAAAGATTCACCGGAGAACAGCCCGCCAGTCGCGAATCGCAAGCGCCGTTTGGTATAGGAGCCCCCTGCCGCCGGCGGGGTCGGACGCAAACATGCCGTGGCGGCGGGCTTTCTCCGGGTTCTTTCGGACCGCGTGCTTATTTATGATTGATCCCGCCAGCCCTGCATCAATTCGAGGCGGTTGCCCTCGGGGTCATTGAAGAAGCAAACCTTCAGGCCGGGCAGCAGGGCGCCGCAATCGATGATCTTGTCGACGTGGATGCCGTCGGCGGTGAGGCCGCGGACGGCGGCCTCAATGTCGGGGACCTCGAAGGGGAGATGTTTGAAGCCGACGGCCTGTTCGCTGCCTCGGTGCGCGGCGGCGTCCGGTTTCGCCTGGAACAGTTCGAGGCAGGTGGCGCCGAGGCGCAGCATCACGAACTCGTCCGGGGTGTCCGCGTTGAAGACGCGTGCGCGCTGGAACCCGAAGTGGCGGGTGTAGAAGGCTTCCTGGGCCGCCCGGTCGCGGCAGTTGAAGGCGATGTGGTGAACGCTGTTCATGTGTTCCTCGTGGGGTATTGGGTGGAAGCGTAACGCGCCGCGCGCGCGGGCAAAGCAGAATCGCGTCGCCGACTTTCCGTTGAGCTCGCGGGCGGGTTTGCGTTAGCTTTGGGGCATGGCTGACTTGTTGCAGTCAATGCCTGGAATGCATGTGCTGCCGATTGATCCGATCTGGCAACTCGATCCCCGGCATCCCTTGCCCGAGCACGAGCGCAGGACCAGTTGCGCGATTGCCGCGGTCGCCATGGTGCTGGCCAGCACGAATCGTCCGCTCGCGCTGGATTTCATCCGCGGTGCGCTGTTGCGAGCGGGCGGGCGCGATGAAAACGGACACTGGCGTCATGTCGCGCAGGTTCGTTTGTTTTCCGCGAGCGGGCTGCTTGCCTGGCGGCGCAACTGGCGCGCGCCGGGTCGCGATCCGGGCTGGCTCGCGCGGCACGAGGGGTACACCCTGGAGCAGGTGGCGGCTGTGCGAAACCAGACGGACCGGGAACCGGATGCGCCGGGCGAGGTGCGCGCATGGTTTTCGGTGCGGCAGGTTTTGGATGCGGGGGCGCCGCTGATCGCGAGCGTGAAGCCGGGCTTTGGCGCGAATCGGCAAAACCACCAGGTCGTCGTGCATGGTTACGGGTTTAACGGCGCGACGGAATCGGTCGCGATCACCGATCCACTGGTCGACCCGGCGCAGTGCGCGCAACCCGTCCTGATTACCCGCGACCGCTTTCTCTCGTATTTCAATCAGCGGGCGATTTTTGTCGCGGCGCCAACCGGGCGCGCCGCGAGCATCGCGTAGAGCTGGTTTTCCCAGACGACCGGATACGCCGCGAACAGCTCAGCTATGCCCGGGCTGTTCCGCGCGCGTTGGGTGGTGAGAACAAAGTGGGTATCAAAGCGCGCGAAGAGGGCGTCGCGGCAGCGTGCGAAGGCGGGCGACGCGGGGTCGCGCAGCGCGAGGATGTCCGGATCGGCCCCCCTGGCCCACTGGCCAAAGAGCGTCTGGCCTGAGGTAAAGTAGGGGATCAGCAGGTTCATGTTCGAACGCGGCAGGACCGCGAACCGGCCTTCGGGCGCATGGCGGGTGATCCAGTCGAGCACCTCGCGCGCGGTCGATTCACGCGGGGTGCTCGCGCGCGCACGCCGGATGAAATCGACGCCCAGCGCGATGTATACGGCGGTGGAAAAGGCCGCCAGAGCCAACATCCCGGGATGCGTCCAGCCGCCGGGTTGTGCGCGGGCGAACGCGCCGAGGGCCACGCAGGCCAGCGGCACGACATGCTCCAGGTAGCGCTCCGCTTCGCCGAGGAACAGGAATGGGCGAAGCGATGTGAGCAGGAACAGGATGGCGCCCGCCAGCAGGAAAGCTTCAAGCGGCTGGAGCCAGGGTGGCGATGGCGCGGACGGGCGCAGGAGCAGATAGGCCGGCAGCAGGGGCATTTGGATGAGCGCCAGGAGAAACGTGTTGCGCTGTAGAAGAATTTTTCTCGCCCGATTCCGGTCAAACAGCAGGAACCAGGGCAGCCCGAAAAGGTCGCGCCATTGGTTTCGCTGCTGGATTTCCGGGTCGTCAAACCGGCCCCGGCGGAAGGATGCCGCCTGCATCCAGAGGCTGCGCAGGTGGCCCTTGACCAGTTGCCGGGCGTAGCCGCCGAACCAAACGAAAGACAGGGCGAGGCTGGCGCCCGCCCAAACCAGCGGGCTCCACGCGTGAAGAATTACCGCGAGCAGCAGGGCGCCCAACACGAAGACCTGCGCCGTGAAACGACTCGCGACGACAATGAGGCTGCCGATCAGGATCGCAGTCCCCATCCAAAGGATGTTGCCCGTCCCCCGGTGGAGCAGGAAACAACAGGACGAACCCGCGAACAGCAGTTGCCCGAACACGCGGGGGGTACCGTGGAGCGCGCGCGGCCCCCACCCGACGCCCAGCATGCCCGGCGTGACGGTATACAGCAGGGTTGCGCCCCAGCCCCACGCGGGCGTGCCGCCTGGCAGTCCGTGGGCCGCCACCGCGTAAATGACCACCGCGGTCAACCCGTCACAGATGCCGCCCAGCCAGGGTTCCAATCGCTCGCGCGCGCGCCGTCCGGCAAACGACAGCAGATAGTGCAGCAACGGGGGATAGGCGACGTGGGTGGAAAGCAGGAACCCCGGTATCCGCCGGGGCACCCGGTGGCCCGATGCCCGCATCGCATCGGCGAGGAGCAGGTGAAACCAGGAGTCATGCACCAGCAGCGACAACCGCCCGCCGTGAACGCACAGCCGGGGCCCGGCGCGGGCAACCGCGACACCCAGGAAAATTATGGGGAAAGCCAGCACCTCCAGCGCGCTCATGGCTGAATCCTAGGGCGTGCGCATCGCGTTTGCACGAGCATACCCCTGGGCTGCCGCCGGGTTGGCATTTGACCGGGTGGGGGGCGGGGGCTTATGTTCTCCTCCCGACCATGACCGTCACCGCACCAAACAAACTGGCCGCGCTCCTGGAGAAATGCGGGGTTTTTCAGCCGCCGCAGCTTGATGAGCTGCTGGCGCGCCAGCAGAACTCGACGAAGTCGATCACGGAACTCGTGGTCGAACTCGGCTTCGCCCGCGAGGACCAGTTCCTCAAGGCGCTGGCCGTCGCGATGAGCCTGCCCTATGTCCGGCCCGGCGACCTGACGATCGACAAGGCTACGCTGGAGAAGCTGCCGACGAAGGCGGTCTTCCAATACAACGTCATGCCCGTCGCGATGGAGAACGGCACGCTGCGCGTCGCGACGAACGACCCGTTCATGCCGGGCCTGATCGATGCGCTCCGCCTCGCGTCCGGCCAGCGCGTGCGCCTCGCGCTCAGCACGGCGGCGGATATCGACAAGGCCGCGAAGAAACTCTACGGCGTCGGCGCGGAGACGCTCGACAAGATGATCGCGGACAACCGCATCGAGGTCTCCGTCGAGGACGACCTGGGCAAGCAGGACCTCAGCGAACTCGACCAGGAGGCGTCGGTCGTCAAGTTCGTGAACCAGATCATCTGGGAGGCGTACAAGGACCGCGCGACGGACATCCATCTCGAGCCGCAGGAGATGGACCTGCGCATCCGCTACCGCGTCGACGGCGTGTTGCACCAGACGCCGGTGCCCCCGCAACTCAAGCGCTTCCAAGCGTCCATCATCTCCCGCATCAAGGTCATGGGGAACATGGATATCGCGGAAAAGCGCCTGCCGCAGGACGGCCGCATCAGCCTGCGCATCCACGGCGAGGAAATCGACGTGCGCGTGTCCACGATGCCGACGGTTTACGGCGAGAGCGTGAGCTTGCGGTTGCTCATGCGGTCCAGCGGCATGCTGGGCATGGACAAGCTGGGGCTGGAGGACCGCGACGCGAAGATCCTGCTCAAGCTGATCAACAAGCCGCACGGCATCCTGCTGGTTACCGGGCCGACGGGGTCCGGCAAATCGACCTCGCTCTACGCGTGGCTGCACACGATCAACTCGGTGGACCTGCGCATCCTGACGATTGAGGACCCGATCGAATACGAAATGGCGGGCGTGAACCAGATTCACGTGAAGCCGGAAATCGGCCTGACGTTCGCGGTCGGCCTGCGGCACATCCTGCGCCAGGACCCCGATGTCATCATGGTCGGCGAAATTCGCGACAAGGAAACGGCGGAAATCGCGATTCGCGCCGCGCTGACGGGGCATCTCGTGTTCAGCACGCTGCATACGAACGACTCCGCGGGCGCGGTGACGCGGCTCACCGACATGGGCATCGAGCCGTTCCTGATCGCGTCGTCCGTCGAGGGCCTTGTCGCGCAACGCCTCGTGCGCCGGTTGTGTCCGCATTGCCGCCGCCCGTGGACCATCGATGAATCGTTTTTGCGCACAATCGGCTTCCCCATCGAGCGTCTGTCCGAGGGCACGATCATGGAGGCCGTCGGCTGCGAAGAGTGCCGCAACACCGGGTTCCGCGGGCGCACGGGCATCTACGAAATCCTGCACGTGAATGACACGATCCGCCCCCTGATCGTCAGCCGCGCCTCGTCCAGCGCCATCAAGCAGGAATCGATCCGCAACGGCATGCGCACGCTGCGCGAGGACGGCTGGACCAAGGCGCTCAAGGGCGTCACCACGCTGGAGGAAGTCCTGCGCGTCTCCGAAGAGGACGAGGCCTTGGCGGAAACGTAGGGGAAGGCACAAAGGAATGGCCTGCTGACCCCCACCTGAAACCTGACACCCGAAACCCCTCCATGGCCCGCTTCTCCTATACCGCCCGTTCCATGAACGGCGAACGCGCGTCCGGCACGATTGAGGCCGCTGACAAGCGCGCGGCGCTGTTGCAGTTGGAGCGCCAGGGGCTCACGCCGATTTCCGTGAAGGATGCGACGGGCGCCGCGCCGACTGCCGCGAAGACGGGCGCCGGCAAATCGGAAAAGAAAAAGAAGGCCCCCCGCTTCGTCCTGAAGTTGAACGCGCGCCCGCGCATGAACCTGCGCGAGACGCTGATGTTCACGCGCGAACTGAGCGACCTCATTGCGTCGGGCATGACGCTCGGCAGCGCGCTGCACACGCTCTCCCAACGCCATACGGGGAAGGGCCAGGACCAGATCGTCGTGGCGTTGCGCGACGAAATCATCCGCGGCACGAGCCTGTCCGACGCGCTCGCGCTGTGGCCGGAGACGTTCAGCAGCCTCTACGTCAACATGGTCCGCACCGGCGAGGCGAGCGGCAAGCTGGCGGACGCGCTGGAGCGGGTCGGCGTCCACTACGAGCGTGTGCAGGCGGCGCGCGAAAAGGTGTCGATGGCGCTGGTCTATCCGGGCTTCGTGCTGTCGGTCGGCCTGCTGACGATGGTGTTCACGATGATCTTCGTTGTGCCGCGCTTTTCCACGATTTTCATGGAACTGGGCAGCACGCTGCCGCTGCCGACACGCATCCTGATCGGCACGAGTTCGCTGCTGCTTAACTGGGGCTGGCTGATCCTGATTGTCATCGGCCTGATCATCTTCTTCATCCGCCGCCACATCGCGACGCCGGAGGGCCGCCTCCAATGGCACGCGTTCCAGCTCCGGGTGCCGGTGTTCAAGCGCATCGTCACGGCGAACGCCTACGCGCAGTTCGCGCGCACGCTAGGCGCACTGCTGCACAACGGCGTGCCGGTGTTGCAGGCGCTCGGCATCGTGCAGGACAGCATGGGCAACCAGATCATCGCCGAGCAAATCCGCGAGGCGCGCGAGCGCGTGACCGACGGGTCGACGATCTCCGGCCCGCTCGCCGCGGGCAAGGTCTTCCCGCCGCTGCTGACCGACATGCTGGCCGTCGGCGAGCAGTCCGGCGACATGCCCGGCGCGCTCGGCCACATCGCCCGCCGCTACGACGATGAGCTGGACCGCAACGTAAAGGTCTTCACGACGATCCTCGAACCGCTTATGATTGTACTGATGGCCGTGCTCGTCGGCTTCGTCGCGATCAGCATGCTGCTGGCCGTGTTTGACCTGACGAGTGGGCTGAATATCAAGTGACCAGGCCCGGTAACCAGTGACCAGTAATCGGTGACCGGTAACCGGTCGCTAAATGGAGAAGCAAGATGAATAAAAACACGCCTCGAATCGCCCGCCACGCGTCGCGCGGCGGCTTCACCCTGATCGAAGTCCTGCTCGTGGTTGTCATCATCGGCATCCTGGTCGGCGTCGCGGTGCCGCGGCTCGGCGGGCGCGTGCGCCAGTCGCAAATTTCGGCCGCGAAGGCGGGCATTGAGAACATCAGCACGGCGCTGCGCCTCTACGAGTTGGACATGGGCCAGTTCCCGTCCGCGCTGTCCGGGCTGGTGCAGAACCCCGGCGGCAGCGGCGGCACGTGGCGCGGGCCGTACCTCGAGAAGGGCATGCCGAAGGACCCGTGGGGGAACGACTACATCTACAGCAGCCCCGGCAACAACAACACCGGCTCGTTCGACTTGAAGTCGCTGGGCCCGGACGGCGTGGACAGCGGGGACGACATCACGAACTGGAGTACGGGCACGCCGTAGGGAAATGGCGAATGATGAAATGGCGTATGATGAATTGACGAATGACGAAAGGAAAGAATCCGGTCCTTGGTCATTAGGATTTCGTCATTCAGTCATTCGTCATTCCGGCTTCACCCTGATCGAGCTGCTGCTCGTGGTCGCAATTGCGCTGATCGCGACGGGCATCGCGGTGCCGCTGTTTTCCCGTTCCTTCCAGGGCTCGCAGTTGCGGTCGGCGACGCGGCAGGTGGTGATGACCGCGAAATACGCGCGCAGCATGTCGGTGCTGAAGCAGCGTTACATGGCGATCCTCTTCGACAAGGTCAGCGGTTCGATTGACGTGGTTTCGATGGCGGATCGTTCGGCGACGGCCGGCCGGGATCGCTTCCTGTCCGACCGGGCGACGCCCGCGGGCGAGCCGGGCGAGGCAACTGCCGCGGCGATCACCGTCGACTTGAGCAAGGCGTTGCCGTCCGATGTCAAAATCGCCGCCTTCCGGGCCTCTTCCTCCGGCCAGGTGCTGGAAGACGTCTACTGGGTGAACTATTTCCCGAACGGCATGAGCGAGGGCTTTGAAATCGAGTTGGAGGACAAGGCCGGCAAGCGCGCCCTCGTCCGCATCGACGGGTTGAGCGGGGATGCGGAGGTGAAGTTTGAATAGGCGGCTCGGGATACGGGATGCAGGATGCGGGATGCGGGATGCACGAAATCTGGCCCATCCCGTATCGCGCATCGCGCATCGCGCATCGCGTCTTCGCCGTCGGCTCGGCCTCAGCCTGGTCGAAGTGCTCATGGCGCTGGTGATCCTCGGGACGGGGCTGACGATGCTGATCGCGGCGGCGTCGCGCTGCATCGCGGTTGTGCGCAAAGTGCGCAGCTTGGAGACGACGCGCGAGCTGTTCGGGCGCGTGGAGCTGGAGAAGCCGATCTGGGTCGAGGAGGAGATTGAGGACGCGGCGGGGCAGGGCAGTTTTTCAGGGGAATACAGCCAATACCGCTGGCGTCGCGAGGTGGCGGAGGTGGGCGAGGAGGAGGACGGGCTCTGGCTGGTGACGACAACAATTTCGTGGTCCGAACGCGGCAAGGAAAATTCCGAGACGGTAGTGACCTATGTGCATTGGCCGAAGAAGAATTGATGTGGGGTGCGGGATGCGGGATGCGGGATGGGAAGAATTCCGCGCATCGTGTATCTCGCATCTCGCATCTCGTATCCCGCATCGCGCATCGCGCATCGCGCAGCCCGCCTCCCGTATCCCGCCTCGCCCCTCCCGCGGCTTCACGCTCGTCGAGCTGCTGGTGGCGCTGACGGTGGTGGCGGTGGCGTTCACCATCGTGTGGCAGAGTTTTGCGTCGGTGTTGAAGGCGTGGCGGCGCGGCGCGCAGGTGGTGGACGAGGTGCGGCATGGCGATTTTGTGATCGACCAACTCGTCTCGGCGCTGCGGTCGACGGCATATTTTCCGCTGCGCCCCGAGCGCTACGGATTCTGGCTGGAGAATCGGGGCGACAACGACGAGGTCAGTTGGGTCACGTCAGGCACGGCGTTCATCCCGCCGGATTCGCCGCTCGCGCAGGGACTGCATCGCATCATGGTGTCCGTGGAGCCCGGGCCGAATGGGGGCGACGCGTTCACGGTGCGCGCGTTTCCGCACCTGGCGGAGGAGATCGAAAAGCGGGATGTGGACGGCTGGCCGATTTCGTCGCGCGTCCAAGGGCTCAACGTCCGCGTGTGGAACGTGGAGGAGGAGCGCTGGGAGGACGAGTGGGAGGACACCAATAAAATCCCCGGCCTCGTCGAGGTCACGCTGTTTATGACGCCGCCGGAGCGGTACGAGCCGCCGATGAAAATCAGCCGGCTGATCCAGATTCCACTCGGCCCGGCGGTGACCAGCACGACTCCGGTGGCGACCGGCCAGCCCGGCGCGCCCGCGGCGGCACAGGGCGGGAATCGCGCGGAACGACGCGAGCGTCCGCGCACGGACGCCGGGAATCCCGGCGGGTCCACGGACCGGCCGCGGACGAGCATCATCAGCGGGCAATAAGAAAACGGAAGACGGAAGAATGAATGACGGAATGACGAAAGCCCATTCAGACGCGAGCGAGAGGGGGGGAGGGCAACGGAATGACGCCGCATTCGTCATTCGTCATTTCCCCCCTTCGTCATTCCGCGCTCCTGCGCGGCGCGAGGGTTCCGTGCTCATCGTGGCGCTGTGGACGCTTATGATCCTGGCGATGTTGATTTCATCGATGGCGTTTGACATGCGGATCGAGGCGGAGATCGCGTCCTACATCCGCAAGCGCACGAAGGCGCAATATCTCGCGCAAGCGGGTGTGGAGTGGGCGAAGGTCTTGATGACGAAGCAGGTGGATTCCGGCGAGGCGGGCGAGTTGACGCTGAAGCCGAAGGACGACGAGGAGATGGTGCAGCTCGCGCACCGGTTCCAGCACCTCGGCATGGGCATTTCCAATCATCGGAAGGAATTGGGCGAGGGCGCCTTCGTGCTCTCGATCCTCCCGGAACCCCGCCGCTGGAACATCAACGTACTGGCGACGCAGGCGGCGACCGACCCCGGCGCGCGGTGCATCCTTGAAGAGTTGCTCGACCAGGCGGATGTGCCGCCGGAACTGTACGATGAACTGATTGATGCGCTGCTGGATTGGATCGACGAAGACGACCTGCACCGGACGAACGGCGCGGAATCGGACGACCCGTTCTACAAGGAGCGCGGCTACAAGGTGAAAAACGCGCCGCTGGAAACGGTCGACGAGTTGCGGCTCATCAAGGGCTGGACGGACGCCATCGTGTACGGCGGCCCCTCGCCGAATCCGGAGGATCCACCGATGCGCGGGATCGCGCACAAGTTGACGGTGTGGGGCGACGGCAAGATCGACGTGAACGACGCGGGCGACGACGAACTGCTCGCGATTTGCGACATGGACGACATCGTATTGCAGGACATCAAGCGCCTGCGGCTTGGCCTCGATGGGGTGGAGGGCACGCTGGACGACGGCATCCGCGACCTCAACGAAATCCTGGGCATGAAGCCCGAAATCGCGAAGTGGCTGACCGTGCGCGACACCAAATTCGTGCGCCTCGTGTCCATGGGCGAAGTACAGGGCGTCCGCGCCGGCATCTGGGCCGTGCTGCAAGTCGCCGACAATTCCATCGTCCCCGTCTTCTGGCGCGAAGAGCCGATGGAATAACGCTGCTTCCGGAGGTCCCGGCTCCGTCCGGGCCGCGACGGGCCTACGGCCCTTCGCGGCCTGTGCGTTCATGGAATTACCAAGGCCCAGATCAATTTGCAGAACTTGACGGACACAACTCCCAATCCGGCGGAGGCGTGGAAAAGGGAATGTTGGCCGAGTGGGCGTTGGCCCAAAGAGGAAATTGACAATAGCTACTATTATGTGTATATGTATAGCTATTCGGGGGTCTCGTCCATGAAAACAGTTCAAATGACTTTAGATGAAGAGCTTGTGACCCAAGTTGACGGCGTAGTAAAGCGACTACAAACAACCCGCTCCGCCTTTACCAGAGATGCACTTTGGAGTGCAATCAAGCAGGTCCGCACCCAAGAACTCGAAGACAAACATCGTCAAGGATATCGGAATAAACCAGTCTCTCCCGGCGAGTTTTCTGCCTGGGAAACCGAACATAAATGGGGCGATGAATGAAGCGCGGGGAAATTCGGTGGTATGAATTTAAGAGCCCCGACAAAAATCGTCCGGTGCTGATACTAACACGAAACTCCGTCATTCAATATTTGGGCGAAGTAACGATTGCACCTATAACCAAAACGATCCGAAACATTCCCAGCGAAGTCATTTTATCGCCGGATGATGGAATGCTTAAGGAGTGCGCGATTAACTGCGATCACCTCCAAACTGTTTCAAAAGCAAAGCTTGGCGCCCACATCACTACGCTTGCGCAATACCAAATGAAACAGGTGCAGGAGGCTCTGACCTTTGCACTCGGATTCGAATAGGGTAATTCTCAAAAGTTTTGTCATGAACCGCTGTAGCGACGGCATTTCATGCCGTC